>JBMTKF010000005.1:0-113768 GCA_049439205.1 Flavobacteriaceae bacterium | reverse complement strand
CTCGAACCCAGGACCCTCTCCTTAAAAGGGAGATGCTCTACCAGCTGAGCTACCAAGTCTTTTGAGCCTGCAAATATAAGATCAATTATTTACTTATCAAGTTCAATTGTTATAATTTTACTGCTATCAAATTACTTCAATATATGGTGAAATCTTTAGTTATAATGGGTTATATGGGATCTGGCAAATCTGCTTTGGGAAAGCGGTTAGCACAACTAAAATCCATGTCATTTATTGATCTAGATGACCATATTGAATCTCATGAAAAAATTTCAATTTCCATGATGTTTGAACAAAGGGGTGAATTGTATTTTCGAAAAAAAGAAAGATTCTATTTGGAAAAAT
Organism: Flavobacteriaceae bacterium; assembly: GCA_049439205.1. Taxonomy (GTDB): domain Bacteria; phylum Bacteroidota; class Bacteroidia; order Flavobacteriales; family Flavobacteriaceae; genus UBA8316. Next base: position 113,423 of record JBMTKF010000005.1, on the reverse strand, counting down.
TACTCACAAAAAATTTTCCAACTATTATTTCTCTTGGTGGGGGGACACCTTGTTATTTTGACAATATCGACTATATTGTTCAAAAAAAAGATCTTCTATCGCTGTATTTGAAAACATCTACAAAGACTTTGGCCTCTAGGTTATTTCAACAAAAGGAACATCGCCCCATGATAGCCCACATTAATTCAATTGAGGAATTAGATAAATTTATAGCTAAACACCTTTTTGAAAGGGTTCCTTTTTATCTTAAGGCCAAACACCATATTTCTACAGATAATCAAACTATTGACGATTTGGTCATTCAAATCAATAGTTTATTAACTTAAATAAACACCTTCATTCTCTCCAAAAGCTACATTAATATGTTCTTTGATAGATGTAGAGAGTGAGATTCCTTTAAAATCTCCCTTTATAGGGAAGTTTTTATGATTTCTATTTACCAACACAGCTGTTTGTAGTTTTTTTAGATTAATACTTAAAAAATGAGTTACGGCATAGATCAATGTGCTGCCCGTATTGAGAACATCATCAACCACAACAACCGGATTATTTTCACAAAACTCTAATTTTTTACTTAGGACTATGGGATTGATGGGATTTTTTTTGTCTACCGATATTTCAATAAAGATTAATTTAATATCACTAATCTTTTCTAATTCATCACAAATCCTTCTGGCTAGAATCACCCCATTTTTTTTTATACCTGCCAAAACCAATTGTGATTCTTCGAAATTCGTTTCATAAATTTGATAGGCAATTCTTTTAACTGTTTTATGGATGTCATTCGCATTCATTATTTTGTTTTTCTTTTCTTGCATAGTTCGATGTTAGCAATATTTTTTTGAAATATAATAGATTTTAAATTAATTTATTGTAAAGTAAAGTTTTGCCGCTCGATGCAGAATTTAAAAATCCTTTTGATTATCGATGGATATCTATGATAGAATTATCAATCTTCAAAATAGTCATCCATTTCCCTTCGATCTTTTTTTGTAGGTCTTCCCGCTCCTTTTTCCCTCGAGGGACTCTTGGATAGGTTTTGAAAATTAAGGTTATCAAAGGCATTGTCTGGTGTAACATTATGTCGATAGATATCAACTAGCTTGGCACCGAGTCTACTTTTGGGAATGTCAACAACTATTAATTCATTCCAAATTTGGTTCTTTCTAACTTTGATTTTGTCTCCAATAAATACCTCTCTCGAAGCTTTCACCAATTGGTTACCTATCCTTACATGGCCTTGTTTACATCCCAAACTGGCTTGATTTCTTGATTTATAGTAGCGTAAACACCATAGGTATTGATCAATTCGCATAATTAAACTTACGACAATTAGATTATAAAAATAAAGTAAAATCGTATCTTGCGACCAACTTTTTTCAATGAAGTATTTGAGTTATTACTTTTGTATTCTACTTTCAGTAATTCTTATTTTTAGTTGTAAGAAAGAAGATGGTCCTGAGCCTGTTAGAGAACTTCAAGAGCAAGCTCTAAAAGATGACGAAGCCCTTGTTAACTATCTTCAATCTCATTTTTATAATTATGAAGAATTTAAAGAAGACCCCAATAACTACAAAATAGAAATAAGTATCGATACAATAGACGATCATAATATTGACAAAACCCCACTTTGGGATCAAGTACAGACCAAAACCATTGAATTGACCGATAATAATGACAATGTAATACCTAACAAAATGTACTATTTAGTGCTTAGAGAAGGAGTAGGTAAAAACCCAAGCCGGTTAGATTCTACTTTTGTAACTTATAAAGGAACATTGTTGAATGGAAATATTTTTGATCGCAAGCAATTGCCTGTTTGGTTTGATTTAACTGAAGTTATCCGTGGTTTTAGAGAATTCTTACCGGAGTTGAGGGCTGGAAACCATACACTCAATATTGATGGTACCTATGAATTTGACCAGTACGGACAAGGAGTATTTTTTATTCCTTCTGCTTTGGGATATTACTCAAAAACTCTTTTGACAATTCCTAAATATTCCCCCTTAGTATTTTCTGTTGCTTTGCACAAGATGAATCCTGCTGATCACGACAACGATGGTATTTTATCTATCGATGAAGATCCTGACGGTGATGGCAATCCTTTCAATGATGATACGGATAAGGATAGGGTTGCAAATTACTTGGATAGCGATGACGATGGTGACGGAACTAGCACTAAAGAGGAGTATGATCGAAACAACGATGGTGTTCCTGATGATCAAGATAAAGACGGAATTCCGGATTACTTAGATCAAGATAATTCTTAATTCAGTTTAAAAGAAACCCCCAATGTGAATTGGTTAGGTTGTGTGTTTAATTGACCAACAACTGGAATTTCAGCCTCAGACAAAATTTTGGTCTCTATGGCAGAAAAAGCTCTTTCGTACCTTAAGTCTACTCCAAGGGCTCCTAATCTCACACGAGTACCGATGTTTAAACCCAAAGATGTTTTTTTTTGTATTTCCTCAAGCTTCAATTCATTGCTCTTATGAGAAAAGTTGTAATATGCTATGGGTCCTAAAAAAAAGCTTAATGGCCCCATTAGTGTTACCCCTAAAGATACTGGGAGTTCTATTCTGGCCGTATCGATCAAATTATCTTCAAATTGACTGATGACTTTGGTGAACTGTAATTCAGGTCTAATATAAAATATCAAAAAATCGACCTCTGTATAAATACCGAAATGATGACCTGTTTTACTGTTTAAGGCTCCTTGTTTTTCAAGTTGATCGGAAGCGAGTTTTATTTTTCCAGCAGAATCAAAATTAAGACCTATTTTTAAGCCATAATCAAACTGAGAAAATGTAAGTTCAGTGTTGAGGAGCAAGAGTATGAGTATGGAATAGAATTTCATGAGGAAATTTAAATAATTATTTTCTTTTCAAAACCTTCTTGCAAGCCATGATGATTGCATTTTTGTCTAGACCGTATTTCTCCATTAATTCCGCCGGGGTTCCTGATTCACCAAAAGTATCTTTAGTAGCAACAAATTCCTGAGGAGTAGGATGATTTGAAGCCAGCGCCGCCGAAATACTTTCTCCTAAACCGCCCATAAAGTTGTGTTCCTCTGCAGAAACTATACAGCCTGTTTTTTGAACGGATGAGATCAGTAGTTGAATATCGAGCGGTTTGATGGTATGAATGTTAATTACTTCGGCAGAGATGCCCTCTGCTTCCAGGGTCTTAGCCGCCTGAAGCGCCTCCCATACTAAGTGACCGGTTGCAGCAATGGTTAAGTCGTTGCCATGGTTTAGAATGATACCCTTACCGATTTCGAAAGGAATATCGTTTGAAATGAAATTGGGTACTTTTGGACGGCCAAAGCGAAGGTAAACAGGGCCATGATGATCTGCTATTGCAATTGTCGCAGCTTTAGTTTGATTGAAGTCACAAGGATTGATCACAGTCATTCCAGGCAACATTTTCATCAGTCCAAGATCTTCCAAAATTTGATGGGTAGCACCGTCTTCCCCAAGTGTAATTCCAGCATGAGATGCACATATTTTAACATTTTTACCCGAATATGCTATGGATTGACGAATTTGATCGTAAACCCTTCCGGTAGAAAAGTTGGCAAAAGTACCGGTAAAAGGAATTTTACCTCCTATGGTCAAACCCGCAGCAATACCCATCATATTGGCCTCTGCAATACCTATCTGGAAAAACCGCTCTGGGTTTTCATCGATAAAATCTTGCATTTTGAGTGATCCTATCAAGTCTGCACACAAGGCTACTACCTTTGGATTGGTTCTTCCCAATTCTACTAAACCAGCTCCAAAACCAGAGCGCGTATCCACTTTACCTTGATCTATAAATTTTTTCATAAAATTAAATCCTATCCTGTAATTAGTAATCTCCCAATGTTTCAGGGTTTTGTGATAATGCCACTTTCAACTGTTCGTCATTGGGTGCTTTTCCATGCCAAGCATGGGTGTTCATCATGTAATCTACACCATTTCCCATTTCAGTGTGCATGATAATTACAACAGGTTTGCCCTGCCCTGTTTTGGTTCGTGCTTTGTTTAGTGTGTCAATGATCGATTTCAGTTCATTGCCTTTTTCAAGCAGAATAACCTCCCAGCCAAAAGCTTTGAATTTTTCAGCAATGTTTCCCATGGGTAAAACATCCTCAGTTTCCCCATCGATCTGTTTTCCGTTGTGATCTACTGTTGCGATCAAATTGTCCACTTTGTTTCCCGCTGCATACATTATAGCCTCCCAATTTTGACCTTCTTGTAATTCTCCGTCTCCCATTAGGGTAAAAACGATTTTGGCGTCATTGTTTAATTTTTTTGAAAGTGCAGCTCCTATGGATACAGACAGGCCTTGACCAAGCGAACCGGAGGCAATTCTCACTCCGGGAAGTCCCTCATGAGTGGTAGGGTGCCCTTGCAATCTCGAATTTATCAACCGGAAGGTTTGAAGTTCTTCGATAGGGAAATAACCTTTACGTGCCAAAACACTGTAATATACAGGTGAAATGTGTCCATTGGAGAGAAAAAAAAGATCTTCATCGACACCATCTATGTCAAAATCATCTTTGAGATCCATGGCTTCGTAATAGAGCGCAATAAAAAACTCTGTACATCCAAGGGAACCTCCTGGATGTCCTGAATTCACATTGTGAACCATACGCAAAATATCTCTTCTTACTTGAAAAACAAGATTGTTCAAAAAATTATAGTCTGGCATTGTGATAAATTTTCAGGGCAAAAGTAAGCTTTCAACCTTTAGATACAAAGTAGTGATAATCATTTTGATTAAAAAAGTTTTTTTAATGGTTTTAGATTATATATAAAGTAGAATCATTTGCCAGAATCTTATATTTGCATCATCTGTTAGACATGAAATTCAATTTAATTCAGAAAGATCTATCCTCATCGGCAAGAGTTGGGAGTTTATCTACCGACCATGGAAATATAGAAACTCCCATTTTTATGCCCGTAGGAACTTCTGCAACCGTAAAGGGAGTTCATCAAAGAGAATTGAAGGAGGACATCCGGCCAGATATTATCTTGGGGAACACCTATCACCTATATCTCAGACCTGGTACAGAGATACTTTGCCAAGCGGGAGGGCTCCATCGTTTCATGAATTGGTCATCACCTATCCTTACAGATTCAGGTGGCTATCAGGTGTATTCTCTATCTGGCAATAGAAAAATAAAAGAAGAAGGGGTTACTTTCAAATCCCATATAGATGGATCCATTCATTTTTTTTCCCCTGAAGATGCGATAGATATCCAACGGAAAATTGGAGGGGACATTATTATGGCGTTTGATGAGTGTACTCCTTATCCCTGTTCCTATAATTATGCGAAGGATTCAATGCATATGACCCACAGATGGTTGGATAGATGCCTTGAATTTCACAAAAAAACACCATTTGAATATGGTTATCGTCAATCTTTGTTTCCGATCGTTCAAGGAAGTGTTTACAAAGATTTAAGACAACAATCCGCAGACTACATTGCTGCAAAGGATTCACCGGGTAATGCAATTGGAGGCTTGTCTGTTGGAGAGCCAGCGGCAGAAATGTATGCTATTACCCAAGTGGTTTGCGAACGTTTACCTGAGGACAAACCTCGTTATTTAATGGGGGTGGGAACACCGATTAACATATTAGAAAATATAGCTCTTGGTATTGATATGTTTGATTGTGTGATGCCGACCAGAAATGCCAGAAATGGGATGTTGTTTACTGCACAAGGGACCCTGAATATCAAAAACAAAAAATGGGAAAATGATTTTTCACCCATAGATACTGAAAACTATTGTTATGTAGATATGGATTATACCAAGGCATACTTGCGACATTTGTTTACCGTAAACGAAATATTGGGCAAACAGATAGCTACCCTTCATAACCTCAGTTTCTTCATGTGGTTAGTGAGGGAAGCGAGAAAGCATATCTTAGCAGGCAATTTTAGTCAATGGAAAAATCAAATGTGTCGTCAAATGGACAATCGATTGTAAGATGAATATCATTGACTGGTACATTGTCAAAAAATATCTCTCCTCTTTTGTGGTGATGATTACCCTTTTTATTCCTATAGGGATTATGGTTGATATGGCCGAAAAGATTGATAAGTTCAAGGAAAATGAAGTGCCTTCTCAGGCAATTTTGAATTATTATTTGGATTTTACCTGGTATTTTGGAAACTTATTGTTTCCCATATTCCTTTTTTTAGCAGTAATATGGTTTACCTCAAAACTGGCAAACAATACAGAAATTATTGCTTTGTTAAGTTCTGGCATTTCATTTAATCGATTTTTAAGGCCCTATTTGATTTCTGCAGGATTCATAGCGCTGTTTGCTTTTTTTGCAGGAATGTTTATAATACCAAAATCTAACTCAAGCTACAATACATTTATTTATAAATACATCGCCAAAAAAAATGAACGCCAAACCAAAAACCTGTTCAAACAAATCAATCCGAAAGAATATATTTTTGTCAGTAGTTATGACCCCATTCGTAAAAGTGCCAATAATTTTACACTGGAGCATTTTGAGGAAAATATAATGACTTTTAAGATTCAAGCAAACAGTATTCGCTGGGTAGATAGGGATAGTGTTTTCAGGCTTTCCGCTTATCTTAAAAGATCCTTTTCGGATGATTTAGAGATTTGTCAGAGAAAAAGTCGATTGGATACTTTATTTGATTTTAAGATTGATGACTTGGCTCCCTTAAACTACAAGGCCGAAACCCTCACTTTTTTTCCACTTAACGAATTCATAAAAAAAGAACGAGAAGGTGGTTCCGTTATGATTAATAGTCACTTATTGGTTAGACATAAGAGATGGAGTTTACCTTTTTCAGCTTTTGTTTTAACACTGATAGGCGTCTCAGTATCTTCCTTCAAAAGAAGAGGAGGGATGGGGGTAAACTTAGCTTTTGGCATCGCTTTAGGGTTCCTATTTATCTTTTTTGATAAAATCTTTTCGGTATTGGTCAATAAGTCTAATTTTTCCCCTTTTTTAGGGGCTTGGTTACCGATATTTATTTTTGGAAGTTTGGCCATTTTTCTATTGCAAAGAGCCAAAAGGTAAAAGATTAACTAAAACCTGAATTTTTAGAACTGATCCACTTATATTTTTAATTTTGTAGTTGATATTTTATAAAATGGAATATTTAGATTTTGAACTTCCTGTTAAAGAACTCCAAGAACAAATTGCCAAATGTCAGGCTATTGGCGATGAGAGCAGTGTTGATGTTACAGAAACTTGTAAACTATTGCAAGATAAATTAGAGGATACTAAGAAAAGAATTTATGGAGATCTCTCCCCTTGGCAAAGGGTGCAGTTGTCTCGTCATCCATCCCGACCATATGCTTTGGACTACATCAATGCTCTTTGTGGTGATAGTTTTCTTGAGTTGCATGGGGACAGAAGTTTTGCAGATGATAAGGCCATGGTAGGAGGACTTGGAAAGATAGAAAACCAGACCTTTATGTTTATTGGTACCCAAAAGGGGTATAATACCAAAACAAGACAATACCGAAATTTTGGAATGTCAAAACCTGAAGGTTACCGCAAGGCACTCCGATTGATGAAGACTGCCGAAAAATTTGGAATCCCTATCATTTCCTTTATTGATACTCCAGGTGCTTACCCTGGTTTGGGAGCCGAGGAGAGAGGCCAAGGTCAAGCAATTGCCAATAATATTTTTCAAATGCTTTCCATCAAAACCCCCATCATTGTCACCATAATAGGTGAGGGGGCATCAGGAGGGGCTTTAGGTATAGGTGTAGGAGATCTTGTTTATATGTTAGAAAACACCTGGTACTCTGTTATTTCTCCCGAATCTTGCTCTTCAATACTATGGAGGAGTTGGGAACACAAAGAGACTGCAGCAAAGGCCTTAAAGCTCACTGCAGAAGACATGTTAAACTCAAAGTTGATTGATAAAATCATCAAAGAACCTCTTGGGGGTGCACACTATAATCGAGATAAGGTTTTTCAAACCATAAGAAAACAAATTGTCGATGCATTTAGAATGCTGGATAAAATCGATAGTGATCAACTGATTAAAGCCAGAAGAGAAAAATTTTCGAGAATGGGAACCTTCATCAGCTAGGTCTTCTATACTTCTGTGTCTTATTAACAAGTTTTGCTTTTTATCAACAACCAATTTGTTTACCTCTGTAAGATAAATCTTGCATTTATTTATGCTGTAAATCGTGTAAAGCAATTACATTAGCCCACATGGAAAAAAGCAAACCAATTCAAGTCAACAAACAATCCTCAGGCACGGTGATCAGTCTTCAACAGGGTAAATTACCCCCTCAGGCGATTGAACTTGAAGAGGCCGTCTTGGGAGCGATGCTGATCGATAAAAAGGGAGTTGATGAAGTCATTGACCTTCTCGAGCCTGAAGCTTTTTATAAAACATCGCATCAAAATATATTTGAATCGATTTTCAATTTGTTTAAAAACGCACAACCCATTGACTTACTAACCGTCTCAGCTGATCTTAGAAAAAATGGAAAGTTGGAAAGCATCGGAGGAGATTATTATTTGGTTCAGCTATCACAAAAGGTATCCTCCTCCGCCCACATAGAATTTCATGCCCGAATTATTTTACAGAAATACATTCAGAGAAGTTTGATCCGAATTTCCAATGAGATCATCGAGTCGTCTTACAAGGAGTCTATAGATGTTTTTGATCTTTTGGATGAAGCGGAGTCTAAATTGTACGATGTCTCCCAGGGAAATATTAAAAAATCCTCTGATACGGCACAAAATTTGGTGATGTTAGCCAAGAAAAAAATCGAGGAAATCGCTAATAAGGACGGATTGAGTGGAATGGCTACTGGATTTGAAAAGCTGGATCTACTTACTTCCGGATGGCAGCCCAGTGATTTGATCATTATCGCTGCTAGACCTGGTATGGGAAAAACAGCACTTACCCTTTCTATGGCAAGAAACATGGCTGTTACACAACAAACCCCTGTTGCTTTTTTCTCACTCGAAATGTCCTCCATACAGTTGATCACCCGACTGATCTCTGCCGAAACTGGGCTTTCTTCAGAAAAACTCAGAACCGGAAAATTAGCCAGTCACGAGTGGAAACAACTTAACGTAAAGGTAGGGGATTTGGAAAAAGCACCCCTGTTTATAGATGATACACCTGCTTTGTCGATTTTTGATCTTCGCGCTAAAGCAAGAAGACTTGCCTCACAACATAATATTAAGCTCATTATCGTTGACTACTTACAGTTGATGACAGCAGGTGCTAGTAGTAAGGCCGGAAATCGTGAACAGGAAATCTCAACCATATCCAGAAACCTAAAGTCATTAGCAAAAGAATTAGATATTCCTGTAATAGCTCTTTCTCAGCTATCCAGAGCGGTAGAGACAAGAGGTGGTACCAAACGACCTCAACTTTCTGACCTTAGAGAATCCGGTGCCATTGAACAAGACGCAGATATCGTTTCCTTTATTTATCGACCAGAATATTACGGTATTGAGGAATGGGATGATGAGGAGCATACCTCATCTATTGGTCAAGCTGAATTTATTGTCGCCAAACACCGAAATGGAGGATTGGACAATATTCGGATGAAATTTATAGGACATTTGGGCAAGTTTGAAGACCTGCAATCCAATGATTCTGCCTACGAATTCCAATCCAAAATGAATGACAACGATTCTGATGATTCTAAGATTGGTCAATTACCTGGGCCTGATAATGCTTTCGACCTCCCAACCGAAGAGGAAGATGACATGCCTTTTTAATATAGCTCAACCCCTTTTTCTATCAGCTTAGATTTCAATTCATTTGGTTTCCCAAAGTGAATGGTTTGTATTCCAAACTCAGCAGCGGCGTTTACATTTCTCAGGTTGTCATCTATAAACAAACTTTGTTCAGGCCTAAATTCAAAACGATCTAAGGTCAATTGATATATTTCCCGGAAGGGCTTACGCATTTTTTCAGAACCAGATACTACGATCCCTTCAAATCGGTGGAGAAATTCATAACGCTCTAGTGCTAAAGGGAATGTTTCTGCACTCCAGTTAGTAAGTGCAACGACTCTGTATTGGGGGTTCTGAAGTAGTTGATCTAAGATACTGACTGTTTCCTCAATGGCTCCACCCAACATTTCCTCCCAACGTCCGTAGTAGATTCTGATCCATTCCTCATATTGTGGAAATATTTTCACCCGATCTTCCGTAGCTTGATGAATGGGGTAGCCTGCATCCTGATTTTCATTCCAGTCCATGGTGCAGACCTCATCAAAAAACCATTGCATTTTTTTGCGATCTCCTTCAAAGACATCCAAATAGACATATTCAGGATTCCAGTCGATTAGTACACCACCCAAATCAAAAATGAAATTTTTAACTATATTCATATTTATAGTTTAAGTTTGTTTTTGTCCCATCATCATCAGATAACTTTTCAAGAAACTATCAATACCGCCATCCATCACACTTTCAATATCATTGGTCTCTGCTTGGGTCCTGACATCTTTTACCAGCTTGTAAGGGTGCATTACATAGTTTCTAATCTGAGAACCCCATTCTATTTTCTTTTTGGAGGCTTCAATTTCGTCTCTGGCTGATAATTTTTTCTGTAATTCGATTTCATAAAGCTGAGATTTTAACAACTGCATCGCTTTATTTTTGTTCTCTAATTGCGATCGGGTTTCTGAATTTTCAATTATAATCCCAGTGTGATGATGCCTTAATCGAACAGCGGTTTCAACCTTGTTGACATTTTGTCCTCCTGCACCGCTGGCTCGCATGGTTTCCCAGGAAATTTCAGAAGGGTTTACCACTATCTCTATTGTGTCGTCAACCAATGGATAAGCATAAACAGATGCAAATGATGTATGTCTTTTGGCATTACTGTCAAAAGGAGAAATACGAACCAGTCTGTGAACACCATTTTCCCCTTTGAGCCAACCAAAAGCAAATTCCCCATTTATTTCGAGGGTTACCGTTTTAATGCCTGCCACATCTCCATTTTGATTATTGAGTTCCTTGACTTTGAAGTTGTTTTTTTCGGCCCACATAAGGTACATTCGCATAAGCATTTCCGCCCAATCGCAACTTTCAGTTCCTCCTGCTCCTGCAGTAATTTGAAGGACAGCGCTAAGTTCGTCTCCTTCATCGGACAGCATATTCCTAAATTCAATGTCTTCGACCAAAATCATGGTTTGACGGAAATGATCTTCTACTTCTGCATCACTAATCTCTCCTGCTTTTTGAAACTCCAACAAAACACTAAGATCCTCTTGTTTTTGTTTAATGTTTTCAAAATCCTCCAACCATTTCTTCAGACTTCTGATCTCACGCATTAGTTTCTCTGCTTTCTGCGCATCTACCCAAAAATTTGGTGCGAGGGTTTTTTCTTCCAGATTTGTTATTTCTATTTTTTTGGCATCAATGTCAAAGATACCCCCTTAACGCATCCAGGCGATCAATTAGTTCTTTTTCTTTCTCTGAGGAAAACATTTCATTTATTTTAAAAATAAGTATTCACAAAATTAATTTTATATTCCTAAAACAAAACATTATTTAAAATTAAGTCCAAGTAAATAAGCCCATGTCTTATGAAATTTGAAAAGTTTTTCCTCATAATTTTTTTTCCATTGATCTACTCAACTACTTTTGTCTTAGGATGTAATTCTAATCATAAAAACATGCCCGATTCCAACATAAGCCCCCCTGTTGCAGATGTTATACCTTATCAACATAAAATCCATGACCACATTCGAATTGATCCCTATAACTGGTTAAATGAACGAGAAAATCCTGAGGTATTGGATTATTTGTTAAAGGAAAATGATTACTACCAAAAAATGACTTCCCACACCAAGGCTCTTCAAAATGAACTATATCAGGAAATGCGAGAGCGAATCAAAGAGGACGATAGCTCAGTCCCATATTTTTATAATGGATATTGGTACATTACCCGTTATGAAGAGGGAAGAGATTATCCTATTTACAGTCGAAAAAAAGAAAAGTTGAACGCAGATGAGGAAATATTATTTGATTGTAATAAAATGGCTCGGGGTTTGGATTATTTCCATTTGGTGGGCATCTCTGTGAGTCCGGACAATACCAAGGTTGCATTTGGGGTTGATACCGTTTCAAGAAGGCAATATACCATTAGGATCAAAGACCTAGAAAGTGGTGATATAATAACAAGCAGAATCACAAACACCACTGGTAGTAGTGTTTGGGCTGAAGACAACGTGTCGCTTTTTTACAACAAAAAAGATGAACAAACTCTTCGCTCTAAAGCTGTTTACAAACACCGTATCGATATCCCCAACCAAAAAGATGAGTTAGTATATGAGGAAGTTGACGAAACTTATTCCGTTTATGTCAGTTCTTCCAAATCTAGAAAATACATATTTATATCATCTCACAGTACCACTACCAGTGAGTATCGTTTTATCGAAGCAGATCATCCTCAAGCAATTTTTGAGGTCATTCAACCTCGAACTTCTGGTTTGGAGTATAGCGTTGAGCATTTTGGAGACCACTTTTATTTTCATACCAACTTCAATAAAGCTACAAATTTCCAGATCATGCGAACTCATATTAGTCATAAAAATTCCAAATTCTGGGAGCCTATTTTAGCTCATCGTGAAGATATTTTGATCGAGGATTTCGAACTGTTCGATAAATATTGGGTGGTTAATGAAAGAGAAAGCGGTCTTTCGAGATTGCGGATCATGAGCTGGGACAATTCGGAAGATTATTACCTCCCCATAGAGGAAGAAACCTATGCGTTAAACATCTCCTTCAACCCAGATTTTAAGTCAACCCGATTACGTTACGTATTCAATTCTTTGACCACTCCCAGCTCTGTGATTGAATTTGATATGGTCAATCAGGAAAATATCATTTTAAAAACCCAAGAAGTACAAGGAGATTTTGACCCCAAGCATTATGTATCAAAAAGATTGTGGGCCAATTCACGAGATGGTGTAAAAATTCCCATTTCCATTGTTTACCACAAGGATACTCAACTTATTGAGTCTACACCTATTTTACAATATGCTTATGGCTCCTATGGCCACACCATTGACCCATCGTTTTCTTCTAATCGTTTGAGTTTATTGGATAGAGGTTTTGTTTTTGCCATCGCTCACATAAGAGGAGGAGAGTACATGGGCAGATATTGGTATGATCAGGGAAAGTTGTTAAAGAAGAAAAATACATTTTACGATTTTATAGATTGTTCGAAATTTTTAATACAGGAAAAATTAACCTCTACCGAACATCTTTATGCTAATGGGGGTTCTGCAGGAGGTCTGCTGATGGGGGTGATCATCAATCTGGCTCCTGAATTGTACAATGGGGTGATCGCAGAAGTTCCTTTTGTAGATGTTATCACTACAATGTTGGATGATTCTATTCCTCTAACCACCTCAGAGTATGAAGAATGGGGTAACCCGAATGAAAAGGAATTCTATGACTACATGCTGTCTTATTCCCCCTACGACCAAGTGATGGAACAAAATTACCCAAACCTTTTAGTTACCTCAGGTTTGCACGATTCCCAGGTGCAATATTTTGAGCCTACAAAATGGGTTGCTCGACTGAGAGCTAAAAAAACTGATCAAAATTTATTGTTTTTGGATACTAATATGAAAGCTGGACACAGTGGTGCTTCAGGTCGTTTTGACGGTTTGAAGGAAGTGGCGAAGAAATTTGCTTTTATCATTGATTTGGAAAAAAATAAGCTTTAAAAAAAAGTGTTATTTTTGCAACGGAAAAGATGGAAAATAATATAACCAACAGTCGAATGAAGGTTGATAAAAATATACTATCCTTAATAGGAAGTACACCATTAATCCAATTAAATAAAATAGTTGAAGGTTTTAATGGTAACTTTTTCACCAAATTTGAAGCCTATAATCCTGGTCATTCCAACAAAGACAGAATTGCACTTTACATTATCGAAGAAGCAGAAAAAAAAGGTATTCTTAAGCCCGGTGATACCATTATCGAGACCACCTCTGGAAATACTGGTTTCAGTTTGGCAATGGTTTCATTGATCAAAGGATATGAATGTATTTTGGCAGTGAGTTCGAAATCATCCAAAGATAAAATCGACATGTTACATGCCATGGGCGCAAAAGTTTATGTTTGCCCTGCCAATGTGTCTGCTGAGGATTCTAGATCCTATTATCAAGTGGCCAAAACTCTACACAGTGAAATCAAAAACTCTGTATACATTAATCAGTATTTCAATGATTTAAATATAGAAGCTCATTATAATACCACAGGTCCTGAGATTTGGGAACAAGCCAACGGTAAAATCACCCATTTGGTTGCATGCTCTGGAACAGGGGGCACCATTTCGGGTTGTGCCAAATATCTCAAAGAACAAAATTCAGATATTGAAATTATTGGCGTAGATGCCTACGGATCGGTTCTCAAAAAATATCATGAAACCGGTGAGTTGGACACAGATGAAATATACCCTTACCGTATAGAGGGACTAGGTAAAAATCTAATCCCCACTGCGACTGATTTTAAGTTGATTGATACTTTTGTCAAAGTTACGGACGAGGAGAGTGCCCATACAGCTCGAGAGATAACCCGAAAAGAAGGTCTATTTGTTGGTTATACTTCCGGTGCTGCCATGCAAGCAGTTAAGCAGTTGAACCAAAAGGGAAAGTTTAATGACAACAGTTGCGTGGTCATCATATTCCCCGATCACGGTTCCCGATACATGAGCAAAATATATAGCGATTATTGGATGAATGAACAAGGATTCTTTGATTCCGCCAACCAAGAAACCCCAAATAAAGTCGAATATATATAAGGAGATCCCACAGTAGGAGTGAATGATGAAGGATTTATTTGATAGAATTTATGACAATAAGGGACCTGTTGGAAAATGGGCTGAACATGCTGAGGGATATTTTGTTTTTCCCAAATTGGAGGGACCTATTAGCAACCGCATGTACTTTATGGGAAAAGAGGTCATTACATGGAGTGTAAACGACTATTTGGGTTTGGCAAATCATCCCGAAGTAAGAAAAGTAGATGCTGAAGCAGCAGCAGAATTTGGTTCTGCATATCCGATGGGGGCCAGGATGATGTCAGGTCATACTAATTTACACGAACAGTTGGAGCGCGAACTTGCGGAGTTTGTTCTTAAGGAATCAGCATATTTACTCAATTTCGGTTATCAAGGAATACTTTCTACCATAGACACATTGGTTTGTAAAGACGATGTGATCGTATATGACGTAGATGCACATGCCTGTATTGTAGATGGCGTTAGACTCCACCATGGTAAACGATTTACCTATCAACACAATGATGTCGAAAGTTTAGAAAAAAACCTTCAGCGTGCACAGCGGGTTACTGAGCAAACTGGAGGAGGAATTTTGGTCATCTCTGAGGGTGTTTTCGGTATGCGTGGCGAACAAGGAAAGCTTAAAGAAATTGTCGCACTCAAAAGTAAATATAACTTTCGTTTTCTAGTTGATGATGCCCATGGTTTTGGGACATTGGGTAAAAATGGAGAAGGTGCAGGAGTAGAGCAGGGTATTCAAGATGACATTGATGTCTATTTTGCAACTTTTGCCAAGTCTATGGCCTCAACAGGAGCATTTATAGCGGCTGACAAAGAAATAATTGATTATTTGAGGTATAATATGCGTTCTCAGATGTTTGCTAAATCACTTCAGATGCAGATAGTTAAAGGGGCACTCAAGAGGTTGGATATGCTTAGAAATCAACCCGAGTTTAAAGACAAACTGTGGAAAAATGTAAATGCTTTACAGGATGGGCTCAAAGCAAGTGGATTTGATATTGGCAAGACTCGGAGTTGTGTGACGCCTGTTTATCTCAAGGGAAGCATACCCGAAGCGATGGCATTGGTGAAAGACCTTAGAGAAAATCACGGTATTTTCTGTTCTATCGTTGTATATCCCGTGATACCAAAAGGAATGATATTGTTGCGATTGATCCCTACTGCCTCTCATACTCTTGAGGATGTAAAAGAGACTTTGGAGGCTTTTGCAAGTATTAGGGAAAAATTAGAGAGCGGTATTTACAAAAGAATCTCTGAATCTATAACTGCTTCGGTAAAATAGGATTTAATCATTCAACATCACCGGCATCACTAGCATGGTTAACTCTTCTCCTTCATCTAGATGGTCAGTGGGGGTAATGATTCCTGCGCGGTTAGGGAGTGACATGGACAATTTGATTCCATCACAACTGATATTGTTTAGCATCTCGATTAAAAACCTAGAGTTAAATCCAATTTGCATATCGTCTCCTTGATAATCACACCCTAACCTTTCCTCAGCTTTGTTACTGTAGTCAAAATCCTCTGCAGAAACTTTTAACTCTGCACCTGCCAGTTTGAGCCTTACTTGGTGTGTGGTCTTGTTGGAAAATATACTAACCCTTCTGACTGAATTAAGAAATTCGGCTCGATCAATATGCATGATATTTGGGTTTTCCTTAGGGATTACCGCTTCATAGTTTGGATATTTACCCTCAACCAATCTACATGTCATTCTCAGGTTTCCAAAACTAAATTCTGCATTGGTTTCATTGTATTCAATAACCACATCCTCTTCTACACTTTGCAATATACCTTTAAGCAACTGAAGCGGTTTTTTGGGCATGATGAATTCAGCACTTTTATCTGCTTGAATATCGGTTCGGGTATACTTGACCAACTTGTGTGCATCGGTAGCCACAAAAGTCAATTCAGATGTATTGAATTGAAAAAATACACCGCTCATTACAGGTCTGAGGTCGTCATTTCCCGATGCAAAAAGGGTGGCATTGATCGCATTAGCTAAAATTTGTCCGTTTATTTTTGTATTAATGGGATCTTTTAATTGAACTGCTTTTGGGAAGTCCTCACCATTAAGGTAAGCTACAGCGTATTTTCCATTATTGGCACTAATTTCGACAGTATTGTTTTCGGTTTTAACAAATGTCAGAGGTTGTTCAGGAAATGTTTTTAGCGTATCCAAAAGTAAGCGCGCTGGCAGGCAAATCATAGCATTATCCTGAGATTCCACTTCTATGGAAGTTGACATGGAAGTTTCAAGATCCGAGGCAGTCAATATCAGTTGATTGCCATTTAAATAAAAAAGAAAATTATCCAGTATAGGAAGGGTGTTTGAGCTATTGATAATCCCTCCCAAAATTTGAAGCTCTTTGAGTAAAGACTCACTGGAAATTATAAATTTCATGATTCTGTTTATTTTTTTAAATATAAAACTTAAGCAATTAGCAAAAAAATGAAGTTATTAAAAGTTATCTACCAAATCTAAGAGTTCTCCAACGGTAAATCCATCCTCCTATAAACAACAAAATCAAAAATGGTATTATCAAAAGTCCTGTTTTTAAAAAGCCTGACATTTGTTTAACTTTTTGGAAGTCCAGTCGGGGAAGTGCGACTGTTTTGTTTTGTAGATGGAGTAGTTTTTCATTTCCCATCATATGGTGAACAGTTTGTTGTAGGAATATCTTATTAAAGTAAAAATTATTAGTCCATTTGTCATAACCCAGTTCGAGAGGATTGCCATTATCTAATTGGTTTTCTGCTATTGATCCACTGGAAAAAACGATTATTTGACTTTCTCCTATTGTCTTTTTTTCTTTTAGTTCAATGGGTGGAATTCGGTTATCGAACACTGAGCTAAATTGTCCCTCAAGTAAAAGCCCTAATGTTTGAGATTTTTGCTCGAATAGGCTAGGATTAAGTTTTTCCTTTGATTCTTTAATAGTAATATTGACAGGGGTTTGTATTGTTTGTGAAAAATCCGAACTGCTGATCAGAATCGTTTTTTTTAAAGGGTTTTTTAAAGTATCAATAGTCGAGGAAAAAGGCATTAAAACATTACCAGAGTTGTTTCCAAAGAGTTTTTTATATTTGGGTTTTGCCAAGGGGTAGTAGGTCCAGGGGTAGGGGATGTATTGCGTCTGGTGGTCAGTCCCTTCTGCAAGGACCAACGGGGCACAATACAAGTCCTTGACCAAGTTTTTTTGCAATCTGAAGCCATACTTAAAAAACGCATTATCCATATTAAGTGTTCTTTTCATCGCTACGGTCATACCTGAGGAATTGAACAAACTGTCCCGATTTATGGCTACTGCGTTGATGGCCCACCATTGTTTACCTCCATGCATCAGGTATTGATCCAAAAGGTATTTTTCTTTTTCACTAAAGGATTCTGTAGGATTAGAAATCATGAGCAGTCCAAAACGCTTCAGATTTTTAATGGTTTTTTCCGGATCATCCTCTAGGGCTTTAAGATCAAAGGAAGCCAACTGGTAATAAGGCTGTAGACTACTCATGAAATCTGCTATCCTTGAAGCCTCGGAGGTGCCATGTGAGGTCAATACAGCAAGGGTTGGTTTTTGTTTTTGGGTGATTTTATAGAAAGCATCAAAAAAGTGAAATTCCAATTGGGCGATGGATCGGTTGATTTTTTGTTGTTCATTATCCCCCAATACTTTTTCCAACAAGGGAATCCTCAGGGTTTTTTTCCCATCGTTGACCATGGCCCAAGGAAAAACGACTGTTTGCTCTATGGCTTGGTTTTGCTCTGATAATATATACTCTGGTATCAGTCCAAACTGAGTCATTTCCCCAATCAATTCATCATTACTTTCTGCCCCTTCAAAAGGATCGATAAAGCTGAACAGCAATTTGTCTGTATGTTCTTCCATTCTTTTAATTAAAGTAGTTATTTCACGTTGTAGGCGGAGGTAATCTGCTGGTAGTTTACCTGTCAAAAAAATATCGATCTTAAGAGGATGATCCAGTTCTCCCAAAAGGGTTTTGGTGTCTTCATTTAGCGTATAGCGTTGGTCTTGAGTCATGTCCCAATGGTATTCAAAGCCTTGAGTAAAAAGGATAAAAAACATTGGAATTATTATGTTTTTAAACCAATGAGACATATTCTTCATAACGCTTGATCCTTGATTTTGTATAATTTACATTTACTAAGGTAAAGCAAGATATAGTTAAAACAGAGAAAGTATACCCCATCCTTGAGGCTGATAACACCTTGTCGATGGCTTATGTAATGGTCAAAAATACCTAGAGCATTAAAAAAACGATAAAGCTCTTGTTGTTGCATTAGGTCTGCAATGCCTTTCCACAGGTAGAATTGAACAAAACAAACTAAAAGAGCCATCATAAAAGCACTGGCTTGACTTTTGGTCAGCAAGGCTGATAAAATTCCAATGGAGACGAAACTTGCACCTACACAAAACAAGCCCCAATAGGCGGCAACGGCACTTCCCCAATCGATGGGATTGTCCTCAATTTTGAGTGCGGATATGGCCAAAAAGTAGATCACTGTTGGCAATATGGCTGTCAAAACCAACATCAAATTTGCAATATATTTTCCCATGATGATCTGCCACAAATTTAGAGGTTTGGTTAAAAGCAATTCCAAAGTTCCCAAACGTTTTTCATCCGAAAAACTCCTCATGCACAGTGCCGGAACAAGGAATAAAAGCAACCAAGGAGCAAGCACGAAAAATCCATTAAGATCTGCAAAACCTGCATTGAGTAAATTAAAATCAGTATCTAAAAACCACAAGAATAAGGTGGTAAGTGTTAGAAAAAAAAACAAGGTCAGGTAGCCTAAAGGTGTACTAAAAAAAACAATCCATTCTTTTTTGACCAATGCCCACATATTATTCAAACTTTACAGTTATGGACTCTCTATACTCTAAACCAAAAAGTGAATGTGCACTTCCAACGGTTTGAGTATTACTTTTATATATGGCCAATTCCAAGTGATCGGCATCATTGAAAAGGGCAATTTTTTTTCCGTCTTCTTCTCTTTTCTCTTTGGATATGGTGAAGTCGATGGCATCGCTGTAGGTTTCATAAACTTTTTTAAATTTTACATTTCGAGCAAAAATGGTAAAGGGTCTTGATTTTCCTACTTCGTTAAAAAATTTACGAGTTATGTTGGTGATTACATTACCATAATTATCTAAATAGATCACTGCGCCTAAAATTTGATCACCGGAATTATTGACCACCGGTCTAAGTTCCTTTATTTCTTTGATATGTTCTACTTTTTTACCTATGACTTCAAGGCTGCCTTCTCGGGAAAGGTGTGCCGCAACCCATACAAATGCTTCCATAATTGGATAGTCGTTTGGCATTTGTTCGTGTATATTGATCGCTACGATCTTATCGGCTTTAAAATCCCCTTTGATCATGGCAAAAATTCCATTGTCTGCTCCAATAAAATAATGCCCGTCAAAATACATCGCTAGATGGTGGTTTTCAGGGGTTTTTTCAGATTCAACTCCAATAATATGAATACTGTCTTTAGGAAAAGTTTTATAAGCATTTTTAAGTATGTAAGCCGCTTCAGTGGGATTGTATGGGGTGATTTGATGACTAATGTCAACAATTTTAGGGTTTTCTACTGTACTTAGAATAGCTCCTTTCACCGCCGCTACAGCGTAATCTTTATTTCCAAAGTCGGTCATTAAAGTTACTATAGGCATAGGAGTTTAGTGGATAAAATTATTTAATTTTGAAAAAAGACATACCACAAGCAAAAATAATTTTTTTTAATTGACTATCCTTTGAACGAAATAAAAATTGAACTTTCTGAGATCAACCCTCAGGAATTTTTCGGACATCAAAACATCAACATTGAAAAATTAAGGTACTATTTTCCCAAACTTAAGATTGTAGCCAGAGGCAGTACACTTAAGGCCTTTGGCGAAGAGGCCGTCTTGGAGGAATTTGAAAAGCGTATTGATATGTTGATCATCCACTTTGGAAAATACAACCACCTCAACGAGGAGACTATTGAACGCATCATTACTGCCAATGAACCCATGGACTTTGATCCCACTTCAGACAACGATAATTTTATACTCCACGGAGTGGGCGGAAAGATCATTAAAGCTCAAACTCACAATCAACAGTTGTTGGCAGAAGCCTCCAAAAAAAATGATATGATCTTTGCCATTGGTCCAGCTGGCACCGGAAAAACTTATACCGGAGTAGCATTGGCGGTAAGGGCACTTAAGAATAAACAAGTCAAAAGGATCATTCTGACGCGTCCGGCAGTAGAGGCCGGGGAGAACTTAGGTTTCTTGCCTGGTGATCTTAAAGAAAAGCTTGATCCATACATGCAACCGCTTTACGATGCTTTACGGGATATGATCCCTCAAGAAAAATTGAACAGTCATATTGAAAGTGGCACCATTCAGATCGCACCATTGGCTTTTATGCGTGGACGAACTCTGGACAATGCTTTTGTGATCTTAGATGAAGGACAAAACACTACCCATTCCCAAATGAAGATGTTTTTGACCCGCATGGGGCGTAATGCTAAGTTTATGGTTACCGGAGACCCAGGACAGATCGACCTCCCCCGCAGGGTGATCTCAGGACTGAAAGAAGCTCTTTTGATCCTCAAAGAAACCCAAGGCATTGAAATCATTACCTTGGACGAAAAAGATGTCATCCGCCATTCTTTGGTTAAAAAAGTAATAGATGCCTACAAAAGAATAGAACACCACAATTGATCATGAGTTTAGACAATGCTATAACCTATTGTGATTTTCATTTTCCCGGTCAGTTGTCCCACTATAAAGGTAAAGTCAGAGAGGTATATGAACTGGAAAATGATTTACTGGTCATGGTGGCCTCGGACCGTCTTTCGGCTTTTGACGTAGTTATGCCCAAAGGAATTCCATTCAAAGGACAAATCCTCAACCAAATCGCCACCAAAATGATGGCTGCTACCAAAGACATCGTTCCCAATTGGCTTACTGCTACACCCGACCCTAACGTGGCTATTGGTCAACGCTGTCATCCATTTAAGATAGAAATGGTCATCCGGGGATATCTGTCAGGTCATGCTGCTAGAGAATATAAACTGGGGAAAAGAAACCTTTGTGGGGTAGATATGCCCCAGGGGATGATTGAAAATGACGCTTTTCCCTCTCCAATTATTACTCCTGCAACCAAAGCTCAAGAAGGACATGATGAGGATATTTCTCGTGAGTCCATTATCGAACAGGGTATTGTTAGTGAATCCAATTACCTAAAATTGGAGGAATACACCCGAGCTCTTTTTCAAAGAGGAACCGAAATCGCTCGAGAAAGGGATTTGATTTTGGTGGATACCAAATACGAATTCGGTAAAAATAGGCAAGGTGAAATTGTTTTAATAGATGAGATTCATACCCCTGATTCCTCACGCTATTTTTATGCCGAGGGTTATACCGAACGCCAAGCCAAGGGAGCCCCACAAAAACAATTGTCTAAGGAATTTGTCAGACAGTGGCTGATCACTAAATCCTTTCAAGGCCTCGAGGGGCAAGAAGTTCCTTTTATGTCTGATCAATACATCAATTCCATTTCTGAGCGTTATATTGAGTTGTATGAAAACATTACTGGCGAAAGATTTGTTAAGGCTGACACCTCCAATATTATCCGGCGTATTGAGGAGAATGTTTTGAGCTTCTTAAATGAACTATAATTTTTTTCGACCACGGTTTGAATAAATAAAATTTAGTCATCATCGAATTAGCTCATTGAAGAGTGAATTGTGAGATCAGTTTGTGGAATAGGCATAATCTAATGCAATTTTGACAGCTTCTACAGGTATTTGCATCAGAATCTGTTGGGCATTTTGTTGGTTAAACCAGGTGATTTGGCGTTTGGCATAACGCCTGGTATTTTTTTTAATTTCTCTTATGGTTTCATCTCGGGAGTTTTTTCCATCAAAATGGTCAAACCATTCCCGATAGCCAACGGTTTGAAGAGCGGGGAGGTCTTTGTATTCGTATAGTCGTCGGGCTTCCTTTTCTAGTCCGGCTGTAACCATCAGTTCGACCCGTTGATTGATTTTTTCATAGAGCTGTTCACGGGGCAACTGTAATAACAGGGTCTGGGAGACAAAATTTCGTTTTCTGTTGGATTGTCCCAAAAAAGAGGAATATGGTTTTTGGGTGGCTTCACACACCTCCAAAGCTCGAATAAGTCTTCGGGGATTTTTTAAATCCACTGTTTTGTAATACTCAGGATCTTTTTCTTTTAATAAATTTTGGAGCCCTTCCAAACCTTTTTTTTGGTGCAAAAATCTTATTTTTGATACGGAAACTGGATCTATTTCTGGAAATTCGTCAAGGCCCTCTATAAGGGCTTTGGCATAAAGACCTGAGCCCCCAACCATGATGACATGATTATTTTTTTGAAACAACCGTTCCAAGACTTTTAGCCCTTCATTTTCAAATTCCCTTGCATCAAAACCATGGTGAATACTTTTCGTTTGGATAAAGTGATGTTTTATATTGCCTCTTTCTTTTTCGTTGGGAACGGCAGTACCTATCTTCATTTCCCTATAACACTGTCGGGCATCACAAGAAATGATTTCCGTCTGGAGAGCTTGGGCCAAGGCTATACTCATGGCGGTTTTCCCTACTGCTGTGGGGCCGGCTATATAAAGCAGTTGTTTATTCGACATCGTTAAGGATTTCTCCACACTGGTGGCAATATTTTGCCTTGTCTTTATGTTCGGTGGTCATGCAGTGGGGACAAGCTTGGGTATTGTGATCTAGGTTAAAGGCCTGAGATGTAAATTCTGCCGAGACAATACCGGTAGGAACAGCAATTATTCCATAGCCTAAAACCATGATGACTGAGGCTATAAATTGACCCAGGGGACTAGAAGGTGCAATGTCTCCATAACCCACAGTGGTCAGGGTAACAATACACCAGTAGATACTGTGAGGAATGCTAGTAAAACCGCTCTTATCATCTTCGACCATGTACATGATAGTACCGAATATTACACACAAAACCACAACGCTAAACATGAAGACCAATATTTTAGTTTTACTACGTACTAGGGCTTTTACCATGGAATTTGATTCCCCAACAAAGTGAGTGAGTTTGAGAATTCTAAAAACCCTAAGTAAGCGAAGTGCTCTTAGTGCTAAAAGGGATTGGATACCCACGAAAAACAATGATATATACATAGGAATTGTGGAAATAAAATCGATAATACCGTAGAAACTAAAAATGTATTTGAAGGGTTTTTTAACTGAAATGATCCGCAAAACATACTCAACACTAAAGACGATGGTGATAATCCACTCGGCCATTTTCAATTGGTTGTGGTATTTTTCGTTTATCCAATCAACACTTTCCAAGGCAACCAATACCACACTAGAGAGAATCAAAATGAGTAAAAGTAAATCAAATATTTTACCCCCACGTGTATCGGTTTCGTATATGATTTCGTGCATACGATGTTTGAAATTCTTGTATCGCAAGGTGTTTTTATTGTGGAGAGCTCAGCTCGGTTTCCTCCAAAGGTATTAATTTTCTGTATTTGTTTTTTTTGATGTGGGAGAGTATCAAGGCGCGACAATCTGTATTATCTTCAATGGGAATCATACGGTTGAGGATTTTTTTTCTGCTGTTGATTTGGTGATTGAGTTCATAAAAACCATAACCCTTAAAGCACTGGTTTTCAACGTATATATAGCTGTACTCTCCTTTTTTTCTTCCACTTTCTATCATCAGAAAATCGTCGTAGGGATAATTGTTTTTATCTAGGAGTTGGAGGAGTCTTTCATTATAGCTATTGGGTGATTCCTCTTCTAAACAAGCACCTTTGCATTTGTTGTTTTTATACCCATAACAGGCTCCATCTATATCCTGTATGAAGGAGTATTTGTGACAAAGTTGGTGAGTTTCTATCCACTGTTTTATGATATTCTTGGCGCTCCTCCCGTTTTTAAATACCACAATGTAATCTCTGTTATTGCGTACCTGTTCCAATACCAGATGGTGGTAATTGCTTTCTCGATCAATGCGTATTCCCATAGGGTAGATTCGATATCGACCGTCTTTGTTGATCTGGGGTTGGTTTCTTTTGATTTCGTGTTGCTCTTTTAAAAGAGCAATGAGTTCACTGCCGGTAGTTTCAAAATTGACCTTATGGAGTTTTTTTTGAATTTTTTGGGATTTGCGATCTTTGGCAGTAAGGTGCGTTCTTACTCGCTTTTGGATGTTTTTACTTTTGCCTATATATAGGACATCACCTGCTGCATTATGAAGGTAGTAGACGCCTGTAGCATTGGGCAATTCTTCTATAATAGAAAGGTATTTGGAGGGGACCTGATGGGATTTTAGTGTTTTGATTTGGGATATGAGGATCTGTTTGCTGCTGTCTTTTTCGAGCAATAGTTCAAAGAGCTTGACTGTAGCTAATGCGTCACCCTGGGCACGATGACGGTCACTGATCGGGATGCCAAGCGAGCGCGCTAGCTTACCCAATTTGTAGGACTCCAGATCGGGTAATAATTTCTTGGACATATTTACTGTACAGATAGAGTCACGCTCATATTTATAGCCCAAACGCTTGAATTCGGTTCTGAGTACTCGGTAATCAAAATCGGCATTGTGCGCCACGATAAGACAATTATCGGTGATTTCAATTATGCGTTTTGCTACTTCAAAAAAGCGTGGTGCATTGTGGAGCATTTTACCATTGATTCCGGTGAGTTTTTCGACAAATGGCTGAATGGCTCTTTCAGGATTGATCAAAGTGATAAATTGATCTGTCACTTCCCGGCCACTGTGCTGATAAATGGCGATTTCCGTTATTCCTTCTTCATTGTACTTTCCTCCTGTGGTTTCAATGTCCAATATGGCGTACATGATCAATAGTTTCTAGGTCCAAAAATTTTACTACCCAAGCGTATCATATTGCTCCCTTTTTGGATGGCGATGGGGTAATCCCCACTCATGCCCATAGAGAGGATCTCAAGGTGAATGTTTTGATGTATCAATTGATCATATAGTTTTTTGAGACCCTCGAATTCCCTGGCAATTTGGTTTTGATCTTTGGTGTATGTAGCCATTCCCATAAGCCCTTTGATATTTACGTATCTGTAAATATGTGCCATGTCAATCAATTGATGACAGGCTTCAATCGACAGTCCAAATTTACTTTCCTCGTCGGCGATTTGGATTTGAAGCAGACAATCAATGATTCGATTGTTTTTATGGGCCTGTTTATCTATTTCTTTTAACAATTTAAGGCTGTCTACCCCATGAATGAGGCTTACATAAGGGGCCATATACCTAACTTTATTGGACTGTACATGACCGATCATGTGCCATTGAATGTCTTTGGGAAGTTCTTCATACTTTCGGGTCATTTCTTGAATTTTATTTTCCCCAAAAACTCTCTGCCCAGCATTATACGCCTGCATTATCTCTTCATTAGATTTGGTTTTCGATACCGTTACCAGTTCAACCGTAGACGGTATTTCATTAAGTAGTCTCGTAATATTACTTACTATGTTCATTTAATAGTTTAGATTATAAATAATCGAAAAATTAAATTAAAATCAAGCCTAATTCATAACATTTAATCCTGACAACATTCAATGATCTGATGGGCGAGCTCCAAGGCACTGGTTCCGTTTTCTAGAGGAACAATAACGGGCTTATTGTTTTCAATTGCATCGGCAAAGACTTCTAATTCCTCTAATATAGCGTTTGAGTCTTCAATGGTAGGATTTTCGAAATAGATCTGCTTTTTTTCTCCTTGCGCATTTTCTAGAATTAGGGCAAAGTCTTCAGGCTTTTCAGGGGCTGTTTTCATTTTGACCACTTCGACTTTTTTCTCTAAAAAATCTACGGCTATATAGCTGTTTTTTTGAAAAAAGCGTGTTTTTCGCATTTTTTTCAGGGATATCCTGCTAGCAGTTAGATTGGCAACACAGCCATTTTCAAATTCGATACGAGCATTAGTAATGTCGGGCGTGGTGCTTATTACCGATACTCCTGAGGCGGAAACGGACTTTATCTTGGAATCGACCACACTGAGTAATACATCAATGTCGTGGATCATCAAATCCAAAACTACAGGCACATCTGTTCCCCTAGGATTAAACTCCGCCAAACGATGGGATTCGATAAACTTGGGATGGGTCACCGAGCTTTTTACAGCCTTAAATGCAGGGTTAAAACGCTCAACATGACCAACTTGTCCCAATACGTTTTTTTGGGCTGCCAATTTTGTAATTTCTTGAGCTTCGGCAACACTATTAGCAATTGGTTTTTCGATGAAGATATGTTTGCCCAGTTCTATCGCATGGATGGCATTCTGATGGTGAAAAAGGGTAGGGGTAACAATATCTACCATATCACAGACTTGGATCAGTTCCGCTTCACTTCCAAAAGAGGTATAGCCTTTTTCCTCAGCCAAAGCTTTAGCGTTTTTTTGATCTGGATCATAAAATCCCATTAATTCATAACGTTTGGATGCTTGAAGCAATCTCAAGTGAATCTTACCCAAATGTCCCGCACCTAAAACGCCAACTTTAATCATAGCATTTATATTAATTCAAAAATACCATCTTTTTCTGATTTTTTTTCGGAAGTAATTACATTTGTCACTATGAACGATAAAACCAAATATCAAGGCCAAAGAAGAAGGTTAGTTGAACTATTGGAGGAAAAAGGAATCCAAGATAAAGGGGTGCTTCGTGCCATGGGTCGTGTTCCCCGTCATTTTTTTATGGATCCGGGATTAGAGGATTATTCCTATGTGGATAAGGCCTATCCGATTGCCGCCAATCAAACTATCTCACAGCCTTATACCGTTGCTTTTCAGACCCAATTGATGGAACTCCAAAAAGGGAATTGCGTTTTGGAAATTGGAACGGGTTCGGGTTATCAAACAGCAGTTCTATTAGCACTTGAGGATATCAAAGTGTATACAATCGAACGTCAATTGGAATTATTTAAAAAAACAGATTTGTTATTTAAAAAACTGCGGTTGAATCCTAAAAAAGTAATTTTTGGGGACGGCTACAATGGATTTCCAGAAAAAGCCCCTTTTGATGCCATTATCGTTACCGCAGGTGCTCCCGAGGTGCCTAAACCACTCTTGGAACAGTTAACAATAGGAGGTCGATTGGTAATACCATTGGGTGAAAAAGAACAGATCATGACCCGTTATGTTAGAAAAGCACAAAAAGCCTTTGATCGCCAAACCTTTGGGACCTTCAAATTTGTTCCGCTATTAAAAGATAAGAATTAGGTTTTTTTAAAACCTTTTTTAACTCTATCCAAGTCCCTTTTGTTGTCTCGATCCTTTAGGGCTTCTCTTTTGTCGAAGAGTTTTTTACCACGGGCTAATGCAATCAACATTTTAGCATATCCTTTGTCATTGATAAAGAGTTTTAAAGGGATGATGGTTAAGCCAGAATTTTTAACCTCCTTGTATAGTTTTTTGAGTTCTCTTTTGTTGAGTAAAAGTTTTCTATTCCCTCGAGGTCGGTGGTTGAAACGGGTTCCAAATGTATACTCCTCAATGTACATATTTACAACATAGAGTTCCCCTTTTTGATTGAATTCACAAAAACTTTCCGTAATAGAAGCTTTGCTGTTACGGATCGATTTGATCTCGGTTCCGGTCAATATAATCCCGGCAATAAATTGATCGAGAATCTCATATTCAAACCGCGCACGCTTATTTTGTATGTTGATTCGATTTTGCACCTAGCTAAGTTACAACTTATTCCATGATGGAAATGAGGATGTCAGTCTAACGGGGATGAAATAATTTAGGTTTATGAACCTGCCAGCAACCTCACTATCTTAAGACAAGTCTTGCAGCTCACGAAACGGGATTTCTAAAAACGATTTCCCCATCAAAATAATCCACTATAACAGGTTTGGTGTTGTCTATCTTTCCTTCTAATAGATCTTTACTCAAACCATTGAGTACTTTTTTCTGCATGATCCTTTTGACAGGTCTACCACCATACTCGGGGTCAAAGCCCCATTGTGCTAGTGCAGTGATAGCTTCGTTAGATATGGTTATATTTAGCTGTTGTTGTTTCAGACTATCAGCTAAAATTTTAAATTGTAAGCTGACAATTGATTCAATTTCTTTTGCTGTTAAGGGTGAGAACATGATGATGTCGTCTATTCGATTGATGAATTCGGGTCTTATGGTAACCTTGAGTAGTTGCAAGACATCCTCTTTGGCCTTTTCTTGGGCAAGGTCAAAATCGCTAATCTCTTGGAAAGCAGTCTTGATTTCGTGACTTCCAAGGTTTGAGGTCATTATAACAATGGTATTTTTAAAATTTGCTGTTCTACCCTTATTATCTGTCAATCTACCTTCGTCCAAAACTTGCAACAAAACATTAAAGGTATCAGTATGGGCTTTTTCTATTTCATCAAGAAGTACAACAGAATAGGGCTTATGCCTAACTGATTCGGTAAGTTGCCCCCCTTCCTCATAGCCTATATAACCGGGGGGAGCACCCAGTAGTCGGCTTACTGCGTGGTGTTCTTGGTACTCACTCATGTCGATGCGAGTAATGCTGTTCTCGTCATCAAAAAGGACTTCGGCTAGTGCTTTTGCCAGTTCTGTTTTCCCTACGCCTGTGGTCCCCAAAAAAAGAAAACTTCCAATGGGGCGGTTTTGATCTTGCAGTCCCGCCCGACTTCGTCGGATGGCATCTGAAACTGCTTCAACTGCGGTTTCTTGCCCCACCATACGTTTGTGTATCTCATTTTCGAGATTAAGCAGACGTTCTTTGTCGGATTGTAGCATTTTACTAGTTGGTATACCCGTCCATTTGGCCACCACCTCGGCGATGTCATCAAAATTGACATCCTCTTTGATGAGTGTTTCATTCTCTTGGTATTCAAGCGATTCTTGGTGTAATCGATCTAATTTTTCTTGGAAGGTTTTGATCTTTCCATAGCGCAATTCAGCAACGGTACCATAGTTGCCTTCTCTCTCGGCACGGTCAGCCTGCCCTTTTAAGTTTTCTATCTCCTGTTTGACCTGTTGGATCTTGTCTACCCTCTCTTTTTCTTGACTCCATTGGGCAAATAGGGTGTTGCGTTCTTCTTTGAGATTGGACAGCTCCTCGTTGAGCTTGGCCATCTTTTGTTTATCTTTCTCACGTTTAATAGCTACGATTTCAATTTCTATCTGTCGAATTTTTCGATCCAGTTTATCGAGTTCCTCTGGTTTGGAATTCATTTCCATCTTCAGTTTTGATGCGGCTTCGTCCATTAAGTCGATGGCTTTGTCAGGCAAAAAGCGGTTGGAGATGTAACGATCCGAGAGCATCACTGCCCCAATAATGGCTTCGTCTTTGATACGCACTTTGTGATGGGCTTCATATTTTTCTTTAATGCCACGTAAAATAGAGATGGCACTCTCGGTATCGGGTTCTTCAACAACTACTTTTTGGAAACGCCTTTCTAGGGCTTTGTCTTTTTCGAAATATTTTTGGTATTCGTCGAGGGTTGTCGCTCCAATAGCTCTAAGTTCCCCTCTAGCCAGTGCAGGTTTTAGGATGTTTGCCGCATCCATGGCCCCTTCACCACGACCGGCTCCGACCAACGTATGAATTTCGTCGATAAACAGTACGATGTTTCCATTGCTGTTCACAACTTCTTTGATGACGCTTTTGAGGCGCTCTTCAAATTCACCTTTGTACTTAGCGCCGGCAATTAAAGCACCCATATCGAGGGCAAAAATTTGCTTTTCTTTGATGTTTTCTGGCACATCACCGTCGATTATTCTGTGAGCCAGACCTTCGGCAATCGCTGTTTTTCCCGTTCCCGGTTCTCCCACCAGTATGGGGTTGTTTTTCGTTCTGCGGGATATGATCTGAAGCAAACGTCTGATTTCTTCATCCCTACCAATTACTGGATCGAGTTTTCCGTCTTGGGCCAATCGATTAAGATTTTTGGCGAATTTTTCCAATGCATTGTATTGATCTTCAGCCGAAGCAGAAGTTATTTTTTCTCCTTTTTGAAGCTGGTTAAGTGTCTCTTCCAGATTTTTTCGGGTAATACCTTGGTCTTTTAAAATCTTACTTATGTTACCGGTACTATCAAAAAGAGCCAATAAGAGGTGTTGGGTAGCGACAAATTCATCATTAGATACTTTGGAAAGGTTGATGGCTTGAATGAGTGTTTTCGAGGTATCGGGGGATAGTACCATATCTCCCCCCGATACTTTGGGTAGGCTTTCGAGTGCGCTATCATTTAGTTTTT
This sequence comes from Flavobacteriaceae bacterium, assembly GCA_049439205.1. Lineage (GTDB taxonomy): Bacteria > Bacteroidota > Bacteroidia > Flavobacteriales > Flavobacteriaceae > UBA8316. The sequence goes on along the minus strand of JBMTKF010000005.1, from coordinate 82,363 downwards.
TCAGAAGTGAAAAATTGACCTGAAGCTTTTTAAAGACAAAAGGTAATACATTGTCATCTACCTCCAATAAAGCTTTGAACAAGTGTTCGTTTTCGATCTGTTGGTGTCCCATTTGCTGAGTCAGTTGCTGGGCTGTTTGGACGACCTCCTGTGATTTTAGGGTAAAGTTGCTCAGATTCATGGCTTTTTTATAAATATTGATCAAGAGTTATTCCAAAAACAAACGTGCGACAGATTGTCTTAATGGTGGGGTAAAAACCGACACACTGTCGTTTTAAAATTATTATTCCATTGATTTCCACACTCCATTCAGCCCTTTGATGATATCTGAAGCGAGCAGGTAAGGTTTGGATAGGGCTTTAATTCTAATGTCAGCAGCAAATCCATGGGCATAAACACCTAGTAGGCTAGCTTCTTTAGGTGAATATCCTTGTGACAATAGTCCACCTATAATACCTGTCAGTACATCTCCACTGCCGGAGGTTGCCATGGCGGGATTGCCGCTGCTATTGAACCAAATGTTTCCATCGGAAAAGGCAATGGCGGTATGTGCACCTTTTAAAACACAGATGATTTGGTGATTTTTTGTAAAACGGCTGAGTCGTTCTAATTTATCTTGATCGTTTTTCCAGGATCCGACAAGTCTTTCAAACTCTTTGGGGTGCGGAGTGAGAATTGTATTTTTAGGGAGTTGTACTTTCAATTCGGGGTGCGCAGCGATCAGATTGATGGCATCGGCATCCACGACCATTTGAGCCTTGCTTGAAACCAACACAGATTGTAAATAATCTTTGGTCTCTTTAGCTGTTCCCATGCCGGGCCCAATTGAAATGGTCTTGTAATTCAATCCATAATATCCCGATATTGCATTTACACCACTGTTCAACTCAATCATGGCCTCAGGTATGGTAGTTTGTAAGATCTCTATTCCGCAACGGGGAGTGAGTACTGATAATTTTCCTGTTCCAGTTCTGAGTGCTGCTTTTGCAGCCAACACTGTAGCTCCCATTTTACCAACGCTACCGGCGATTAACAAGAGATGTCCGTTACTGCCTTTGTGATCAAATTTTTTGGGAGGTTTAAAAAAGCTTTCTGCTATTTTTGGGGTGAGATAATGATAGGGTGTTTTGATTTTTTTCAAATAAGAGGGTAAAATACCAATGTCTAATAGATGAAAATGACCGGCTTTGTCCCCGCATTCAGGCAAAAGGAAGGACAATTTCGGCATTTGAAAACTAAGGGTGTGATTGGCCTGAAGAATCCCATCGGGGGGATTGTCGGTATTGAAATCCGAAAATAGCCCTGAGGGTGTGTCGATGGACAATACTGTATTGGGCAGTGTATTGAGAGCTTGAATGATTTTTTTTAATGTTCCTTTTACAGGCCTATTGAGTCCGGTGCCCAACAAGGCATCGATAATAATCTCATTCTTTTGGATATTTGATATGGACTCAAGGGTTAATGCTTTGATTTTTTTGTTTCCGATTTTCAATTTATTTAGACTGTAATCCTCAGCAGGATCCATTCCCAATTGATATTCAAATAGTGTACAGGTATATTTTTTTTCGCAAAGCATTCGATACAGCGCCAATCCATCCCCTCCATTGTTTCCAGAGCCACACAGAAGGCAGAACTTCTGACTGGTGCTGTAGTGTTGTAAAATCCAATGAAAACAAGCATTTGCAGCCCTTTCCATTAACTCTAATGAAGAGATGGGCTCCATGAGGATGGTTTGACGATCTGCTTCTTTAATTTCGGATTTTTGTAGGATTTTCATCAATTTTAATTTTAAAAATTTGATAAGTTGTAAAAGTTTTGTTTTTTAAAATGTAGTTTAAATGACTGTTTATCAATTTATTATATTTTAATAGTTGGATTTTGTTATGAAATGTTTAAAATATTTGAATTTTAATTTAGTAATAAATTATCAAGGTTTTATTAAAACTGTATTTTTGTTATTCAATTTAAAGGAACGATGACAGAACGAGACACTACCATTTTTGAATTGATCGATTCAGAGGAAAAACGCCAGCTAAACGGCATTGAATTGATTGCCTCTGAAAATTTCACAAGCCCCGCCGTTATGGAAGCGACCGGATCTGTATTGACCAATAAATATGCAGAGGGCTACCCCGGTAAACGGTATTATGGTGGATGTGACGTGGTGGATCAAATCGAACAGATTGCCATAGATCGTGCCAAGGCATTATTTGGAGCTGCCTACGCCAATGTTCAACCGCATTCGGGTTCACAAGCTAATACGGCGGTATTTCATGCTTTTTTAAAGCCGGGAGACAAAATATTGGGTTTTGATCTATCGCACGGTGGACATTTAACCCATGGTTCTCCGGTTAATTTTTCCGGGCGTTTGTATGAAGCCCATTTTTATGGTGTTCAGGAAGAGAGCGGTAGATTGGATTACGACAATATACTGGCTATTGCGCAACAAGTTCAACCTCAAATGATCATTGCCGGAGCTTCAGCTTATTCAAGAGATATTGATTTTAAGAGATTTCGGGATATCGCAGATTCAGTAAGCGCTTTCCTATTGGCCGATATTTCACATCCCTCAGGAATGATCGCCACAGGATTACTCTCTGATCCTATTCCTCATTGTCATGTGGTAACCACTACCACTCACAAGACTCTCAGAGGTCCAAGAGGAGGGCTTATCTTGATGGGGGATGACTTTGACAATCCTTTTGGAATTACCCTTAAAAACGGTAAGCCACGAAAGATGTCACACTTGTTGGATATGGCGGTTTTTCCTGGTAATCAGGGAGGTCCTTTGGAACACGTAGTAGCTGCTAAAGCAGTGGCTTTTGGTGAAGCCCTTAAACCTGAATTTAAATCTTATATGGAACAGGTTAAAAAGAATGCCAATGCAATGGCAGAAGCATTCATTAGAAGAGATTATCACTTAATTTCAGGGGGAACAGACAACCATATGATGCTGATCGATTTGCGAAATAAGAATATTACTGGAAAAGCTGCTGAACAGGCCTTGGTAAAGGCAGAGATCACAGCTAACAAAAATATGGTTCCTTTTGACGATAAATCTCCCTTTATTACATCCGGTATCCGATTTGGTACTGCAGCCATCACTACTCGTGGGCTGAAAGAGGACAATATGGAAACAGTTGTGAATTTAATTGATCGTGTGATCTCGGACCCTGATAACACCGAAAACATTGCAAAAATTGCTGATGAGGTCAAGGTATTGATGGAGGGTAGGCCCCTGTTTAACTCGTAAATAGAGTCAATTTTTATTTCTTAATTTTAATTAAATTTAAATTCAGCCCTGACCAGGATACTGTTTAGTAATTTTTTTGTAGATTTTACATATTTTTATGAAAAGAACTTTTAATTAATAAGTTGAAAAATATCTTCATAATTTTAATTTAAATTTTTAACAAAGAAATTTAATAGTGCGGTTATCAATACTTTATTTCTTAGTTGCATTTGCTGTTTCTTATATTTTAAATAATCTTTTAAATAGCAAACCTCAAAGTGAAACTTTGGAGATGATTAACTCTGAAGAGGCAAAGACTATTACAACCACTATTCCTAAGCGTATAAGTTACAATTTTGATGTAAAACCGATTCTTTCGGATAAGTGCTACGCCTGCCATGGGCCGGATCCCAAATCTGTAGAGGGTAACCTCAGGCTTGACACCAGTGATCACTGGTACAGAACTAGTGAGGAGGATTCCAATAAACAGATTATTTTTCCCGGTGAGGTTTCCAAGAGTGAATTGGTTGACAGGATACGATCGACTAAAGCTTCCCATCAAATGCCTCCACCAGAATCAAATTTGGTATTGACTGAAAGAGACAAAAAAATCATCGAGAGATGGATTGAACAAGGTGCTGAATGGGAAAGCCACTGGGCCTATATTCCTCCTTTAAAAAATGAACCTCCAGCAGCTAATTTTGATGCTTGGAGTAACCATCCCATTGACCGTTTTGTCTCTAATAAAATGGAAAAAAAGAGTTTAAAGCCAGCACCCCAGGCATCCAAGGAGGTGTTGCTTAGACGTTTGTATTTCGACCTTATCGGACTTCCTCCAAGCGTCAGTGAAATCGATGATTTTCTTGATGACGAAAGTGAGAATGCATACGAAAAAGTGGTAGATCGTCTACTCCAATCCAATTCCTACGGAGAGCGTATGGCATCGATTTGGATGGATATTTCCCGCTATGCCGACACCAATGGATATCAAGACGATACCCAGCGATATATGTGGCCCTGGCGGGATTGGGTGATTCATGCTTACAATAAAAATCTTCCCTATAACCAATTTGTTACCTGGCAGCTAGCGGGCGATTTACTCCCTGAGCCTACCAAAGAACATATATTGGCTACAGGATTTAACCGCAATCATATGATAACTCAGGAGGGTGGTGTGATCGAGGAAGAATACCGTGTTGAATATGTGGCAGATCGAACAGTTACTACAGCTAAATCATTCATGGGGCTGACCATGGAGTGTGCTCGTTGTCACGATCACAAATACGATGAGCTTTCCCAAAAAGATTTTTTTAATCTTTATAGCTTTTTTAATCGATTAGATGAGAAAGGTAGGATAGGTTATCAAGAAGTCGCTTCTCCAAAAATCAAGTTGAATCATGAATTGGTCGATTCCGAACTTGCTTTTGTGAGATGGCCTGACAGTATTCCTGAGTTAGAGGTGATGGTGATGGAAGAGGTGGAGGATTTACGCAATACTTATATTCTTAACCGCGGAGCTTACGATGCACCAACAACTACCGAGGTAAGTGGAGGAATGCCCGAAAACATTCTAAAATTTGATGAACGTTTTCCAAAGAACAGATTGGGACTCACCCAATGGCTGTTTGACCCCCAAAACCCATTGACTGCCAGAGTGGCGGTAAACAACCTTTGGCAACAGTTGTTTGGGACGGGGATCGTAGCTACTCCCTCTGACTTTGGAAACCAAGGAACTTTGCCCACGCATCCTGAATTACTGGATTGGCTGGCCGTCACTTTTATCGAAGAAGGTTGGGACACAAAAAAAATGATCAAAAGAATGGTCATGTCTGCGACCTATCAACAATCAAGTAAACCTACTCAATTACAGTTAAGAATTGATCCTAAAAATCAATATTTATCGGTTTTCCCAAGGCAAAAACTTACTGCTGAGATGATAAGAGATAATGTATTGGTAAGCAGCAACTTGTTTGTTGACAAAATAGGAGGTCCAAGTGTAAAGCCATATCAGCCACCGGGTTTGTGGGACGAAATGACAGGAGGGAGTACTTCGAATTCCCTAAAGCGCTACGTCATGTCAACTGATGGTAATCAGTACCGTAGAAGTCTTTACACCTATTGGAAAAGAACAGTTCCTCCCCCGGGAATGATTACTTTCGACGCTTCCACTAGAGATTATTGTACCGTGGAAAGACAGAAAACCAGTACACCATTACAATCGCTGATCCTTCTTAATGATCCGCAAGTACAAAATGCCGCTAAGGCCATCGCCTCTCTGATCCTTAAAAGTGGGATCAAAAAAGACAAAGAACGTATCATTGAAATTCACCGCCGTATTACAGGGAGGAAACCCACCAAAAAAGCCTTGTCCGAAATGATGGACTATCTGGATACAGTTGCCGAGATCCACTCTCAAAAAACAACAGAATTGAGTGAAATGGATTTAGCCATGAAAAGCTATACTTCACTAGCACTTTTGATATACAACTTAGATGAAACTTCCCAGAAAAGTTAGGATATGCAAGAATTAAATAATTATTTTTTAAATAACAACCGTCGTCATTTTCTGAAAAATTTGGGCTTTGGTATCGGGGGTTTGGCCCTAGGGAGTTTGATGGATCCGCTGGGAATCAGTTCCTCTGGTGAATCCAGCCAGCATTTACAGGCAGGCCCTTTGCCTTTACCTCATTTTGCGCCCAAGGCTAAAAGGGTGATTTATCTTTTCCAAAGTGGTGGACCCTCACAGCTTGATTTATTTGATTATAAACCCTACCTAAACCAATACAGAGGCACAGATTTGCCCGATTCGATCCGTAAAGGACAAAGGTTGACAGGAATGACGGCCGGTCAGGACAAATTTCCTGTTACTGGGAGTATTTTTAATTTTAAGCAATACGGCGAATCCCGTGCCTGGGTGAGTGATTTGATGCCTCATGTATCAAAGGTAGTGGACGAATTATGTTTTATAAAATCGATGCATACCGAAGCGATCAACCATGACCCGGCGATTACGTTTTTTCAGACCGGTTCTCAATTGCCCGGCCGTCCCAGCATAGGTTCTTGGATGAGTTATGGATTAGGGAGCCTAAATGATAACCTGCCCTCATTTATAGTTTTATTATCCACAGGAAACGGAAAACCACAACCACAACCCTTATATTCACGACTGTGGGGCAATGGATTTTTGAGTTCTTTGCACCAGGGCGTACAATTCAGATCTGGAAAAGATCCGGTTTTGTATCTTCAGAATCCTGAGGGTGTTTCCAGATCCGAAAGAAGGATGATGTTGGACCATTTGGCATCATTAAATGAGTCACAAGAAAAAACTTTTGGAGACCCCGAAATCAAAAGTCGCATCTCCAATTACGAGATGGCCTACAGAATGCAAACTTCGGTCCCCGAGGTGATGGACATTAGTAATGAGCCAGATTATATCCTAAGGATGTATGGTAAAAATTCCTACCGTCCTGGAACCTATGCCGCAAATTGTCTGTTGGCCCGCCGCTTGATTGAAAAGGATGTACGTTTTGTACAATTGTATCATACAGGTTGGGATCAACACGACAACCTCCCTGCTCAGATCAAACGTCAGGCAAAGGATGTAGATCAAGGAACAGCTGCTTTGATAATGGATCTCAAACAGAGAGGTCTTTTAGAAGACACTCTGGTGATTTGGGGTGGAGAATTTGGCCGAACCAACTACTGCCAGGGTAGATTGACAGACACTGACTATGGAAGAGATCACCACCCAAGATCCTTCACCATTTTTATGGCGGGAGGTGGTATCAAACCTGGATTCACTTACGGAGAAACCGATGATTTTGGATACAATATAGTCAAAGACCCCATGCATGTCCATGACCTACAAGCCACCCTACTGCATCAGTTTGGAGTTGATCATGAAAAAATGATTTTTAAAACCCAGGGTAGGAGGTTTAGACTTACCGATGTTTCGGGTGAAGTAAAAAGAGACATTTTATCTAGTTGATTTGATGGATTATGCCTTAGAAATTTTAAAATACGTCGGTAAATTTCATCCTTTGGTACTGCACTTGCCCATAGGATCTTTGTTGATGACATTTTTGTTGTTACTCATTTCAAGGTTTGAAAAAGCGGGTCTTGAAAGGGCCATTCGCATAGGGGTTGATTTTTCTTTTGCAGGAGCATTGATGGCTAGTCTGATGGGCTATTTACTTTCTTTGGACGAGGCTTATGAATTTAATAATCTGAAATTCCATTTTTGGGCGGGAATTATCACTTTAATTTTAAGCTTTAGCTTGTGTATTTTGCATCGAATGAAGGACAAGGAAACTCTTTTTTTCGGTTTGTATCTTTTGACATTGGTCGCATTAACGGTTACTGGACATAAAGGGGGACAGATCACTCATGGTGACGATTATCTCTCAACCTCCGAGTTGTTTGAAAAGCAAAAATTAATCGTACAAAAGGATAGTATTGATTACTATAAGGAGATAATCCATGTGATTTTTGAAGACAAATGCATCAGTTGTCACAATGCTAACAAAAGTAAAAGCAAACTGCGATTGGATCGTTATGATCTAATGTTAAAAGGCGGAGAGCGAGGAAGTATTTTCGATTCTCAAAACCAAAACCAAGGTCAATTGGTGCAATACATCAGCTTGCCCAGGGAGGATGAATTGCATATGCCTCCAAAAAATAAGTCCCAACTGACTGAAAATGAGAAATGGCTTCTGAATCATTGGGCTTCATCCGGGGCCTATTTGAAAGAAGGTAAGGTTAGCTTAGTGAAAAATCAAAACTTAAAATCCAATGTAATGTCCTTTTTGGGAGCTGATCAGCAGGTGAAAGCTGTCGGGAGAAATGACCTAGCGAAGCTTTTGGCCGACGGATTTAGAATCAAACCCAATGCCTTACACGATAATTTACTCAGGATCAAGTATATGAAATCCCAATTGAGCGAAGATCATTTGGAAACTTTGGAAAAGGTTAAAAATCAACTCATCGAATTGGATGTCAGCAATACCAATTTTAACGATAAAATGGCCAATGTTTTGGAAGATTTTCCCCGCCTTAAAGTTTTGCGAATGGATCAAACCCAAATCAGCGATAATGCATTAAATTACCTTAAAAATACTGCATTAGAGGTGCTCAATTTGTGCAATACTAAGGTAACCCATCAAGGGGTACAAAACTTACTTAAAGTTAATCCTCCAAAAACGATTTATGCATGGAACACTGCTATTGAAAGAGATCAACAAAAACAATTGGCTTCAATTGCTCCTTCATTGATCCATTTTGGTTCTTCTGATTTATTTTCAGAAAAGTTGAGCCTAAGTCCCCCCGAAATTCTCAATCCAAATGTCATTTTTGAAGATAGTATAAGTATAGCGTTTAAGCAACCTCAGGTTAAAAATATTAACATCCACTATACTTTGGATGGAAGTGAGCCTGACGAAAATGCTTCTTTATATACTGTTCCTTTTCATTTAACTAAATCTAAAACGCTAAAAGCAAAATCCTTCAAAAAGGGCTGGTCTGATAGTGAACTGTTTGAACAAATGATTTTTAAAAACAGCAACCATATTATTGAACACAAAGTTAATAATGACTTGGATAAGAGTTTTTCCATCAGTCATCATGTTAACTTTACTTTTAAAGACAATCAGGGGGTGCTTTTCGATGGAAAAAAAGGGGAAAGAGTTTATAGAGGAACCAGTATTGAAGATGCCAAAACATGGCTTGGTGTGGTGGAAGAGGATTTGGAGATTGAGGTTAAACTCAAAGATGTAGAAAAAATCAATCATGTCACTTTGAGCATGTTGGAAAACTTGGATATGAGTACGATTTACCCAAAAAAAATTGAAGTTTTCGGTAAATCCTCTAAGGGGATATATGAATTACTTCAATCTTTGTCAGTTCCAGTACAGCACGAACCGGATGAGCGGATATCCTATTTTAAAGATTTTACCTTATCAGTTGATTTAACAGGATACGAAGAGGTAAAAATTAGAGCCATAAATCATTTAACTTTTCCTAATGCTCCGGTATATAAAAAATGGAAAAAAAGAAAGTCATGGCTGTTTGCAGATGAACTGATTTTTTGGTAATTATTGAATCCACAATCAAATTGAGTTTACACACAAATACATATGAATAGATCAATGCAAAAATTTATTTACCACAGTATCAAAGTGTTGTTTATTTCTATGATTATCTTTAGACTTAATGCACAGGAAACTAGTATAAAAATCATTAAGTCTAGGGTCTATCAAAGTATTATTGAAAACCATTTGAATGGTTATTCAAATTCTACAATGGTAAATTTTGACGAAAATATCAATCAGATCAGCTCTGATTTTGATGGAGAAAAATGGCCCTTTATTAAATACAGCGATGTTTCAAGAGAGGGGTTTGATAACGGAATTCATCTTAATAATCTTGTTAAAATGGCCGTTGCATACAAAAGCAATACCTCAAAACATTTTAAAGACAAATCCCTATTCCAAAAGATAGTAAATGGATTATACTTTTGGTGTAAAAATGATTTTGTAGGAGAGAATTGGTGGAATAATCAGATTGGTACTCCAAAAAGCTTGATAGAACTCATACTAGTAATTGGAGATCAGCTCCCTGATTGGTTGATTTTAAAATCGCAAGAGATCATCAATCGAGCTGATATCAACAAGGGTGGCTCAAGACCAGGTGGAGATCGAATCAAAGTGTCTTCTATCGCAGCCAAAAACCAACTGTTTTTGAATGATGAAACCCAATTTGAATTAATCATCAATATCATAGAAAATGAAATTAAGTTTGTTGATTGGATTGGCAATGATTTTGGTTATACCTTTTCAAAATCTAATACTGGAGGATTTATTGAGTTTTTAAAAGCCAATGGCAGGGGATTGAAATACGATTATAGTTTTCACCACAGAACAGATGGAGTAAATAATACCCTCTCCTATGGTCTTGGTTGGGCCGATGCTTTTGTGGAATGGGCCTATTATGTAAGAAATACTGAATATGCTTTTTCTACAGAAAAAATAAATATTTTAGTTAATTATTACTTAGACGGTGTTTGTAAGACCTCCGTTTATGGCGTAAAACCCGATTTTGGTGCTAAGAACAGAAGTATTTCGAGGATTGGAAGTACCAAAGCCTTTGATAATGAAATTCCCAAAAAGATTGTAGAACTGACCGACTATCGATCGGACGAATTGAAAGAAATTATAAAATTGAGGTCGAAAACATCCAATGTAAGACCAATTTCGCATGCTACCTTTTACTGGAACAGTGAGCATTTTACTTTTCAAAGACCCAATTTTTATTCTTCAGTCAGATTGTATTCTTCCCGAAACATGAACATGGAGAGTCCGTACAACAGTGAGGGATTATTGAATCATCACAGAGGTGACGGTGCTAATCATATTTATACTCGTGGCAATGAGTATGAGGATATTTCTCCTGTATTGGATTATCAAAAAATTCCTGGAACAACTGTTGTGCAAAAAGATCAATTACCCCACCATAGTGAAATTAAAAAATTAGGTTTGACTGATTTTGTTGGTGCTGTGAGCGACGGGCGTTACGGGGCAGTTGGCTTTGACTTTAAAAGTGCTCATGATCCTCTGGTAGGAAGAAAATCTTGGTTTTTCTTTGATGACCAATACGTTTGTTTGGGTTCGGGAATTTCATCAAAATCAAAAAATGAGGTAAATACAACCATAAATCAGTGTTGGTTGAACGGTGAGGTTAATATTTCCTCTAAAGGGAAAAGTCGAAAACTTGACAATGGATCCCAGGTGTATCAGGATGTTGAATGGATTCATCACGATAAGGTGGCTTATTTTTTACCTCTTCAAGTTGATATAGACCTACAAAATGATTATGCAGAAGGGTCGTGGTGGAGAATAAATAAGCAGATTGATTCCCCCAAAGATCATATCAATAAAGAGGTTTTTAAATTGTGGATCAACCATGGTATTTCACCCAATAATGAATCTTATGAATATATTGTCAGACCGAATACCAAGCTTGATGAATTAGAAAAAGGGGAGGTCATAAACCCTGTTGATATACTTTCAAATACTCCTTATTTGCAGGCCGTTAAAAACAGTGAACTCAATCTCATTCAGGCTGTTTTTTATCGTGCTGGATATATCGAGGTCAGTGATGAGTTGACCATTCAAGCTTCTGCCCCTAGTATTATAATGGTAGAGTTAGATCAAGAAGATGAGATTGAACAAATTACCGTTAGTGACCCGAATAGGGAATTGTCTATGTTGGTTCTTCACCTCTCCAAAAAGTTTGAAGTAACAGATGAGAATTATAGATCTGAGTGGATCGCTAATCCTGGTTTTTCGCAATTAGTTGTCAATTTACCAAAAGGGGAGTATTCAGGGAAATCTGTAATAATTCGTTAGTCGTTTGTACTTTATTGTCATAAACTTTATCGTCTTGTAATTCTCAACTTTTTGGTATAAAATTTAAATATAACAATATAATTGGTTTGTATTTTAATTCGTGGTTTCTAATTATCCATAAAGCAGAGGACTCTGAAAAAAGTTTTCAAACTTTGGCAATTTCATTTGTCAATGCTAGCACTTAAGATTTATAAAGTGGTCGAGATTATCTTGATATAATTCATTTACTTCATAAATTTGAGTTAAATGATGACTCATTTTTTTGGTAGGATTTTAACTTCAAATAATTTACTCCAATTTTTCCCTGTAACAAAAAATGTTTTTCTTTCGCGGTGGTAAGCTATACCATTTAGAACATCCAAATTAGGGACTTGTTCGACTTTACTTTTTAATCCCGAAAAATCAATGACCCCTTCAACACTGCCACTTTTTGGATCAATTATGATACCTACTTCTTTGTTGAATTGGTAGGTATTCGCATAAATTTTTCCTTCAACCCATTCTAATTCATTGACCTTTCTAATAGCGTTTTTGTCGGTCATTACTTGGATTTTATCAATTTCTTTTTGTGTGTCAGGATCCAAAATCCAAATTTGATTCGATCCATCGGACTTGTATATTATTTTACCGTCATTACATAGCCCCCATCCTTCTTTACTATCTTGATAAGCAAAAGAACGTTCTATTTTGAGTTTATCGGGTTGATATTGAAAACCCATATTGCCTTGCCATGTAAGCTGAAATAGTTTATCGTTTAAAATGGTTATGCCTTCACCAAAATATACCTTATCTAGAGCAACTTGATTGTATATTTTCCCGCTTTTAAAATCAACTTTACGTAAACTAGATTTTCCTCTTAATCCTGTACTTTCATAAAGGGTGTCTCGGTAAAATTCCAACCCTTGTGTATAAGCAGTTTTGTCATGTGGATATTCATTTACAATATCATATGTGAATAATTGTGGTTTTGTGGGAGATACAATACTTATATTTTCTTTGTATTCAAATTTATTTCCGGAAACATATACCAAAGCTTTTAGATTATAAATGCCTAACCTTTTATTGTTCAATGGTTGATCATTACTAATTTTTTTTCCCTCCAAATGATAAACTATTGAATCAATAGTATGATTTTTTTTATTTAGAAGATTGAATTTTAGTGTATCGTCGGGTGTAAACTTTTTATTTTTTTTATCAATACTCAGTCTAAAATCTCTTGTAAGATCTGTATTGCATTTTAGCAAAAGCAAGGAGAGGAATAAAATCCAAATTTTCATTTGACACTGGTATATATTGCCTATAAAATTAAGAATTTAAAATAATTGTCGAACGCTTGAAACCTATTATCTTTGCTTTGGGCAAGTCCTACACAACCAGCTCCTGCCGAATCCCCCCAGGGCGGGAACGCAGCAAGGGTAGGCGGTTGTAGCGGTGTGATGTAGATCGCTTGCCCACTTTTATTTACATGACTAAAGTAGTTCTTATTACTGGTGCCTCGTCTGGCCTTGGCAAAGCCACAGCTTCTTATTTGTTAGCAAAGAATTATCGTGTTTTCGGTACTTCAAGAGATCCCCAAAAATACAATTCTAATATAAATTTTGAGTTACTACCCTTTGATTTAAACCAACCAAAAACAGCTAAACAATTGGTAGATCAAGTTATTCGTAAAACAGGACGTATCGATGTATTAATTAATAATGCAGGAGCGGGAATCACAGGACCCATAGAGGAAACAGATTTGAACTCAATAACGTCACATTTTTCAATCAATTTATTTGGCCCATTATCGCTGATTCAGAAAGTATTGCCTGTAATGCGTGAACAAAAATCGGGTTTGATTATCAATATCACCTCTATTGGAGGTTATATGGGCCTACCTTTCAGGGGTATCTACTCCGCTTCCAAAGGGGCTTTGGGTTTAAGTTCTGAAGCACTTAGAATGGAAGTAAAACGCTTTGGTGTTGATGTAGTGACTCTTGCTCCAGGAGATTATGCTACCGATATAGCTAAACGGCGTATTTATTCCCCCTTAAAAAATGATTCTCCTTACTACGATCTATATAAATACTCTCTCGATATCATCGATGAGCATGTTGATCAAGGGAGTAACCCTAGATATTTTGCCCAAATGGTACACAAAATCATAAAGATGAAAAAAAGAGAGGTTCATTATCGATCCGGCACTTTTCTTCAAAAGTTATCTATATTACTAAAGAGTATATTACCAGACACCCTCTTTGAAAAAATTATAATGAATCACTACAAAGTTTAACCATTAATCCATAAATAAATGAAATTTTTTATTGACACAGCTAATCTAGACCAAATCAAAGAGGCCCAAGATTTAGGGGTTTTGGATGGAGTGACCACCAACCCATCCCTCATGGCCAAGGAGGGCATTACAGGAGCGGAAAACATCCTTAGTCACTATGTGGCCATTTGTAATGCTGTTGAAGGGGATGTTTCTGCCGAGGTTATTGCAGTTGATTTTGAGGAAATGGTGAAAGAAGGGGAACAATTAGCGGATTTACATCCTCAAATTGTTGTAAAAATTCCTATGATTAAAGATGGAATTAAAGCTTTAAAATACTTTTCTGACCGCAACATCAAAACTAATTGTACACTTATTTTTTCGGCAGGGCAAGCTCTTTTGGCTGCCAAAGCAGGAGCAACCTATGTTTCTCCATTTATTGGACGATTGGATGATGTCTCTACCGATGGAATTTTTTTAATCAGCGAGATTAGAGAGATTTATGATAATTATGCCTTTGAGACTGAAATATTAGCAGCGTCGGTGCGACACACCATGCATATAATCAATTGTGCCAAAATTGGGGCAGATGTAATGACTGGTCCGCTCAACGCTATTACAGGACTCTTAAATCATCCTCTAACGGACATCGGTTTGAAAAAGTTTTTAGATGATTACAAAAAAGGAAATTGATTTTATTGGAGTAATTCTTCAAAATCAGGGGCACTGAAATTGGCAAAACCCTCCTTAATATTTCCTTTATGATCGACCACTACTGCCCTGTTGAGTAAAGAGAGTACCCACTTTTTACTGTCTTTATCGAAATTTACAAAAGCCAATTGTGTTTCAGGATCAATATTCATCATACGGTGAACCTCAAAAACTATCTCGTTAAAAGGCTGGATACAAACCCCTTTAAACTGAAATTCAGGATATTTTTTTTCCAACTCTTTGACTTTCAAAACAGTATTTCGATAATGGATCATCTGAGTCTGTGACCAAAAATAAAAAATTGTAGGCTTTCCAATCAGTTTATCAGTACTAACAATATCTAATTTGTGGTTTTGAAGTTTGATTTCTGGCAGTTTTTTTCCAGTCGACATATTCTCAATGTCATTATGTAAATCTAAAACCTCTTTGAGATATGACTTAGAAGTATTGACTAAAAAAAATTGTTGGAGGAATTTTTCGTGATGTTCGTTATTTTCAATTTTCATCAATTCTTCAAAAGCAACCGCTCGCGATAAATTATTTCTTAAAACATTTCCTCTGATATTAGATTTTATTAATTGTAAACGCTTGATATTAAAATTAGTTTTTTGTCTGCTTTTAAAATAGTTTTCGTTGTTTTCAAGGGCTTTTTCACTCAGATAATTAAGAAGATAATTGATGTATGGATCAAAAAAAGCTAAATCTGTTTCTGAGAGACTCAGGTACTTTCTGTAATCAAAATAAACAGAGTCTCGCTTTTTATCCCAAAAAGTACCTCTGAGTAGTGCATAACGTTCTTTTCGAGTGGCATAGGGATAAATATATGCCGCTTGGGTTATTTTTTGGGCTATTGGGGAAAGTTGATTGATAGAGTCCATAACTATCCACTTCTTTTTTTTCTCCATTAGAAGGGAGTCTATGAGTTTTGTGAAAGTTTTACTGTCACTAGAATATTTGGAAGAGAGAAAGTTGTTTTCTTTTTCAAAATTAAGTAATAAATCCATCATATAATTATTTTTGGCCGAACCACGACCAGAGAAAACAATGGATTCGTCAAAAGAAGAAGCATTGATTCGTGTCCAAATACTGTCACCTTTCTCCAAAAAAACAGATTTGTACTCAGGAATGTGTTCAATTTTATAAATTCCTGAATCCAAAGAGTCATAATATTTGAAAAATCGATAGTTTAGATTAAGAGGTAAAGAATCAATGGTTTTATTATCCTTATAAAGGGTAACATAGGTTGATGAAGGATTCACGATCTGCCCACCAAAGAAAATTCTGTCAGAGTATGCTTCTTTTTTACAAGAAATGGCAGTACATGCCCATACAATAAGAAAAATAAGACCAAAATGTTTTGAAATACCCATATTACTTTGCAATTTACACCAACTAAACTTCAAAAAAAAGAAAACCATATTGGAGAAATATATACTTTTGCGAACGCTAAGTTTAAGTTATGCTATCGGTTAATAATTTATCGGTTCAATTTGGGAAAAGAGTGCTTTTCGACGAGGTCAACGTGACTTTTACACCTGGTAATTGCTATGGTATCATCGGTGCCAATGGAGCTGGAAAATCTACTTTTTTAAAAATTATCTGCGGTCTACAAGAGGCCAACTCAGGTTCGGTATTTTTAGAACCAGGAAAACGATTGTCCGTATTGGAACAAAATCACAATGCATATGACGAATATTCGGTGTTGGAAACCGTTTTGAGGGGGAATAAACCTCTCTTCAAAATTAAACAAGCTATTGAAGATTTATATGCTAAGTTAGATTTTTCAGATGCCGACGGTGAAAAGGTAGGAGAATTACAGATTGAATTTGAAGAAATGGATGGTTGGAATGCAGAAAGCGATGCAGCCTCCCTTTTGTCTAACTTGGAAATATCCTCTCAATTTCATGATACTTCTATGTCAGATTTAGATGGAAAGCAAAAGGTAAGGGTGCTATTAGCGCAAGCGCTCTTTGGGAATCCTGATGTTTTGATCATGGATGAACCTACCAATGATTTGGATTATGATACTATCATGTGGTTAGAAAACTTTTTGGCCAATTATGACAATACGGTGATTGTGGTCTCTCACGATCGTCATTTTCTTGACGCAGTATGTACTCATATTTCGGATATAGATTTTGGAAAGATCAACCATTATTCCGGCAACTATACATTCTGGTCCGAATCTAGTCAGTTAGCTGCTCGTCAAAGAGCTCAACAAAACAAAAAAGCAGAGGATAAAAAGAAAGAGTTACAGGAATTTATCGCACGATTCTCGGCCAACGTAGCCAAATCCAAACAGGCTACTTCTCGAAAAAAAATGATCGATAAACTAAATATAGAAGAAATACGACCCTCTAGTCGTCGCTATCCAGGAATCATTTTCGAACAAGAACGGGAGGCGGGAGATCAAATATTGAATATAGAGGGCTTGTCTTATAGCTTGGAAGACGAAACCCTTTTTAATAATATTAATTTTAATTTAGTTCGCGGGGAAAAGGCCGTTTTATACTCTAAAGATTCAAGATCTGTCAGTGCTTTTTACGAGATAATTAATGGAAAATTAATTCCCGAAAATGGGAAGTATGAATGGGGAGTAACCACAAGTCAAGCTTATTTACCATTAGACAATAGTGAGTTTTTTGATTCCGAACTTCCGTTAGTAGATTGGCTTAGACAATGGTCTCAGACCGAAGAGGAGAGAGAAGAGGTTTATCTACGTGGTTTTTTAGGCAAAATGTTATTCAGTGGAGATGAGGCCTTGAAAGTGTCTAATGTACTCTCTGGTGGAGAAAAAGTGCGTTGTATGCTATCTAAAATGATGATGTCTCGCGCCAATGTTCTTATGCTGGATGAGCCTACAAATCACTTGGATTTAGAATCTATTACTGCGCTCAATAATTCATTGAAAAATTTTAAAGGAACTGTTCTCTTTACTACCCATGATCATGCATTTGCTCAAACTGTTGGAAATAGAATACTGGAATTGACTCCAAAAGGATTGATTGACCGCTATAGTACTTTTGATGATTATATGGGAGATGAAAACATCAAACAAATTAGGGCTAAGCTTCATGCGCCATAAATTTTATATATTTATGGTATTGTTATGAAATTCTCTAAAAATTATCTCTATATATTTTGTGTTTCAAAAAAGGCTAAAAAGTATGATGCAAACTAATTTGGAGTTGATTTTTTCCGAATTTATTGGATGTTAACCTCATCATCCCTAATTGCATTTTGAGTCCTTTTCTAAATACATAGCCCATAGCACCATAGAGTCGGTTATGATCGAAAAAGGAAACAGTTTTTCCGCTACCTATTCTTCGTTGGCCATTTATTAAAACTTCATCATAAAGGGATAGATAAACAGCATTAGGCTCAATTAATGGTTTGTTGAGTGGAATATTCAAAAATATCGCATAGCGATAACGGGTTCTAAAATCTTGATCTTCAACATAACGCATTTCATATCGAAAGCGATGTGTTGAAAATATGCGTTTACCAAATTTAATTGGAAAAGAAGTTTCTTGATAAAAACGGTGTTCTGCTGTCTTTTCATGACTATCTCCATAAGTTCCAATACTGATATATGCATATCCTAAGGTTAATTTTAGAGGACTTTCTTTAGGCATGTATGTAAAACCCCCACGGATAAGTAACTGCTGTAAATCGCCCAAGATATTGAAATTTCGATGTTGAATATCCCCCTGAACTCCCCAAAGACTGTCTTTTTTAAAATGAGAATTGAAGATATACATGTACCAAGCCCCCATCTGATCTGGATCGGTTTGAGCCTGAACATTATTGGGTAAAATAAATAATATCAGCAAAAGGTGGATATTCAACCAATTTTTCATAGTTGCAAATATATAAAGATTCTTATATCATCATAAAGCAATTGAATTGATTGCCTGTACAACTTGTTTTGTATTTATGTATCCAAATGACTTTATTCGTCAATCATTCTTAGAAACACTGTTAAAAGAGCCAATAACGACAAATCTTTTTACCATTGGCTTGAAATAATTTACTGCCAAAGCATTTACTATTACTTCAATTAGGATTATCATTTAAAAATTTAAACAAAAACTTGGGGCAAAAGATTTTAGGTTTTATCGTAACGGTTGTTCCAGATGGCGGGATTAAAGTTTTTTCCCAAAGCAAAACCGTAAAATAAAACGATTGAAGCAATCGCTTTGAACATAAAGAAATATAGCATCCAAAAAGTAGTTGCTGTTGGAGTTTTGGTGAAAATTTGATAGGGAGTTAATATAGTAGCAAAAAAACTGACTATTAAAACGGCGATCAAAAGATTCCAAATATTTTTGAAAGGCCATGCCCAAGCTTTTCTGAAAAAAGACAAATCATTTCCCCATTTGTGAATAAGGTAGAAGTAATTATTGCCAAGGGGAACAAACAGAAGTGGATCATCTGTTTTTTTTAGCCTAAAAAGCACAGAGGGAGCCATTACCTTGAAACCTTCCAGAGAAGTTTCGTGTTCATTTTCCAATCGGATAATTTTTTCGATGCCCTCCTTAGGTATATTTCCTTTAAAATATTTTATATCCAAAAATCTTAGTCGGTAATCAATGCAAACTTTTTTTATTTGATTCAAATGGAAAATCCGATGAGTTTCCAATCGGTCAAAATCAAAATTATTGACACCATTTCCGGTTTTGGTCTTTTGGTGAATAATATCAACAAGGGTTATGGGAGCATCATTACACGCAATTTCTTTAAGAACAAGGTCAATTTGTGTTGGTGGTAAAATCTTCATCATCATCATCTTTCTATTTCATATGTAAAATTATGAATAAAATTAGGTTTTGACAATAGTCAAAAAGAAATGAATAATTTTAATTATTAACGCAGTTGAGCCCCAAACTCTTTCTCAAATTGATTTTGCAACTTTCCCATGATTTTGTCAATGTATTTGTCTGTCATAGTCTTTTTAGGATCTTGAAAATAAAAGCTTACACCATAAGACTTTTTTCCTTTTGGTAATTTGTTGCCTTCATAAACATCAAAAAGCTGAACGTTTTTGAGTACGTTTTTTTCAGTATTTAAAGCAATTTTTTTCAATGCCTCGAAAGGGATGCTGTCATCAATTAAGAGTGAGAAATCTCTTCGTATTTGGGGGTATTTGGGAATTTCATTGTAATGAACATTGTTGTTTTTGACCAAATCAGCCAGTATACTAAAGTTAATCTCTGCAAACAGCACCTCCTGGTTGATATTAAATTTTTGGAGAATGTCATTTCTTATAAATCCAAAATCTAAGATTGTTTTCATTTTGTGAGTGAAGACTAATCCATCGGAAAAAATATCTTTTCCTGAACTACTTTCTTGCCAATGAATCGAGCAGTTTTTTTTAAGAAGTTGTTGAATTATGCCTTTGAAATAGAAAAAAATTTGAGGTTGATGCACAACATTCCAGTTTTCATTGTAAACATCACCACTGATGGCTATAGAAAGGTATTTTTCCTCTTTATAGGCTCCATTAGCTTGTTGGTAGGTTTTACCAAACTCAAAAAACTTCAAGGATTTTGACTGTCGGTTAATATTGAAAGCCAAGACTTCTAATGCCCCCGGAAGAAGGGAAGACCTCATTTGTGATAGTTCCTGACCCAATGGATTAATAATGTTTACCCTTTTCATATCTTTTAAGCTCTTAGAAATTTCTCCGTAATCAGGACTGCTTATGGAATTATTGATCATTTCGTGAAAACCTAAACTGACCAAATGATTAGATAATCGCTCCGCAATTTGGTGATCGTTAGAGGAAACAAAGGTAGGTAGCCTGCTTTCAAGTAAATCGGATGTCACTATATTGTTGTAGCCATATACCCTCAATATTTCTTCAATAACATCAGCAGGGCGGGTTACGTCCACTCTGTAGTAAGGAATTTGAATCAACATGCCTTGGTGACTGGAATGTTCTATGTTAATTTCAAGCCCCGTTAAAATTTTGAAGACATCATCTTTAGAAATCTCTTGACCAATGGTATTTTTGATTTGGTCAAATCTCAACATGAATTTGGGAGCATTGGGCAGTTCTCGTTTGAATATATAAGGTTCGCCCTGAATGTTTCCCCCTGCAAGTTCCACGATAAGATTGGCAGCGTATTTAAGTGCATAGCTTGTGATCTCTGGGTCAATACCTCGCTCAAATCTAAAGGAAGCATCTGTATTCAATCCGTGTCTTTTGGCTGACTTTCTGATGCTTACAGGGTCAAAGTAGGCACTTTCCAGAAATATACTAGTCGTATTCTCATTGACTCCGGAATCTTGTCCCCCAAAAACTCCAGCAATACATAGTGGTTTTTGATGATCACAAATCATCAGGTCTTCGGCATGAAGTTTACGTTTCACACCGTCTAAGGTTACAAAAGGAGTGTCCTGTGGAACATTTTTAACAATTATTCCACCTTTGACTTTGTTCAAATCAAAAGCATGAAGAGGTTGTCCAAGATCATGTAACACGAAGTTGGTAATGTCCACTACATTATTTTTTGGTATAATACCTATTGCTTTAAGTCGATTCTTGAGCCAATCAGGGGAGGGTTTAATAGACAAATTTTTAATAATGACTCCCATATATCTGGTAGCTTTTTCTTCAGATTCAACAACAACACTAAACCTTTGATCAGAAGGAACAACACTAAATTTATCTATTACAGGTTTTGACCATTTAAATTCGATGCCCTTAAAATGACAATAGGCTTTTAAATCACGCGCAACACCCATATGACTCATGGCATCTGAACGATTGGGCGTTAGTCCTATTTCAAAAACAGTATCTTCTTTTATATCAAAAACCTCATTACAGGGGGTGCCACTTTTCAAATTAGGATCCAAAACCATTATTCCATCCTTGAATTCACCAAGACCCAACTCATCTTCTGCACAGATCATTCCATGACTATCTTGTCCTCTAATTTTACTCTTTTTAATTAATAATTTTTTTCCTTCCTTGTTGAATAAAGAGGTTCCTTCTGTTGCAACTGCAACTTTTTGTCCTTGAGCTAAATTCGATGCACCACAAACGATTTGAACTATTTTCTTTCCAAGATCAACTTCCGCGACTTGGAGACGGTCAGCATCGGGATGTTGTATACATTGTAATACCTCTCCCACAATAACCCCTTCAAGTCCTCCTTTGACTGATTCGAACTTACTGACCCCTTCGACCTCTAGACCCAAATCGGTCAAAATTTCCGATACTTGCTCTGGGAGAAGATCAATTTTTAAAAACTGTTTGATCCAGTTGTATGATATTTTCATTAGGTATCAATGACTTTTAAATAGAATGGTAAAGATAAGAATCTATGCTAAACAGACTTTTTAACTGATGTAATTCCATATGTTTTGATAAGCCTTCATTTTGGCTAAGGTTTGTCTAATGGGCATGTTTTTCTGAACCTCTAATTGAGGATCCTCTCTTAACAATGCTATTGCATCACTTCGAGCATTTTTGAGCCACTCATTATCTTTTATAATATCTGCAATTTTAAGATCTAGAACTCCACTTTGTTGTGTTCCCATTATGTCTCCTGGCCCTCTTAGCTTTAAATCGACTTCTGCAATTTTAAAACCATCGGTGGTAGTGGTCATGGTTTCTAACCTGGTTTTGGCCTCAGTACTGAGTTTGTGACTGCTCATCAGTATGCAATAACTTTGATCATTGCCACGTCCAACACGACCTCGTAATTGATGAAGTTGTGACAATCCAAAGCGCTCTGCACTTTCAATAACCATTACGGATGCATTGGGAACATTTACTCCTACTTCGATCACAGTGGTAGCAACCATGATTTGAGTTTGTTTATTGATAAACCGTTGCATTTCGTAATCTTTATCTTTTGCTGCCATTTGACCATGCATGATACTGATATGATACATTGGCGGGGGGAAGGCCCTAGCAATTGATTCATAACCATCCATCAAATCTTTGTAATCCATTTTTTCTGATTCCTTGATCAAGGGATACACCACGTAAATTTGTCTACCTTTTTGGATTTCATCTGCGATGAATTTAAATACTTTTAATCGGTTTTTGTCATATCTATGGAGTGTTTTAACCTTCTTTCTGCCTGGAGGTAATTCATCGATGACCGAAATGTCCAAATCCCCATAAACACTCATGGCAAGCGTACGAGGTATCGGAGTGGCTGACATAACCAGTACATGAGGAGGAATAGTATTTTTTCCCCAAAGGTTGGCTCTTTGGGCTACTCCAAACCGATGTTGTTCGTCAACGACTGCCAAACCAAGGTTTTCGAATTTAACTTTCTCTTCGATCACTGCATGAGTTCCAATCAAAATATTCAAATTTCCAGAGGTCAATTTTTTAGCGAGTTCAGCCCTTTCAATTTTCTTTGTACTTCCCGTTAGTATGGCAATGGAGATGTCTAAATCACCAATCAAAGATTTTATCGACTGAAAATGTTGTTTTGCAAGAATTTCTGTAGGAGCCATCAAGCAGGATTGAAAATTATTATCCGCTGCTATCAACATCAGCATAAGTGCAACAATAGTCTTCCCTGAACCAACGTCACCTTGAAGTAGGCGATTCATTTGATGTCCATTACCAATGTCTTTTCGTATTTCTCGAACGACTCTCTTTTGAGCCTCTGTCAATTCAAATGGAAGGTGTTTATTGAAAAAATTATTAAAGTGATTACCGACTTTTTCAAAGACAAATCCTTTTATTTTTTGTTTACGTTGATGGTTTTTCATTAACAATTGCAATTGGATGAAAAACAATTCCTCATATTTTAGTCGATTTTGTGCCGCAGTTAGAATTTTTTGACTTTCAGGAAAGTGTATGTTTTTAATGGCTGTGTTTTTATCGATTAGTAGATATTTGGATCGTAAGTCCTCCGGAAGAGTCTCCATAAATGGGTTTTTGAAAGAGTTAAATAATTCCTCCATCGTTTTGATGATGACCTTTTGTGAAATACCCTTAGATATAAGCTTATCACTACTGGGATAAACAGCTTGTAGATTCTTAGAAAACCCTTTTTCAAAATTCTCAAGAGTTTCCATCTCAGGGTGAGGCATACCAGGTCTATTTGAATACCAATTGATCCGGCCAAAAATTACATAAGTAGTGTTTTTTTTGAGATTCTCTTTAATCCACTGATGACCGCGAAACCATACCAATTCCATCTGATTTTCTCCATCAAAAAACACTGCCAACAGTCTTTTTCCTTTCTTTTGATGAATAATTTTAACATCAATGATTCTACCTTTTATCTGAACTTCAGAGGTATTTCTGGGCAGATCTTTTATTTTGTAAAATGTAGATCGGTCGATGTATCGATTAGGGAAAAAATGCAATAAGTCCTGAAAAGTATGAATATTTAATTCTTGTTTAAGAAGATTGGCACGGTTAGGGCCAACTCCCTTAAGGTACTCAATAGGAGTTTGAAGTCTATCCATTATATGCTAAATTAATTTATTTGTCAGGTATTCAATTTGTATTGTTCAAAACTTCTATAAATTTGGTATAAAATTGTATTGTATGAAAGCGCTTGCTATATCCGGAGGTGGAAGTAAAGGAGCTTTGCAGGGGGTGTTGCAGAATATCTGATCCAAGTGCAGCATAAAAAGTACGATTTGTACCTTGGTTCCTCGACAGGAAGTTTGTTGATTAGCCATTTTGGCACTTAAAAAAATTGACAAAATAAAAAGATTATTCACCAAGGTTAAAGAGCAGGATATTTTTGACAACTGCCCCTTTACTATTAATTTAAATAAAGGTGTTGAAACAATCGGAATACATCATTTTAATGTTCTTAAAAATTTTATAAAGGGGAAGAAAACTTTTGGAGAAAGTAATCATTTGAGACAATTGATTATGAACAGTATTTCATGCAAAGAATTTGAAACTTTAAAAAACTCCGATCAAGAGGTGGTGATAACCGTATCCAACCTATCGACCAATAAGGTTGAGTATAAAAAATAAGTGAGTGCAGTTATGATGACTATGTCGATTGGATCTGGATTTCCTGTAATTATGTACCCTTTATGACTATGGCTACAAAAAATAAATGTGAATACGGAGATGGTGGATTGGGAACGATTATTCCATTAGAAGAGGCGATACGTTGTGGAGCTAGAGATTGATGCCATAGTTTTGGATACAGAGTTTCCACAAACAAACCGCATGCCATCAAGGAATCCATTTGATGCTTTGAGTACAATTTTTGGTTTTATGGCTGACAGGATTGAGTATCAGAATATAAAGATTGTGAAATTGATGGCTGAAGATGTCCACGCCAAAATCAATTTATTTTATACTCCTACTGTACTAACTACTAATTCGTTGATATTTAATGGAAAAAAATGCAGGCTTGGTGGCAAGCAGGCCTTGAATTTGCTGCAAATAAATCAAAATGAAATTCCTTAAAATAAAAGAAGAATTCTTTTAGCAATGCGATTTACTCAAATTTAGATTTTTTCCCATCCTTTTGATTAAATAAATTTTTCTAATAACACCAAATAGATCATTGATTTTCTCCAATAAAGGAAGCTTTAAAACAAAAATATTCTAAACATTAAAATAAAAGATTAACAATAACTTTTAATATCAGCAAATTGGTAAAATAGAGGTGTTGCAGTTACATAATTGGTTTAAAAACTATAATAGCTGTGAATAACTATAGAGTATTGTCTTTTAAGGGGTTTAAATATTGCGTTAATTTTAGATTGTGAACAATACACCTACAGACTACCTCAAAGAACTCAACGAAACACAGCTTGAACCTGTGCTACATAAGAATGGTCCGCTTATGGTGATTGCAGGAGCAGGGTCAGGAAAGACAAGGGTATTAACCTATAGAATTGCACACTTGCTACAACATGGGGTGGATGCTTTTTCTATACTTGCTTTAACTTTTACTAATAAAGCCTCGCGAGAGATGAAAGCTCGAATTGCCAAGTTGGTAGGAGAGGGGGAAGCAAAAAATTTGTGGATGGGTACGTTTCATTCAGTTTTTGCCAGAATACTCAGACAAGAAGCAGATAAATTGGGATTTCCAAGAGATTTTACCATTTATGACAACCAAGACTCTAACCGTTTGATTGCATCTATCATCAAAGAAATGGGTCTGGACAAGGATATTTACAAGTTCAAACAGATCCGAAACCGTATTTCTTCTTTCAAAAACAATTTGATAACTGTAAAGGCCTATCATAATGATCCTGATCTACAAGAGGCTGATGCCATGTCTAGGCGGCCAAAATTAGGAGAGATTTACAGAGAATACGTAGAAAGATGTTTTAAAGCTGGTGCTATGGATTTTGATGATCTTTTACTCAAAACCAATGAGCTATTGAATATGCAACCTGAAGTATTGGCAAAATATCAAGATCGCTTTAGATACATTCTTGTTGATGAGTATCAGGATACCAATCATTCGCAATATTTGATAGTAAGGGCCTTGTCCGATAAATTCCAAAACATTTGTGTGGTAGGTGATGATGCACAAAGTATTTACGGCTTTCGGGGAGCAAATATCAACAATATTCTAAATTTTCAAAAAGATTATGAGGACGTAAAGTTGTACCGTTTAGAGCAAAATTATCGATCTACAAAAAATATTGTTAATGCCGCCAATTCTATAATTAGTCATAACAAAAATAAGATTGAAAAAGTGGTTTGGACTTCTAATTCAGAAGGCAATAAGATTAAAGTTCAAAGGTGTGCTACTGATGCAGAGGAGGGAAGGGAGGTAGCTTCTCAAATTTTTGATTACAAAATGCAGGAGCAAAGACAAAACAAAGAATTTGCAATACTGTATCGAACCAATTCTCAATCGAGAGCCATAGAAGATGCTCTAAGAAAGCGGGACATTCCCTATAGAATCTTCGGAGGCCTTTCTTTTTACCAAAGAAAAGAGATTAAAGACCTAATGGCATATTTGCGTTTGATCGTCAATCCTAAAGACGAGGAGAGTCTCAAAAGGGTTATCAATTATCCCGCTAGAGGAATTGGTCATGCTACCTTGGATAAACTCATAATCGGCGCCAAAAACTATGACATTTCCCTATTTGAGACCCTTCAGAATGCTCCCCAATTAAATCTATCTCTTAATCAGGGTACTTTAGAGAAACTTGAAGCTTTTGTCAATTTAATTCTAAGCTTACAAATCGAAAATCAAAAATCTAATGCTTTTGAGATTGCTGGTTTGGCGACCAAAAAAAGTGGGTTGGTATTGGAATTAAAGAAAGACGGAACTCCAGAGGGGGTTTCAAAAGTTGAAAATATAGAGGAATTGCTCAACGGTATTCGAGATTTTGTAGAAGGACAAAAGGAACTAGCAGATGCGACCGGCTGCTTGTCTGAGTTTTTGGAGGATGTTGCTTTAGCCACAGATTTTGACAATGATAAAGATAGTAACGTGGATTGCGTCTCTTTAATGACGATTCATCTTTCTAAGGGGCTTGAATTTCCTGTAGTCTTTATTGTCGGATTAGAAGAGGATCTCTTTCCCTCAGCATTGAGCCTCAATACTCGAAGCGAATTAGAGGAGGAGCGGCGTTTATTTTATGTCGCCCTGACACGAGCGGAACAAAAAGCAATATTGACTTATACACTTTCTCGATACAGATGGGGCAAACTTGTGGATGCAGAACCCAGCCGTTTTATTGAAGAAATGGACGATCAGTATTTGGAGCATATCATTCCAAAAGACAATTATATTTTCAAACCTATTATCGATAAAGGAATATTCGGGGGTTTTGAGCCAACTAAAAAATCAGTGCTCCAATCCCCAAAAACAAGCAAAATAAATACTATTCCTAGTCAAAATCAATTAGGAAAATTAAGAAAAATAATTGCCTCGGAAACTTCCCAAAAGACTTCTGTTTCAACTCAAATGAAACGACTTGATGTGGATATGATAGTAGAACACGATCGTTTTGGTTATGGGAAAGTTGTCTCTATTGAAGGAAAAGGAAGTGATAAAAAAGCCTTAATTGATTTTAGTGGGGTTGGTCAAAAACATCTTTTGTTGCGCTTTGCTAAGCTCAAAATTAGAAACTAATGGCTGAACTCTTAAAATTCTTCCAATCCAAACCCAATGAGAGGTTTATAAAAAAAGCAGCATATGTATTAGAGCAAGGAGGGTTGATTATTTATCCCACAGATACGGTCTATGCTTTGGGATGTTTAAGTAATAATATATTAGGGCTGCGACGTTTGGCAAAAATTAAAAAAATCAAATTAGATAAAGCTCCATTAAGTTTTATTATGAGGGATTTTAGTGATATATCGAATTATGTCAGGCCTCTGGATAACTCCACTTTTAAACTTTTAAAACGATGTTTGCCAGGCCCATATACTTTTATCCTTCCTTGTTTAAAGCTCCATAAACCATTCGAAAAGCGTAATTCTATTGGAATCAGAATGGTCCATCATCCTATTTTGGAGGCACTAATAGGTCTTATCAAAACACCTTTGATTACAAGCTCATTGCATGATCAAGACGAAATATTGGATTACACTACTGATCCTAACATAATTTATGAGCGATGGGAAAGTGAAATTGACCTAATGCTAGATGATGGTAATGGAGGGAATGTACCTTCAACAGTAGTGGATTTGTGTGGTTCTATCCCCCAAATTGTTAGGAACGGTAAAGGGAACTTGGAGATGTTGTAAAAAAAGCATTCTAATGCTTAAGAATGCTTTTAATATTACATGATAGATTTTTAATTCATGCCTTGCTGAATCAAATCGTAAAATTGATCTAATTTGGGGAGTACCACAATACGGGTTCTCCTGTTTCTAGCTCTATTTGCAGCATTATCATTGTCAACCAATGGAATATAAAAACTACGACCTGCAGCAGTCATTCTTTCTGGACTAACATTAAAATCATTTTGAAGAATTCGAACTATAGAAGTAGCACGTTTAACACTCAAATCCCAGTTGTCCTCAATGCCGTCAATTTTGATTGGAACATTATCGGTGTGACCCTCCACCATAAATTCAATTTCAGGTTTGTCATTAACTACTTTAGCAACTTTCCCTAAAACCTCTTTGGCTTTTTGTGTTACAGTATGGCTTCCGCTTCTGAACAAAAGTTTGTCTGAAATAGAGACATATACAACACCTTTTTCGACATTGATTTCAATATCATCATCACTCATATTGCCTAAAACTCCTTTGAGGCTGGTAACCAAGGCCAAAGTCACAGAATCCTTTTTTGTCATAGCATCCTGCATAGTTTGGATTTTCAAGTCTTTTTCCTTCATGCTTTCCAATGACATTTCGAGGTTCTCAGCACCTTTTTGGGAAAGGGTAGTTAAATTGCCGATGTTATTAATCAGATCTTGGTTATTAGCCTGAAGAAAATTTACTCTGTCTTGCAATGAGGCTAAACGAGCTTCAGCAGCTTCCTTTTCTTCATTACAGGTATTTAATTTTACAGTGGCAGTATCCAACAAGCCTTTGGTGTTTTGTTGAAGTGTTTCCAATTCAGCGTATTTCTTTTGAGAAACACAAGACGAAAGAAGAACAGCAAAAACTGTTGCTATTGCAAAATATTTTTTCATTTTTATTTTGTAAAATTTTTAGTTAAACTCCTGTAAATGTAATATAAAAACCTATAAAAACCTCCTGGGATTCATAAATTCTTTCTTTTTGGTAAAATTAAACGTAAAGGTAAACAGTGTTCTGTGTAATACTTAATATTTAATGTGTTTAAAAGGCTTTTTTCTTTAATTTTTCTATAATTTTTATAAAATGAAAAGTGAGCTCTTATAATCGCAAAGGCTTTAGAAAAATTTAACTTTAAAACAAAAAACAGGATTGCTATACCATCCCAAATCATTCGCTCAATGATTCGAAGAAATCTTTTTTCTGGTAAGTTTTTGACCAGAAGGTATAGGGAATTTCTAAAATTAAGATATGTTTTTTGTGGAGAAGGTTTCAATGTACCAGCACCCAGGTGATATACTTTGGTTTGGTATAGAGAATAAACATCTAAATTTTGATTAAATGCTCTCCAGCAAAAATCTATTTCTTCCATATGAGCGAAGAAATCCTCATCGAAGCCTTGTAAAGACTCATAAATCTTTTTTCTTACAAAAAAACAGGCGCCACTGGCCCAAAATATTTTCTCATTTTTGTCGTATTGACCATGGTCATCTTCCAAGTTATTAAATAATCTTCCCCGACAATAGGGGTATCCCAAACGGTCGATAAATCCACCTGCTGCTCCAGCATATTCAAATCTAAAAGGCTGGTTCAAATCCATTATATGAGGTTGAACAATCGCTGTTTTCGGGTGGTTTTTAAAATGATTCAAAACTGGAGACAACCAATTGGGTTTTACCAAAACATCATTGTTTAGCAAACAAATTATGTCCTCTTTTACGGAGATTAACCCTTTATTATATCCCCCAGCATATCCATAATTGGCATCCAATAAAATGATTTTAACACTAGGATGCCTTTTTTGAACATAGGCTACGGAATCGTCTGTGGAAGCATTGTCAATTAAATATACAGTTGCTTCTGGACTGTTGTCCAGAACTTCCTTGAGAAAGCGTTTCAATAATTTTTCTCCGTTCCAATTTAAAATTGCAATACCAATCGATGCCATTAGTTGGAGTAGTATTTTGGTAAATCAGTCATGAATAGATATTGACCTTTTTTATAATCTATTTTACAATAAAAGTGAGTAAAACCATTGGTAAGCATGAGGTAGTTACTTTTGAGTACAGAATTGTATCGTGAAATTTGATCGAATGTTTGTTGGGTTAACTTCACGGAGGGTGATTTACATTCAATCAAAACATAAATGGATTGGTCTGGTTTGAAAACGACTAGGTCGTACCTTTTCTCTGTGTTGTTGACACTCAATTTTTTTTCTATCTGAATTAAACCTATTGGAACATTTTTGATCTTTAACAAGAATTGGATACAATGTTGTCGCACCCATTCTTCAGGAGTTAGAACCAACCATTTTTTTCTTACAGGGTCGAATATATACCTTTTATTTTCCTTACTTTTAAAGTAGAAATCGAATTCGGGAAAATTGAGTTTTTCCATATTGCAAAATTGCATATAATTTTTCAAGATGCAGGAATTTAATCATTTAATGTCCTCCATAGAGAGGTCGGAATTCAAACCCTTTTATTTATTATCTGGAACAGAGCCCTATTTTATAGACCGTATTGAGGAAAAAATAACTAAAAAGCTGATAGACGAAACCTCCCGACCTTTCGATTATTCATTGTTTTACGGTAAAGAGGTTGAACCCAGTCAGGTCATTGAAACAGCCAAGCGATTTCCAGTATTGGCTCCTTATCATTTGGTAGTTGTTAGAGAGGCTCAACACTTCGACAAATCAACAGATATAATCGCTGAATATCTTTCTCGACCTCAAGAAAAAACCATCTTTGTTTTTTGTTATAAATACAAAGTTTTTGACAAAAGAAAAAAATTGTACAAAGCTGCCAAAAAGGTTGGGGAAGTATTAGAAACCAAAGTTTTGTATGACAATCAACTTGGACAATGGATTGCCAATCGATTGAAAGCAGCTAAGTTTAAAATTGAGTCCAAGGCCCTGCAGATCTTTACGGAAGCTTTGGGTAATGATTTGAGTAAAATCGAAAAAGAGATCGGAAAGTTAAAAATCGTTCTTAATGAAAATACCCATATTACTCCAGAACTAATAGAGCAGCATGTGGGTTTTAGTAAAGATTACAACAATTTCGAACTCTACAAAGCAGTTGGAAAGCGTGATTTTTACCAAAGCATTAAAATTGTAAAATATATGGCTGAAAACCCTAAAAGCCATCCATTGGTACTGACCATTTCGGGTTTTTATAATTTTTTTAGAAAAGTTCTATTGTATCATAGCTTGGAAGACAAGTCAAAAGCGCCCTCTCTATTGGGTGTTAACCCTTACTTTATCAGAGACTATGAGGTAGCTTGTAAAAAATTCAACCTTAAACAAGTCAGCAAGGCCATCACATCAACATTGGAAGCTGATCTAAAGATTAAAGGAGTAGGCGCAAAGTCCGGCAATCAATATCAGATACTTCAAGAACTACTGGTTAAGGTTTTTGCTGCTTAAGATTAAATTAAAGGAAATTTATTGGGATCGTTTTCGTGCATTATTTCGTAGACACATTCAAATATATCCTCCGCAGAAGGTTTTGAAAAATAGTCTCCATCTTCAGCATATGCAGGTCGATGTTCTTTGGCAGAAAGGAGCTTGGGCTCACTATCTAAAAGAGGGTAAATTTTTTGTTCTTCCAATAATTGTTGCAGAATATAAGCAGATGCTCCGCCTGGCATGTCCTCATCAACAATCAACAAACGATTTGTTTTTGTCAGGCTATGTCTGATCTCATTTTCTTTGTCAAAAGGAATAAGGGATTGTACGTCGATTACTTCTGCTATTATTTCATATCTCTCAAGTTTAAGAGCTACTTCATTAACAATTCTCAAAGTAGATCCATAAGAAACTATTGTGATGTCAGTACCCTCTTTAAGTATCTCTATCTTACCTATGGGCAAACAATATTCTCCAAGATTTGAAGGAAGTTTTTCTTTAATTCTATATCCGTTTAATGATTCAACGACAACTGCGGGTTGATTGGCTTTGAGTAAGGTGTTATAAAACCCTGCTGCTTGGGTCATATTTCTAGGAACTAATAGTTGAACTCCTCGCATCAAATGGATCATTCCTGCCATTGGAGATCCCGAATGCCATATACCTTCCAGCCGGTGACCTCTTGTTCTGATGATCAAAGGCGCCAATTGCCTGCCTTTGGTCCTATAACTCAATGTTGCTAAATCATCACTTATAATATGAATACAATACAATATGTAATCCAAGTACTGAATTTCTGCAATTGGTTTTAAACCGCGAATAGCCATACCAATACCTTGCCCTATTATGGTAGCCTCTCTTATTCCAGCATCAGCAACCCTTAGGGTTCCAAATTTCTCTTGTAATCCCTCTAAGCCTTGATTGACACCGCCAATTTTTCCACTATCCTCACCAAAAATGATCAAACGCTCTTCCTTCATGAGTAAATGATCAAAATTGTCTCTTAAAATGATCCTACCATCCACAAAAGGAGCATCTTGAGGATATTTTGGAGGGATTAATTCAACACTATCCGTTCCATTGATCCCCTCACTAAAGAGGTGGGAAGAGTACTTGTCTTGTAACGAGTCTTTTGTATTTTTCAACCACTTTTTTAAAGATTCTGTGTTTCTTATAGCGTTTCTAGCCAGTATTGGGAAAATTTTCCTTGCTGTGGCTATTACATCGTGATAGAATAGTTCAGTTTTTTCATTTAATTTGTTGTAAAGAAGTTTAAGTTCCACATCGTTATTTGAGTGTGAAATAAATTCTTCCAAAAATTCATTCAGCTGATCTTTTAAACTAATAATAGGTTTTTGATATGCTTCCCATGCAAGGTTTTTGGCCTCCTTAACTTTGGCTTTGATTTGAGATTCCATTTCCTCCAAAGCCTGAAAATTGGAGATTCCTTTGGAAAGAATCCATTCCCTCATCTTGAGGTTACAATCGTGCTCCTTTTCCCACTGGAGTCTTTCTTTAGACTTATACCTCTCGTGAGAACCCGAGGTAGAATGTCCAAGTGGCTGAGTAAGCTCGGTTACATGAACAATGACAGGTATATGATTTTCTCGTGCAATTTTTGAAGCGTAGGCATAGGTCTTTAATAGTGCTGGATAGTCCCAGCCCTTAACGGTCAAAATCTCTATCCCCTTATCATTTTCTCTGGCAAAACCAGCAAGAGCTTTTGAGATACTCTCTTTGGTAGTTTGTTGTTTGTTATCAACGGAAATTCCATAGCCGTCATCCCAAATACTCATAATCATAGGAATCTGCAAAACTCCAGCTGTGTTGATGGCTTCAAAAAACAGCCCTTCACTCGTACCAGCATTTCCTATGGTTCCCCAAGCGACTTCATTTCCATTTTTGGAAAAATTCTTCCCATTTTCGATTTTTAAATTCCTGTAAATCTTGGATGCTTGTGCCAAACCGATTAGACGAGGCATTTGGGCTCCTATGGAAGAAACATCCGAAACATGGTTTTTAGATTTGGTCTGATCCACCCATTTACCATTTTCATCAACTAGGGTGTTGGAAAAATGACCTACCATTTGCCTTCCGGCAGACATAGGTTCTTTTTCGATATCTGGATTGGCATAAATCGCTGCAAAAAGTTGCTCAGGGTTGAGATGTCCTTGGGCGAACATTATGGTTTGGTCTCTGTAGTAACCTGAGCGAAAATCACCTGGCTGAAAAAATCGATTGAGAACAATTTGTGGTAATTCTTTACCATCACCAAAAATACCGAAAGTGCCTTTACCACTAAGAACCTCTCTTCGGCCAAGAACACTGGCTTGTCTACTAGTATAAATAATTTTGTAATCTCCGAGAACTTGCTTTTTGTAATCCTCAAAGGTCAGTTTTGTGTTGCTCTCTTGGCTATCAATCATAATTGTGGATGTCAAAATTACAAAATTTTGTAATGGCGGATTGTCCAAAAAAGATTAGCCTTTTTAAAAAGGGTTTTAAAACCACCTTCTGGAAAAAAGATTTGATAATTGTTTAGGACTAAATGTAAGTATAAAGCGGATTTTAGTTTCATATGGAATCTCATTAAACTCCCATCCATTAGAAGAATGGAGGGGAAAAAAGATTTCTAAATAATCGGGAAGGATATTGAAACGAATTCCGGAACCATACAAGAAATGTGAATTAACTCCATGATTTTTGAGTATTCCAAAATCTGCATATAGCTCAATCCATTTCCATACTCCTAGAGTTAGATTTGAGGTTAATAAATAATCATTTGCTGTGACAGGCAAAACCATTGATTTAAAGCCACCCTCGGCCATCACAATTTGTTGGCTAAAAAGACCATCATTTTCTGATCTTCCAAAATAATTATAACGAAATAGATAATCCTGCGGACGATTGAGGTTAAAATCAAAAAAGTTTGTTTCTTGTTGACCATGACTTAAAAATTTTCCTGCAAAAAATCTAGCCGTAAATTGACTTCCATTGGATAAAAGTCTTCTATAGTCAAATATCATTTCGAATTTGGTGAATTTCTTTGAATACTGTAAACCGGTCTCAATGGTAATATGCTTTAATGCTCCACGATTTGAGAAAAGGTGTCTAAGGGACAAAAGTTCATAATTCGGCGTTGTAAATGAGTCAGGGGGATCATCTCTTTTTACACTATAGTAGTACAAACCAATTGAGTTACGCTTGTTTGATCTAAAATCATCAGTCCTGAAATAAAAGTTGATTCCCGGGGTTATAACTTGATACCTCAAATCTTCCAAATAATGATAACTACTTCCAAAAAAACTTAGAGTAGTTGCATAATTACTTTTACTGAAATTGTTAATCAAATATGACATTATGACTTTTCCAACCATATCTTTTTGAATTGTAGAATATTGGGGCATCAATTCAAAAGTGAATTTTTGAGTAAGGAACCCCTTATCATAAAATCTTGAGCCCAGTGATAGTCCATCATATAGATTATAATTCACCACGGGATTATAATAGATTTGATTTCTTTTTGGAGATTCATAATCTCTCAAAAAATTGAATTGTATGGGCTTTAGGTTCAAAAAATTCTTAGTGTAACGCCAATTATTGCTTTTATTGGATTCCGGTAACCTTATTTTCGGATTGATGGCTACATAATCAGGTTTTAAATTTTTTAGAGTAAAGCTGAGGTTTGTTCCCATGTTCTCAATCCAAACCTGGTCAATTATAGAGTCATTCTTTACTTGTGAGAGCTCAAACGGTATTTTGTCATCATAATACTTTGACAACCTAACCCTAATACTGTCTTTATCTTTATTTAGATTTTTGATGCTAATGTCTATAGGCAATCGTTCTTTTAGGTAAAACTTCTCGAACCAATCAATATCGTTTGGGCTGTATTTTTTCATCAAACTTAGAAAGGTCAATTTTTTTTCAGATTGATTAAGATATTTTTTGAATACTTTATCGATAACTTGTTTTCCAATATAATGTTCTAGATACCTGAGTCCTATTCCTACGTGGTAAGGAGAACCAATCTTTTCATTAAATTTAACTAGCTTGTCTTTTGGTAAAAAATCAGATTGATGCAGGTTGGCTCTCTCCATAAACTCATAATACATCCAAAAACTTTCATTAAAATCAATTTCTGCCAACGTATAGGCTTTCAATAATTTAAAACGACCTACTCGTCCTAAGTATTTTTCTTTTGGATAGAAGGTCTCAATATATTTGATGATTATGTAGGTTTGAAGTCCACCAACAATCCAATGATCTTTTCTTAGATCAATAGATAGGTTGTTTGATAAATAAAAATGTAAATATGATTTCAAAAAGCTTATCTCATCTAAAAATGAATTATTGAAAGGAGCTAAAAACTTTGGCAGGTCATTTAGTCCAAAAAAGGGATTTTTGTTGTAGATCAATGCGGGAACTATATACTTTTTTTCCCCTTTGTAATTAAAAATACCTGTGACAAAAGCATCAATTCTTTTAACCTTATCTAGATTGGTGCTTTTTTTATCGTTTTTTTTAAAAATATCAGTAATTATGACACGATTATCTGTAACATTAAAAGTTTCAAATGGATTGGTTTTTGTGAAGTAGAGTATTAGTTCTCTATTTTGTTTTCCTGAAAAGTAATATATGCCATCACTAAATTTCCTTTTTTGAAGATTGCTTTGGACAGTTGTCCCATTTGGGACAGTAAGCTTTAAATTATAGGACCCAGTCTTTATACTGAAGTCGTTAAGATTAAGATGACTGTAATTTCTCCATTGGTTGTCGTAAAATGGGCTTAAAGCTATGTACCAGTATCTCAATATCACATCACCTTTTGAATCGTAACCGTATCCCGTAAATTTAGAATCCGGAAGAACCACCTGATAATCCAAGGATAGGTTTGTTGTATTATTTTCACCAACACTCGAATTGAATATTACCCTAATAATGTCTGGTTGGTTTTCCATCCTACTCCAGTTTGTTTGTAAACCATTAACAGTGATAGAATTGATAACAGTAAAACCTAATTTAGATTTATTAGACAAATAGAAACTTCGATCATATTCTTCAACAAACCTCTCAGCCATTGGGGATTTTACACTCGAGTAAGCATTAGACCAATCCGTTAGGTATATTGTATCTGCACTCATTGGAGATAGACTCTCAAAAGTGATCTTTTGACTGATTTGAATTTTTTTTCCTGAAGCATCAACGGAAGCATCTATATCGTAAGAAATTTGATCTTGACCAAAAATGAAATCACCCACCAATAGTGTAAATAATATAAAAAGTGTTAAATTTCTTATGAGAACAAGATTAGAAGTTAGTTTTAAAATATATATGCTATTAAAATGTTCTTGAATAGATTCATCTTAATGCGTTTCAAGCTCTTTTGCTAAATACTTACCAGTATGGCTTTTTTTGACTTTAACAATCTCTTCTGGAGTCCCTTGCCCTACCAATTTACCTCCTTTTTTTCCACCTTCAGGACCAATATCGATCAGGTGATCTACAAGTTTGATCACGTCCATGTTGTGTTCAATAATCAATACGGTATTTCCTCTTTTAACAAGTTTATCCAAAACCTCCATTAAAACTCTTACATCCTCGAAATGAAGTCCTGTAGTGGGTTCATCCAATATATATAGAGTTTGTCCTGTGTCTTTTTTTGATAACTCAGTAGCCAATTTTATTCGTTGCGCCTCGCCACCAGAAAGTGTGGTTGAAGACTGACCTAAGGTAATATATCCCAGTCCAACATCTTGAACTGTTTTTAATTTTCGATAAATTTTGGGGTGACTTTCAAAAAAGCTGCAGGCTTGGTTAACCGACATTTCCAAAACATCTGCAATTGATTTTCCTTTAAATCTTATTTCTAGGGTCTCTCGATTAAAACGTTTGCCATTACAAGTTTCACATTCTACATGGACATCAGGCAAAAAGTTCATCTCAATTACTTTCATACCACCACCCTGACACGTTTCACATCTTCCCCCTTTGACGTTAAAACTGAATCTTCCTGGTTTATAGCCCCTTATTTGTGCCTCGGGAGTAAGTGTGAATAAAGTTCTGATTTCACTAAAAACTCCACAATAAGTAGCCGGATTACTTCTTGGGGTTCTACCAATGGGAGACTGATTTACATCAACTACTTTATCCAAATACTTTAATCCGTTAATTTTCTTATATGGCAGAGGAGGTTTGACACCATTGTAAATATGTGCATTGAGAATTGGGTAAAGAGTTTCGTTGATCAGAGTCGATTTACCACTACCCGATACACCTGTTACACCGATCATGATTCCAAGAGGGATCTGGATTTCTATATTTTTAAGATTGTTACCGGTGCATCCAGATAAAACAATACGTTTTCCATTTCCTTGTCTTCTATTTTTAGGAATCTGTATTTGCTTTTGATGATTCAAGTACTGTGCGGTGAGGGTTTTATGTTTTTTCAACATTTTGGGGCTTCCCTCAGAGATTATTTCACCTCCATTTTTACCGGCCATTGGACCTATATCAATGATGTGATCGGCTCGCAGGATCATCTCTTTGTCATGCTCAACAACAATAACTGAGTTACCAATGTCCCTCAATGATTCTAGGGAATTAATTAGTTTTTCATTATCTCTTTGATGCAAACCAATACTGGGTTCATCCAATATATAAAGTACACCTACCAGTTGCGATCCAATTTGGGTGGCTAATCTTATACGTTGGGCTTCACCTCCTGAAAGGGATTTCGACGACCGATTAAGAGAAAGATAATTTAGACCTACATCCAACAAGAATTTTAATCTTGTTTTGATTTCTTTAATGATTTCCCCAGCTATTTTTAGCTGGTTGTTGGATAATTCTTTTTGCAAATCTTCAAACCACTGAAAAAGGTCTCCCAAATCTAAAGCACTGACATCTGCAATATTTAGACCATTAATTTTAAAATTTAGAGATTCTTTATTTAAACGTGCACCATGACATGAACTGCATTTTTTTTCATCCATAAAACCATTTGCCCAACGTTTAATCCCGGAAGAATCTGTGTTATTAAATTGGTATTTTATAAAATTTTCAATACCCTCATAATCTATTTTGTAATCTCTTGTTATACCCAATGTTTTTGAAGCCACGGTAAACTTTTCGTTTCCCCCTTTAAGGATAACCTCTAATGCTTCCTTTGGTATATTCTTTATAGGATCTGAGAGCGAAAAGTTATAACGTTTGGCTATCACCTCCATTTGTCTGAACCCCCAATTACTCTTCTTCTCTCCCAATGGAGATATTCCCCCCTTTTCTATAGAAATACTATCGTCGGGAATTATTTTATCTATGCTTACTTCAAACTGATTACCCAAACCTTTACAATTCAAACACATCCCTTTTGGAGAATTAAAAGAAAAAGAATTTGGTTCAGGAAGTGCATAGGAAACACCAGAAGTCGGACACATTAATTTTCTGCTGAAAAAACGTGGTTTTTCTGTTTCTTCATCAATTAACATTATTGATTCTTCTCCGTAATACATGGCTGTTTTGAGGGATTCGATTAGTCTTTTGAGAGAATTTTCATCTTGTTTTATCCTGATCCTGTCAATGATCAACTCAATGTCGTGGGTTTTATATCTATCAACTCTCATACCAGGGGTCAAATCTAATATTTCACCATCCACCCTTACCCTGAGAAAACCTTGCCTGGAAAGGGAATCAAACAACTCTCTGTAGTGCCCTTTTCGGGCTTTTATCAAGGGAGATAGAATAATAACCTTTTTATCCATATATTCCTCAAGTATAAGTTGGATAATCTGGTCATCACTGTAATTAACCATTTTTTCTTGTGTTACATAGCTGAAAGCTGTTCCAACACGTGCAAAAAGAAGCCTGATATAATCATAAAGTTCAGTAATGGTTCCCACGGTAGAACGCGGGCTTTTAGAGGTGGTTTTTTGTTCTATAGCAATTACCGGAGATAGCCCATCTATTTTGTCTACATCAGGCCTTTCCAAGTTCCCCAAAAATTGCCTTACGTAGGCAGAAAAAGTTTCAATATATCGGCGTTGTCCCTCTGCATAGATGGTGTCAAAGGCCAATGAAGATTTTCCGCTACCGGAAAGTCCCGTAATAACTACTAATTTATCCCTTGGTATTTTAAGGCTTACATTCTTAAGGTTGTGAACCCTAGCCCCTTGAATATCAATACAACTTAAGCTTTCTTTCATATTCAATCTAACAAAAATAGTAATTTAAAGGGGGAATTTACGACTACAAACTATCATAACTTTTCTTTATAAAAGTAAAATTTAGGAGATTAGATTAAGAAAGTTTTTCCTTTTCCTTCTTAACAAAATCCTCTAATTCACTAAAAAATATTTTAAAATCTAAGACGATTTTTGTGTAATTTTTTTCTAGCGCCTCTAATGCCGAGGATAAATTTGATGAGAATTTTGTACGCTGTGACATTTGAGAAAGAATTTTTTCCATGCCATCAAACGTACTGTAAGCTAAAAACCAATTATATTTTGAGATGACAGGTAAAATTTTTTTTGTTTTATCAGGTAAAATACTTGAATACTGTTCAATCATAGCATAAAAACGTTTACTAAACTGTTCAAGTGGCTCAGGATGATAATTATTCCATTGATTCGCTAAAAAATGATCGAAAAACATATCAACAATGACCCTGCTGTAGTGACGAAATTGAGGAAATAATAGAGTGACATTTTTTTTAAACAAAAAGTGTTGATCGGTAAAATAATCAATCTTACGATGCAATAAAATCCCATTTTGTATAGTCTCTGGATAATCTAAATAAGCTTTTCCTTTTACATGATCTCCGATAAAATTACCAATACATAGAAATTCGTCAGAACCAGATAAATAAACATGTGCGAGGTAATTCATATAATTGTTTTCTTATGCGTTAAATTCAAGACTAATATAATTATACCAGTTTAATTATTAATTCTAATATGGAATAAGAAAAAAATGAATTATCTAAAATAGAGCATTCGTTATCTTTGCGTATGACTTTAATCAAATCCATCTCAGGAATCAGAGGAACCATCGGAGGTAAAACTTCTGATAACCTCACTCCACTTGATACTGTATTATTTACTTCTGCTTATGCCCACTGGTTAAAGAAAAACCATAAGGAAAAAGAGTACAAGGTAGTGGTAGGGAGAGATGCCAGGATCTCCGGTAGTATGGTGCAAGGTTTGGTCAACCAGACTTTAGTAGGCTATGGTATAGAGGTATTGGATGTGGGCCTCTCCACCACGCCCACGGTTGAAATGGCAGTTACACAACATAAAGCTAATGGCGGGATCATTATTACCGCAAGTCACAATCCCAATCATTGGAATGCCCTAAAACTACTTAATCAAAGAGGTGAGTTTTTGAATGCTGCATCTGGAAGAAAGATACTTGAAATCGCACAAAAACAGGAGTTCGAATATGCAACTATTGATCATTTAGGAAAAGTAACCCAAGTATCAGGAGCAATAGAAGAACACGTACGAAGAGTTTTAGCCCTTCCCTTGGTCAATTCAGGAAGCATAAAGCAAAAAAAATTTAAGGTAGTGTTAGATGCAGTAAACTCTTCTGGAGGTATTGCCGTTCCCATACTTATGGAAGCCCTGGGAGTAACTACTGTCCAGATTTATTGTGATCCTACAGGTGATTTTCCTCACAACCCTGAACCCTTGAAAGAAAATTTAACAGTGCTCTCCGAGAAAGTAGTAGAGGAAAAAGCCGATTTTGGTATCGTTGTTGATCCTGATGTTGATAGACTTGCCTTTGTCGATGAAAATGGAAAGGTTTTCGGAGAAGAATATACACTGGTTGCTTGTTCTGACTATATTTTATCAAAAACACCCGGAAATACGGTATCCAATCTTTCATCTACCCGAGCACTGTCTGACATAACATTTCAAAGAGATGGTAATTATCATACCAGTGCGGTCGGTGAAGTGAATGTGGTTGAAAAAATGAAAGAAGTCAAAGCTGTAATTGGAGGGGAGGGCAATGGAGGCGTTATCTATCCTGATTTGCATTATGGGCGGGATGCTTTGGTTGGAATTGCATTATTTTTAAGCCTTTTGGCAGAAAAAAAT
This sequence comes from Flavobacteriaceae bacterium, assembly GCA_049439205.1. Classification (GTDB taxonomy): domain Bacteria; phylum Bacteroidota; class Bacteroidia; order Flavobacteriales; family Flavobacteriaceae; genus UBA8316. The sequence goes on along the minus strand of JBMTKF010000005.1, from coordinate 40,589 downwards.
CAAAAAGTATCCGTTTTAAGAGCTTCTTATCCAGATTATGTAATGAGCAAAGCTAAAATCTCCTTTTCAAAAGGAATGGATGTCGATTCAATTCTCAAAAAGTTTGAACTAAAATATTCAGAAAAAAATCCTAACACTATTGATGGGGTTAAGCTGTCCTTTGAATCGTCATGGGTACACCTCAGAAAATCCAACACTGAACCCATTATAAGGGTTTATGCTGAAGCAAAAAGCGAAAAAGAGGCAAATGAATTGGCGCAACGGTTCTTGAAAGAGATTGAAGAAATGATTTAATCCTGTGGGGCTTTATCTGCGTGCTTAAAACGCTTGTGTGTCCACAAATACTGCGTTGGATCAGAATAAATATCTTGCTCTAACCATTCGGTGAAGGTATCTGTGATTCGATTTAATTTGGTTTTCTTTGGTTGATCACTGATTAACTCAAAACTGGCCTCGTAATACCCCCTTCTAACACGATTAATTTTAGCGTATACCACCCCAAAATCGAGCTCCCGGGCTACCATCTCCGCCCCCACAAAAACAGGAACTTTTACGCCTAAAAAAGGCCTCCAATAAGATTTAGGCTTTGGACGTGGTGATTGATCACTCACAAAACCATAGACTGCTATATTACCTTCATTGTGTAAATTTTTGATTTGTTGAATTGCAGAATAACGAGAGATTAAATTACCTCGGTGCTTTTTTCTGATTTTAATGATCAACTTATTGAGGTATTTGTTCATTATTGGTGTGTAAATACCATAACCTTGAGAAACAGTGTGATAGCCTATAGACAACATCCATTCCCAACTCGCATAGTGACCACACATGATAATTACACTTCTGTTTCCCTTCTCAAATTGAGTCAAAACATCAAGGTTTTTAAAAACCATTCGTTTTTGCATTTCTTCAGAACTTATTGTAAGAGACTTAAACGCTTCCAAAGTAATATCACAAAAATGTTTATAAAATCTTTTTTCAATCCACTTGAGATCATCCTCGCTTTTGTGTGGAAAAGCTTTTATGAGATTGGATCGAACTATTTTTTTTCGATATCCCAGAAGGTTATATATTATCAGTCGTAAAAAATCAGAAAAAACATAAAGGATATTAAAAGGAATGGAAGCTATCAGATAGATAAAGGGATATGCAATAAGGTATACTGCTCTTTGCAAGTCTATTTTTTCACAAAGATAGTATATTTGTTACTGTAATATCTTTGCATGTCTTCACTTCCATCTATTGTAACCGCAATTATAGTTTCCAATGTTTTACTTTCATTCATAGGTTTTAAAAATCAAAGTTTTTTTAAAAAGTATCAATTTCAAATGGGAAAAATCAAGGCCGGGGAACAAATACGTATGTGGAGCTCTGGTTTTCTTCATGTAGACTTTAACCATTTGTTTATTAATATGTTGTCATTGTATTTCTTTGCAGGATATGTAGTTTATAGCTTAGGTGAAATGAAATTTTTAGCTTTGTATCTAAGCAGTCTTTATATAGGAAATTACCTCTCCTTTCTTTATCACAATCAGCAAAATGAATATACAGCAGTGGGAGCAAGTGGAGCTGTCTCAGGAATCGTTTACAGTGCCGTTTTGTTGTATCCTGATATGAAAATGTTATTGATCTTTTTTCCCATACCACTGCCAGGCTATATCATGGCAAGCATATATCTTATTTACACTATTTACGGAATGAGAAAACAAGGAGACAACATTGGCCATACCGCTCATTTTGGAGGTGCTTTAGCTGGGTTGATAGCTACTACAGCATTTGCCCCCAGTGTATTGATAAGTTCCAAATTTACATTAGTAATACTGGCCTCAACCCTAATTATAGCCGCATTTATTTTTAAATGGAAAAACTAATTACTTCTTAAGTAATTCTTCAACTTTTTCTTCAAGTGCTTTTCCTCTTAGGTTTTTTGCAACTATTTTACCATTTTGATCCAAAATAAAAGTAGCCGGTATTGATCTTACTTGGTAAGCCTTGGCAATAGGTTCGCTCCAATACTGTAAATGAGACACTTGAGACCACTTTAAACCGTCATCCTCAATAGCCTTAATCCAATTGTCTTTGCTTTTATCAAGGGAAACCCCAACCACACTAAGGCCCATAGCTTTAAGTTTATTATAAGTTCTCACTAAGTTTGGATTTTCAACACGACAAGGGCGGCACCAAGAAGCCCAAAAATCTACAATGGTTATTTTACCCAAATTATCTGCCAATTTGACCAATTCACCTGTAGGACTTGGACCCTCAAAGTCAGGAGCAATCTGACCTACCTCAGCAGGTGCTTGAGCAGCATTTATAATTTTATTTAATTTCCCCCCCGTTTTACTTTTTTGTATCCTTGGAGTTAAATTTTCAAAAATTGGTTTTGCCTCCTCATTGGTCATTTGTTTGGTCATTAGAAATCGCTCAAGAATCAGAGCCGAGACATAGGAATCATGGTTATCTTTAATAAATGCAATTTCAAAATCTCTAATTTGATTCTGGACGTCTTTGTATTGCTCTTGAAGATCGCTAACCAATAAATTATCCTTGGCTATGTTGGCTTGCTGTAAATCTCTTCCAATATCATTCATGGAGTTTACAAAAACCTTTGTGTCATTTTTATATTTCATTAATGCATCATTAGATACTGTTCCCAGGGCCTGAGAACTCATTAAACTATCCTTATACAAGGAGACTCTAATTTTTCCTGACTCTAGAATAAAAGGAAAATTTCCTCTAATACTTTGAACAGAGAAAAAATTAACATCTGGTGATTCAACAATACCACTCATTTCAAAAGTACCATTGATAACGGTTATGGAGTCAACCACCATTGGTTGTTGATTAGAATCAGCTATAACACGGTAAACCATATCACCATCTTTGAGGTCGATAGATCCATTGATGATAAATTCACCATTGTTAGTTGAGCAACCAATAAAAAATAAATTTGTAAGAAGGAAAAATATGTTTTTCATAATGAAGCTAAATTATAAATTTTAATGCTTTTTCAATGTAAACAAGCTTCCATACTTATTGACAATGTAAATGTAAATAATAAATTATCTTTACATCAACAGATCTTGATTAATGTCAAAATACGATTTTAGCAGCCTTAAGCGAGTTCGAGTTAAAAACGATTTACTTCATCGTCAACTATTCGCTACAGACGGATCTGTCTACAAGATTTACCCCGAAGGTGTTTGTTTTCCAAAAAATAAAGAAGACATAATTGAATTGATTGATTTTGCTCGCGAAAATCAGATTCCTTTGATTCCAAGAGCAGGGGGTACCTCCTTGGCAGGACAAGTAGTTGGAAATGGTCTTGTAGTAGATGTTTCAAAGCACTTCAATAAAATTATAGATTTTGATCCCAAGGCCAGAAAAATTACAATTGAACCTGGGATAGTTAGGGATGAACTCAATAATTTTTTAGCCCCTCATCAATTGTTTTTTGGGCCCAATACTTCCACCTCAAATCGATGTACCATAGGGGGGATGATAGGAAACAACTCTTCTGGAACAACTTCCATAAAATACGGTGTCACACGAGACAAAGTGCTCGCTTTGGAATGTGTTTTGTATGACTGCAGTGTAGTAATATTTGAAAATTTAAACGAGAACCAATACCTTAAAAAACAAAAACAACAAGATTTAGAGGGTAGTTTATACCGTTTTTTTTCGGAAAAACTTTCCAATCCTATAAATCAAAAAAACATCAGGAGTGAGTATCCACAGGCCTCCGTTCACCGACGTAATTCAGGCTATGCGCTAGATGTTCTTCTCGATGGTTTTACCGATTCCGAACTAGGCGGACTGAACCTTTCAAAAATATTGACCGGTAGTGAAGGCACACTGGCATTTGTTACCTCCATCACGCTTGCTCTGGATCCGACCCCTCCTCAGGAGGCGGTTATGGTCGCTGCACACTACGACAGTATCGAAAAGTGTTTACGATCTGTGGCCCCACTCATGAAACATCCACTTTTTACCTGTGAGATGATGGATAAAATCATTTTGGATTGCACTAAAAACAATCTTACTCAAGCCAAAAATAGATTTTTTCTTAAAGGCGACCCTAAAGGTATATTAATGCTGGAATTGAGAGCCTCTTCAAAGCAAGAACTACAAAATGAATTAAATTCCTTGATCGATACGCTTGAAGAAATTAACCTTTCCTATGATTTTTCTATTCTGAAGGGAGATGAAATACAATCTGCTTTGTATCTGAGGAGTGCTGGTTTAGGTCTTTTGGGAAATATTGTTGGAGATAAAAAAGCAGTAGCTTGTATTGAGGACACCGCAGTGCCTGTAGAGCAATTGGCAGACTATATCGAAGAATTTACCGCTTTGATGAAGCAATACGATCAAAATCCCGTTTATTACGCCCATGCCGGGGCAGGAGAGCTCCACTTAAGACCCATGCTCAATCTGAAAAAGCAAAATGATGTAGATCAATTTAAAGCCATCACTACCGCCGTGGCCCATTTGGTAAAAAAATTTAAAGGATCGATGAGTGGAGAACACGGCGATGGTATTGTTCGCTCAGAATTCATTTCCTATATGTTGGGTAATTGTAACTATGAACTGATCAAGGAGGTAAAGCAAATTTTCGATCCTTTTTCCATTTTTAATCCCGGTAAGATCGTTGACTCCTTACCCATGGATAAAAATTTACGTTACCAACCTGAGCGAAAAGAACCCGATATAGACACCTTCATGGATTTCAACGCTGATCAGGGCATATTGCGGGCTGTCGAAAAGTGTAATGGTTCAGGAGATTGCAGAAAAACCACTACAGATGCGACCATATGCCCCAGCTATCGAGCCACTAAAGACGAAAAAGACAGTACCCGTGGTAGGGCCAATGTGCTTAGAGAAGCACTGACCAATTCCGATTCCAAAAACCCTTTTGACAATCCACAGATAAAGGAGGTAATGGATTTATGTATCAGTTGTAAAGCCTGTGCCTCTGAATGCCCAAGCAGTGTTGATATAGCGTCCTATAAAGCAGAATTTCTCTACCAATATCAAAAAAAATATCGACCCCGTTTGAGGGATAGCGTTTTTGCTTTTAACGGTAAATTAAGTAAAATGCTAAACCCGATCAGAGGATTACAAAACATGGCTTTTCAGACACCATTTTTTGGATACTTAATCAAAAAATCCCTTGGTATCGCCTCTTCACGTTCCGTGCCAAAGCTACACGCTCCATTGGATAAGCAGTTGATCAATAAAAAGCAACAAAAATCCAATCATAAGGTTTATCTCTATTTGGATGAATTCACAAACTATTTGGATGTCCGTACAGGACGTGATTCCTATGAAATCCTAACCCGTCTGGGATATCAGGTTCAAGTCCTTCCTTCGACCGAAAGCGGACGGGCTTATATCTCCAAAGGGTTTTTGGAACAAGCCAAAGCTTGTGCTGATCAAAATGTAGAATTATACAAAGACCATATTAATGCCGAAACCCCTTTGCTAGGAATAGAGCCCTCGGCCCTTTATACCTTTAAAGATGAATACCTGAAGCTGGCTAAAGACAAAACCGCTGCCAAAAAATTGGCTGAAAATTGTTATTTAATAGAAGAGTTTTTAGCGGAAGAAATAGACAAAGGTCACATTACCCCCGATGCTTTTGGCGATCAATCTAAAAACCTTAAAATTCACGCCCATTGTTATCAAAAATCCCTGGGCAACCCAGCAGATACTTTTAAAATACTTAACTTACCCAGAAACTATAAGGTAACCCTCTTATCCACTGGTTGTTGCGGGATGGCCGGCTCTTTTGGATATGAAGCAGAACATTTTGAGATCAGCCAAAAAATAGGGGAGGAGCGTCTTTTTCCCGCAATCAGAAAAATGAATTCAGAAACACAAGTGGCTGCCAATGGAACGAGTTGTAGACATCAAATATCTGATGGAACAGGAAGAGAGGCAAAGCACCCGGTTTCCTTTTTAAACGAAGCATTACGTTAAACCTGAATATAAAAACCATGATTCATTTACACCTAGTGGATGAAAATTACGTCTTACCCCCGATTTAATCAATTTTTATAGTATTTAAAAAAGAGTCCTCATATGCTTTACAATAAACTCCTAAAGATCAAACATTTTTTTAGTAGTAAAGTATTGCAAACCAGTAATATATCCAAATTAATTAAATACGGAGTAGAAGGTAACTTAATTGCTCAAGCTTTTTTAAAAACATTAAAAAAAGAAAACACTCCCGATGAGGACCAACTTTTTAAAAAACTGAATCAATTCAGGTCAGAATTACTTACCGATAACCGAAAGATCAGCTTTGAAGAAATTGGCACCTCTGCAGAATTCACTGTAGCCGAGGTAGCCCGACGTGCCGCCTCTCCTGAGATTTGGACGCGGTTTTTTTATCAGCTCTGTAAACCAAACAGCATTAAAAATATTTTGGAGATCGGAACCAATTTGGGGGTATCGGGCCAGTACTTTATCAAAGCACTAGAGAACAAAAAAAATACAAAATTTGTCACTCTTGAGGGCGTAAAAGGACTATGTGAAATGGCTTCTGACCGATTTAATAGGCTAACTACCCAAAACCGTTTTGAGGTAGTTCACGGACTATATGATAAAACATTACCGAGTGTTCTAAAAAGTCGCATACGCTTTGACCTAGTCTTTATTGACGGAAATCACCAATACGAAGCGACCCTAAAGTATTTTGAATTGGTTAAAAACAATTTGACGGATGGAGCATTGGTTATTTTTGACGACATCCACTGGAGCAAGGGAATGAGGAAAGTATGGGAAGAAATAGGTGTTCAGAAAGAGATTGCCTTTTCGATCAACTTTTTCAAATTAGGTATCATCGTATTCGATCCAAAACAAACCAAGCCTACTCACGATCACCATCAATTATTTTTATCTATGTAGCGGATAGGTGTTCATGACTCAAGCCTAATCAAAACTTTCCCATTATATTTGCATTTTAAAAACTCATGTCAGGAAATACATTTGGAAATCTGTTTCAATTGACCACTTTTGGAGAGTCCCACGGACCTGCAATTGGTGGAGTGATCGACGGTTGTCCTTCCGGAATTAATTTGGATATAGAAGCCATCCAAAGGGATCTCAATCGCAGAAAACCCGGCCAATCGTCCATAGTGACCCAAAGGAAGGAAGCTGATGAAGTTGAATTTTTTTCCGGGATATTTGAAGGCAAAACCACCGGAGTCCCCATTGGGTTTGCTATTTTTAATACTAACCAGAAATCAAGGGATTACGACCACATCAAAAATCAATACCGTCCTTCCCATGCCGATAAGGTCTACGATGATAAATACGGTACAAGGGATTATCGTGGAGGGGGAAGAAGTTCAGCTCGAGAGACCGCCAGTAGAGTAGTGGCAGGTGCCATCGCCAAACAGTTCCTCAGTGACATCAAATTCACAGCCTATGTTTCTTCAGTTGGTGAAATTAAAATGAACAAAACCTATCAAGAAGTGGATTTTGATACCATCGAGCAAAACCCGGTTCGTTGCCCAGATCCTCAGAAGGCATTCGAAATGGAGGAATACATTAAGCAAATCCGCAAAGATGGTGATACAGTAGGAGGTATAATCAGTTGCGTGATCCAAAACGTTCCAGTAGGATTGGGAGAACCTGTTTTCAACAAACTCCATGCAGAATTGGGAAAGGCCATGCTTTCTATCAATGCCGTGAAGGGTTTCGAATATGGTAGTGGCTTTGCAGGTGCCATAGATAGGGGCAGTAATCACAATGATCTATACAATAATGACGGTACAACCAAAACCAACCAATCCGGTGGAATCCAAGGAGGGATTTCCAATGGAATGGACATTTACTTTAATGTTGCTTTCAAACCTGTAGCCACCATTATGCAGTCACAGCAAACCATCAACAACAAAGGGGAAACCGTAGAAATGCAGGGCAAAGGGAGACATGACCCCTGTGTTGTACCCAGGGCTGTTCCTATTGTAGAAGCAATGGCCGCTTTGGTTTTGGCAGATTTAACTTTATTGAACAGAGCTGTCAAAAAATAAAATAAAACATAATTTGACTGCTATCAGACGGTTATTTTAAGCTAAAGATCAATACTTGGATATCAAATTGATCATCATTAGGCTAACCAAATTTTAAACGTATGAAAAAAATACCTTTACACTGGAGTATTCTACTGGGTATGACCCTTGGAGTTTTGGTGGGAGTGATTTTTACCACATTTGAGTCAGGTCCCCAAATGATTTCCCATTGGGTAAAACCCTTTGGAACAATTTTTATCAATGCCCTCAAACTCATCGCCATGCCTCTGATACTGGGTTCTTTGATCAAGGGGGTTTCCGATCTTAAAGACATTTCCAGGCTCTCCCGAATGGGTGGACGTACCATTGGTATTTACATCATGACAACGGTGGTGGCCGTAATGATAGGGCTGATCATGGTCAACACCATAAAGCCTGGGAAGAGCATCAGCGAAAAAACCCGCCAAGAACTGGTTGAAACCTATAAATCGGAAGCCGAAGAAAAACAAGCCGTTGCTCAGAAACAAAAAGATGCCGGCCCCCTTCAAGCATTGGTGGATTTGGTTCCCGATAATATTTTTAAGGCCACGACAGAAAATGGCAATATGCTGCAAGTTATCTTTTTTGCTTTGTTTTTCGGGATAGGGTTGATTCTTATTCCCGCCGAAAAATCAAAGCCCGTAAAAGATTTTTTCGATGCCTTCAATGAGGTGATTCTCAAACTAATTGATTTGATCATGTTGGTCGCACCCTATGGAGTATTTGCCCTGTTGGCAGCATTGGTGGTCGAATCCCCCAGTTTGGACTTGTTCAGTGCCTTGGGTATGTACGCACTTACTTTGGTGATCGGTTTGTTTTTAATGGGATTGTTTTACCTTTTACTGGTTCGAATCATTGTGAAATTAAAGCCAAAAAAGTTTATTGAAGGCATTGCTCCTGCCCAATTATTGGCCTTTTCTACCAGTTCAAGTGCGGCAACACTACCCGTAACTATGGAAAGGGTGGAGGAGTATTTGGGGGTCGATGAAGAAGTCGCTAGTTTTGTACTACCCATAGGGGCAACCATCAATATGGACGGCACTAGCCTTTATCAGGCAGTTGCAGCAGTTTTTATCGCTCAAGCTTTTGGAATGGATCTGAGCGTGGGAACTCAATTGGGCATCATTATCACCGCAACTTTGGCTTCTATAGGAGCTGCAGCCGTTCCAGGGGCAGGGATGGTCATGCTGGTCATTGTTCTTGGACAAGCTGGAATCCCCGAAGCAGGATTGGCACTGATCTTTGCCATAGACCGTCCTTTGGACATGTGTAGAACCGTTGTAAACATTACCGGAGATGCCTCTGTCTCTATGATGGTGGCCAAATCTGTAGGTAAACTTAGTAAGTATCCCAAAAAAAATGGTCATAGGCTTAACCAAAAATAAATCTATATTTTGGTGAAGCAATATGTGCAATAAATTGGTAAAGCAGAGGGATAAAAACTAAAAGAGCAAACCCGAAAGAAAAGCCCTGCCCAATATTTTTAGAATACCAAAAATCGCTTGTGAGGCCAAGTAATTTTTTTCGGCTATTTTTCGCTTATGACCAATACAATGATTTTGGTTACTTCCTTGCCTCGCTTTTCAAAAGTGGAACCTACTCCGGTGAGATGAGCAAAACGGAAAAATCTCTTTTTTTGTATTTGAGGAGTATTCTGACCCAAAAATGACAGAAATGGCAATGGAGGTCATAACTTTACGGGAGACATCAATTAGCGATTTCCAATTGGTCTAAACTCACCTGAGTGGTAAACAAACCATAGTTTACAATTGCTTTTTGCTTCTCTATGGCATCTATACTTCCAACAGATTTTCCATCCACCATCCTTACTTTATCTCCCACTTTAAGATCAATTACAGGTTTTGGTTTGGGAGGGGGGGGTGTTGTTTTATTTTTCTTTTTCTTTTTTTCTTTGCGAATACTCACAAGTTTTTGATTCACTTCTTTGGCGACTTCTTTTTTCACCTCACGGTCTTTTTTGGCTTGGGCGGCTGTCTTCCGTTTTCTCTTGGCATTTTCTGCTTCTATCAGGCGCAATAAGTCTGCGATCATAGGCCTTTTTTTATTGTTTTGGAAGAATCGTTCCGCCAAGTCGTTGAGTTTGTTTCCAAGGACAATCATCCGTTGGTTGTGATCGAACAATTCCTGATAGTTAACCAATTTGGATTTTAATTTCTCATTGAGTTTCTCTAGTCGATCCGACTCATTTTCGAACTTATTCTCTTTCTCCTTCAGCGACTTTCCGGTTTGAGCCATCTGGTAGCGTTCTTTTTGCATTTTGGCGATAGTCGCATCAAAGCGTACTTTTCCACGTTCAATTTTCTTTTTGGCGCGGTTAATCAAACTAAAGGGAATGCCATTTTTTTGGGCTACTTCAAAAGTAAAAGAACTTCCAGCTTCCCCTAAAATAAGTTTGAATACGGGTTCCAAGGTTTTGTCGTCAAACTGCATATTGGCATTCATCATGGCCGGTTGCTCATCAGCCAGCAATTTAAGGTTAGCATAGTGAGTAGTAATGAGTCCAAAAGATTGTCGCTCGTAAAAATCCTCCAGAATGACCTCGGCCAGCGCACCTCCCAATTCGGGATCGGAACCTGTACCGAATTCATCGATCAAAAAGAGGGTTTTGTTATCGCATTTTTTCAAAAAACCTTTCATGTTTTTAAGGCGATAGGAATAGGTACTTAGGTGGTTTTCAATGGATTGATTGTCTCCAATGTCTGTAAGGATACGATCAAACCAACATACCCTGCTTTTTTCGTGTACGGGTATTAGTATCCCGCTTTGCAACATCAACTGAAGCAAGCCCACGGTTTTTAGGGTAATACTCTTTCCTCCTGCATTGGGGCCCGATATGACAACGATCCTGCTCTTGGTATGCAAATGAATGTCTTGAGGAAAGGTTTTTTTGTTTTCCAACTGATGAGTACGGTAGAGTAGGGGGTGGTAGGCATTTTTTAGCTCCAATTCTTGTTGGTCCGAGAAAATGGGAAGCAAGCCATTTATGGCTTGGGCATAGCGAGCACGGGCAAAAATGGTGTCGATATCGATCAAATAACTTTGGTAATATTTAATCAAGCCCAATTGCGGACGCAAATATTCCGTGAGCTGACTCAGTATTTTTTTTATTTCTTCGGATTCCTCAAAAACAAGGTTTTGAAGTTCTCTCGAAAAATTAAGTGTAGCTTCGGGTTCAATAAAGACAATACTTCCAGTTTTGGAACTGCCCATAATGCCTCCTTTTACTTTTCTGCGATACATGGCTTTTACAGCCAATACCCGCTTGTTTTCGACCACCGATTCTCGGATATCATCCAGATAGTCCAAGTTTTGGTAATGGGACAAGGCTTTGTTAAAACTTTGGGATATTTTACCTTTTAGAGCTTGAATTTGTTTTCTTAAGTTGTAGAGATTTTCCGAGGCGTTGTCTCGGACTTCTCCAAATCGATCAATGACACTGTCGATTTCTTTTTTGATTTCTTTATTGATCTCTATTTCGCTTCCCAAGGAAAGTAGGTAGGGGTAGTAGGTCTTGAATTTGTTAAGGAATACTAAAAGTGTGTTAACCGTATGTGATGCTGCAGCGATGTTTCTAAAAGCCGTAATTTCCAATACGCTATTTTCTATCTTCAGCAATTTAAAGGCCGGGGAGAGGTCCTCAAATCCGTGATTGGGGATCCTGTTGTCATCGTCAAAGGAAGCCAAGTACTCGGAAACGCAATGAAGTTCTTTGAGCATGGTGTCTCGGTCAGCCACAGGCTCCAAAGCAATACATGATGCCTTGCCCATAGGAGTAATGGCAAAATCAGAGATCTGTTCCGTAACCTCAAAAAATTCGAGATCCTCAAGTGTTTTTTTTGGGAGGTAACCCATCTATTTTTCTAAATTAGCCATACAAAATTAAGAAATCATGGCAGTAAGCATAAATCCGCATTGGGAAAATATATTGCAGAACACTTTCGAATCGGATTATTTTAAAGCACTGATTGATTTTGTAAAATCAGCCTACGGATCTGCCAAATGTTTTCCTCCCGGAAAATTCATTTTTAATGCCTTTGACCTTTGTGCACCAGAAAAAACAAAAGTGGTGATTCTGGGCCAAGATCCTTATCATGGACCTGGGCAAGCGCATGGCCTGTGTTTCTCTGTACCCTCAGGAATTCCTCATCCGCCCTCATTGATCAATATTTTTAAGGAATTGGAAAAAGATGTTCAAACCCCTTATCCCAAAAGTGGTGATCTGAGTCCTTGGGCCAAGCAAGGGGTGTTGCTGCTCAACGCCACCCTGACCGTAGAAGCCCACAAGGCAGGCAGCCACCAGGGTAAAGGCTGGGAAAAATTTACCGATCAGGTGATCGAACTCCTCTCTGATCAATATGAAAATATTGTGTTTTTGTTGTGGGGAGGCTATGCCAAACAAAAATTAAAACTGATCGATAGAGAAAAACACTGTATTTTGACCTCGGGACACCCTTCTCCCTTGAGTGCTAATAGGGGGTATTGGTTTGGCAATGGTCATTTTTCTAAAACCAATGATTATTTGGGAGCAAAAGGAAAAGAACCCATTGATTGGGCTTTGTAGGTCAACCTCCTATGCGTTTGACTTTATGACCCATTTCCTTAAGTTTATTAATGATTTGATCCCTGTAGTTTCCTTGAATAAGAATTTCAGCGTTCTTTACTGTTCCACCAGTTTTTAAGGTTTGTTTAAGTATTTTGGCTAAGGATTTTAGTGCTTCATGGTCTCCTTCGAATCCTTTGATTAGGGTGACGACCTTTCCGGCTCTGCCTTTTTTACTGAAATGGGCTTCTAAGTGCTGTGGAATGAAATCAGGATCAGGATCAATGGTTTCCTCTTGATCAGGAACCAACCCCTCAAATTTTATTTTAGCTAAATCGGATAAGCTGTTTAATTTTTTATTCATAGAACCAACTCAGTCTATATTTTAACAATAATAATAAATACTCACATCACTTTGATTTTTTTTAGCTTAATTAAAATGGAAGGGTAGATAATAGATTCAATATTTTTCTATTTGACATAATATTAATTATAGACAAAACATCGTTCAATATATTCTTTCTAATCAATTTATTACTAATACATACAAAATTAAAGAGAGAATAAAATTGATTCATTGTAAAAAGTATAATATAATTAATCTTCCAAAAGGCTTACCCCGTTCAGATCGGTTGTTAAGATATTGCTCATGTAATCAAAAAAGGGACGTATCTTTTGAAAATGTTTATCAATGACACGGATAAAATCGGGAGAAAGGACTTCTTCATCTGAGAAGTTTTTAACAAAAACATACTGTTTCTTTTTGATTAAATCAATATTGGGGTGTTCTTTAGAGAAGCTTTTTGGAGCAGTCTTAACCTCATCCCCAGATAGTTTACCCCAATATTTTTTAAAAATGGTATCGGCTAAAATGGTTTTTAACTCATCTACATCAAACTCTAGTTCTTTACGAATGCGAAACAAATCCTCTGGATTGGGTGCCCAAAAACCGACCCCTAAGAAACTATTATCGGGCTCCAAATGAAGGTAGTAACCTCCCCTGAGTGCTGGCTTTTCTCGGTGAAAAGCAATTCCAAAATGATTTTTATAAGGTGTTTTGTTTTTTGAAAAACGGACATCTCTGTAGATACGAAACATTTTGGCTTTTTCGATCTTATCGTGAATTTGAAGATTTTCTTCAATCTGTTTCATAAATAACTTTACTTGACCCTCCAATAGTTTGAATTCGGCTTTGTTGGATTGAAACCACTCTCGATTATTGTTTTCCTTAAGTTTGGAAAAAAATGAAAATAGGTTCGGATTTATGATTTGCATATGATTGATTTTATTCTGCGATCCAAGAATTTATTTTTTTCTCTAAAATACTAAGAGGTATTGCACCATCCTCCAAGACCTTTCTGTGGAAGGTTTTGATATCAAAACGATCCCCCAATTCTTTTTCAGCCAAGCTGCGTAGTTCTTGAATCTTAAGCTGTCCGATTTTATAGGAAAGAGCTTGACCGGGATTAGCCATATAACGTTCTATTTCTGAAGTAAGTTTAGCTTTTGAGTCTCCTTCGTTTTCCAAAGAGTAAGCAATCGCTTGTTCTCTTGACCAGCCTTTTGAATGTAGACCTGTATCCACCACTAAACGAATAGCACGGTGCATTTCCATATTGAGCATGCCGAAATATTGATAAGGATCGTTATATAATCCCATTTCTTTCCCCAAAGATTCTGTGTATAGTGCCCAGCCCTCAGAAAAAGCGCTATAAAAAGAGTTCTTTCGAAAATTGGGTAGCTTTTGATTCTCCTGTTGAATGGAAATTTGAAAATGATGACCGGGTATGGCCTCGTGCAAAAACAGGGCTTCATTGTCAAAGACATTGTATTTTCCTACATCCGGAATGGGCACATAAAAAATTCCTGGTCTTGAGCCGTCTAAAGAACCTCTGTTGTAATGAGCTGCAGCTGATTTTTCTCTAAAAGCCTCTACTCGTCTTATTTCAAAAGGGGTTTTGGGTTGAAGATCAAATTGTTGATCTACAAAAGGCTTTATCCTTTCATACATTAGATTGAAGTTATCAATCACCTGCTCCGCAGTATCGAACGGCATTAAGTCACTAGACGATCGTACATGTACAAAAAATTCCAGTAGAGTGCCTTTAAACCCTACCTCTTGCATGACCTTTTTCATTTCACTACGGATACGCGCTACTTCCTTTAGCCCCAGATCATGAATTTCATCGGCAGACATATCTGTAGTGGTGTAAAATTGTATAGCATACTTATAATAATCCTCACCATCTGGAAATACTCCATAACCACTGCTCTCTCTACCGGCTTCAAAATAGGGCCCAGCCATAAAATCATAAAGCTTTTGATAGGCAGGAATGATTTTGTTGGTGATCATTTGCTTGTATGCACCAGTCAATTCCGCTTTTTCCTCCTGTGTAAATCCATCGGGCATGTTTTTGATGGGATTATAGAATAAATGTGACGTTACTTCTGGACTTGTCATCACAGCCAATTGTGGGATTATTTTTTTGATTAAGGATTTTGGTAAAACATATCCCCTTTCGATACCCTCTTTCATTTTTTCTTCTGCGCTGGACATCCATCTCATATAACCTTCCAAGCGAATAAGCCAGTTTCGGTAATCATTTGGGGTAACAAAAGGTTGCGCTCCCTTTCCTGAGGCTAATTGACCTATGGTAAGTTGGAAAGTCCACATTTGATCAATAGGCATCAAATCTTTGTTAAAACTGCTTTCTTTCAACTTCAATTTCAGAT
The DNA here is from genome assembly GCA_049439205.1 of Flavobacteriaceae bacterium. Taxonomy (GTDB): domain Bacteria; phylum Bacteroidota; class Bacteroidia; order Flavobacteriales; family Flavobacteriaceae; genus UBA8316. The sequence continues at coordinate 25,238 of JBMTKF010000005.1, read as the reverse complement.
CGCGAAGAAGAATATCTTTACTCATCAACTGGTCTGATGTCAAGTACGTATCCTGAAATTGAGAGAGACGTTCTTTAAAAAGAGTAAAAAAATGTTTTTGTTTAGTCTGAAACTCTTGAGATAAAAAATCTGGCAGACTGTCATTGTAGCGACTATCCCCTAAAAAAGTTGCATTGATACGGTATAACTTCAGTGATTCTTGGAAGTAATCCTCCAAAAAGTTATCAAAATTAATTTGAGACCTTTTTTCTTTATTGAAAAAATTACAGGCTAAAAAAAAACATAAGCCAATTATAAGAGGTACTTTTTTCATCATATGATATTTTGACTTTTAGAAAATTACAAAATTTTATACACTATAATAAAAAGAGCTTAGCGCTTACGTTCAGCCAAAATTGCCAGAACATCCTCAATACATTTTCCTTTTGATTTTAATAAAATGAGGTAGTGAAAAAATAAATCTGCAGCCTCCTCCATAAAAAGGGGGTCATTGTCAGCAATGGCTTCGATAACAGTTTCGATACTCTCCTCTCCCACCTTTTGAGCAATTTTATGGATACCTTTATCAAATAAACTGCTGACATAGCTATCCTTTGAAGGGTTTTTCTGACGATCTTCGATAACAGCCTCCAATTCCCTTACAAAACTCAAACCCGATTCGTTATCTTCTCCCCAACAGGTATCCGTTCCTTGGTGACAAGTTGGTCCAAGTGGAGAAGCTGTTATCAAAAGAGTGTCTTTATCACAATCTACCTTGACGGAAACTAATTTTAAATAATTCCCGCTTTCCTCTCCTTTGGTCCATAATCTTTTTTTGCTTCTACTAAAAAAAGTGACCTTTCCAGAAGACTGGGTCTTTTCAAAAGCTTCCTGATTCATATACCCTAACATTAAAACCTTTAAGGTTTGCGAATCTTGAACTATGGCCGGTAAAAGGCCATCTTTATTTTTATTAAAATTGGCTATTTTCATCAGATGATTCTTATTGGAATGTTTTCTTTCTTTAAAATCTGTTTGAGTTCAGGTATGGGGATTTCACCGAAGTGAAAAACACTGGCTGCTAAGGCGGCATCAACTTTTCCTTTTTTAAAAGTATCCACAAAATGCTGAATATTTCCAGCTCCACCTGAAGCTATGATTGGAATGTTCACCTTTTCCGTCAGCTCAGCCAAGGCAGCATTGGCAAATCCATTTTTAGTTCCGTCATGATCCATAGATGTAAAGAGAATTTCTCCAGCACCACGAATCTCAGCTTCTCGAGCCCATTCATTCAACTCTATTGAAGTCGGGACCTTCCCTCCCACCAAATGCACAAGCCAACGATCATCAACTTTTTTGGCATCAATAGCCACCACCACACATTGACTACCAAAGGCATCCGCCAACTCATTGATCAGTTCTGGACGTCGAACTGCAGCTGAATTAATTGATACTTTGTCAGCCCCATTTCGCAACAATTTTTTGGCATCTTCAACACTGCTAATCCCTCCACCAACCGTAAAGGGAACGTCAAGTGCTGCTGCTACTTTTAATACTAGATCTGCAAGGGTTTTTCTCTTTTGCTCCGTTGCCGAAATATCCAAAAAAACTAACTCGTCAGCACCAACTTCAGTGTAGCGGCTGGCCAGTTCAATTGGATCACCAGCATCGCGCAGGTCAATAAAATTCACTCCTTTAACCGTACGTCCGTCTTTAATATCTAGACAAGGTATAATTCTTTTGGTCAACATGAGTCAAGTATTTTCTATAATATAGCTTTCCAACCGTTTTAAACTAATCTTTTTTTCATAAATCGCTTTTCCAATGATGACACCATTGCAACCCAAATCAGCTAAAAGTGACAATTCGGAAATGTCAGACACACCTCCCGAAGCAATCAATTTAATTTCGGGACATGCTGACAATAATGATTCGTAGAGCACAAAAGCAGGTCCCTCCAACATTCCATCCTTACTAATGTCTGTACAGACTACATAATCAACCCCTGTCTCCTGGTATTTTTTTACAAAAGGGACAATACTTTCATCTGAGGTTTCCATCCATCCACTCACTGCAATGCGATCCGCTTTTACATCGGCTCCCAAAATGATTTTATCGCTTCCGTATTCAACCAACCATCTTTTAAATATCTCGGGATTTTTTACTGCCACACTCCCCCCGGTTATCTGTTGAGCACCACATTCAAAAGCAATTTTTAAATCTGTATCAGACTTTAACCCTCCACCGAAATCGATCTTGAGTCCTGTATGAGTAGCCAATTTTTCCAATACCTTGTGATTGACAATGCTCTTGGCTTTTGCACCGTCCAAATCCACCAAATGCAGAGAAGTAATCCCACTGTCTTCGAAGGCTTTGGCCACCTCCAATGGATCTTCGTTATAGATTTTTTGGGTGGAGTAATCTCCTTTGGTTAAACGAACACACTTGCCTTCTATGATATCTATAGCTGGTATGATTCTCATTTCAAAATTTTAAAAAATTCTCCAATAATCGCAAACCATCTTTACTGCTCTTTTCGGGATGAAATTGAACTCCACAAAAATTATCTTTTTGAACCGCTACGCTATAAGCCCCGGCATAATCGCTTTGGGCAATGGTAGCATCAGTCAAAGGAATAAAATAGCTATGAACAAGGTACATGTAACAATCTATAGCAATACCCTCAAACAATCCCTCTGCTTTGTGATTGACTGTGTTCCATCCCATTTGAGGAACTTTGACAGTATTGGGAAATCGCACAACCTTTGCAGGCAGAATACCCAAACCTTGGGTATTACCCTCCTCAGTTTGTTTACACAACAATTGCATCCCCAAACATATGCCCAATACAGGTTGCTTAAGTTGAGTAATAAGGGTATCCAAACCTTTAGACCTTAACTTTTCCATCGCACTTGCAGCCTCTCCTTGGCCAGGAAAAATAACTTTATCTGCAGAAGAAATAAGTTCACTGTCGTGGGTAATTTGCGCCACGACACCCAAGCGTTCCAGTGCAAACTGTAAGCTTTTTACATTTCCTGCATCATAATCTACAATAACCGTTTTCATGTTAAAGGGTTCCTTTGGTGGAAGGTAAAATCATGTTACCAGCATCTCTTTTAATCGCCATTTTAATGGCCTTGGCAAATCCCTTAAAAATAGATTCAATTTTGTGATGCTCATTCATTCCCTCTGCTTTGATATTGAGATTGGCTTTGGCTCCGTCTGCAAAGGATTTAAAAAAGTGATAAAACATTTCTGTTGGCATCTGCCCTATCATTTCTCTTTTGAATTCTGCTTCCCAAACCAACCAACTTCTCCCTCCAAAATCCAGAGCCACTTGAGCTAAAGAATCGTCCATGGGTAGTGTAAACCCATAGCGTTCTATCCCTTTTTTGTCTCCCAATGCACTAGCGAAACTTTCTCCCAATGCAATGGCGGTATCTTCTATGGTATGGTGTTCGTCAACTTCTAGGTCACCTTTTGTTTTAATGTTCAAATCCACCCCACTGTGACGGGTCAACTGATCCAACATATGATCAAAAAAAGGAATTCCGGTATCGATTTGGCTTTTTCCAGCTCCATCCAGATTTAAATCAATTGATATTTTTGTTTCTTTAGTATTTCGTTCCAATCGCACGGCTCTTTCCTTTAACAAAAGCATGCGATAAATGGCCTCCCAACTCTTGGTCGTTAGTGCTATGGTATCCTCCAAAGCCGAATCCGTTACCTCATTGGCCCCTAAATCAATATTATTGTCTATAAATATTCCTTTAGCACCCAAGTTCTTGGCCAATTGCATGTCTGTCAACCTGTCTCCAATGACATAGGAGGCCGATAAGTCATACTCGGGGTTGTCCAGATATCCCTTCAGCATTCCTGTGCCAGGCTTGCGTGTATCGGCTTTATCATGAGGAAAAGTCCTATCAATAAATATTTCGGAAAAAACAATACCTTCATTTTCAAAAGATTTGACCAAATGGTTCTGATAAGGCCAAAAATCTTCCTCCGGAAAACGATCGCTTCCCAAACCATCTTGATTGGTCACCATCACCAATTCATAGTCCAATTCCCGAGCTATGCTGCTCAAGTAGCGAAAGACTTCGGGGTAAAAAACCAGTTTTTCAAAGGCATCAACTTGGTAATCCCCAGGCTCCAGGGTCAGGGTACCGTCTCGGTCGATGAAGAGTACTTTTTTCATTGATCTATGATTTTACAAGCATTAATAAATGTAATATTTTCTTGGGGAGTCCCCACCGTGATGCGCAGTGTATTTTCACATCCCAAAAGTGAGGAACGGCTTCGAACCACTATGCCTTGTTCCAGAAACTGGTTATACCTTTTTTGGGCGTCGTCAACGAGAACCAAAAGAAAATTAGCATCGCTAGGATAAATCTTTTTTACAAATCCGATGGTCAATAATTCCTCTTCCATTTTTTGACGTTCTCCAATCAACGCAAGAACCTGACGTTCTAAAACATCAGTTACATTCAAAGCAGCTATGGCCTTTTTTTGGGTGAGCACATTGACATTGTAGGGCGGTTTGATTTTATTAAAAAATTCAATAATTGTAGGGTGTGCAAAACCAATACCCAAACGTATTCCCGCCAATCCATAGGCTTTAGAAAAGGTTTGACAAATAATCAGTCTTGGATACTCATCTAAAAAATGGATGGCTGTACCTCCATCTGAAAAGTCAATGTATGCCTCATCTACCACCACCAAACCGGAAAATTGATCCAGGAGACTTTGAATTTGGGGTAATGGAATTGCATTTCCACTTGGGTTATTGGGAGAACAAACAAAGATCAGTTTGGTTTTTTCATTAACCGATGATATGATTGCCGATACATCCAATTGAAAATTTTCATCAAGTGGAACATCAACCACTTTGACGTTATTGAGCTTTGCCAACACCTCATACATACCATAGGTGGGTGTCAATAAGATAACTTCGTCATGTCCAGGCTCACAAAAGGTACGAAAGATCAAATCTAAAACCTCATCACTGCCGTTGCCCAACAGTATTTGATTATCTGAAACCCCTTTCACCTTTGCCAACACTCTTTTTAATTGGCGTTGCAAAGGATCTGGATAACGATTGGCATCTGTATTGTAAGGATTTTCATTGGCATCCAAAAAAATCTTTTGGGCCTCAAAGTCCTCAAATTCATCACGAGCAGATCGGTAGGGTGCGATATCCCTTACCATGGGCCGAACAAGTCGCGTTATCTCTAAATTATTCATCATCAAGCATTTTTTAACCTTATAGAAACAGCATTTTTGTGGGCCTGCAATCCCTCTGCAGTAGCCATTTCCTCAATCACAGGGCCAAGATCTTGTAATCCTTGAGCGGTTATTTTTTGATAGGTGATGGCCTTTAAAAAACTGTCTAAATTCACCCCACTGTATTGCCTAACATAGCCATTGGTAGGCAAAGTATGGTTTGTGCCTGAGGCGTAATCACCAGCACTTTCTGGGGTGTAGTTCCCAATGAATACAGAACCGGCATGTTTGATTTGATTAACGAATTCGTCCTCGTTCTCAACGCATACAATCAGATGCTCAGCTCCATAAAAATTAGTAAATGCCAATGCATCGGCCACATTATCGAAATAGATGATTTTGGAGTTACCAAGAGCTTTTAGGGCAGTTTCCTTACGTTCTAAAACAGAAATTTGTAGTTCTACTTGTGCATCCACCCTTTCGATCATGTCCCGGTCAGTAGTAACCAACAGTACCTGACTGTCAGGCCCGTGCTCGGCTTGAGATAATAGATCCGAAGCGACAAAAGCCGGATTTGCAGTGGCATCAGCTACTACCATCAATTCGCTTGGCCCGGCGGGCATATCAATTGAGACTTGATATTGAGTAGCCAATTGCTTGGCTACAGTTACGAATTGGTTTCCTGGACCAAAAAGTTTGTCCACTTTGGGGATGGTCGCTGTGCCAAAAGTCATACCGGCGATGGCTTGCATACCTCCTACCTTGAATATGGTATCAATACCACACAAATTAGCAGTATAAAGTATTACATCAGCTAATTTACCCTTACGATCTGGAGGTGAACATAATACAACATTACTACAGCCTGCCACCTGAGCGGGAACAGCCAACATCAAAATGGTTGAAAATAGTGCTGCTGATCCCCCAGGAATGTATAAACCCACTTTTTCAATGGATAGTTTTTTTTGCCAACAATTGACACCTTTTTGGATCTCAACTTTGACTTCTTCAGTTTTTTGAGCCGAATGAAAACGATAAATGTTTTCTTTAGCTTTTTGAATGGCCAACTTTAATTTTTCCGGAACACGGGTTTTGGCCAACTCGATTTCTTCGGCACCGACAGAAAAATTCTCCAATTTAACATTATCAAACTTTTCGGTGTAGGTAATCAGAGCCTGATCCCCATATTGAGCAACATTGTTAAAAACTTCCTTGGCCAAAGGCTCCAGAGAAGAATAAGAGGCGGACCCCCTTTTGGTCAAAGCTTTCCATTGTTCAGGAGAGGGATTGATATAACGCTGCATTACAATACCATTTTTTCGATGGGACAAACTAGGATGTCTTCGGCTCCTGCGACTTTCAACTCATCGATGACTTCCCAAAAAGAGGTCTCGTCAATCACAGAGTGCATAGAGGACCAGCCCTCTTGGGCAAGAGGCAACACAGTGGGGCTTTTCAATACCGGTAAAATATCGCTGATCAAATTAATTTTGTCATTGGGTGCATTCAAAAGAATGTATTTTGATTTTTTTGCGCGGATAACCGTGCCCAAACGAAAAAGTAATTTCTCAACAATTTCAAGCTTTTCTGCAGACAAATTTGGTGATTGAACCAACACCGCTTGAGATTCCAGAATTTTGGCAACTTCCTTGAGATTATTTTTAAATAAGGTACTACCACTGGAGACGATATCGCAAATGGCATCTGCCAAACCTATATTGGGGGCAATTTCAACAGAGCCATTAATAATATGTAAATCTGCCAGAATTCCATTTTCCGCCAGAAATTGATTGACGGTGTTGGGATAAGAAGTAGCGATGCGCTTCCCTTTGAGATCTTTTAGATCATTAAAATCTACTTCTTTGGGAACAGCAATAGAGACACGACATTTGGAAAAACCCAAGTTTTCAATAATGGTTAAGTCCTTTCCTTTTTCATGGATCAGGTTTTCACCTATGATGGCCAAGTCTACTACCCCATCTCTAAGGTACTGTGGGATGTCGCCATTTCTCAAGTAAAGCACTTCCATCGGGAAATTTCTAGCAGGAGCTTTGAGTTGGTCTTTGCCATTGTCTATAGAAATACCACATTTCTTTAGTATTCCCAAAGACTCCTCATTAAGCCTACCTGATTTTTGAATCGCAATTTTTATCATTGTAAATATCTTTTATAAAAAAACCCGTTTGAAATCAAACGGGTCTTAAGTATGGTCAATACAATTCTTTTACCTCATTTGATCGGTTGAAAGAAAATGTATAATATGGTTAAATATTTTCACTTTGCAAATATAATAATTTTTTAAACAAATTTAAAAAACAAATTTTATTGACCTCCCAGAATGATAGGCATCCCGTCTTCACCACTTCCAATTACAATAACCTTGGCGTTAGGAGAAGTCGACAAAGCTTTAGTGGCCTCTATTCCTTTTTCTTTTAGAATCATTTTGGTAATGGATGCGCCAAGAATTCTGTTAGCTGCTGCCTTACCTTCGGCATCTATTCTTTGTTTTTCTGCTTCTTGCTTCGCTTTTTCTAAGCGGAATTCATATTCTAGCGATTCCTGTTCTTGAATTAGTTTTCTTTCAATACCCTCTTTTATCGCAAGGGGAAGTGAAACATCTCTAACTAATACAGCATTAACCTGAATATGTTGATTTTCAACCACCTTTTGAGTTTCCTCATATATTTCATTCTGAATAGCATCTCTTTTAGTTGAGTACAACTGCTCTGGTGTGTAGCGTCCCACCACACTTCGAGCAACTGCTCTAATCTGCGGTATTAAAACAATATTGACATAATTCTCACCTTTGGTTTTATGTAACAATCCCAACTCATCATATACGGGTTGATACAATACAGATACATCCAAAGAAATTTCCAAACCATTGGAGGACAATACCTGCATATTACCCTCAAAAAACTCTTGTTGTTTTACATTGTAAATATAAACTTTGTTCCAAGGAGCAATAATATGAAATCCCTCCGAAAGCGGGGCTTTGTCAGTTACAACTCCCCCTCCAAAAGTTTTAAATAATACACCTGCCTCCCCGTAACCAATATTGATAGAAGATTTAGAGACAAAAATGATAAGTACAAAGGCCAATAAAATAATTGGCAATCCAATTTTAGGTAATTTTTGCATAATAAATGATTTTTAAGTTAGCATTCCTCCATCGACTTGGAGGACCTGACCGGTTATATAATTTGATAAATCTGATGCCAAGAATAAACAAGCATTGGCAACATCTGCAGGAGAACCACCTCTCTTTAGGGGTATTCCCTCACGCCACTTTTGAACTATATCCTCCGAAAGCTTTTCTGTCATTTCGGTCTCAATAAATCCTGGTGCGACTACATTACTTCTGATATTTCTAGAACCCAATTCGAGCGCAACTGCTTTGGAAAATCCTATAATCCCTGCTTTGGACGCAGCATAATTGGATTGACCGGCATTTCCTTTTATCCCCACTACTGAACTCATGTGTATCAATGAACCTGACTTTTGTTTTAAAAAGGTACGCTGAATGGCTTTGGTCATGTTGAAAACAGATTTGAGATTAACTTGGATGACTTGATCAAAATCAATTTCTCCCATACGCATCAATAGATTATCTTTATTGATTCCTGCGTTATTGACAAGTATTTCAACTATTTCAAAATCCTCTAAAACTTGATCTACCAATGCTTGAGCTTGATCAAAATCGGCAGCATTGCTTTGATAGGACTTGGCTTTTACCCCCATACCAGTCAATTCGTTTTCCAATGATTGAGCAGCTTTGACCGAACTACTGTAAGTAAAGGCCACATTGCATCCATGCAAGGCAAAAGTTTGAGCAATACCTCTGCCAATTCCACGAGTGGCTCCAGTAATTATAGCTGTTTTATTTTCCAGTAATTTACTCATACAAGTTTATGCTAAGACTTCTGCAACTTTTTTGCCAATATCGGCTGGAGAATCGACCACATGAATTCCACAAGACCTCATAATACTTTTTTTTGCTTTAGCGGTATCCTCTTTTCCACCTACTATAGCTCCCGCATGACCCATAGTTCTTCCTTTTGGGGCTGTTTCACCTGCAATAAAACCAATAACAGGTTTTAAATTGCCATTTTCTTTAATCCAATGGGCAGCATCTGATTCTAGTTGACCGCCGATTTCGCCAATGACAACTATAGCCTCTGTTTCCGGGTCATTCATAAACAGTTCAACAGCATCTCTTGTGGTGGTTCCAATTATAGGGTCTCCTCCAATTCCAATAGCTGTTGTAATTCCCAAACCTTCTCTAACCACTTGATCAGCGGCTTCATAAGTTAAAGTTCCAGATTTGGAGACAATACCCACATTTCCCTTTTTGAATACAAAACCAGGCATAATTCCTACTTTTGCCTCCTCGGGTGTAATAACACCAGGACAATTAGGGCCAATCAAAGTACAATTTCTTTTTTTGATATAATCTGAAACTTTTGTCATATCTGCTACAGGAATGCCCTCGGTAATGGCAATTATAACTTTAATTCCTGCCTCAGCAGCCTCCATAATGGCATCTGCTGCAAATGCCGGTGGTACAAAAATAATCGATGTATCTGCTTTTGCTTCCTTAACAGCTTGCGAAACTGAATTAAAAACAGGTTTGTTTAAATGAGTCAACCCCCCTTTCCCTGGAGTGACTCCACCTACTATATTTGTACCATAGGCTATCATTTGTTCTGCATGGAAAGTTCCTTCACTACCAGTAAATCCTTGAACTATAATTTTAGATTGCTTATTGACCAATACACTCATTGCATTTATTTATTTTTAAAAATTTTACAAAATTAATAAGAAGTTTAATGATGTACTATTCTTTAATTCTCTCCTGATAATTTCCTTTAACAGTATCAACTTTGATTTTATCCCCTTCATTGATAAAAAGTGGTACATTAATTTTAGCTCCAGTTTCGACAGTAGCAGGCTTGGTTGCATTGGTGGCTGTATTACCTTTTACACCTGGTTCAGTATGCGTTACTTTCAATATTACACTGGCAGGCATATCAACTGAAAGCGGTAAACCATCCTCGGTATTTATCGAAATGCTAACGATCTCACCTTCTTTCATGAGCTCAGGGCTATCAATACAGGTTTTGTTAACTACAATTTGGTTGTAATCATCTATATTCATAAAATTATAATCCACTCCTTCTCCGTATAAGTATTGAAATTTACTTGTTTCAACCCGAATATCGTCTATTTTGTGTCCAGCAGAAAAAGTATTGTCAACTACTTTTCCAGTTGTAACACTCTTGAGTTTTGTTCTGACAAATGCAGGTCCCTTTCCAGGTTTAACATGAAGAAAATCCACAATTTTATAAATATCGTTATTGAATTTGATACACAATCCTTTTCTGATGTCGGATGTTGATGCCATAGGGTTTGTTTAACTTTTTTGAAAATAACCTTTCATAATTCCTCTTTGAGAGTTTCTGATGAATTGCAATATTTCATCTCTTTCAGGAGAGGCAATCATTTCTGCCTCTATGATGTCAACAGCCTGACTGTTGTTCTTTTTCTTTTGATATAGAGTCCTGTAAATATTCTGAATTTCTGTAATTTTTTCGGATGTAAATCCTCTTCTTCTCAATCCAACAGAGTTAATACCAACATATGACAATGGCTCACGAGCCGCTTTAACATATGGAGGGACATCTTTTCTCACAAGCGATCCACCTGCAATAAAAGCGTGGTCTCCAATGGTAGAAAACTGATGAACTGCTACCAAACCTGCTAAAATTACGTGATTACCAATGGTTATATGTCCTGCAAGGGTACTATTGTTTGAAAAAATACAATTATCACCTACAAAACAATCATGTGCTATATGACAATAGGCCATTATTAGACAATTGTTTCCTATTTTAGTCAGTTGACGGTCAGAAGTTCCCCTATTAATTGTTACACACTCTCTAATTGTTGTTTGATCTCCTATTACAGCTAAGGTGTCCTCACCTTTAAATTTTAAATCCTGAGGAGCTGCGGCTATTACAGCTCCTGGAAAAATACTACAGTTTTTTCCAATCCTAGCTCCCTCCATGATGATTACATTGGAACCTATCCATGTTCCCTCACCAATTTCTACATTTTTATCAATAGAGGTAAAAGGCTCTATGACAACATTTTTAGCTACTTTAGCCTCAGGATGAATATATGCTAAGGGTTGCTTCATTATGATTCTTTACGTTTTATGATTTGTGCCATAAGTTCACCCTCAGTCACAAGGTAACCATTGGCAAAAATCATTCCTTTCATGTGACAGATGCCTCTCCTTATAGGAGAGATTAGTTCTAATTTAAACATAAGGGTATCTCCAGGTTTTACAGGCCTTTTGAACTTTACGTTATCCATTTTCATAAAAAGAGTAATGTAGTTTTCAGGATCTGGTACAGTATTTAGTAAAAGAACACCACCTGTTTGAGCCATAGCTTCGATTTGTAAAACACCAGGCATTACAGGCGCACCAGGAAAATGCCCGGCAAAAAATGGTTCATTCATTGTAACATTTTTCAGTCCTATTACATGGGTTTTTGAAAGTTCAAAAATTTTGTCTACCAAGAGAAACGGGGGACGGTGGGGTAATATTTTGATAATGTCGTTCACATCCATAATTGGATCTGCATTTAGATCAATTTTAGGGGCGTTCTGACGCCTCTCTTGCTTAATGATCTTTGAGAGTTTTTTTGAAAAACATGCATTTATCTTATGTCCGGGTTTATGGGCAAAAACCTTTCCCCTGATGGGAACACCCACCAAAGCCAAATCACCAATAACATCGAGAAGTTTGTGTCGGGCAGCTTCGTTTGAAAAATGAAGACTTAGGTTGTCTAAAATCCCATTTGGTTGAACAGCTATATTGTCTTTCCCAAAAGCTTCCTTTAAGCGCTCCATATTACTCTCTGATAATGGCTTGTCTACGTAAACAATAGCGTTATTTAAATCTCCACCCTTGATCAACCCATTCTCCAAAAGCATTTCAAGTTCATGCAAAAAACTAAATGTTCTTGAAGGAGCAATTGTTTCTTTAAAATCAGTTATGGAATCCAACGAAGCATTTTGTGTGCCTAATACTTTGGTCTCAAAGTCTACCATGGTGGTAACTTGATACTCATCTGCAGGAATTAAAGTAATTTCGCTTCCTGTTTCTTCATCTTTATAGGAGATAAGATCAGTCACAATAAACTCCTCTCTAAGTTTATCTTGCTCACGGATTCCGACGGACTCAATGGCCTCAACAAAAAATTTTGATGAACCATCCATGATAGGCGATTCCGCAGAGTCTAGTTCGATATAACAATTATCAATACTCATACCTACTAGGGCAGCCAGAACGTGTTCTGAGGTTTGAATTTTTGCACCATCTTTTTCAAGGTTGGTGCCCCGATCCGTATTGGTTACATAAATGATATCAGCAGGAATCTCAACGATTGGGTTTAAGTCTGTCCTTATAAAAATGTATCCAGTATCCACAGGAGCAGGTCTAAAGGTTAGTCTTACATTTTTACCAGTATGGAGTCCTACCCCATCTAGGGTAACCTTATCTTTAAGTGTTATTTGATTGGATTTTTTTTTTGTCATTGGTCAAGTTTCTTGACAATTCGGTTGATTTCTTTTACGAGATTAGGCAAATTTTTGAAATGTACATATGATTTGCTGTAATCACTGTAAGAGAATGCTGGGGTCCCTTGGATAGTTGCATTTTCTTTAATGTTACTAATCACACCTGTTTGTCCCTGAATTTTTACATTATCACCAATTTTAATATGTCCAGCAATACCAACTTGTCCTCCGATAACACAATTTTTTCCAATCTTTGATGATCCTGCAATTCCAGTCTGAGCAGCGATTACAGTATTTTCTCCAATCTCTACATTGTGGGCAATCTGAATTTGATTATCAAGTTTAACACCATTGCCAATAGAGGTGACTCCCAAGGTTGCACGATCTATGGTAGAATTGGATCCAACTTCAACATTATCCCCTAAGACTACTATTCCTGTTTGAGGTATTTTTTTGTAGTCGCCATTTTTCTGTGGCGCAAATCCAAAACCGTCTGATCCAATTACAGCACCACTGTGTATTATACAATTTTCACCAATGATAGAGTCCTCTAATATTTTTGCCCCTGTAAAAATAATCGTACCAGCTCCAATAGTAACATTACTACCTATATAAACCTGTGGGTATATTTTTACATCATCGGCAATTTCGACATCTTCCATCATACAGGTCATATCACCAACAAAACAATTCTCACCAATTTTAACCGAAGGGTCAATTACTGCAGATTTAGCAACACCTGATTTGTGGGATTTAGCCTTATTGTAGTAATCCAATAGAATTGAAAATGAATCATATGCATTGTTAACTCTCACCAATGTGGTAGATATATCATCCTCTGGAACAAAATCACGATTGACGATGGTTACAGATGCTTGTGTTTTATATATGAATTGGGTGTATTTGGGATTTGACAAAAAAGTGAGGGAACCTTTTTTAGCCTCTTCAATTTTTGAAAGTTGAAAAACCTCGACGTTGGGGTCACCATCAACAGTTCCTTCTAGTTGAGCAGCGATTTGTTGAGCTGTAAATTTCATTTCTGCAAAAATATGAAATTTAAGTTAGATGTCTATTTCTTGGAAAACATATATAATACTTCTATTTAGGGCTTGATAGTTCTTCAGAATTAAAAAAAGCATCAAGTGCATTGCTCTACAAGCATGCCCAAAAAGCATGTGATTTGTCTATGGGAAGACCTGATAGAAAAATTCCATTTGTGAAATTCTTCTCAAACGTCGAAAGCAAGGGTGGGAAATTACTTCAAAAATTAATGAGGAACAAATACCAATAAATTACTAAATTGGATCACTTAAAAGGCTTATCTTTCTTTAAAATTGTTAATCTTAGTGCGAGGATACACTATATGACTTCAACTAAAATCTTGTGGGTGGACGATGAAATTGAATTGCTCAAACCCCATTTTTTATTTCTAAAAAGTAAAGGTTACCATACCACTCCTTGCAATAATGGTCAAGACGCCTTGCTTCTCCTCAAAAACCAAACTTTTGATGTGGTGTTATTAGATGAAAATATGCCCGGGCTGGGGGGTCTAGAAACACTTAATGAGATCAAATTGCGTTTTCCCTCTCTACCTGTAATTATGATCACCAAAAATGAGGAGGAAAAGATCATGGAGGAGGCTATAGGCGCCAAGATTTCAGACTACTTAATTAAACCTGTAAATCCCAATCAAATTCTTCTTGCCCTTAAGAAATTATTTGAACACAAAAATTTAATTGCGGAGAAAACCATCACCAATTACCAACAAGCCTTCCAAAAAATATCTTTATCCCTTAATGAGTTAGAATCCCACCAAGATTGGTCCGATTTTTATATCAAAATGCTATACTGGGAAATGGAATTGGAGGGTTTAGATGATTCGGCAATGTTGGAAATTTTTCAAAATCAGATGAAAGAGGCAAACCGCCTTTTTGCCAGATACATAGAGAAAAACTATGAGGACTGGATCCTAAATAATACAGGACCCCTGATGTCCAATCGAATCCTTAAAGAAAAGCTCTTTCCAATTCTCAAAAATGAATCTGGAAAAACCACACTTATGTTGGTTATAGACAACCTTCGTTTTGATCAATGGAAAATGATTGCACCCATCATAGAAAACCATTATCAAAATGAGGATGAAATTTGCTATTTCAGTATTTTACCTACCGCTACCCATTATGCTCGAAATGCTATATTTTCAGGAATGATGCCTCTTGAAATGCAAAAAAAATATCCTCAGCTATGGGTAAATGAAAATGAAGATGGAGGTAAAAATCTCAAAGAGGCGGAATTTCTTAAAGCGCAATTACACACAAACGGAATTGATTCCAGGTTCAGCTATTTTAAAATCACCAATCTTAAAGCAGGAAAGGAATTGATAAAATCTCTTATTAATCACCAAAAAGACGATTTAGTGGTGGTCGTTTATAATTTTGTAGACATGATATCCCATGCCAAAACAGAAATGGAAATAATCAAAGAGTTGTCATCAGACAATAAGGCTTTCAGGTCTCTTACACGCTCTTGGTTTAACAATTCTCCACTGTTAGAAATCATCCAAAAAGCAAAAAGTTTGGGCTTCAATCTGATTCTCACCACCGACCATGGAACCATAAATGTAGATCAGCCTATCGAAATCAAGGGCAATCGTGAAATCAGTATGAATCTGAGATACAAAACAGGCCAAAGCTTGAGTTTCCCATCCAAATCAGTTCTAGAGGTTAATGACCCCAAGAAGATTCAATTACCAGCAACAAACCTGAACAGTAAGTTTATTTTTGCAAGAGAAAATCAGTATTTCGTCTATCAAAACAATTTCAATCATTTTGCAAATCATTTCCGAAATACCTTTCAACATGGTGGAATATCTATGGAGGAAATGATTATCCCTTTTGTTGTAATGCGTCCTCGATAGTGTTAAATTTGCAATATGTCTTTTCGGTTTAATTTGGAGCAAATTGATAAAGCAGTCAATTATTTGGATGAGCATCTTCAAAGCTCAATAATTTGTTTTGAGGGATCTATGGGATCAGGAAAAACAACACTTATTTCCAAACTTTGCAAAAAATGGCAAGTTACTGAATCTATTTCAAGCCCCACTTTTTCTATTATTAACCATTACATAAGTCCAAACATGGGAAAAATTTTTCACTTTGATTTCTACCGACTTAAAAACATCGAAGAGGCATTGGATATTGGCACAGAAGAATATTTGGATTCTGGGAATTTATGCCTTATTGAATGGGGAGAAAGGATCAGTACAATATTACCTTATCACACCAAAATATCTATAAAAGTCAATAAAGATCAATCAAGAACTATAAGTATAGTAAGTATATGAAGATGTTGTATCGGATGGGTTTCTATATGATCGGTTTTTCAATTGGATTGATTTTTTTGATGGTGATCCTAAAAGGTAAAAAAACGAGTTGTAATTATGGTCCAAACGACAGAGTGATTAGCAATCTATCCGTAAAGGCTTGGAAATCTCAAAAAAAAGTACCTAATAGCTTTGATTCTCTGGCTTTTCAAAATTTTTTAAAGAGGGCAAATGTTGATTTTAGGAAAAGTAACACTCAAAAAGACAGTTGTAAAACATATTTCATCAATGGCTATTGGGAAAAAAAACCCATTTCTTTGGAGGTTGAGAATTGTGAAAAGACCATTGAAGTCATTAAACTTGATTACCAAAGCAAATAAGAAAATTGTATCCCCAATTCGATCTAATGTTTTAATTTTACAAGCGAAAAACAGTTGGTTTTAAGGATGGTAAATAGCTTTATTTAGCAATATGATTAACATTCGCGAAGATCAACATACATGATCGAAACAGATGAAAAAGGCGATTTCATTAATTAATGGAGAGGGTTACAAGGTTTTTTTTTCTGATGAAGCCTATTCCTCTCTTCATTCATTAATAAAAAAAGGGTCCTACTCATCCATTTTTTTTCTTGTAGACACACATACTAAAGTAGACTGCCTTCCTCTATTTTTGAAACATTTCCCTGAATTGGAGGATACTGCTTTAATAAAAATTAAAGCTGGAGAAAAAAACAAACACCTAAAAACATGTCAAGAGGTTTGGCAACAACTTTCTGATTTAGGTGCTGATCGTAAAAGTCTTCTGATCAATTTAGGAGGAGGGGTGGTAACAGATTTAGGAGGGTTTGTTGCCGCAGCTTTCAAAAGGGGGATCGATTTTGTAAATGTCCCTACCACCCTTTTGTCGATGGTGGATGCCTCAGTAGGTGGAAAAACCGGTGTAGATTTAGGAGGGTTAAAAAACCAAATCGGGATCATTATTCATCCTAAGATGGTACTTATCGATACTCAGTATTTGAATACCCTACCGGAAAAAGAGTACAAAAGTGGATACAGCGAAATGTTGAAACATGGTATCATCAGAGATAAGAATTATTTTGAAAAACTTTCGAAATACAAACCCCTTAATGATAAGAATATTGAAGATTATATTCATCATTCTATTTCAATTAAAAATTCGATTGTAACACAAGACCTTTATGAATCAAATTTGAGGAAAATCCTCAATTTTGGCCATACACTTGGTCATGCCATTGAAACCCATTTCTTAAACAATGTAAAAAAAACAACCCTTCTGCACGGAGAAGCCATCGCCATAGGAATGATTACCGAAGCATATTTATCTACACAACTTTGTGGACTCAAGCCAAATGTAGCACAAAAGATCAAAAATGTATTTCTTGGAATTTTTCAAAAAGTAAGTTTTTCCAAAAATGATTTAAACGCCATTACAGATTTATTGAAATTCGACAAAAAAAACAGTCATGGCAAAGTAAAATTTGTATTAATTAATGCACTGGGAAAATCAATTATCGATGTTGAAGTTTCATCTGAAAATATTTTGGATGCATTTAAATTTTACCAACAGGATTAAGCAGAGTTTCTACTGGCATTAATGTTTCCAAACAAGGAGCGTGTAACCATTTTTTCGAATAACTCTATTGTTTCTTCATCCATATCCCCAGATTTCTTGGCTTCCTGTATAGTCATCAGGGCAGCCTGCTGAATGGTCAAAAGAGGTTGGACAATCTCTTCTCTTACCTTGATGGAGGCTTTAACTGCAGGTTCATTTTCCATCAACTCTTCGAATTCTGTCAACTTTAAAATCATTTCTTTTGTTAACATAAATTCATTGTGAATCAAATTCCAAAAATCTCCAAATCGTTTATCGTTCTGCATATAAGCAGTAAGGCCAAAGAATGATTTAGTCAAACTCATCATACTGTTTGCAATCAAGGTCCTAAAGAAAGAAGACCGTTGATATAGTTGGGTTACCTTATCAAAATGCTTATTATCCTCAAAGGATTTAAGTGCGCTACCTACACCGAAGAATCCTGGGACATTTTGTTTGGATTGACTCCAACTTCCCACAAATGGGATAGCTCTCAAATCTGAAAATTGAAGTTTTTTGGAATTTCCTCTCTTGGAGGGTCTACTTCCGATATTTGCCTTGGCATAATATTTTAGAGTAGTCATCTCCTCCAGATAAGCGATAAACTCCGGATGTGATTTAAAATCTTGATAAACTCTGTGACTTTTATCTGCCAGCAGGTTCATGGTTTTCCGATCTTCATCAGAGAGAACATTTTTTTCTGAATTGAATACCTGGTTTTGAATCCCTGAACTAAGTAATTGTTCAAGATTATATTGGCAAGAATCTTTGGTGCCGAAATTGGAACTAATTGTTTGACCCTGAATAGTGAGTTGAATATCGTCCGTTTGAATTTTTTTACCCATTGAAGCGTAAAATTCGTGAGTGTTCCCCCCCCCTCTGGCAGGAGGGCCTCCTCTACCATCAAAAAAAGCAACACTAATACCATACTGATTGGACAAGGCGGTTAAATCCTCTTTGGCTTTGTAAATACTCCAATTGGCCATAAAATATCCTCCGTCTTTTGTACCATCGGAAAAACCTAACATGACAGTCTGTTTGTTCCCGCGGGAAGCCAAATGATTTCGGTATTGTACATTTTCATAGAGGCTCTGCATTATTTTCTTACAAACCCTCAAATCTGGAATGGTCTCAAAAAGTGGAATGATATCGACTGTGGGTTGATCCCAATTACATATTCTGTGCATGGCAAACAACTCCAAGATATTATCAATCGTCTGACAATTACTAATGATATATCGATTACACCCTCTTTCACCATTACGCTTTTGAATTACCCGCATAGCACGAATACTATCCAATGTTTCTTTTGTTATGGTGGTCTGGAAAATTTCAGAAGGCACATCTCCTTTGATTGTGGTCAGAACTTGATGTCTTTCAGGAGTTTTTAAAGTGTCAAAGTTTTCAGGTAACCCTTCGATATATTTCCTTATTTCGGAATGAGAAAAAATTTCATCAAAAACTTGTTTGTGAATTCTGGAATCCTGCCTAATATCAAGACTTGCAAAGTGAAAACCAAAAATTTTAACCTTGTGTTTAAGGTCCAAAACCAAAGATTCATAAAGACCATCGGTTTGATTGATTATTATATTATGTATTTCATCTAATGTTTTTTTGAAATAATCTAAATTGAAATAATCAGGCTCATTCTTGGAAAACAAAGTTGCATATAAATCGCTTTCAAGTGCATCAAGTTTCTCTTCTATACCATTAAATGTAAGGCTGCGTTTCATTTTCCTTATATCTCTGAAATAATTCCTTAGAATTGAAAACTTCAGACTTTCCGCAGTTTTAAGCGTTATTTCAGGGGTAACATAGGGGTTTCCATCGCGGTCACCTCCTGGCCAGAATCCAAAATCAAAAATTGGATTCTCCATATTGGCTTTATTGAAAATATGACTCTTAATATAGGTAAAAATGGTACTGGCAGAATAATAAAATACATTTTCTAGGTACCAAATTAAACTAATTGCCTCATCGAATGGGGATGGTTTTGTTTTTTTGTAAAATTTAGTTTTTCCCAATTGGGTAAGCAATAGCTTGACCTTTTCAAGCTCACCAGCATCTATAGCTTTAGAGAGATCGTTGATAATACCAAGTACACTCCCTGGATAAAATTGTGTGGGATGGGCTGTTAGTACAATTCTGACTTTATATCGATTAAGATAATCTTTGAGTTGATCAATTTTAAAGTTTTCAGAGGCTTCTTCTTTAATGTGACGAATGGTACCCCTGCCATGCATATTATTTACGTACCCAAAAGCAGCATCTTCAATGGCATCAAAGAGAACGACCTGACGTTCAATGTATTGTATAAAACGAAAAAGCAGATCTATCTGTTCTTTTTGATCGTATTCAGGAAGATATCTACTAAAAAAAGTAGAGGTGATTTCACGAGGATCTAATTTTTGATCGTAACCATTTTTGCAGTGATCTGTGAAAAGCGGAATCAAAACAGATGTGTTCCTGATGGTATCAAAGGGAAGGGTAAGAAAAAGACTGTTGTAAATTTGAAATTTTGAGAGTACACTCTCGTTAAATCTTTCGATTTTAGGTTTTCGGGCCATCAGGTATTATCAGTGTATATAAGATTTATAATTCATTAAAAATTCTATGCATTAACCTTTTTTTATCATTGATACTTTCTTCAAGAGAAATCATAGTTTCTGTTCTGGAAACACCGTCAATATCATCGATCATAAAGATAATTTCTTTGGCATGCTTGGTGTCATGAGCTCTTACTTTACAAAAAATATTGAACTTACCCGTTGTGATGTGAGCAACTGTGACAAAAGGGATGTCGTTTAAGCTTTTAATTACATCACCGATGATTTTAGTCTTCTCTAAGAAAATCCCAATGTATGCGATAAAAGAATAACCCAATTTTACATAGTCTAGATTAAGAGACGAACCTTTTATAATTCCGGCTTCTTCCATTTTTTTTACCCTTACATGTACAGTACCCGCTGAAATAAGCAATCGCTTAGAAATATCCGTAAAAGGAACGCGTGTATTGTCTATGAGAATATCCAAAATTTGATGATCGACTTCATCTAATTTAACCTTATTCATAATTGTTAGTTTTTTGCAAAATTACACAAAAAATTTAAAAAATATTTAATAAATAATAACCTTAACTACAATTTATTCACTAAAAACCACTTTTTTAGAAGATATTAATAGTTTTTCCAATAATAAATTTTATCTCATTGGCTTTTAGATTTTCTTTGGCATCTAAAATCTTGTGTGCCAAAAGGTCTATTTTTTTTGAAAAACAGTGGCAAAAAGGTCTGAATAAAACACTTTCATTCTTTTTTTCTTCCTTATAAAGCAACCCCAACTCTTGATTCTTAAAAAATCCAGAATCTGTTCTAATGTCAATATTTTTAACAATGATATCAACATAATCTTTTTGATTTTCAGGGATTTCATCATATGCAGAAGTAGTGTAATTCAAAAAATCATCATTCTCGATGGCATTCAAAGCAATTAATAGGGCATTAAAAATCATTGTTTTGGTGAAGTTTCGATCATAATCCAAATTATTATGTCCTGCCTCAAACAAAAGAGTTGGCACTCCTAATGAAATAAAATGATCTCCAATACAATTAGGGTTAAAAGTATCGTCATAGCGACCAATCTGATTAGGAATGAGTTTTTGTAATTCTTTGTTTACATGTCCGATCAATTGCATGGCTGTAATGCGAGCAGGTGTAAGATTTCTTTGAACATCAGAAGCAGGAGATAAAAAGGATATTGTTGCAGGCCTCCCCATTTTTCCAGCAGAAAAGATGCTTCTTTGTTCATGAAGATTAAAACAAAAATCAGGTAAAAAGGCATTAAATACATTTATTAAAGCAATAGTTTCGGGTTGTGTTAAATTCATGGCATCGCGATTGAGGTCAACATTATTAGCGTTGAAACGAGTATAGTTCAATGCACCATCTGGATTAAGTTGAGGAATGATCATAAGTGTCAAACCTTTTAAAAGTCTAGATCCATCTTTGGTATGTAAATATTCAAATAAATCCAATAATGCTCGCGTGGTTGTAGATTCATTTCCATGCATTTGAGACCATATGAGAATTTTTTTAGGACCCTTTCCCAAATTATAAGCGTATATAGGCTGGTTTAAAACGGAGTAACCTACAATGGTTGTAAAAAGTCTAAACTTCAAAGACTTTATTTTTAAATCCCATTTTTGTGGAGATAAATAACGATTATTTGAAATCATATAAATAAATGTTTTACAAATGTAAACAAGTCAAAGTTTACAATCTTATACTTATTAAATTCACAATTTTATACATAAAAAGTATCATCTGTATAGATTTGTAAACAATTACATAAAAAATAATTTTTTATTATATTAAAATACTTATTATCAGTAATTTATGAATTTTATTTGAAGTATATATTTCATTTTTAAATAGATATTTAATATTAATTAAGTTTAAAATTTTTAATATATTAGTATTAAATTTTTAATTGTTTACAATGTTAAACTCGACCACACTTATTCAACGAATAGAAGAAATAAGAAGTAATCATCAGCTATCATCAGCTGGTTTTGCATCAAAAATTGGTGTGCAGCGTTCTGCTATGTCTCACATTCTTTCAGGTAGAAATAAACCAAGTTTAGAATTTTTGATGAAGATTTATGAAGCATTTGATGAAGTTGGTTTGGAATGGCTAATACTAGGCACCTCTACTCCTGTTCTAACCAAAAACAAAAAAAAAACGTTCAAACCTGATGATTTTGATGGAGATAAATCACAATCCTCCTCTTTTGAGTCTCTATCTTCTGAAGAAATTTTTGTTCAAAATGATCAATCAAAATCATCCAAAGAAAAGCTATCTCCCAGAGAAATCATTTACTTTTACGATGATGGAAGTTTTGAAAGATTTATGCCCAAAAAATAACTGTCTCCAATTGTTCTGTGTTGGGATATTATTTATTTATTCCTGTTATTCTGTATCCAGAGATTGTATAAAATTTCACACCGGTTCATTTGAATTCACTACACTTATTAACGGTGAGATCAAAACTTCTCGTTTCTTAAGAACAAAAGATTTAGAAATTGAAACATATGAAGGAGTGGTGGACTCTGCTCGTATTAAATGGGTAAACGATTGTGAATGTATTTTAACTAAACTCAATCCTAAATCAAACCAAGACAAGCGTCCAGTCCAAATCAAAATTCTCTCAACTGAAGGGAATTCTTATACATTTGAATATTCCTTAGTTGGTAAATCGAACAACAAGCAAAGGGGTACCATTAAGAAAATCAAATAGATTATTGAATCATTCTTTACTACCGAAATTTGTTTACCCTGTAGAAACCTCCTTAATTAGAAATCGCTTTAAGTATTGAGAATATTTTTTCTGTATCGGTTATAGCTGGGAAACCACCTTCCGTGTATCAGAAAATCAATTGGGATCTGATTATTAATAGGAATTACCTTATTAATTTCGACCTTTATCATTATGTAATTTAAAACAACCGGTAGGAAATTTAACAAACCATTATACTTTTTTTAAAATGTTGGGATTTTTTTATTGAGCGTATATCTGGTTTAACGAAGCTGCTCATTTGTCTCATGCCCAAATATTGGGTCGAAAATTACCTCCATAACTAAGTGTTATCTGTGATTTTCATTTTGTTTTGTATGATTTTGAATTCACTGAAATAAAAATGGAAGGGAAACTAATAAGATTAGAAACTCAGTTTGATTTGTGAATCATCTTTTGGGCTAAGCTCCTCTTGATCATTGACTTCAATTTCTTCTAAAGATTTTTCATCATGATCATCATAAGGTAAGGCTTCCTTAAGCTCTATATTTTTGATTTTTTTCTGAGTTAACTGATTCCCAAGAGCTTTGAAACCTTTAATGGCGATAAATTCCTCAGCATTTATTTCCAATGGTGGAATAGGATCTTTATCTCTTGGTTTAACGAAATTGACTTTAATTAAAGGACGCCAATCCGTGTTGAGGAATATCAATTCTCCTCCGGGTTTTATGAATCGGTCCTCCCTAGATTCACTTTCAATGAGGAATCTCTTGATAAAATAGCGTTGTTTTTCTTCATCAAAATAAACCGCTGTTATTGGTTTATTGGGCTTCCACCTTTCAATATGGATTAATTGTTCATCAAAGTGTAATGATAGTTCCGGAATCACCACCTTTGCATCTCCTTCTTTATTAATAAGCAATATCTTGTCCTCCCCCTTAAATTCACCCAACAATTCTCCTCTTTCATCAGTATTGAGTCTTTTGACAGTTTGGTCAAACCAAATTTTTCTGGGTTTTAGGGTAGATATTCCTTTCTCTTTCAGTTCCACCCTTAGGATATTATACTTGGTTACGGTATTACCTCTTACTCCCCTACCTTTAATTTGTAGGTCAGCAAAATCCAACTCCCATTTTAGCTTCTTGATGTTTCCTGTATTTCTCAAGAGAATGTTTACCACCTCTGCTTCTCCATTAGGATTTGAAGTGAAATACAAAACGATAGAGCCCGGAGTCCCCTGGGTCATTTCGTACACTTTATCACGAGTGATCCCTTTAACGGCAAACCTTTTGATGAAAGAGCTTCCTTTTTTGCCATCTTTGTATATCATGTTGTAGATCGTTCGGGTATCATTTTTCTTAAAAATAGCTGCATGGATGACATCTTTACCGACAAATACCTTACTGTCTACCCTCACCACACGCATTTTTCCATCTTTATTAAAGATTATTACATCGTCAATGTCTGAACAGTCACATAAGTACTCATCTTTTCTTAGCGAGGTTCCAATAAAACCTTCTTCACGATTGAGATATAATTTCTGGTTTCTTACCACCACCTTTTTAGCATCGACATCATCAAAAATCCTTATTTCAGATTTACGCTCCCTGCCTTTACCATAGGTTTTGATAAGATGTTTAAAATAATTGATGGCATAATCAACCAGATGAGCCAGATGGTTTTTTACTTCCGCAATATCTCCTTCTAAAGCTTCTATTTTCTGAAGGGACTTGTCAATGTCAAATTTAGATATGCGTTTGATCCTAATTTCTGTTAATTTGACAAGATCCTCCTTCACTACAGCTCTTTTAAGAATCGAAATGTGAGGTTCGAGTCCTTTTCGAATAGCTTCCAAGACCCCGTCCCAGGTATTTTCCTCCTCAATATCTCGATAAATTCTGTTTTCGATAAAAATACGCTCCAAAGAAGCATGGTGCCACTGGTTTTCCAACTCATTTAACTGCACCTCCAGCTCTTTTTTGAGGAGAGTAACCGTATGATCTGTTGAAAGGGTTAACATTTCACTAACCCCTATAAAATGGGGTTTATTTTCAATGATTACACAGCCCAAAGGAGAAATGGAACTTTCGCAGTCCGTAAACGCATACAGTGCATCAATGGTCTTATCTGGTGAAATTCCATTGGGTAAGTGAATGATGATTTCTACGCTGGCAGCAGTATTGTCCTCAATTTTTTTGATCTTAATCTTTCCCTTTTCAT
>JBMTKF010000004.1:0-120521 GCA_049439205.1 Flavobacteriaceae bacterium | reverse complement strand
TTTTATCAAAAGGACATAATTCAGTAATTTTGAAAATAATTTGAATTTGATAATCGCTTCTTTTTGATGAAAAAAATAACTAAGGCTACCTATCTCAAATGGTATGAGGATATGTTCTTTTGGCGGAAGTTTGAAGATAAATTAGCTGCTGTATACATCCAACAAAAAGTTAGGGGATTCCTCCATCTTTATAATGGTCAAGAGGCCATATTGGCTGGAGCACTTCACGTTATGGAATTGGGAAAGGACAGGATGATCACTGCCTACAGAAATCATGTACAACCAATAGGTATGGGGGTAGATCCCAAGCGGGTGATGGCAGAGCTTTTTGGAAAGTCTACAGGTACCTCGATGGGACTGGGAGGATCTATGCATATTTTTTCTAAAGAGCATAAATTTCACGGTGGACATGGCATTGTAGGGGGACAAATCCCATTGGGTGCGGGGATGGCCTTTGGAGATAAATATTTTAACAGAGACAATGTTACACTTTGTTTTATGGGTGACGGAGCTGTCAGACAAGGTTCGCTCCACGAAACCCTCAATCTCGCCACTTTATGGAAATTACCTGTGGTTTTTGTAGTAGAAAACAACGGATATGCTATGGGAACCTCAGTTGCTAGAACTGCTTCTCATCAAGAGATATGGAAATTAGGTTTAGGATATGAAATGCCCTGTGGCCCTGTCGACGGAATGGATCCTGTTGCTGTGGCCAAAGGCTTAGACAAAGCCATTAATCATGCCAGAGCCGGGAAAGGACCTTCTTTTCTGGAGATGAAGACATACCGATACAGAGGACACTCCATGTCTGATGCTCAAAAATACAGAACTAAAGAAGAGGTTGAGGAATACAGAAAAATTGATCCCATTACCCAAGTCAAAGAAATTATCTTAAAAAACAAGTATGCAACTCAAAAACGGTTGGACGAGATTGATGCCAAGGTCAAGGCAGCGGTCGTTGATTGTGAAAAATTCGCTGAAGCATCTGATTATCCTCAAAAATCTGTTATGTATGATGCTGTATACGAGCAAGAAGATTATCCTTTTATAAAGCATAAATTAGACTAAAATGGCGGAATTGATAAACATGCCCCGTTTGAGTGATACAATGGAGGAGGGCACGGTAGCCAAATGGTACAAGAAAGTTGGTGATATGGTCAAAGAAGGGGATATTCTTGCTGAGATTGAGACGGACAAAGCCACTATGGAATTCGAGGCTTTCCAAGAGGGGGAACTGCTTCATATAGGAATAGAAGAAGGAGGGACAGCCCCTGTAGATTCACTTTTAGCCATTATTGGAGATAAAGGAGAAGACATTGATCACATAATCGGAGGTACTTCCGCTTCGACTGCTCAAACAGATGAATCGTCCCAAACGCCAAAATTTACTGAGCCTCAAACTGAAGCTACCGAATCTAATGAAGAAAAAACTGCCATGCCCGAGGGTGTCCAGGTCATTACTATGCCACGTTTGAGTGATACAATGGAGGAGGGTACCGTTGCGAAATGGAATAAAAAAGTAGGTGATCCAGTAAATGAAGGTGATATTTTGGCAGAGATAGAAACCGACAAAGCTACTATGGAGTTTGAATCTTTTTATTCGGGAACTTTGCTTTATATTGGTCTTGAGGAGGGTCAATCGGCTGTTGTAGATTCAATTTTGGCTGCCATAGGAAAAGAAGGTACAGATATCGAAGCAGTAAAATCGGCCATAATCGCCAATAATACCACGGTAAGTAAACCGAAGGAAACCAAGGTTGAAGTCCTTGCACCTGCAGTAACCGAACAAAAACCTCCTCCGAAACCAACTCCTGAAGTTACTCAGTCTCCGGTGGTCGCCGATGTAAAACATAATGGTAGATTGATCGCCTCTCCTCTGGCGAAAAAATTAGCTCAGGAAAAAGGGATCAGTCTCGATCAAGTAAAAGGGTCCGGAGATGGTGGAAGAATCATCAAACGCGATATTGAAAATTACAAAGCATCAGCGGGAGGATATATCACTGCCTCCTCATCCACAGGAGTGGAAAGCACAACTGAATTGGCCAACAGTTCCATGAGAAAGGCCATTGCCAAAAGATTATCCTCTTCCAAATTTTCTGCTCCTCATTATTACTTAGGGGTAGAGTTAAATATGGATAATGCCATTGCGTTCAGGCAACAATTCAACACCCTCCCCGACACCAAAATTTCTTTTAATGATATTGTTCTCAAAGCCGTGGCTTTGGCTTTGAAAGAACACCCTCAGGTCAATTCTCAGTGGTTTGATGATAAAATTATTCAAAATCATCATGTGCATCTCGGGGTAGCGGTTGCAGTCGAGGATGGTCTTGTGGTTCCTGTGCTCAAATTTACTGACGAAATGGATTTGAGACAAATTGGAGTAACCGTTAAAGACTATGCCCTTAGGGCCAGAGACAAAAAATTGACGCCTGCCGAAATGGATGGGAGCACCTTTACCGTTTCCAATTTAGGAATGTTTGGCATACAAGAGTTTACCTCCATCATCAATCAACCCAACTCAGCCATTCTTTCTGTAGGAGCCATAGATAAAAAACCCGTAGTGAGAGAAAATGAGGTTGTCGTTGGGAATACCATGAAGCTCACATTGGCTTGTGATCACAGAACGGTTGATGGCGCTACAGGAGCACAGTTTTTACAATCAATTAGGCTATACATCGAAAACCCCATTCGACTTTTAGTCTCCTAAGTAATCTTAGACCTACTAATAAAATTAAAGCGAATGAAAACCCTTGTTGTTACAGGTGCCAGTAGAGGAGTGGGCTTTGAAATTTGTAAACAAGCCGCTGCCAACGGTCATAAAGTTGTTGCCCTTTCCAGAAATATATTGCCACTAATGGGAATTCCCAATCTTCATCCTTTTTCGGTAGACCTTTCCAATGAATTGGAAGTAGTTGATTTTGTAAAACAAATCACCAACTCTTTTAAAAGTGTTGATGTACTGATTAACAATGCAGGAAGCTTGATCAATAAACCATTTATGGAAATTTCTTCCTCAGAGTTTGAAGCCGTTTTTAAGGTCAATATTTTTGCAGTAGCAAGCCTAACTAGATTGATTTTACCCATTATGAACCCCAATGGTCATGTTCTCAATATTAGCAGTATGGGGGGTGTTCAAGGAAGCGCGAAGTTCCCTGGCTTGTCAGCCTACAGCAGTAGTAAAGGAGCTTTGATCATTCTTACTGAGCTTTTGGCGGAGGAGTTCAAAGAAATCGGCCCTTCGTTTAATGCACTGGCTTTGGGTGCTGTACAAACAGAAATGTTGGAGGAAGCTTTTCCGGGTTATCAAGCCCCTGTCACTGCGGCACAAATGGCAGATCATATCATTAATTTCGCATTTAACGGAAATCAGTTTTACAACGGAAAGGTGTTGCCTGTTTCCTCATCAACACCATAGTTAAGATGAGGGATCCGTTGAGTAATATTGAAAATTTTGTACCTACAGCTTCGATTCCCTTGCTTTCAAAATATCTTGTCCATTGGCAAGTAAACATGGTCGTTACACGAGAGCGGCTCACCAAACACGGAGATTTTAGAGCCTTGCCCAAAGGAGGACACCAGATTACTGTTAATGAGATGCCTAATCCCTATAGATTTTTGATCACTACAGTGCATGAAATTGCTCATTTGATCACTTACAAAGATTTTGGTGTGGGCATCAAACCTCATGGAAAGGAATGGAAACACACTTATAGAAAAATTATGTTACCCTTTCTTATACCTGAAATTTTTCCAAAGGAATTACTAAAAATTTTACAGTTACATTTTAGGAATCCCAAGGCTTCTTCTGAGACTGATACTAAATTGACACTAGTACTGAATAAATTTGACCCTGAGAATAAAAAAAACTATATTTTTGAATTAGAAGACGGATCAGTTTTTGAAATCCACAATGGAAGAAGATTTATCAGAGGAAAAAAAAGAACCAAAAGATATGAGTGTAGGGAAGTAAATGGAAAAAGACTCTACCTTTTTAGTCCCCACGCACAAGTAATCAAAATAGAATAAAATGTCTAAAAATTACTTTGCAATCATAATGGCCGGTGGGATTGGTTCTCGATTTTGGCCCTCAAGCACACCTGATTTCCCTAAGCAATTCCATGACATGACCGGAGATGGAATTTCCATGATTCAAAGTACCTTTGGGCGATTGGAAAATTTTATTCGCTCCAACAATATCTTTATCGTAACCCAAACGCGTTATCAAAAAATTATTTTAGATCAATTAGGAGATAAATTGTCACCCGCTCAGGTCATTTGTGAGCCTGATCGCCGTAATACAGCCCCATGCATATTGATGGCGAGTTTGAAAATAAAAAAGATTGATACCGATGCTAAGATCGTGATCTGTCCAAGTGATCATGTTATTGTGGATGAAAAGCTTTTCGAACAGGACATAAAATTGGCATTAGATCATGCAGACGAAAAAAATCTAATTACTTTTGGTATTCATCCCGATTTCCCCGCCTCAGGATTTGGTTATGTGGCGGTAGAAAAAGAACAAAAAGATTCCGACTTAAAAAAGGTGATAGGCTTTACCGAAAAACCTGATTCAGTTACTGCACAAAGTTTTATCGATGCTAAAAATTATTTTTGGAATTCCGGAATATTTGTATGGTCTGCCACCGCTGTTTTAGAAGGCTTCAAAACACATGCACCTGTTCTTTATGATTTGTTCTATAAGGGAAATGATCACTTTAATACTGAATCTGAACAAGAATTTATTGCAAAAAACTATCCCTTGGCTGAAAATATTTCGGTCGACTATGCCTTGATGGAAAAATCAAATCATATCTACCTGATCCCTGCTCGTTTTGACTGGGATGATTTGGGCAGTTGGAAATCAGTTTACAATCGTCAACCCAAAGACACTAAAAAAAATGCTGTAGTCAATGCCAAATTGTATTCCGATTCGTCTGCCCGCAATTTGATCAAAACTAATTCCAACAAAAAGGTTGTCATCTCAGGACTTGAGGATTTTATTATTGTCGATACCGAGGATGTGTTGATGATCTGCCCAATGGATAAAAATCAAGAAGTAAAAGATATTTCTGTTGATGCCTTGAAGGAATTTAATCAAAAGGAAGATTAATTTTCCTCCTGATATACTTTTCGGACTTTTTTAAATAGGTTGGAGGAATAGATAAAATTTCCGACACTTTCGTTCTCAGTTTTAAAGACTTCTCGATTGGATCCTTCCCAGCCTTTACGACCATCCTCTAAGAATAGTACCTTTTCGCCGATTTCCATAACCGAGTTCATATCATGGGTGTTTATGATGGTGGTTATTTGATATTCCTTTGTGATCTCCTGAATCAGGTTGTCGATCAAAGTGGAGGTTTTGGGATCTAGCCCCGAATTGGGTTCGTCACAAAAGAGGTACTTGGGATTCATTACAACAGCTCTTGCGATGGCTACCCTTTTTTGCATCCCTCCAGAAATCTCAGAGGGAAGCTTTTTATTGGCGTTAACCAAGTTAACTCGGTTGATAACCTCATTGGCTCTTGAGAGCATTTCTTCATGGCTTTTTTGGGTTAACATACGCATGGGGAACATGATGTTTTCCTCTACAGTCATGGAATCGAATAAGGCACTGCCCTGAAAAACCATCCCCATTTCTTGTCTTAAAATACTTCTTTTTTTGACATCCATTTTTTGAAGGGAACGGTTTTCGAAAAAAATATTACCACTGTCTATATCATATAATCCCAAGATACACTTGAGTAAAACTGTTTTTCCAGAACCGCTTTGACCAATAATGAGATTGGTTTTTCCTTTTTCAAATTGGGTAGAAATGTCCTTTAAGATACGGTTCCCACCAAATGACTTACAAAGTTTTTCTACAACGATCATTAGGCAAGCAATAATTGGGTTATGATATAATTGGTCACAATGATTAGCACACTGGTCCAGACAAAGGAGGTGGTACTGGCTTTTCCAACTTCCAAGGCTCCTCCTTTGAGGAAGTAGCCATGGTATGAAGGTACAGTAGCCAGTATGAAAGCGAAAAAACCGGTCTTTACAAAAGCGTACATTACATGATAGGGGATGAATTCCAATTGAATTCCCTCTATAAAGTCGGCACTGGAGCAAAAGCCCCCATAAATGGAGGCAATATAACCCCCAAAAATTCCCAAAAACATAGAAATGGTAATTACAAAGGGGTAAAACAGCATGGCCACGATTTTAGGAAAAATCAAATAGTTGTATGTGTTGATCCCCATGACTTGCAGGGCATCGATTTGCTCTGTGACCCTCATGGTCCCTAAGCTTGAAGTAATGAATGAGCCTACTTTCCCCGCCATGATTACCGATATAAAAGTGGGGGCAAACTCCAATATTACTGATTGACGGGTTGCAAAACCTATTAGATTTTTTGGTAAAAGAGGATTGTTGAGGTTCAATGCTGTTTGAATGGCCACTACTCCCCCCACAAAAAATGAGATGAAAGAAACAATTCCAATCGATCCAACGATGAGGGAATCTATTTCTCTGATGATGAGCTCTTTCATCACACTCCACCGGGTAAAGCGCTTGAATACTTTGGAGAGCATTATAAAGTAGGCACCGATATCTTGGAGTATAAGCATCAAGACAAATTTACACAATTAACCCATAGAATTACAGGGTTTGCTTATCTGGTAAAGTTTAATTTTGATAGGTAATGGCATTGATATTCATTCCTGCCCCCACACTGGCAAAAAGAATGACATCCCCTTTTTTCAATGAATGCCCCTTGTAGTTTTGTTTGAGGACTAAATCAAAAAGGGTTGGAACGGTCGCTACTGAGCTGTTGCCAAATTCCTCAATATTCATGGGGAGAATATCCTTTGGCATGGGTTTCTTGTAAAGTCTGTAAAATCTTTTTACGATGGCTTCATCCATTTTTTTATTGGCTTGGTGGATGAATATTTTCTTAAGATCATCAATAGCTATATTTGCCTGATCGAGGCATTGTTTCATGGCGATAGGAACGTTGTTCAAGGCAAATTCATAGACCTTTCTCCCTTGCATTTTGATAAATTTATCACCGTTTATTACTTTACTGTTATAGGATTTGCCATAAAAAATGAAATCGGCCTCGTTATTAGCGGTAAAGGTCAAGGTACTGTGTGATAAAATCCCACCAACTTCTGCAGATTCCTCCAAGATGGTGGCACCTGCTCCATCGGCATAGATCATAGAATCGCGATCGTAAATATCAATTACTCTGGAAAGTGCATCGGCACCTATGACCAAGCACTTTTTAGCCATTCCTGCCTTGATATAGGCATGGGCTTGGATCATGGCTTCCACCCATCCCGGACATCCAAACAAAATATCATAAGCGACACATTTTGGATTTTGAATTTTTAGTTTGGCCTTTACCCTTGATGCTAAACTGGGCAGGTTATCGATTTGTTTACTGTCTTCAGCAATGTCACCAAAATTATGGGCAACAATAATATAATCCAAGGTTTCGGGATCAACATTGGCATCCTCAATGGCTTTTTGGGCCGCAAGGTGGGCAATGTCCGAAGTTTTCAATTCTGAAGGAATGTATTTTCGCTCTTCAATTCCGGTGATGGAGTTGAATTTATCAATGATGGTTTGGTTGTCCAAATCGAATTTAGTTCCCTGGTTGTCCAAAAAAGAGTGATCTAAAAAAGCCTTGTTTTTTTGAACAATACTGGGTACACAACAACCGCTACCTGTAATAATGTGACTCATAACAATAATACAATAGTACTTTTTTATTGAGGATAATCGATAAATGTTGTTAAAAGTGTATGATGCCCAAACGCTAAGATATGAGTAGAGTATTAATGAAAAAAGTCATAAAACCCATAAGAATCAAGCCTTTACATAATCTTTTATTGAGGTACAGCTACATATTAAATTACGATCTCCAAAGGCTTCATCGACTCTTCTTACTGAAGGCCAGAATTTGTTATCCATCACAAAAGCCAAAGGATAAGCCGCCCTTTGTCTGGTATACGGGAAATTCCAATCGTCCGCAGTGAGCATGCCAAGAGTATGTGGTGCATTTTTTAGCAGTGCGATTCCGGCCTGATCTCCAGAGTCAATCTCCATTCTGATGGAGATCATGGCCTCACAGAATCGGTCAATTTCTTCAAGGTTTTCACTTTCTGTGGGTTCGATCATCATCGTACCGGCAACGGGAAATGAAACGGTAGGCGCATGAAATCCATAATCCATCAGTCGTTTGGCGATGTCTGTAACCTCGATATCATATTTCTTAAAGGGGCGACAGTCGATAATCAATTCATGAGCTGTTCTTCCTCGCTCACCGGCGTACAAAATATCATATGCTCCCTCAAGACGTTTGCTGATGTAGTTGGCATTGAGAATGGCCATTTCTGTAGCTTTTTTCAATCCACTGCCTCCCAACATTTCGATATATCCATAGGAGATCAAACAGGCCAGGGCTGATCCCCAAGGAGCTGCCGAAACAGTATCTTTTGATGCGCTTCCCCCCGTATCTACCAAGGGATGCTGGGGTAGAAAAGCCGCAAGATGAGCTGCCACGCAAATGGGGCCCACGCCTGGACCCCCGCCTCCGTGAGGAATGGCAAATGTCTTATGCAAATTCAGGTGGCATACGTCTGCGCCTATTTCAGCAGGACTGGTCAGTCCCACCTGTGCGTTCATATTGGCACCATCCATATAGACCTGTCCTCCATATTGGTGGATCTTTCCGGTAATGTTCTTTATGTTTGCTTCAAAAACACCGTGGGTGGAAGGATAGGTGATCATCAGTGCTGCCAAATGATCGCGATGCTCGTCTGTTTTCTCTGAAAAATCTTTCCAATCAATATTTCCTAATTCATCGGTTTTGACGACCACTACTTTCATCCCTGCCATTACGGCCGAGGCGGGATTGGTTCCGTGAGCAGAGGAGGGAATCAAACAAATATTTCGGTGGGACTCATTTCTGGACTCGTGATAAGCTCTGATGACCATCAGTCCTGAATATTCCCCTTGGGCACCGGAGTTGGGTTGCAAGGAGGTAGCGTGGAAGCCCGTAATTTCACTGAGCTGATTTTCCAAACGATGAAGCATTTTGTGATAGCCTTTGGCCTGTTCTGTTGGAACAAAAGGGTGAACGCTTGACCATCTGGGCCAGCTCAAAGGCAACATTTCAGCAGCGGCGTTGAGTTTCATTGTACATGAGCCTAATGAAATCATAGAGTGATTTAAGGACAGATCTTTACGTTCAAGGCTTTTGATGTAGCGCATCATTGCCGTCTCGGAATGGAAAGAATTAAATGTCTTATGAGTGAGATAACTACTGGTTCTCTTCTGGTCTATGGGATAACGGTGATTTTCGACCTTCACCTTTCCGGTAATGTTTTTTTGATGTAATACTGCTTCAAATACATTCAATATTTTCAATAGGGCTACTTCGTCCGTGGTTTCATTGATGGCGATCCCAACGGTGTCTTGATTGATGTAGCGGAAATTGATTTCATTTTTTTCTGCCTCAGTCTTAACGGCATTCGCATTGATTTTGATTTTCAGGGTATCAAAATAAAACTCGTTGAGTTGAGTGAGTCCCAGATCTACCAATTTTTTTTCGAGTTTGGCAGCGTTCAAATGTATTCTTTTGGCGATTTTTTTGAGGCCTTTGGGGCCATGATAGACGGCATACATTCCTGCCATAACGGCGAGTAATACCTGCGCAGTACAGATATTGGAGGTGGCTCGATCTCTTTTGATGTGTTGTTCACGGGTTTGAAGGGCCATCCTCAGCGCAGGAGTGTCGTCCAGATCTTTGGTTTGCCCGATGATGCGTCCGGGAATGTTTCTTTTATACTCTTCTTTGGTTGCAAAATAAGCTGCATGAGGTCCTCCATAACCCAGGGGTATGCCAAAACGTTGTGTGGTACCTACTACCACGTCTACCCCATAGGTACCGGGAGCCTCCAGTAGGGTCAAACTCAATAAATCCGCTGCAACGATGATTTTAAGGTCAAAAGTTTTTGCTTTTCCAACCATGGCTGGTAAATCAATAATGTTGCCGTCTTTACCAGGATATTGAAAAAAGGCAGCAAAAAAAGAGGAATCAAAATCTGTGTTTTCGGCTTTTCCTACAACCAATTCAATCCCTAATGGAATTGCCCTGGTTTTTAGAACTGCCAGAGACTGAGGAAGAATGTCCTGAGACACAAACAATTTATTTGCATCGGCTTTTTTTTGATCTTTCGCCCTCACCGCATAAGCCAAGGTCATTGCCTCTGCAACTGCTGTCGCTTCGTCCAAAAGTGATGCATTGGCCAACTCCATTCCCGTAAGGTCGCAAACCATACTTTGAAAGTTAAAAAGGGCTTCCAACCTTCCTTGGGCAATTTCTGCCTGATAGGGAGTATAAGCAGTATACCAACCCGGGTTTTCCAAAATATTACGTTGAATGACTGCCGGGGTTACGGTGGGATGGTAACCCAAACCGATATAGGTTTCAAACAATTGATTTTCATCCGAAAGTGCTCTTAGTTCGTTTAAAAAATGATATTCAGTGATCCCTTCGCGCAAGGCAAGAGGTTGCTTTAATCTGATTTCTTCGGGCAGGGTTTGGGATAGTAACTCCTCGATTGAATCGACTTCCAAAGCCGTTAACATTTTTGAAATTTCCTCTTCATTGGGACCTATGTGACGAAATGCAAATTTATCTGACTGCATATGTTGAGTGGTTTAAACAAAATTAGTTGATAGATGTCCATCTTTTTTGCCTTCTTTGATTCATTTCTCCATTTTTTTTGAACAAAAATCCTACTTATTAACACTTTACAGATACTTTTGTCCGGTGGCATGGATCAGTAAACTTTTTGAAAACTACATTAAATTCAACTTTCATGTGGGCTTGGCGGTTTTTGCACTCGCCAGTATTACCGCATTGGATTTTGGAATAAATCATCATTTCTACCATCAATTGATTTTTTTCACGGCTCCTTTTTTCGCCTATAATTTTATCAAGTTTCACACGTTTTTTTTTGAGGGTGTAGATCATAGGATCAGAGCGGTTGGATTTTTATTGGGGTTTGCTATTTTAGGTATTTTTCTATTTGTAGGCGTAGGATTTTACCTACCCTCTTCCTCTTGGATTATTCTTTTTTTTACACTTTTATTGGTATTGTTGTACGGTTTTCCTTTACCGGGGTTAAAGCTCAATTTTAGGGGATTTAAGGGACTTAAAATTCATTTGGTGGCATTGAGTTGGGTGCTGACCACTGTTTTTTTACCGCTATCTTTGAGTGGACAGAGCTTGAACGATTTTTCGTTGGTTTATGGATTTCAGCGTTATCTTTTTGTATTGGTGGCTACCTTGCCTTTTGAAATTCGGGACTTGAAATTAGACGATCCCAACCTGTTGACTTGGCCCCAAAAATGGGGGATTCAAAAAACCCAATGGTTGGGGGGACTGTTGTTGTTGCTTTTTGTTTTTTTGGAAATATACCATTCCATTTCTTCAAATTTTTTATTGGTTTTTGGCATGGCCATCTTATTGATGGGATTTGTTTTAAGATCAAAAGCAAAACAATCGAAATATTTTAGCAGCTTTTGGGTGGAGGGAATTCCAATTTTATGGCTAATTTTAAAATATATAACGATTTAATATGCGGGTATTTTTATTTGTTCTTCTTTGGATCGTCCAACCACCCAAAGTAGAGGTGTTGGAAAAATCGCAATATCAAGCTTTGGTTGAAAAAGGATTTACAATTATCGATGTCAGAACACCTGAGGAATACGAGGAGGGTCATATCGAAGGAGCACAAAACATCAATGTTAAATCTGAGGCCTTTGTAACCGAAATTCAAAACCTTTCAAAATCCGATACGCTATTGGTCTACTGCCGGTCGGGGAGGAGAAGCCTCTATGCCGCTCAGGTGATGGTCTCTTTTGGCTTTCAAAAGATTTACGATCTGGAAGGGGGTTTTTTAAATTGGGAATCGGAGTAGGTCAGACCGGCAGGCCTTATAAACGCATACTAGTGAGGTTATAAATGCGTAGCAGATAACAAACCCTACATTTATAGGGTTTTATTATGAGTAATAAAAAACCCGAGTTTAGATTTATAATCTAAATCAAACTATATTCAAAAAAGTTTATACCCAGGCCTGCACCAAGAATTTGTCCTACCACTATTGCCAATAAAAACAGTATTGCTAAAACAAGTATTACAATTACAAATACTTTCTTTCGTGATCGAACTTGTTTTTTTACAAGTAAACGTACCATCCAGAAAGCCACTGCGAGTAAAAGGACGACAAAAATCTTTATAAACCATCGGAAAAAGTAAATCATAGCGTTAAGGATCAGATTTTTTTCGTACATCCAGATCACAGTATCTGTATATGTTTTGCCATTTCTTTGTCCAACAGCTTTAACCTTGTTGTTTCCTTCTTTAAGCTCTATATCTTCCCAAACCAAGGTGGCATTTTCACCTCTTTTAGTCCCTACAGACTTACCGTTTACAAATAGCTCTACATCACTAAGATTGGAGTAGACCTTAACTCTTATTTTATCTCTTTCACGAATTTTGAAGCGTGAATTTGTCAAGTGGATTACAGGTTTGGGACTCCAATTTGCTTTGTAGAAAAAGAAAACATCCTTTTTTGTTTTTCGGTCGTAAGAAACCATTCCTTTATCGTTCATTCCAATGGCATCGCCCTCGCGTCTGAAATGGGAACCGAAATCGAACATATTCCAAACATAACTTCCCCATATATAATCCCGATCGTTGATTACCTTCCAATTTCCTTCGTGCACCGTGGTCTGGTATTCTTCCGGGTGCCATTCGTGAAATATTGGGAAAGGCCTACGAATTTTTTCTTCGTGATGCATTACACTTCCTCCGGCTCCGTATTCCGATACTCCAATTTTATAGCCTGGTTCTTCTTTGTGAATTCGGTCTAAAAAATCACCCAGTTTGTGTGGTTTGGTATAATACCAACCATAGTACTGATTCCACGCAATCATTTCCGGAATTTTATGGAGTGGATCTTCACTTCGCCTCACAAAAGATGCGCCTACCGTTTTTCGCGTTGGGTCTTCCACTTTTGCGAGCTTTTGTAGATCGTCAATAATGGCTGTTAAAACCGGATCGTTGTCCATACCAATTTCATTATATATTCCCCAGAATAATATGGATGGGTGATTAAAGTTCTGACGAATTAATTCTTGAAGTTGCTGCTTGCTGTTTTTTCTAAATTCATCAGAATCCGAATATCCATCTTGATTGCTTCCTACAAAAGGTATTTCCGCCCAAACGGTCATTCCTAATGAATCTGACAAAGCATAAAAAAACTCGGAATGCTGGTAGTGTGCCAGACGAATTCCATTGGCTCCCATTTCTGAGATAAGTTCCATGTCAAGCCTGTGATGCTTTTCTGATAAAGCAGAACCTACTTTGGCAAAATCCTGATGCCGGCTAACTCCTTTTATCTTTAAATGCTCTCCGTTTAGGAAAAAACCTTTTTCTGGATCGGTGTGGTAATACCTTAAACCCAGTGGCTGAGTAATTTCATCAATTATTTTTCTCCCCTTCTTTACCAATACCTTGACTGAATAGAGGTAAGGGTCTTTTAGACCGTTCCAAAGGTGTGGTTTGCTAATTACTACCGAATGATTTGTATCCTTTGTTTCTCCGGCATTGACCAAAACCTCTTTTTTACCTTGATGAACAATTTTTCCAACAGCATCAGTTATTATTACTTCAAGCTCGATATTTGAGTTTGATGCTGATGCATTTGAAATTTTTGTTACAACAGCAACCTCGGCCTTGTCTTTAGTAATATTATTCTGAAAAAGATAAACACCGGGCGAGGCAAAATCGAGGGGTGTAATGCAAACCTCTTCGGTTATTATAAGTTGTACCGGACGATAAATTCCCCCATAAATATTAAAATCCCCTCCCAAAGGAAGAACGTCTTCTGTTTCAGAATTATCAACTTTTACTTCGATATAATTATCCTCTCCAAATTTTACATTCTTTGTAATTTCGAATGTAAAAGCAGAATAACCGCCACGATGCTCACCCAAATGGATTCCGTTTATACTCACATTCGCAATGGTTTGAACTCCTTCAAATTTTAAAAACAAACGCTTTCCTTTTAAGGCCCGATCTACAAAATAATTTTTGGTATAGTTTCCTTCTCCCCTGAAATATATATAGCCCTGCGCTGCGTCTTCGGTATTCCATGTATGAGGCAGATCAACCACTTGCTCTATCGATTCTTCCCAAAGTGATGCTCCTTTAAAATCCCATTCTTTGTTTAAAGAAACTGACTGACGCTGAGCATTTACATTAAAAAATAAACAAGAAAAGAGTACTGATACAAACAGTAATTGAATGGTTTTCATAAAATTCGATTTTAATTTTTGATGATTGCACCTCAAAAAGCGAAACCACAAAACAAATATATATTTTATACACATAAGGAGGGTGCCAAATGATTAGTTATAAAATCTATTAAGTACTATATTTGTTTAAAGAATTCTTTTATTCACTTGGAGTTTTACTGTAATTTCTTTAACGAACAGTTAAAAGATGTTTTTGAATTAAAAATACATTCCAATCCGATTCCCAATACTGTAAAGTGTAATTAAGCACGGTGCTATTCAACCAATCCCGCTCTTTTAAGTAAAGCTTTAGGATCGGGTGCTTTACCTCTAAATCTTTTATAAAGGGTCATGGGGTGTTCTGTCCCTCCTTTGGAAAGGATGTTTTCTTCAAAGGATTTTGCCGTTTGGTAATCAAAAATGCCTTTTTCCAAAAACAATTCAAAAGCATCGGCATCCAGTACCTCAGCCCATTTGTAACTGTAGTATCCTGCAGAATATCCACCCTGAAAGATATGCGAAAAGGCCGTACTGGTACAATTCTCCGGATGATCTTTGGTAAACTGCACCCTTTTTAGAATGGCACTTTCGTGGGTTTTTACGTTTTGAATAACTGTAGCTTGTGTATCGTGATAGGACAAATCCAAAAATCCAAAACCTAATTGTCTGAGGGTTTGTAATCCCTGCTGAAAATGAGCTGCTTTTTTAATTTTATCAATGTATTCCATGGGGATCACCTCTTGTGTACGATAGTGTTTTGCGAAAAGCTCCAGTGCCTGTTTTTCATAGCACCAGTTTTCCATGATCTGGCTGGGTAGTTCCACAAAATC
This sequence comes from Flavobacteriaceae bacterium, assembly GCA_049439205.1. GTDB lineage: Bacteria > Bacteroidota > Bacteroidia > Flavobacteriales > Flavobacteriaceae > UBA8316. The sequence goes on along the minus strand of JBMTKF010000004.1, from coordinate 105,333 downwards.
CCAATAGACATTGGTACCGCTTAGTCCGCCATAGGTTGTATTGGCCAACATACCGTGGAGGGCATGGCCAAACTCGTGGAATAAGGTGGTTACTTCCTGAAAAGTGAGCAGTGATGGGGTACTGGCTGTAGGTTTTGAAAAATTACAGACCATGGAAATATGAGGTCTTTGTCCCTTTTTCTGTCCGCGGTAGGAGGTCATCCATGCCCCGTTTCTCTTTCCCGGCCGAGGGAAAAAGTCGGTGTATAGCAGGGCATAAAAAACCCCCTCGCTATTGTAAACCTCATAGACCTCGACTTCGGGATGATAGCCCTCTAGGGCATCGTTTTTTTCAAAACGCAAGCCATATAATTTATTTGCAATATCAAAAACACCGGCTTTGACCCTTTCCAAAGGGAAATAGGGCTTAAGTTGCTGTTCGTCTAATTCCAGTTGCGCTTGTTTGAGTTTTTCGGACACATAGGCCGTATCCCATTTTTCAAGGGTATTGAGGCCCAGGTTTTGTGTGGCAAAATCTTCCATTTCTTTCCACTCTCCTTGGGCAGCGGGATAGGCTTTTTGATATAAATCCTCCAAAAAAGCTACCACATTTTCTTCGGAAGTTGCCATGCGTTCCTCCAATACAAAAGCGGCGTGGGACTCATAACCTAGTAATTTGGCTCTTTTTTTTCGGAGTTCGATCAAACGAAGTATGATATCTGTATTGTTATTATTATTGTTTTGAAATCCACGTTTTCCAAAAGCCAAACTGAATTCTTTTCTCAGATCCCTGTTTTTGGCGTAGGTCATAAAAGGGACATAACTGGGATAATCTAAGGTAAAGACCCAACCTTTTTTGTTTTTAGATTGGGCAGTTTCTGCTGCCATTTCTTTTATTTGATCCGGCAGGCCTTCCAAGTCTTTTTCCTCAGTGATATGAAGTTCAAAAGCATGGGTATCGGCCAAGACATTTTCGCCAAAGGTGAGGCTCAGTTTTGCCTTTTCGGTATCGATTTCCCGCAACAGTTCTTTTTCATCGTCATTGAGTAATGCACCGTTTCTGGCAAAACCCTTGTATTCCTTTTCCAAAAGGGTTTGTTGTTCAGCCGAAAGCTTTTCTTGGTCTTGATCTTGGTAGATCGTTTTGAGGCGTTCAAACAAAGCTTGATTGAGCCTGACATCATTTTGGAATTGAGTCAGCAAGGGCGATGCCTGTTGGGTAGTGGTTTGAATGGCATCGGAAGTTTCGGCACTGTTGAGGTTGAACAAAATGGCACTGTTACGCTCCAGTAGTTCCCCCACATTCTGTAGGGCTTCGACAGTGTTCTCAAAAGTCGGTGGGGCGGTTTGATAGGCCACCTTATCAATTGCCTCCAATGCATTTTTGATGTTTTCCTTAAAGGCAGGAATAAAATGCTCCGCTTTGATTTTGCTGAATGGGATCGACTGATAAGGGGTTTCAAAGACTTTTAATAAAGGGTTGTCCAATATTTTAGGGATTAAGTTTTTTACTGCTTTTGATGACTTTTTTTTTGAGCCCCTCTTTGTATTGTTCTATTTTATCGAGCACGGAGGGATCTGAAGTTGCTACAATTTGAGCGGCCAGTATACCGGCATTTTTGGCACCGTTGAGTGCTACAGTTGCCACAGGTACTCCTCCGGGCATTTGGAGTATGGACAAAACAGAATCCCAACCATCTATGGAGTTACTGGATTTTACGGGTACCCCTATGACAGGAAGGGGAGAAACCGAAGCAATCATTCCCGGTAGGTGGGCGGCGCCTCCGGCTCCCGCTATGATTACTTTCAAGTCTCTTTGGTGCGCGTGATTTCCATACTCCATCATTTTTTCTGGAGTTCGGTGGGCGGAGACGATGTCAACCTCTGTTTCGATCTCAAATTCCTTAAGGATGTCTATTGCTTCTTGCATGACCGGTAAATCCGATTCGCTGCCCATGATGATTCCTACTTTGGCCATTTTATTTGGTGATTACTGATAAGGTTTCTTTTACTTGTGCTGCCATTTTTCTGGCGGTGTCGATTTTGGGGTGTATGATGGTGACATGTCCCATTTTTCGAAAAGGACGCGTTTCCTTTTTTCCATAAATATGAGGAATAACCCCCTCAATGGCCAGAACTTGATCGATATTTTTGTAAACCACTGGACCGGTATGCCCTTGTTTGCCCACAAGATTGACCATTACTGCCGAGGCTTTACTGGTGGTTTTTCCTAAAGGCAAATCCAAAACGGCTCGAATATGTTGTTCGAACTGACAGGTATAGGAAGCCTCAATACTAAAATGTCCACTGTTGTGTGGACGAGGAGCTACCTCATTGACCAAGACATCTCCTTCTGGGGTGAGAAAAAGTTCGACCGCCAAAAGACCAATTTGGCCATAGGCCTTTGATGTTTTTAGGGCAACTGTTATTGCTTTTTTTGCCGCTTGCTCCGAAATTCTGGCCGGACACAATACATATTCTACTTGGTTGGCCGTAGGGTGAAACTCTGATTCTACTACTGGATAATGAACAGTTTCTCCCTGTGGACGACAACATACGATTACAGACAATTCTTTTTCGAAGGGAATCAACTCTTCAATAATGCAGGCTCCGTTGGTCAGGCTTCCGATATTCTTGATGGAATGAACAATAGAAACTCCATACCCATCATATCCCATTTCGGCCGATTTCCAAACAAATGGAAAAGACAAATCCCCTTTGATGATGGCTTCTTTAACTTGGTCAAGGGTTTCAAATTCCTCAAAGGAAGCAGTAGGGATACCGTGCTTCTTGTAAAATTTTTTTTGTAAACACTTATTCTGAATGGTTTTCAGTACATGAGGTTGAGGATAAATCTTTACCCCTTCCTGTTCTAATTTTTCAAGGGCTTTGACATTCACTTTTTCAATTTCGATGGTTAGTACATCGACTTTTTTTCCAAAATCGTATACAGCTTGAAAATCCGTTAGATCTCCTATGACAAATTTGTCACAAGCAAGTCTAGCTGGGGCATATTCATTGGGATCCAAAACGCTGGTATTGATGTCCCATTTTCGGGTGGTGTAGAGCAACATTTTACCCAATTGCCCTCCACCAAGTATTCCAAGTGTTTTTGAAGTCGAAAAAAATTCCATCGAGAAGTTTTCACAAAAATACACATAAGTTTTTTGCTTGGAAAAAAACAACACAATTTGGATATCTTTGCTAAAACAATTTTTAATGATCAATTTAGTACTTTTTGGAAAGCCAGGAGCTGGAAAAGGCACTCAGGCTGCATTTTTAAAATCTAAATACCAATTGTTCCATATTTCTACAGGAGATTTGTTTAGACATCATATTTCAAATAAAACAGCATTGGGAACATTGGCTCGATCATATATGGATAAAGGTGATTTGGTTCCCGATCATATTACCATTGACATGCTCAAAGATGCAGTTGAAAATAATCCTGAGGCAAAAGGATTTATTTTTGATGGTTTTCCTAGAACAAGAGAACAAGCAGAAGCACTGGATGATTTTTTGGGTGAAAGGTCCATGCAAATTAGTGCTACTTTGGCACTAGAGGCAGATGATGATTTACTAGTTGAGAGATTGATTAATAGAGGTAAAACCAGTGGTAGAGCTGATGATCAAGATGAAGAAAAAATTAGAAATCGATTTCAAGAATACAATAATAAGACTTCTCCACTAAAAGATTTTTATACAGTACAAGGAAAATTCCATAGTGTTAACGGTATTGGAAGTATTGATGAAATTACCCAAAGATTGACCGAGTTGATTGATGGCTTGCACTAACAAATGACCGAAGCAAATTTTGTCGACTATGTAAAACTCAACGTTAAATCAGGAAACGGAGGGAAAGGTTCTGTTCACCTGCACCGCGAAAAATATATTACCAAAGGCGGTCCCGATGGAGGTGATGGAGGCAGAGGGGGACACATCATCATTCGCGCCAATCCCAACTTGTGGACTCTTTATTCTTTTAAGTTTCAAAAACATTTTATGGCTGGTCATGGAGGAGACGGGAGTAAAAACAGAAGCAGCGGGACAAAGGGAAAAGACGTTTATATCGAAGTACCTTTGGGGACTGTCGTCAAAAATTCAGATACCGAGGTTGTGCTTTTTGAGATTGTTGAACCAGAACAAGAGTTCATTTTATTGGAAGGAGGAAAAGGAGGGTTGGGCAATTGGAATTTTAAATCCTCAACCAATCAAACCCCAAGATACGCCCAACCCGGAATATCAGGGCAGGAATTGAAGGTTACCTTGGAACTCAAAGTTTTGGCCGATGTGGGTCTCGTAGGTTTTCCAAATGCGGGAAAATCTACCTTATTGGCAGCGTTGACTGCGGCAAAACCCAAAATTGCAGATTATGAGTTTACAACCCTAAAACCCAATTTGGGGATTGTCCCACATCGTGACTTTCAATCTTTTGTGATGGCAGACATACCAGGGATCATTGAAGGAGCTGCACAAGGCAAAGGTCTCGGACACTATTTTCTTCGCCATATTGAACGTAATGCTGTATTGATTTTCATGATCCCTGCCGACACTCCTGATGTTAAAAAATCCTTTGATGTTTTGTTTAAAGAACTCAAAACCTACAATCCTGAATTGATGGACAAAGACTATATTGTGGCACTCTCCAAATGTGACTTGTTAGACGAAGAACTCAAATCGGAATACGCAGAAGAAATGAAAAAAAATTTTGGCGAAATTCCCCATTGTATGATCTCGTCAGTGGATCAATCAGGGTTAATTCCCTTTAAAGATATGATTTGGAAAACACTAAACGCCCCGCATGCCTAGAATAAAAGGAACAATACTCCTTTTCGTTTTTCCTTGGTTGATTTTTTCACAACTAAAAACTCCTTTTGTGACATATGATCACCAAAGTGATTCTGATTATAAAAAAGAATTAAAACTTTTAAATAACCACCCGGATCCGGAATCCGAAGACATCATCAAAACTATTGCAGAATGGGCCTATGATTACAAGGATTGGGATACTGCAATCGACAATTATGAAAGACTTTTAGTTGACTCGCCAAGTGCCAATAATTATTTTAGACTGGCATTAGCCGCTGCCCGAAAATCATTGGAGGTTTCCCGTTTTTTATCGGTTCCCTATGTGATAAAAGCCAGAAATTCTGTCCTAAAAGCCCATGAGTTAAAACCTAGGGAAGTGGTTTTTTTGAATTTATTGATTCAGTTGTATGCAGAAATTCCTCAGCTGTTGGGGGGAAGTATTGCTTTTGCCAAAAAAAAAGCTGATGAGTTAAGGGATATTGATCCTCTGAGAGGGGGAATGATGCAGGCCTACATTTTTGAAGTGGAAAATAATTTTGAAGCGTCAAAATCAAAGACTATTGAGGTGTTCCTTAACTTGAAAGAGAATTTTTCAGATCCAGATCAATGGGGCAATGAACTGGGAAGAAATTTAATTTTCGAATTGGGAAGGGCGGCAGCCGAATACGAAATAGAACCAGATTTGGGGATAATTTTATTGAAACATTACCAGGAAGATTTTGGATTTAATGATAATTATCCATTGGAATGGGCCTATTATTATCAGTCAAAAATTTATCTTTACAAGGGTCTCAATGTCGAAGCAGAAGCTTGTTTGCATAAAGCCCTGAAGATAAGGCCTGATTTTGAAGAGGGTCTGGAACTTCTAAAAACGGTAAAGCTTGAGTAAATACCATTTTATAGCCATAGGAGGTAGTGCCATGCACAGCTTGGCCATTGCTCTAAAGGAAAATGGGCATCAGATCAGTGGAAGTGATGATGCGATTTTTGACCCGTCTTTGACTCAATTGCAGAATGCCGAAATTTCTCCCAATCAAATGGGTTGGTATCCTGAAAAAATAAAACAAAATCTCGATGGAGTCATTGTTGGAATGCATGCCAAAAAGGATAACCCAGAACTCTTGGCTGCACAAAAAATGGGAGTGCCAATTTTTTCTTACCCAGAATTTATCACCCATTATGCTCGAAATAAAACTAGAGTTGTAATTGCTGGAAGCCATGGTAAAACTACCATTACAGCTATGGTTTTGCATGTGTTGAACTATCATCAAAAATCGGTGGACTATATGATCGGAGCACAATTAGATGGCTTTGACAATTCAGTGTATTTGTCAGATAATAATGAATTTATCCTACTGGAGGGAGATGAATATTTGTCTTCTCCTATTGATATAAGACCAAAATTCCATCATTATAAACCTCAAATCGCATTAATTAGTGGAATTGCATGGGATCATGTCAATGTTTTTAAAACTGAAGCTGATTACAACTATCAATTCAAAACATTCATTGATTCAATAACAGCAGGAGGAGTTTTAGTTTATAATGAACAGGACGATGCATTGCGTGAAATGGTTATTGAATCTATGAATACTATCAGGAAGCAGCCTTACAGTATTTTAGATCATTCGATTTCTGACGGGGTTACCTATTTGGAAACAGATGAAGGATCGATCCCACTAGCTTTATTTGGAATACATAATCTTTCCAACCTCTCTGGAGCTAAGTGGATTTGTCAACTTATAGGTATTGACGAAGATGATTTTTATCAAGCCATTAGTAGTTTTAAAGGTGCTTCAAAACGTCTTGAACGACTGGTTAATGGGAAGACCAGTTCCCTTTTTAGGGATTTTGCTCATGCCCCAAGCAAAGTGAAGGCGACCACTCAGGCCGTTAAAGAACAATTTCCTTATTCTAAGCTTATTGCTTGTTTGGAATTACACACCTACAGTAGCTTGGATTCCTCCTTTATTATCCACTATCGCAATAGCCTTGAAAAAGCTGACCTGCCCATTGTTTTTTATGACCCTGAGGCTCTAAAAATTAAAAATAGAACCCCTATGAGCCCTAAGGAAATTGCTCTTGCATTCGATCTTAAGGAGTTATTGGTTTTTACAGAACCTCAAAAATTAAAAAACTACCTTATGGAACTGAATTATCATAAATCAGTTTTGTTGATGATGAGTTCTGGTAATTATGGTGGGATTAGCTGGGAGGAACTGAAAGCCAGATTATCTCATTACTAAAATTTTTGCAGAAATTCTATCTTTATTTAGGTTCTAAATTCATGTCAGAACTACCTCTAAATTTGACCATCAAACAATTGGATCCTTAACCTTCCTGGTGAAAAACTTAAGGATAGAAGGCCCAAATTTTTCAGTATAACTATTACGGGTCGTTTTTATTTTCATTAGTAGCATGGGACAAAATGCTGTTAAGTAAATGAAACAAATTTTAGATCATCAGAGAAAAGGATTTTCGGATCTTCAAAATACCATAATAAAAGTCTTATACAATTTAAATTGGTTGAAAAGTCTAAAGGCTTAAAAAATAAAAGCAGAATTCAAATTTTCAAAACACCTAAAAATCCTCTATATGTTGAAAAAAATAATTTAACTCAAGTACTTTAGTCTGATTGCACTTGCTTTTTTTATATCAACCTATTGAAAAATTTGGATTATATTCTTATACCAATCCAACCTATTTTTGAAAAAAAGCTTGATTAAAGCATGATAAACCAAGCTTTAGTATATATTGGTTTATAATTGAAAAATACCTCGAATTGTTAGAAAGAGCTACGATTTTGGCTCAAAATTATTCCCTGGAGAACATACTCCCTGTATACATGATTAAATCATAACCAACATATTTATATAGGGTGCTGGAACTTTTTACTTTCAATTTTTAAGATAAACTTAATGTCTCCGAAATGCATTATTTTAGCTTTAAAATGAAAATTTGATCTTAATGATACTGGTTTATTCTCACAAAATAACTCCTCGACTGACTTATATCTTTAGGCAAATTTTTATTAGGATTCTAGAACTTCCTGTCGATTTCACATCCACTATTGAGAAATTCGTTTCTCATTCAGGTCCCAAAATTAGTTACACACTTCAACCTCTTGGAAATGAATTTTTCATAGCCTCGCATGACCTTCTCTTCCAACAAGGTATTCAGGAAGTCCCTATAGAGGTGTCAAATTGGTCTGGTCTTCCCGCTTTTTTTAAGCTTGGAAAAACATCACAATTACCCTATGATGTTTTTGCAGCCTCTTTTTATCTGATGAGCCGATATGAGGAATTTTTACCCCATGTAAAAAATGAGCTGGGTGCATTTCTGGCCTATCAAAGCTTAGCATCAAAAAATAATTTTTTAGAAATGCCATTAATCGATTTGTGGGCGGTTCGTTTGAAGGATAAATTACATGAGTTTTTTTCCGAACTTCCCCATGTTTCGTGGGAAAAACCAAAATTTCAACCCATCATTTCCGTAGTAAACCCTTATCAGTATCAAAAAAAATCAATGTTGTTGAAATTAGCTGACACTATGTCATCACTTTGGCGGTTAGATTTTTTTGCAATTATTGAGCAGTATATGGTTTTGTTGGGTTTGCAAAATGATCCACACAATAATTTTGATGAGTTGGACACATTATTTAAAGAATTCAAGGCATCACCCTTATATTTTTTTCTTTTTGCCAAAAATACTTTTTACGATAGAGGTGTTTCGACATCGAACTTTAGTTTTCGAAAGCTTATCAAAAACACTGCCGATTTAAATCAAGTTTCCCTTTTGGCCTCCTACACATCGCAAAAGGAATCTAAATCTTTAAATCATGAATGCGATCAATTCAAAAAGCTAATAATTAAGGAAATTGATTCCGTAAGATTTAATTTTGGTCTTTTGTCAGCTTCTTCGGGTTACTACAATCTTTTGGAACAAGAAATTCAAAAAGATTATAGTATGGGATATATGAAGGAAATTGGCTATAGAGCCTCCACAGCAGTTCCCTTTTATTTTTATGATCTGAACAACGACCTTCAAACTTCATTAAAAGTTTATCCTATTGTGGCAGACGAGTTGGGCTTAAGAAAGTTATCCAATCAAAAGGCTTTTAAAAGATTAGAAGAACTTTACAAAAATTTACCCACTCGATCTGCCTTTCACGGAGTTTCTTTTTCCAATGCAGTTCTCAATTCAGGAGTGATAAAAAATAATTGGCGAGATCAATTCATTAGTTATCTGGAATTTCATGCTTGATAAAAAACAGATTACCGATGTTTTTTTCGATTTGGATCATACTCTTTGGGATTTTGAAAAAAATTCAGCTTTGACCTTTGAAAAGATTTTTGATAAACTCAATATCGATCTAAATCTCGATAACTTTTTATTGACTTACAATGGGATTAATCATCAATATTGGAAGCTTTACAGAGAAAATAAAATTTCACAAGAGGAACTAAGGAGTTTGCGATTGATTAAAACTTTCCAAGCAATTGATTTTGATTTTGATCCAACCAAAATTGATTTGATCTCTGATTTATATATCTCAAACCTTTCCACATTTTCAAACCTTTTTAAAGGAGCAACTTCTCTTTTGAAAGGTCTTAAAAACAAATATCAACTTCATGTTATTACTAATGGTTTTGAGGTGGTTCAAAATCTTAAAATAAAAAACTCAGGTCTCTATTCTTATTTTGAAAAGATTTTTACTGCTGAAAAAGTAGGGTACAAAAAACCCCATCCCATCATTTATGAACATGCTTTAAATCAAACTAAAACTCTTCCTGAAAATTCTATAATGATAGGAGATAGCCTGGAAGCAGATATTTTAGGAGCTTTGAACATCGGGATGTATGCCATACATTTTAACTCTCATAATGAACCGCGTCACGATCATTGCCCAATGGTTCTAAATTTGCACCAAATAAGAGATATTATATGATTTTTATACTTACACTTTTGTCACCAAAAGGAAAGTTTTAAATTCGCCATCAAATGGAATTACAAAAAGCACAAAAAATAGTAGATAATTGGATCAAGAAACATGGTGTGCGTTATTTTGATGAGTTAACCAATATGGCTCAATTAACTGAGGAGGTGGGTGAAGTCGCTCGTATCATTGCTAGGAGGTATGGAGAGCAAAGTGAAAAAGAAAGTGATAAGATAAGTGATCTGGGGGAGGAGCTTGCTGATGTCATTTTTGTTGTCTTGTGTTTGGCCAATCAAACGGGTGTGGATTTACAAACTGCATTTGATCAAAAAATGAAAATGAAATCCCAAAGAGACCATCATAGACATCAAAATAATCCAAAGTTGAAATAAAAAAACCAGAATGAGGTTGAAATTACATCACGCCAGTCAGGTTGTTAATGGCGAACTTACAATAACAGGTTCTAAGAGTGAATCAAATAGATTATTGGTGCTAAAGTCTTTATATCCTCAAATTGATATTCGAAATCTTTCCAATTCTGATGACTCACAACTCACTCAAAAGGGATTGAAAAGTCAAAAAAATATTGTAGACATTCATCATGCGGGGACAGCAATGCGTTTTTTGACGGCCTATTTTGCTATTCAACCCGGTCGCCAAATTATTTTGACAGGATCAGAAAGAATGCAAGAACGTCCTATAAAAATTTTGGTTGAAGCATTGAACAGTTTAGGAGCAGATATTGCTTATGAAAAAGAATTTGGCTTTCCACCATTAATCATTCGAGGTAAGGAAATTAAAAAGGATCAGGTATCCTTGCCTGCAAATATTAGCAGTCAGTATATTTCTGCTTTGATGCTGATTGCACCTAGGCTAAAGAATGGGTTGAAAATTGATTTATTAGGAGAAACTACCTCAGTTCCGTACATCAAAATGACTCAAAGTATAATGGATCAATTGGGTTTTGAAACTGCTTTTGAGAAAAGTCAAATTATTATAAAGCCCACCTCAAAAATCGAAGCTAACAATTGGACGGTTGAGTCTGATTGGAGTTCTGCCTCTTATTTTTATTCTATCATGTCAATGGCTGATAGTGGTGAAATTACCTTGAGTAGTTATTTTGAGAAAAGTAAACAAGGTGATGCTGCCCTGTCTGAGATTTATGAAAAATTTGGGATAAAAACCACTTATTCAGATGGAAAAATAACACTTTCTAAAGTTGAAGGTTTTAGACTCCCCAATTATGTGATTTTAAATCTTAAAAACACACCCGACTTAGCTCAAACTATTGCTGTAACATGTTTTGGACTTCATGTTGATTGTGAGCTTAAAGGTTTACATACGCTGAAAATTAAGGAAACCGATCGTTTAACAGCTTTGAAAGTTGAACTGCAAAAATTGGGAGCAGAGGTAAAAATTACCAATAAAAGCCTTGTACTTACTAATTTAGCTAAAATCAAACAAAATATTTGTATCGATACCTACAATGATCACAGAATGGCAATGGCTTTCGCTCCTTTGGCATTAAAAGTACCCATTAATATAAATAACGCAGAAGTAGTATCTAAGTCTTATCCTGATTTCTGGGATGATTTGAGGAAAATAGACTTTTATCAAAAAATCATTTAGTTTTTTATTGTTTTTCTTGACAACCGTCTTGTTAAGAAATTATATTTGCAAATCATAAAAATAAAACATGAAATTATCAGACTTTAGTTTTGACCTTCCAAAGATATTATTAGCACAAAGACCTTCAGCCGGAAGAGATGAATCCCGTTTGATGGTTCTCAATCGTGCTGACCAGTCCATTAGTCATCATACTTTTAAAGATGTAATCAATTTTTTCGATGAAGGTGATGTGATGGTATTGAACAACACTAAAGTTTTTCCTGCCAGACTTTTTGGAAATAAGGAAAAAACTGGGGCAAGAATTGAGGTCTTTTTGTTGAGAGAACTCAACGAGGAACAACGTCTATGGGATGTTTTAGTAGATCCTGCAAGGAAAATTAGAATTGGAAATAAACTTTATTTTGGAAATGATGACAGTTTGGTTGCAGAGGTCATCGACAATACTACTTCAAGAGGTAGGACACTGCGATTTCTCTTCGACGGTTCCTACAGTGAATTCCGATCCAAACTAAAAGAATTAGGTCAAACTCCACTTCCAAAATACATCAACCGTCCCATTGAAGAAGATGATGAAGAGCGCTATCAAACCATATATGCCAAACACGAGGGAGCCGTAGCAGCTCCTACTGCAGGGCTTCATTTTTCAAAACATTTGATCAAAAGGCTCCAAATCAAAGGGATTGACTTGGCCGAGTTGACCCTACATGTTGGACTGGGTACTTTTAGCCCCGTTGAGGTAGAGGATTTGTCAAAACACAAAATGGATTCTGAGGAATTGATAATAACAAAAGAAGCCTCTGATTTGGTTAACAATGCTTTAAGTTCAAAACAGAAAATTTGTGCTGTCGGAACAACTGTTATGAGAGGTTTAGAATCTTCTGTATCCTCTATGGGTACTCTTAATCCCTATCAAGGGTGGACCCATAAATTTATTTTCCCTCCCTATGATTTCTCCATCGCAAATTGTATGATTACCAACTTTCATACTCCAAAATCTACACTATTGATGATGGTCTCTGCTTTTGCCGATGTTGATTTTATCAAAGAAGCGTATCAACAAGCCATAAAAGATAAATATAATTTTTACTCTTATGGTGATGCCATGCTAATCTTGTAGACATATTTTAAGCTCTATTAAGATGAAGTTTGAACTATATTTTTGATGAAAACCGAAATAAAAAAGGATATTAGGTCTATGTCACTTGAAGATCTTAGGTCCTTTTTCACTGAAAATCAGGATAAAGCATTTCGCGGTAATCAAGTTTACCAATGGTTGTGGCAAAAAGGCATTCATAATTTTGAGGGTATGACCAATCTTTCAAAATCAACCAGAGCTTTATTAAAAGACCATTTTGTTATCAATCATATCGACATTTATCAGCAACAAAAAAGCAATGATGGAACCATTAAAAATGCAGTAAAACTTCACGATAATTTAGTTGTTGAGTCTGTACTTATACCTACCACAAATAGGACTACTGCTTGCGTTTCCTCACAAGTAGGTTGTAGTTTGGATTGTAAATTTTGTGCTACCGCTACAATCAAAAGAATGCGAAATCTCAATGCTGATGAAATCTATGACCAAGTGGTTACAATGGATCAGCAGAGCCGTTTATATTTTGACCGTCCTCTTTCTAACATTGTGTTTATGGGAATGGGAGAACCTTTGATGAATTACAAAAACCTGCTTAACGCGATAGATAAAATTACACAGACGGAGGGATTAGGTATGTCCCCTTCAAGAATCACAGTCTCTACTTCGGGAATTTCTAAGATGATCATGAAAATGGCAGATGATAAAGCTCGCTTTGAATTAGCTGTCTCTCTTCATAGTGCAAGACAAGAAGTAAGATCACAATTAATGCCTTTTGCAGAAAAATTCCCAATTAATGATCTCGCCGATGCGATCAAATATTGGCATGAAAAAACAGCGAAAATTGTCACTTACGAGTATGTAGTTTGGAAAGGGATTAATGATAATGATCAAGATATAAAGGCATTGATCAATTTTTGCAAAATCGCCCCCTGCAAAGTCAATTTGATAGAATATAATACCATAGGAGACGGCCAATTCTTACAAGCAGATAAAGATAGAATCAAGGCATATCAAATTGCTTTGGAGGCACAAAAAATTACTGTTACAGTGAGGAGATCAAGAGGTAAAGATATTGATGCAGCGTGCGGTCAGTTGGCCAATAAGACAGAAAGCTTATAGATTTTAATTTCCTGAACGAATAGTGATATCTTTACAGATGAATGAAAGTTGTAGAGCTAATTAAGGAACCAATATATAAGGAAATGGAACTTTTTGAAAAAAAGTTCAAAAACTCCATGTCCTCCAAGGTCGCTTTACTTAATAGAATTACTCATTTTATTGTCAATAGAAAAGGGAAGCAAATGAGACCCATGTTTGTTTTTTTGGTGGCCAAAATGTTGGGTAGAGGTAAAATAAACGAGCGAACTTACCGCGGGGCTTCAATTATTGAATTGATTCATACTGCTACACTGGTGCATGATGATGTGGTGGATGATAGTAATCAGCGCAGGGGATTCTTCTCTATCAACGCATTGTGGAAAAATAAAATTGCTGTTTTGGTGGGTGATTATTTGCTCTCTAAGGGATTGTTACTTTCTGTAGAAAATGAAGATTTTGACCTCTTAAAGATTATCTCTATTGCTGTTAGGGAAATGAGTCAAGGAGAGCTTTTGCAAATTGAAAAAGCTAGAAATCTTGATATTACAGAAGAAATTTATTACGAAATCATACGTCAAAAAACTGCGACCTTACTTGCTGCATGTTGCGCCATGGGAGCCAAGTCCGTTGATGCTGATGAAGAGCAGGTTAACAAAATGTATGAGTTTGGTGAACTTTTGGGGATGGCTTTCCAGATTAAAGACGATTTATTTGATTATTCAGAACAAAAAATAGGTAAGCCTACAGGGATCGATATTAAAGAGCAAAAAATGACATTGCCAATGATTCATGCTCTCAATTTAATGGATCGTTCCAATAAAAATTGGTTAATCAATACAGTCAAAAATCACAATAAAGATAAAAAAAGGGTTCGCGAAGCAATCAAAAGGATCAAAGAAGTGGGTGGACTTAAATTTGCTCAAGAAAAAATGGAGTTTTTTCATGTTCGCGCAATTGAAATACTCAAAACCTTTCCCAAAAATACCTATAGAGATTCACTGGAGCTGATGGTCAATTATGTTATTGAGCGAAATATATAAATTAATAAAGTTGAAATTGGCTTGAGTAGTTTTGCCTAATGACCATATAATTTTATTTTTATAGAAATATTTCCTTTAATTTGATCTCAAAAAGTACCATTGACCAAGTATACGAGGCTGCTCGATTGGAGGAGGTTATCGGGGAGTACGTAACTCTAAAAAAATCTGGAGCAAATTACAAAGGGTTAAGTCCGTTTACTCAAGAAAAAACACCTAGTTTCATTGTTTCTCCCGCCAAGCAAATTTGGAAAGACTTTAGTAGTGGAAAAGGAGGAAATGTAATCGCTTTCTTAATGGAACACGAACATTTTACTTATCCTGAGGCCATTCGATACTTGGCAAAAAAGTACAATGTAGAAATAGAGGAAACAGAGGTGTCTTTGGAGGAAAAACAAATCAAAGATGAAAGAGAAAGCATGTTTTTAGTTGCACAATATGCTTCAGAGTTTTTTGAAAAAAGTCTTTGGGAGACAGAAGAAGGTAAATCCGTTGGCCTAACTTATTTTAAGGAAAGAGGTTTTAGAAAGGAAACCTTGAAAAAATTTGCTTTAGGTTATTCTTCTCAATCATCCGATGCGTTGAGTAAAAAATCCCAAAAAGAGGGTTATAAATTAGATTTTTTAGAAAAAACAGGTCTTGTTATTATAAATGAGGATCGAAAAGTTGATCGCTTTAGTGGCAGGGTTATTTTTCCTATCCGGAGTATGTCCGGGAGAGTTCAAGGCTTTGGGGGAAGAATATTGTCTAAAAATGCTAAAATAGCGAAATATATTAATTCTCCCGAAAGTGAAATTTATAATAAAAGCAAGGTTCTTTATGGGATATTTGAGTCCAAACAAAGCATTGCCAAAAATGATATTTGCTATTTAGTGGAAGGTTACACGGATGTAATTCAAATGCATCAGTCAGGGATTACTAATGTAGTCTCTTCATCAGGAACCGCTTTGACAGTGGATCAAATTCGTATTATAAATCGTTTGACTTCCAATATTGTGGTTTTATTTGATGGAGATGTAGCAGGACTCCGAGCTTCACTTAGGGGAATAGATTTAATTTTGGAACAAGGTATGAATGTAAGGGTATGTAGTTTTCCCGAGGGAGATGACCCCGATAGTTTTGCCCGATCCCATTCCACTAATGACATTATAAATTTTTTGGAAGAACAGTCCCAGGATTTTATCCAATTCAAAGCATCGCTGCTTTCTGAAGAGGGAAAAAACGATCCCGCACGTAAAGCCGAAACCATTAAGGAGATAGTTGAGAGTATTTTTAAGATTCCTGATCCTATCAAACAAGAAATTTACATTCAGAATTGTTCAGAAATAATGCAAATTTCAGAAGATGCACTTTTTAGCACATTGGCCCAAATCAAACAGAAAAATAAGCGAAAAGGAGCCAAAAGATTTATTCCTGACGAATCTGTTGCATTAGTTAAAAAAACAACAGATACCTTTGCTAAGGTTGATCGTGTTTTTGAGTTAGAAAAACAGATCATCTCCATCTTATTATCATATGGAAATCAAGAGTTTGATTTTGAGGAACTTATTTCAAAAACCAATCAGGAGGGTGAAGTGATTGAGGAAACCCAGAAAATTTCAGTCAAGGTGTATGAGAAAATATTTTTGGACCTCCAACAGGACGAAATTGAATTGAGTCATGATACTTTTAAGAAGATTTTTTACAAACTGATTGAATTCTACCAAACAGAGCAGGGTGATTTAAATTTTGAAAAGATTATGCAAACAGATGATTTAATCCAAAATCAAATCATTACCGATTTGATTATGAAAGAGGAACAACATCAGCTACATGATTGGGGTAAAAGAAATATTTTTGTCAAAGTTAAAGGTAGTGAGGTAGTCCAACTTGTTAGTGAAACAATCTTGTCCATGAGGCGATTTTTGATCGATCAAAAAATTACTGAACTTCAATTGGTTACCAAAGACCAAGAGGAAAACCAAGAAACATTAAAGGAGATTAAAATGTATCAAGGTCTTAAAAATATAATTTCCAGTAAGCTTCACCGGGTAATTTAACTGACTTTAATTTATGTCTGATATATTAAAATCAAAATTTAATTATTTTGATGTAAATTGAAATGCATCTGAAGTTTTAATACTTACCTTATCAATATTTTATTTATTTAGCTTAGAAGCCGGGCGGGATTTTACATACGGGAATAGGATTCATTTTGTGCTGGTTTTGACGATTGAAATTCATGTATACCTCAATAATATCATGCTGTTTTCGGTCTAATTCCTTTAGGGAAGGATTTCGCCTTAGCTCTTCCATGGCCCACTCCAGCTCCTTGTAGCTGGCTCCCATTTGTTCTTCGTCTGTTCTATTGTCACTCCACAATCCATCAGTAGGAGCAGCTTTTTGAACAGCTTCAATTATTTCAAGATATTGAGCTAATTGATATACATCTGACTTCATTAGATCAGCAATGGGACTCAAATCTACCCCGCCATCACCATACTTGGTATAGAATCCTACACCAAAATCCTCAACTTTATTACCTGTTCCAGCTACCAGATAACGATGTAATGCAGCAAAATAATACAAGGTGGTCATTCTCAGTCTTGCTCTGGTATTGGCTAAACTCAGCAATTGCTCCTCCTTCATTTGGGTATCTGGCAAGTCTTTAACGAATTTATCAAAAACTCCGGTCAAGGAAAATTTGTGGTGTGTGACATTATCAAACTTGTTCTCTAGCCAGGCTATATGCTGCAAGGCTCTTGAAACCTGATTGGAATCTTGATGAATTTCCATTTCAAGACATAACACAGGTTCATTTGTAAGACTACACAGAGTAGAGGTAACAGCAGAGTCAACCCCCCCAGATACACCCACTACAAAGCCTTTCATGTTTGAATTTTTCAAATAATCTTTAAGCCACTCTACGATGTGGTTGACTACTTTCTCAGGTGTTTTCATTTTTTTAACTAAAGACGACTTAAATTTGTAAATCGAAGTTACATTGGAATAAAAATAAATCCAATTAAATGATATTGATTATTTTTCGAAATGTTCGTTTTTTTCTTGTCATCCCCATTATTTTCTATTTTATTGGTTGTGATGACACAAATACAAAGGAATCAGAAATCCTTATGATTCCTTTGGAAATAAAAATTGATAGATTTGATAAGAAGTTTCATTTGTCACAAGCTGATGATATTCAAGTATTAAAAACTACTTACCCCTATCTTTTTCCAAAGAAATTCGATGAAAGTGTTTGGATCAAAAGACAAAAAGACAGCTTACAACTGCTTTTATTGGAAAATGTTGAGAAAAAATTCACTTCAATGGTTTTAATAGAGGAAAATTTGGAATATCTATTTAAGCACTTGAAATACTATTTTCCTAAAACCACAATCCCCAGGGTTATAGGGTTGATCAATAATGTTGATTATCAGAGTAAAACTATTTATGCCGACTCCCTTTTATTGATTTCTCTTGATACTTATTTGGGTGAAGATCACTACCTGTATGAGGGTATTCCCCAATATGTCCGACAAGAAATGGATATCAATTTTTTGCCCTCTCACGTGGCAAGTAAATTTGCCGTAAGTAAAATACCACCGTCTAATGATAGATCTTTTTTGTCACAGATGATCTACCACGGAAAACAAGTATATTTAAAAGATTGGGTGCTCCCCCGATCTTCTGATGCTGAAAAAATGCTGTATACTGAACAACAAATACAATGGGTCATTGACAATGAAGCTTATATTTGGCAATATATTGTTGAAAAACAGTTACTATATAATACAGACCCTTCTTTATCCAATAGGTTTATAGAACCGGCCCCATTTTCAAAGTTTTATTTGGAAATAGATAACGAATCACCAGGAAGAATTGGGGTTTGGATAGGATGGCAAATCATTAAATCTTACATGAGGGAATATCCCGATACAGATATCAATACCCTACTAAATCTTCCAGCTGAAATCCTATTCTCAAAATCGAATTACAAACCAAGAAGATAATGGCCAAGAAAACAAGTCAAATCGGCATAGAAGTAACCTTAGACGAAAACAAAGTTCCTGAAAAAATTATTTGGTCGGCAGAAGACGGTGGAGTAAAAAATGAAGAGGCTCAAGCTATGCTTATGGCATTTTGGGATGGGAAAAATCAGGAAACCTTGAGGATGGATTTGTGGATAAAAGAAATGCCTGTCGATCAGATGAAAATGTTTTTTCATCAAACGTTACTTACCATGAGTGATACATACCTTCGTGCTACTCAGGATGATAAAATGGCAGCTTCCATGAAGGATTTCTGTGATTATTTTGCAGAAAAACTCAACCTAAAAAAAGACGGTTAAAAATTTTTAATATTTTCATTAGTTTGCTTAATGTAACTTAAGATTGATTCTCGACCAAGTCTTTTTTCTGAGGATGTAATAAAATATTGTGGCAGGCTCTCCCATCTCTCCTTAAGCTTTTCAAGGTAATCTGAAACTTTTCTTTCTGAGTCGTTTTCTTTGATTTTATCTGCTTTTGTAAATACAATAGAGAAAGGAATAGAATTTTCACCCAACCAACTTAAAAAATCTAGATCAATAAGTTGTGGATCATGTCGTATATCGATCAATAAGAAAGCTGACACCAATTCCTTTCTTTTGGTGAAATAATCGACAATAAATTTTTGGAAAGTTTTTTTTTTGGTTTTCGATACTCTAGCGTAACCGTAGCCGGGCAGGTCAACTAAGTACCATTTCTTATTGATTAGGAAATGATTAATTAATTGAGTTTTTCCTGGTCGTGATGATATTTTAGCCAGTTTTTTTTGGTTGCACAACATATTGATTAAAGATGATTTTCCAACATTTGACCTGCCTATAAAGGCATATTCTGGCATCTTAGTTTTTGGACACAACTCCACTTTGGTGTTGCTCACTACAAATTCAGCATTGGCAACGTTCATTCTCGGAAATTAAATGTTGTATTTCTCCATCCAGGAATGCATTATCTCATTGAAACGTTCGGGATGTTCCATCATGGGAGCATGGCCGCATTTGTCAATCCAGTATAGATCAGAATTGGGTAACAGCGAATTGAATTCATCAGCAACGTTTGGTGGGGTGACACTGTCTTGAGCTCCCCAGATAATTGCAGTCCTGGTCAGCATATTGGGTAAATCTTTAGCCATATTATGCCTGATGGCACTTTTGGCAATGGCTAATGTTCTTAACAATTTATTTCGATCGTTGACGGACTCAAACACCTCGTCTACTATTTCTTTGGTAGCAATTTTTGGGTCGTAAAAAACCTCCTCACTTTTTGCTTTTATGTATTCATAATCCCCTCTCTTGGGATAACCATCTCCCATGGTATTTTCATAAAGTCCTGAACTCCCTGTAATGATCAAACCTTTTACCTTTTCGGGATAAAATTTGGTATATAATAAAGCAACATGGCCCCCCAAGGAATTACCCATAAGAACTACTTCTTTCAGCTTTTTGAAATTTAAAAAATCGTTTAAAAAATTTGTCAGTGATTTTACAGAAGAATTGACTACGGGCAAGTCGTAAACGGGTAGCTCGGGAACCAAAATTTTGTAACCTTTGTTAGGGAAATAATTTATTACCCCTTCAAAATTACTCAACCCTCCCATTAAACCATGCAAAATAACTACTGGGGTGCCATCACCTAATTCTATATAACGGTAATTGGCCTCAGCAATAATTTGTTTCTCAAGCATCACAAGTAAATAATTTCAAAGATATACAATTCACTTTTATGATTTGTATTTAATTTTTTTTGGTCTGTTTCATAAGATATGGAAGTCAGTGGTAAAATTTATTAACAATGTGGTAGAAAGTGGTAAAAAGTGGTAAAATTACTTTATATTTGATTAAAATTGAACAAATAACAGCATGCAGCATTTTATCGGTACATATGAGTGCAAAGCTGATACAAAGGGGCGAATCATGCTTCCAGCTGCTCTAAAAAAGCAACTTTCGAGTTATCTGAACAAAAGTTTTGTCATCAAAAGAGCTGTTTTCAATAATTGTTTGGAATTGTATCCTTTGGATCAATGGGAAGGTTTGATGGAAAAAGTCAATAAGCTGAATCGCTTCAAAAAGAAAAATAATGATTTTATCCGACGCTTTACCGCTGGGGTAAAATTGTTAGAGTTTGATGCGACTGGGAGGTTGTTGATTCCTAAAGATTTATCAAACCATGCCAAAATTTCCAAGGAGGTGGTAGTTTCATCTGTAGTCAATATTCTCGAGATTTGGGATAAAGGTCTTTATGAGAAAGCGATAGACGAGGCAACCACAGATTTTGCTGCTTTGGCTGAGGAAGTAATGGGGGATCAAAATGAGGACAATATATCATAAACCTGTCATGCTTGAAGAAGCGATTCAGGGATTAAAAATTGATCCCGATGGGGTTTATGTCGATGTAACTTTTGGAGGGGGAGGCCATTCAAGGGCCATACTTAAAAAACTATCCCAAAGGGGAAGATTACTGGCTTTAGATCAAGATGAGGCTGCACAGAAAAACACTATTTCTGATGATAGATTCCATTTGATTGGTGGAAATTTCTCCCACCTAAAAAGACATTTGAACTATTGTGGGATTACAAGCGTAAATGGAATTCTTGCCGACTTTGGTGTCTCCTCTCATCAATTTGATATAGGATCAAGAGGTTTCTCCACTCGATTACAAGGTCCTTTAGATATGCGTATGAATACTCAAAACGAATTGAGTGCCTATGAGGTAGTTAATCAATACAGTTTAGAGGAACTTCAACAAATTTTTAAAAGTTATGGAGAGTTGCGAATTGCGAAGAAATTAGCTGATCATATTGTAAAAGGAAGAGTTCTAAACCCTATAGCTACTACCCAAGCACTTGTTGACTTACTGACCCCAATTTTACCCAAGCATGTTTTTAATAAAATCATTGCCCAAGTATTTCAAGCCATAAGAATTGAGGTCAATGCTGAGTTAGATGTTATTAAATTTTTTTTGGAACAGTCCATCGAATTACTCTGCAAAGGGGGGAGATTGGTTTGTATTTCATACCACTCCTTGGAAGATCGATTGGTAAAAATATTCATCAGAGAGGGCAAGTTTGAAGGAAAAGCAGAATCAGACCTCTATGGAAACAGAAATCTACCACTAAAAAAGGTGGGAAACTTGCAGACCCCTTCAAATGAGGAAATCAATGATAATAGGAGGGCGAGAAGCGGTAAACTTAGAGTTGCGGAACGAATATGAAGAAACTATTGTCAATATTGAGAATGGAATTTTTGGTCAATGATGATGCCTTTAAGAACTGGCGTGTGATTCTCTTTTTATCACTCTTGTCATTGATTATGATTGCCAGTGGTCATGCTGCTGATCGTAAAATTTTTCAAATCGCCCAGTTGAATGATGATCTGAAAATGTTGAAAAGTGAATTTGTCGAACAGCGAACCGCATTGATGAATTTAAAAATGGAAACCAAAATCATGAAGGAATTACGTCCTCTGGGAATAGGTCCAGCAAAAACGCCTCCCATTAAAATCATAGTAAATCAATAGTAATAATGGAACACCAAAAGAAAAACATAATGAATCGCAGCTATTTTGTAGCATTTGGATTAATGATATTTTCTTTTGTATTGATTGCCAAGCTCATCCAAATTCAGTTTTCCGAGGGGGATAAATACAGAGAAATAGCCTCAAAGCGTACCCTTAAAAAGGACATACTTCAACCCAGTAGAGGAAATATTTTTGCAGACGATGGAAGTATTTTGGCAACATCAATGGCCCGATACGAAGTGCGATGGGATGCTGCTGTTCCCTCCAGTCTACTCTATCAAAAGTATAAAAAAGAATTGGTCAATGGCTTGTCTGAAATATTAAATACTTCCAAAAAATCCATTTCTAACAAACTTGACAAAGCAGTGACAGATCGAAACAGGTATTTGCTTATCGCCAAGGATTTAACCTATTCGCAACAACTAAAAATAAAACAACTTCCTCTTTTTAAACTACCCTCTTACAGGGGAGGTTTGATTATAGAACACAAAATGATGAGAGTTCACCCTTTAGGAAAAATGGCCGAAAGAACCGTAGGTAGGATAGTGTCAGAACAAAAGGCTGGTTTAAGACTTGTTGGTTTAGAAGGCGCATTTAGTCAATACCTTGAAGGTGAATCAGGACAACGACTAAAACAAAAAATAGCCGGAGGACAATGGAAGCCCATTAATGATGTCAATGAAAAAGAGCCTACAGAAGGCTACAATGTTCATACTACCATAAATGTCAATATTCAAGACATCGCCCACAGTGCTCTCTTGGAACAAATGGAAAATTTTAATGCAGATCATGGAACTGTGGTAGTGATGGAAACGCAAACGGGAAAGATAAAAGCAATAGCCAACTTGGGGAGAACCAAAGTAGACACCTATTATGAAAAACTCAATTATGCTGTGGGGGAGGCCCATGAACCAGGTTCAACTTTTAAACTAATGGCAATGATTGCTGCCTTGGAGGATAAAGTGGTTGATGAAAATTCCCTTATATCCACTGGAAGAGGTGAACTTACTTTTTTTAGAAAATATAAAGTCCGAGATTCCAAAAAAGGTGGGTACGGAACCATTACCGCAGCAAAAATTTTTGAGGTTTCTTCCAACACCGGTATGGTTAAAATCATTCATGAAAACTATAGTAAAAACCCAAAAAAGTTTGTCAATCGATTGTACAATATGGGAATTAATAAGCCATTAGGCTTGCCCATATGGGGAGAGGGGATTCCAAAAATCCCCCATCCCGATGATAAAAAAGAGTGGGATCAACTCGATTTACCTTGGATGGCTTATGGCTATGGTGTTTCCCTGACTCCTCTCCAAACACTTACTTTTTACAATGCCATTGCCAACAATGGTGTGATGTTAAAACCCAGATTTATTGAAAAAATCGAATCTTTCGGTCAAAGCTCGAACCAAGCTTTTGGTGAAATCATTTTGAACCCCTCCATATGCTCTCAGTCCACCATTGACAAAGTCAAAAAAATGATGTTCAATGTGGTGGATAAGAAATGGGGAACTGCGCACAATATCAGAGATAAAGAATTGACTATGGCCGGTAAAACAGGTACCTGCCAGTTGGATTACAACAAAATAGATAAAGAAGTGCAATACGTGGCCTCATTTGTAGGGTATTTCCCGGCCGAAAAACCACAATACTCTTGTATTGTTGTAATTCACCGTCCCGACAAAAAATTAGGTTACTACGGTTCTACTGTTGCAGCTCCTGTTTTTTTGAAAATTGCTAAAAAAATTTACAATTCCCTTCCCAAAACGATCCATATCCAATCTGAACAGATTGATGAATTATCCTCTGAGTTTACTGTTATAAATACCATAGAAGGAGTTGTCCCCGATTTAAAAGGCCTTACCCAGATGGAGGCTTTATCAATTTTGGAACCTATGGGACTCAAAGTGGTCATCAAAGGAAAAGGGAAAGTAAAAAAACAATCCCTTTTAGCGGGAGCATATTTTAAAATCAATCAAAAAATCATCTTAGAATTGTCTTGAAGAAGTTAAAGGAAATATTGTATAAAGTTCCAATTGAGGGGCTTTCGGGCTCTACTAATATAGAGGTAACCAATATTTCTATGAACTCAAGGACCATAAAACCCGGTAATATGTATGTGGCCGTCAGGGGTAACCAAGTAGATGGACATCAATTTATTGGCCAGGCTATTGAATTGGGTGCCCGGTCAATCATCTGTGAAACTCCTCCTGAAAAATTAGAGCCGGGAGTGGTATTTATCCAAGTTAATGATTCGCGAGAGGCCCTCGGTTGGGTAGCTTCCAATTTTTACGATAACCCTTCTAGTCAACTTAAGCTTATCGGCATAACCGGTACCAATGGAAAAACATCTGTTGCTACATTGTTGTTTGACTTCTTCAACATCAATCAATCCAGTGCAGGACTTATCTCCACCGTTGTTATTCAATACGGTGCTTATAAATTTTCGGCGACTCATACGACTCCCGACCCACTGACTATTAATAAGCACCTCAGTACAATGGTTAACCAAGGCGTTGAATATTGTTTTATGGAGGTTTCCTCACACGGTATTCACCAAAAGAGGATCACAGGTTTGGAATTTAAAGGTGCCATTTTTACCAATCTTACTCATGACCACTTAGATTATCATAATACTTTTAAAGCATATCGGGACACCAAAAAAATTCTTTTTGATTCTTTACCTAACTCTGCGTTTGCATTGATCAATGCCGACGATAAAAATGCTAAAGTCATGGTGCAGAATTGCAAAGCAAAAACACATACCTATGCACTCCATAGTTATGCGGATTATTCGGCTCAAGTTTTGGAGAGCCAATTCAAAGGCATGCTATTAAAAATAAATCAAAATGAAATTTGGACTCAAATATTAGGAGAATTCAATGCCTACAATATTCTGGCAGTTTATGCGACCACGATACTTTTGGGGCAAGATGAATGGGAAAGTTTGAAATCAATCAGTCAATTAAAGAGTGCCCCAGGCAGATTCCAAACTTTCGAAACCCCCAACAAAATTATGGTCGTAGTGGACTATGCCCATACACCCGATGCACTAAAAAATGTCTTGGTCACCATTAATAAGATAAGAACCCAAAACGAAAGCTTGATAACCGTCCTGGGTTGTGGCGGCAACAGGGATTATGAAAAAAGACCAATAATGGGTGCTATTGCGGCTCAATTCAGCTCCAAAGTCCTTTTTACGTCAGACAACCCCCGCGATGAAGACCCCGATACTATAATCGAACAAATGTGCGAAGGCGTAGATCCTGTAGATTTTAAAAAAACCATGAGTATATCCCATCGGAAGGAGGCCATTAAGGTGGCTCATCAATTATCCCAACCCGGTGATATAGTTCTGATTGCTGGAAAAGGACACGAAAATTACCAGGAAGTTAAAGGCGAAAGGCATCCTTTTGACGATTATAAAATAGCTCAAGAAATATTCTCTAAAACGCCTTAGCTCATGTTGTACTATCTATTCGAATTTTTAGAGAAAAACTTTCAGTTTCCCGGAGCGACTCTTTTCCAATTTCTAACGTTTAGGGCTTCAATGGCCATAATCCTTTCTTCTGCTATTACATTGATTTATGGAAGAATCATCATTCGATTCCTAAAGGCCAAACAAATTGGAGAATCCATAAGAGATCTGGGATTAGAAGGTCAAAATGAAAAACAAGGAACACCGACAATGGGAGGAGTCATCATCATCCTGGGTACATTGATTCCCATTTTACTGTTGGCTAAATTGGACAACATCTATATCCAACTCCTCATTATCACAACACTTTCAATGGGCGCCATTGGGTTAGTTGATGATTACATCAAAGTATTTAAGAAGAACAAAAAAGGACTCAAAGGAGGATTTAAAGTAGCGGGTCAATTGCTTTTGGGATTGGTAGTGGGTTCGGTTTTATATTTCCATCCAGGGGTAACCGTAAAAGAAGAGATTAGAGGGCAAGACCTAAAAAAGTCGGCAAATATTCAGGAGGTTTTTACTCCCGAAAAAAAATCTACACTTACGACCATTCCTCTATTCAAGGACAATGCTTTTGATTATTCAAACCTACTAAGCTGGATTTCGTCCGATCTGAAAAAATTTACTTGGATCATCTTCATTCCCATTGTTGTTTTTATCATCGTGGCAGTATCTAACGGAGCCAATTTGACCGACGGAATAGATGGTTTGGCGGCGGGCTCCTCTGTCATTATGGTATTAGCGTTGGGTATTTTTGCTTGGGTATCCGGAAACTTGATTTTTTCGGACTACCTCAACATCATGTACATTCCTAATGTG
Source organism: Flavobacteriaceae bacterium (assembly GCA_049439205.1). Taxonomy (GTDB): domain Bacteria; phylum Bacteroidota; class Bacteroidia; order Flavobacteriales; family Flavobacteriaceae; genus UBA8316. The sequence continues at coordinate 78,918 of JBMTKF010000004.1, read as the reverse complement.
GGAGAGGTTGTGATATTCGTAGCTGCTTTTTCGGGAGCCTTAATCGGTTTTTTGTGGTTCAACACTTATCCTGCCACGGTGTTTATGGGAGATACCGGAAGCCTCACTATAGGTGGGGTAATTGCCGTAATTGCTTTAATTGTTAGAAAAGAGCTTTTGATCCCTTTGCTTTGTGGCATTTTCTTGATCGAAAATCTGTCTGTGATAATACAAGTGGGCTATTTCAAGTATAGTCGTAAAAAAACCGGAGTCGGAAAAAGGATTTTCAAAATGGCTCCTTTGCATCACCATTACCAAAAATCAGGATTACATGAGAGTAAGATCGTTGCCCGATTTTGGATCATAGGAATACTATTGGCTGTATTGTCTATTGTAACCCTCAAAATCAGATAATGAGCGAAAAAATTGTCATTTTGGGTGCAGGAGAAAGTGGAAGTGGAACAGCACTACTCGCCAAAAAACAGGGGTTCAAGGTTTTTGTTTCTGATCATGGAATCATTCCACAGTCCACCAAAAATACATTTGACGGTTTGGGGGTTGAATGGGAAGAAAAGACCCACACCCTTTCCAAAATGCAGGATGCCCAATACATTATAAAAAGTCCTGGTATTAGTGACAAGACACCCCTAATCCAATCTCTCAAAGCCAATGATATTCTTGTGATCTCAGAAATAGAATTTGCTTCCAAATTCACCAATGCCACCCTAATTGGAATTACCGGAAGTAATGGCAAAACGACAACAGCCATGATGACATATAAGATTCTGGATGATGCTGGATACAATGTTGCCCTAGCTGGAAATATAGGAAACAGTTTTGCTAAAGAAATTGCTAAAAGGGAGCGCCAATTTTATGTTTTAGAAATCAGTAGCTTTCAATTGGATGATATTGTAAATTTTGCTCCCCATATTGGAGTGATTACCAACATAACCCCAGATCATTTGGACCGCTATGATAATGATTTTACGTCATATCTGAAATCAAAACTACGTATCAATACCAATCAAACTCATCGTGATTTTCTGTTGTTCAATGGAGAAGACCCTCTATTGAGCAAGGCCGTTCAAAGGATCAATACCAAGGCTATACTACACCAATTTGGAACCTTAAATAAAAAAATGAATAGCACTTATTTAGAAAACGAATGCATCCTGATTGAAACTCAAAAAAATAAGACAATGATTAACACAATGGAATTTCCTCTAAAAGGAAGACATAATCTTCTGAATGCGATGGCTGCCTCAACGGTCGCGCATTTGCTTGATGTAAGTAAAGAAACTATTCGTGAAAGCTTACTCAACTTCAAGGGAGCACCTCACCGACTTGAACCGGTTTTGAAAATTCAAAGCATACGATATATCAATGACTCTAAAGCTACCAATGTCAATGCTGTATATTTTGCATTGGAAAGTATGACCTCACCCACAGTTTGGATTGTTGGAGGGGTAGACAAAGGTAATAATTACGAAATACTTTACCCCTTGGTAAGAGAGAAGGTAAAAGCTATTATTTGCCTTGGGGTTGACAATGAAAAAATCATCAATTCCTTTCAATCCATTATCGATATTATGGTCGAGACACAATCAATGAAAGAAGCTGTGTTGATTGCGAAAAAAATTGCTCAAAAAAATGATAATGTTTTACTTTCACCGGCCTGTGCAAGTTTTGATCTGTTCCAAAATTATGAGGATAGGGGAAATCAATTTAAACAAGCTGTCAGAGAACTATAATAGTATTAAATGAATAATAAAAATAATATGATATTAGGTGACCGGGTCCTATGGGTAGCATTGGGTTTGTTATCTATTTTTTCATTTCTTCCTGTATTTAGTGCCAGTTCTAACTTGACCTATGTTGTAGGCCATGGAACTCCATGGAGTCATTTGCTCAAACATTTTATAGTCTTACTTTTTGGTTATGCTCTGATGTATATCCTTCATAAAATTCCTTATAATTATTTTAAAGGCATTTCCATTCTGGCTTTACCATTGATCATTTTATTGTTAATTTACACCGCATCTCAGGGTAATCTTATCTCCGGAGCCAATGCCAATCGATGGATAAAAATACCTATTGTTGGCTTAAGTTTTCAGACATCTGCTTTGGCATCCATTGTGTTATTAGCCTATGTGGCTCATCTAATGTCCAAAAATAACCCCAGGATGTATCGATTAAATTCTTCTATCCTTCCACTATGGCTTCCTGTTTTTTTAGTCATATTCCTAGTCTTACCGGCTAATTTTTCCACTGCTGCCTTGTTGTTTTTTATGGTATTAATCTTAGTTTTTATTGGAGGTTATCCCATAAAATACCTTTTGGGGATGTTGGTTGTGGGTTTATTAATGACCATTCTTTTTATTTTGATTGCAAAGGCTTATCCCGAATGGGTTCCCAACAGAGTAGATACCTGGTTCAATAGGATAGAAAACTTTAAAAATGCTGAAGAAAGCAATGGAAATTATCAAATAGAAAGAGCCAAAACTGCTATAGCGACTGGTGGGCTATTGGGACTGGGTGCTGGAAAAAGTGTAATGAAAAACTTTCTGCCTCAAAGCTCGTCAGATTTTATATATGCCATTATCGTAGAAGAATTTGGATTGGTGGGTGGCACTGCTTTAATCCTATTGTATTTGTTAGTTCTATTCAGAATCATTGTTATTGCTCATAAATCTGATACGGCATATGGAAAGCTATTGGTCTTGGGATTGGGATTGCCCATAATTATTCAAGCCTTTGTTAACATAGCTGTTGCCTTGCAAGTTTTTCCGGTAACGGGGCAAACACTCCCATTGATAAGTAGTGGTGGAACTGCTGCTTGGATGACTTGTATTGCCTTTGGAATGATCCTCAGTGTAAGTGCGGGACAAAAAATTAAATCGGATTTATCAGAGAAATCTGAGTACAATATGGAAAACCCTTTAACCATTCTCAGTGAAACCATATAAAGTCATTATATCGGGTGGAGGAACTGGAGGGCATTTATATCCAGCAATTGCCATTGCCAATGAATTTATATCACGTCATAAAACTGCGGATATTCTCTTTGTTGGGGCACTGGGTAGAATAGAAATGGATAAAGTTCCTAAGGCAGGCTTCAGAATTATAGGTCTTTGGATTGATGGAATTCAAAGGTCTTTTACTCTCAGAAATTTTGTTTTTCCCCTTAAGTTGGTTTTTAGTTTGCTAAAATCCATTGGTATCCTAATGAAATTTAGACCTGATGTAGTGGTAGGAACAGGAGGTTTTGCCAGTGGACCGTTGCTTTTTATGGCTAGTATTTTCAAAATCCCAACCTTGATACAAGAACAAAATTCATATCCAGGTATCACCAATAAGCTTTTATCTAAGAAAGTTAAAACTATTGCAGTGGCCTACCACGGATTGGATAGGTTTTTTCCAAAAGACAAATTGAATCTAACCGGTAACCCAATTCGAAAATCTATAGCCGAAGGTAAATCAAATAGCACTGAGGCGAAACTATTTTTTGAACAAAATCTGGAGAAACAGACTTTAGTGGTTTTAGGAGGTAGTTTGGGTGCAAGGAGAATCAATCAATTGATTGCATCTCATTTGGATGCTTTTGAAAAAATGGGGTTACAACTGATTTGGCAGTGTGGTTCATTATATTATGAAGAGTTTAAAAAATACCAATCCGATCGAGTAAAAATTATGTCATTTGTTGGCGATATGAATCATCTTTATAAAGCGGCAGATATTATCATATCAAGATCCGGTGCAATAACATTGTCAGAACTTTGTTGTGTGGCCCGTCCGGTCTTATTGGTACCATCACCTAACGTAGCCGAAAACCACCAATACCGTAATGCAATGGCTTTGTATAATCAGGGAGCAGCTTTAGTGATTGCAGAAAAGGACTTAAATGATGATTTTGAATTTGTTTTCAATCAGTTATTGGATCCAAAAAAACAAGAAGAAATGTCAAAAAATTTAAAAAAATTAGCAAAACCAGCGGCTACCTTCAAGATTGTTGACCTTATCGAAACACTTTTATAAATGAATCAAAAAGAAAATAAATATTATTTTTTAGGGATTGGAGGTATAGGAATGTCTGCTCTTGCCAAATACTTTTTTGATCGAGGAAATAAGGTCATGGGTTATGACAAAACCCCTAGTCCAATGACTAGTCAATTAATTGACTTAGGTATACCCGTTGTATTTGATGCTTCCGTTTCTGCATTGCCACAAGAGTATTGTCAAGTGGATACTCAAATAGTCTATACTACTGCAGTGCCCAAAGAGCATCCACAACTCAATTATTTTATTAAACAGGGTAACGATATTAAAAAGAGAGCAGTCGTATTGGGAGAAATCACCAAAGAGAGTATAGTTTTTGCCATCGCAGGTACCCATGGAAAAACAACTACAGCTTCATTTTTGTCCCATTTTTTTGCCCATTTAAATTTGGAGTTCACCGCTTTTTTGGGGGGTGTTATGAATGAGTATCAAAGTAATCTTGTGCAAAAAGGGAATAGTTACTCAATCGTAGAGGCCGATGAATACGATCGTTCATTTTTACAACTATCTCCGGATTTTGCATGCATTACTGCAATTGATGCAGATCACTTGGACATTTATGGCAGTCATGCGAAAATGAAAAAAGCCTTTAGTCAATTTTCTGAACTTGTAAAACAAAAATTGGTTGTTGCTCATGGAGTTGGTATTCAAGGCATTAGTTATTCAGTCGATAATAAGACTGCTTATTATGCTCAAGACATAAGTATTGGTGTGAAAGGATATCACTTTGATTTGGTTACTCCTACAAAAATTTACAGGAATGTTTATCTCCATGCCTTGGGCCGTCATAATTTGTCCAATGCCATTGGAGCCTTAGCAGTCCTAGATGTTGGAGGACTTCCTCTTGAAAAAGTCTTACCCTCCTTAGGAACTTTTCAGGGGATTCAGCGCAGAATGGAGGTTTTTTCATTTAAAAATAAAATCCTTATTGACGATTATGCACATCACCCTGAGGAGATCAAGGCGGTGTTGAATACAATATCAGAATTTTATCCTAATAAAAGAAATATGGTGGTGTTTCAACCACATCTTTTTTCACGTACTAAGGATTTTATGTATGAATTTGCAGAAGTGCTCAATCAATTTGATGAAATTGTTTTGATGGATATTTATCCAGCCAGAGAAAAGCCCATTATGGGCATAACATCTGTTGCTCTATTGGACCTGATTAAGAACCAAAACAAAAGAAAAATTTCCAAAGCAGTTTTTCGAGCTACTATTCTTAATTCAGAGGCAGATTTAGTCTTAATCTTAGGGGCGGGAGACATTGGAAATCAAATTCAAAAACTAAAAAAAATAGCTTAAATGCAACTAAAAAAATATCTTTTTTTTATAACGGTTTTTCTCCTAATGATATTGATGTCGGCCTTCGCTCATTACAGGAGTAGCATGCGTTTGGTGGAAAAAATAATAGTAAATTTTGAATTTCAAGGTGCTCGGTTTTTGAACGATTCTATCGTTAATAAATTGTTAATACTAAACAATGGAGAACTACCGTGGAAGGTCAAAGATAGTTTAGTTTTGACTATGCTTGAGACTTTATTAGAGAAAAATCCTTATGTAGATAATGCTGAGGTTTTTCATTTTCGACAAGGGATTTTAGGAGTAAAAATTCAAGAAAAAATAGCGGTTGTCAGAATTAACGGATCTAATCAATATTATTTGGATATGTTAGGGGATCAGTTCCCTATTTCCATCAATCATACCCCAAAAGTTCCTTTGTTTAATGGAACGATAAAAGAGGAAGAAAAGGAAGATCTTTTATCATTGATTGAACAGATCGTAAAAGACCCATTTTTAAGAAATGAACTGGCGTCTATTCATTACCGTTCGAATTCTTATTTCATAGGCTTGCGATCCTACGGTTTTGAGGTCGAGATCGGTCAAGTAAAACATCTAAGTGAAAAACTTTCTAAACTAAAAGCTTTTTGTGCCTATCATGATAATTATAAGTTGGAAAGGGATTATACCCTAATCAATCTAAAATTTAAAAATCAAGTAGTTGGATCTTAAATCAACAATTATGAAACATTCGAATATTTCTGTAGGATTAGATATTGGAACGACCAAAATCGTTGCTATGGTTGGAGATAAAAATGAATTTGGAAAGGTTGAAATCTTAGGTATTGGAAAATCTAAAAGCCTAGGAGTTCACAGAGGAGTAGTAAATAATATTACTCAAACTATTCAATCCATTCAACAAGCAGTAGAAGAAGCAAAAGTAGTTTCCGGTCATGAAATAAGTGAAGTGGTCGTGGGTATAGCTGGCCAGCACATTAGGAGCTTACAGCATAGTGATTACATTACACGAACCAATTCTCAAGAGGTTATCTCACAGGAAGATGTTGAAAGACTTATTCAGCAGGTTTATAAGCTGGTTATGCTTCCTGGTGAAGAAATCATCCATGTGCTTCCTCAGGAATACAAAGTGGATGGTCAGGCTGAAATTAAAGAGCCCATAGGAATGTATGGTGGAAGGTTAGAAGCCAATTTCCATGTAGTGGTGGGGCAGGTAACTTCGATTAAAAATATTGGGAGGTGTGTTAAAAGTGCTGGTTTGTCTATGGGCAACATCACGCTTGAGCCATTAGCTTCATCAGAAGCCGTTTTAAATCAGGAAGAAAAAGAGGCTGGTGTAGCTTTGATAGATATTGGTGGTGGGACGACCGATCTTGCCATATTTAAGGATGGGATCATTCGCCATACTGCAGTGATTCCTTTTGGGGGAAATGTCATTACCGAAGACATTAAAGAGGGCTGCTCCATCATTGAAAAACAAGCAGAACTCCTAAAAGTCAAATTTGGTTCTGCTTGGCCTGGAGAGAACAGAGATTCTGAAATTGTTTCCATTCCAGGACTTAGAGGAAGAGAGCCCAAAGAAATATCATTAAAAACCTTATCCAAAATCATTAATGCGCGTGTTGTGGAGATTATGGAGCAAGTTTATCTGGAAATCAAAAATTATGGTCACGATGACCAAAAGAAAAAATTGATCGCTGGGGTTGTACTGACTGGTGGTGGAAGCCAATTGAAGCATTTGAAACAATTGGTTGAGTACATTACCGGGATGGATACCCGAATTGGTTACCCAAGTGAACATTTAGCCGGTGATACCCAAAAATCAGAAACCAGCCCAATACTTGCAACTGCTGTCGGTTTGTTGATGAATGCATTAGAGCAACAAGAGAAACAGGATTTTGAGAGTGTCGAGTCCCAAAAAAATGAAGCCGTTGAAGATCAAAAGGATGAAGATTCTTTAAAGGCGGTTAATCCTAATCCAATGTCCTCTAGTAGGAAGACCATTTTGGACCGTTGGGTAGAGAAGTTTAAAGAGTTTTTAGATAACGCTTAAAAATATTGGAATGGAACCTGAAATGAGCAACAATTTTAGTTTTGACTTACCAAAAAACAAAAGTAATGTCATCAAAGTTATTGGTGTAGGAGGTGGTGGTAGCAATGCAATTAACTATATGTTTCAACAGGGCATCAATGGTGTTGATTTTGTGGTTACCAATACTGATGCTCAAGCGCTTAATGAAAGCACTGTACCTATTAAAATTCAATTGGGAGCATCTCTTACCGAGGGATTAGGAGCTGGAGCTAATCCTGAGGTTGGGGCTTTAGCCGCAGAGGAAAGTTTTGAAGACATTAAAACCTTACTTACTACCCAAACCAAAATGGTTTTTATTACTGCTGGAATGGGTGGAGGTACCGGTACTGGTGCTGCACCCATAATTGCTCATATGGCCAAACAAATGGACATTCTTACTGTGGGTATTGTTACAATGCCTTTTCAGTTTGAGGGTAAATTACGTATGGAGCAAGCCGAAAAAGGCTTGGAAAACATCAAAAAGACTGTTGATGCGCTAATTGTAATTAACAACAACAAACTAAGGGAAGTATATGGAAATTTGGGTTTTAAAGCAGGTTTCTCCAAAGCTGACGAGGTCCTATCAACAGCAGCACGAGGAATTGCTGAGGTCATCACTCATCATTATCGTCAAAACATTGATTTAAAGGATGCTAAAACAGTGCTAAAAAACAGTGGTACAGCCATTATGGGATCCGGTGCTGCCAGTGGAACCAATCGTGCTCAAGACGCTATCATCAATGCCTTGGATTCTCCCTTATTGAATGATAATAAAATTACTGGGTGCAAAAATGTGTTGCTCCTGATTGTATCCGGAAATGAAGAAATTACCATAGACGAAATTGGAGAAATCAATGATTTTATCCAAACTGAGGCTGGAAATAATGCCAATATTATTATGGGAATTGGAGAGGATCAAAAGCTCGGTAGTTCAGTTTCTGTTACCATTATTGCCACTGGCTTTGGAGCAGACCAACAACATCAAATAGTAAATACCGAAGCAAAAAAAATCATCCATACTTTGGAAGAAGATCAGACTTTAGAACATGACCTTATGTGTGCGGAGGAAATTAACAATACATTTGAAATGACCGAAATGGTACCATCGGTCGAAAATGATAAAAATGAAATTGAAAGGAATCAATCTCAAATGGAAGATGAGCTACCGGAAGAAGAATTATTTTCCTTACCAGTTGTAGCGGAGATAGTACCTGCCAATGAAGAGTCTGATTATCACTTAGATGAATCGCATCGCGAATTGATCGTCATGACCGAAGAAATAGAAAATATGGAAGTGATCTATGAGTTGTTAGAGATTGATCATCCTCAAAAGGCACCTGAAATGAAAACTGAGGAAGAATTTATCATCAACGACTTAGATAAAGAAGTTCTGGATTTGGAAGTTGTTGGATCTGAGGAAGTAGAGCCTAATGAAGAAAATCAATTTACATTTGATTTTAATATACCCATTACTGATACCCATGAATATTCATCAAAAAAAATAGTCCATACCTTAACTGAACAGCAGGAAGAAGCTTTACAGGAAAATTCATTATCGGAGGCCATTGATTTTAAGTTTGAAGTGGTTGAAAAACAAAAGATCGTTATGGATTCAAGTGATGATGAATTAATTTCTTCACCTCACGATGATTCTCCCTTCGATAGGAAAATCAAGGAAACCATCACTCAAAAAAATGAAGAAAGAAAAGAACATTTAAAAAAATTTAATCATACATTCAAACACAGCTTGAGTAAAATTGACGAGTTAGAGAAGCAGCCTGCTTATAAAAGAATGGGACTTGAATTGGAACAGCCCTCATCCTCAGAGTCAAATGAGTCAAGGTTGTCTTTGGATAACGATAAAAATGATGAGATCCAATTGCGATCCAATAACTCTTTTTTACACGATAATGTAGATTAATAATTTATGTCTTTACTCAATTCACTTACTGACGAACTCAAAGCCGCCATGAGGGCCAAAGATTCTCTAAAACTTGAGGCACTTAGAGCCATCAAATCAGCGGTGCTTTTGGCAAAGACTGCTACAGCACGTGATACCGATTTATCTGAGGAGGAAGAAATTAAGCTACTTCAAAAACTAGTTAAACAGCGAAAAGATAGTGCAGGAATTTTTAGACAGCAAAATCGCGATGATCTTGCTGCCCCGGAGGAGGCTCAAGCTGATGTAATTGCTCAATTTTTACCAAAGCAATTATCGTCCGAAGTCATTGAAAAAATTATTGACGAAATTATTGCTAAAACAGGTGCAGAGGGAATGAAAGATATGGGCAAAGTTATGGGAATGGCCAGCAAAGAAATGGTAGGTAAGGCAGATGGTAAAACTATTTCAACCATTGTCAAACAAAAATTAAACAGATAAAAATCCAAGGAGCGAAAGCTTTTTTAGATTTAAATCAAGAAGAATTCATTTCTACTTCAAAACCCTTAAAATTTAAAGTGCTCATGAACATTTGACGTTCATCATACTGTTTAAAATATTCTGGTATTTGTATTTTTTATATATTTCAATAAATAATAAAAATAACAAATGTCAATTCTTAAAATTAAGTCATCTTTAATCTCCATTTTATATTTATTTTTTTTACCCTTCTTATGTGCTCAATCTAGTTTGGTAATGAAAAGTGATGTAATGGTTTATGACACACCTCCTTTTAAAGAATGTCACGCTTCTTCCATTGTAGAAGTTTCCAAAAACAAATTTTTGATTGCTGCCTTTGGAGGATCCAGAGAAGGTAAGGATGATGTTTCCATCTGGCTTTCTCATTCAGATGGAAATGAATGGCTTCCCCCCCAATTGATCGATACTGGTGTTTCAGATGATCAAGAACTCTATCCTTGTTGGAATCCGGTTTTGTTTCAATCCCAAACTGGGACTTTGAGTTTATTTTACAAAGTTGGCCCTTCACCCCGCGAATGGTGGGGTATGGTTAAAACCAGTGATGATAATGGAAAAAAATGGTCTAAGGGCAGGAGACTGCCCAAGGATATACTAGGCCCCATTAAGAATAAACCAATTCAGTTGAGTGATGGTACAATTCTCTCTCCTTCGAGTACAGAGACAAGAACTATTGAAGGTCTGAATTGGAAAGCTCATATTGAAAAAAGTAATGACGACGGTAAGTCTTGGACCAAAATACCCATCGACCCTCATACCGAATTTGATGTAATCCAACCCAGTATATTAGAGCTGGGAGAGGGGCGTCTTCAGATTCTATGCAGGAGTAGAGATAATTCGGTAATGCAAGCTTTTTCGCAAGATAATGGCGAAACTTGGAGTCAAATCAGCCGAACAGCCCTTCCCAATCCTAACTCAGGCACAGATGCCATTACACTGTCCAATGGAATTCATTTATTGGTATATAATCCAACGGAAAAAGGTAAAAACGGACGTTCAAAATTATCTGTGGCCCTCTCCAAAACAGGTGAAAATTGGCAAGAGGTGTTGTCCTTGGAAAATGAAAAAAAGGGAGAATTCAGCTATCCCGCTGTGATTGAATCCAGCGATGGAAAAATACATATTAGTTATACTTATAACAGAAGAAATATCAAACATGTTGTACTCGAATTCAACTAATCACACAAGTTGATGAACAGTATTGATTTAATTGTCTTTATTTGCTATCTCATAGGTACACTTTATTTGAGTGTTATTTTTTTCTCTAAAAAACGCACATCAAAATCTTTTACTTTGGGATCGGGAAAAACGCCACAGTGGGTTGTAACCCTTTCTATCTTTGCTACCTTTGTTAGCAGTATCAGTTACTTAGCTTTACCAGGTAGTGCCTATGGCACGAATTGGAATGCCTTTGTGTTCAGCCTTTCCATTCCCATAGCGGCACTGATCACCGTACGTTATTTTATTCCGGTATACCGAAGAATCAACAGTTCTTCTGCCTATACATACATGGAACAGCGCTTTGGACCTTGGGCCAAGATATACGTATCAATCTGTTATATTTCTACCCAACTTATGCGGGTGGGCACCATCATTTATTTGTTGGCATTGGCAATAAATATGATTCTGGGATGGGATATCATAACGGTAATAGTTTTTACTGGTGTTTTTGTAACCGTATATTCGATTATAGGAGGTATTGAAGCCGTTTTGTGGACTGATGCTATTCAAGGAATCGTTTTGATTTTGGGCGCTGTCTTTTGTGTTGTCATTTTGCTTGTCGGTATGCCGGAAGGACCTGGTCAACTTTTTGAAGTCGCCATTGAAGATCATAAATTTAGTTTAGGAGATTTTAGTGGATCCATCGTTGAACCTACTTTCTGGGTAGTTTTTATCTATGGTATATTCATCAACCTCCAAAATTTTGGAATTGATCAAAACTACATCCAGCGTTATATGGTGTCTTCCTCAGATGCTAATGCCAAAAAATCTGCATTTTACGGTGGAATATTGTACCTGCCTGTGTCAGCTATTTTCTTATTTATAGGAACTGCTTTGTATGCTTATTATAAGATTAACAATGGTTTGCCTGAGGAACTTGTAAATGCCCCCGATAAAGTTTTTCCTCATTTCATAGTGCAAGAACTTCCACAGGGAGTTTCGGGTTTATTGATAGCTTCTATTTTTGCTGCCGGTATGAGTACGATTTCTACGAGTTTTAACAGTACCTCTACGGTTTTATTGACAGATTATTTCAATAAAAATGCTGTTGAAAAACAAAAACTATGGTTTCTATATGTAAGCACGGTTGTGATTTGCTTAATATCCATTATGATAGCACTGGTAATGATTGATGTAAAAAGTATCCTCGATGTTTGGTGGAAATATGCTTCCATCTTGAGCGGGGGAATGCTGGGTTTATTTTTGTTGGGCATTTTCTCAAACATAAAGACCAATACAAATGCCATATTAGGTCTAATTTTTGGGATTTTGGCAATTTTAATTTTGACTTTGTACCCAGTTTTATTTGAGAAAAGAGAGCCTTTAGCCCATTCTTACCTTACTACTGTTATAGGAACTTTAGTCATTTTCCTAACAGGAATTTTGATGTATTTTTTGAAAGAGAAAAAAGGTAAATGAAATGTTTGTCGACAATTAAATAGGGGAAGGAGTTTCATAAATCATATTATTAGACTATCAATAAACGCTAAATTGTTTAATTATAGGTGGAAGAATTTTTTGATTGATTTCCAATTTTAATTCCTCTACTTCAATCGGGTAGAGTTGGTGAATTCTTTTGTGACCTATGCTTTCTCCCTGAGCTATTTTTTTCCACTCCCCTTTGGAGAGCGCATGAATAGTGTATGCTCTTACTCGCTGGCCTTTGGAGATGTCTTCTTGGATGATGATATTTTTGATGATTTTGGGTTCGTCGAATGAGAGAATTACCTGGTCACCCTTTGCACTAGTACTACCAATAGGATTAGAAAATGTTTTTTTGATGGTTTCCCCCCACTCTTCCAATCGCCTTACGTCTACTTGAGGAAGCAAACCCTGAGGATCGGGTGTAAGTCCCATGATCAGTGTTGAATTGTGTCCTACGGAATTGTAATACATATGCATGAGATCTTCCAGTGGGAAAATATGCTCCTCATCACCTGGTTCCCAAAACCATTCGTGTCTGCCATTGTACCCCCTTAGCGGGGCATCAGACATGGCGGGCATCCAATATTTTCCGTTTGGATCACCGTGTTTTAATAAATTAATGTGACCTTCATTGGTGTCTCCGGTATGTGAATAAGGGTTTGGAAAAGTCGCCCAACAGGGGTAGGGCACAGTTCCCGATTCAGATCCTCCCCATCGGGCTTCAGCTAGTTGGTTATTATGATAGAACAAGCAGTCGGGCTGGTATTTTTTTACGATAGGAAGTACATCTGGGGCTCCCAGATCAGGGTGACTAGCTCCACCGTCAAACCATATTTCGAATAGCGGGCCGTATCGAGTGCATAGCTCTTTGACCATACCCTCTACCATTTGGTTGTAATAGGCTTGGCGTTTCTTTTGAAATTCACCGGTTCCATTGACTTTAAAATCTTGTACACCAAAAAAAGAATTCCATCGTATCCCAACATATATTCCAGGTTGGATTCCGTATTTCCTGCAAGAATTTACAAAATCTCGAACGATATCACCTTTACCACCTTTCCATTTAAGGGTTTTGACATTATAGGGATTTACGTCTGATGGATATAGGGCAAACCCGGTTTCGTGGGTTGCGGTGATAAGGGCAAATTTGAACCCTGCTTTTTTGATGGCCTTAATCCACTGATCAGTATTCAACTGTTTGGGATTGAAAATCTGATAATCGGCTATTGGGTTGATTCTGTTGCCGGATGTTCCGGTTTGGCGGTATTTTTTATTGTCAAAAACATGGAGATCGTAATGAAATACTGCACCTAGCTCAGCTTCTTGCCACGCCAATTGTGCTTTGTTTGGGATAGGATTTGTGGGACTTTTTTTTTGGGGATAAGCTTTGGATAAAAGAATGATAGTTAGCATTAAAATTAAACCTCTAAAATTCATTATACTTCTTTTTTTGGTGTATTCAAGTTAATTGATGGTTGGATTTGGAAGTCAACTTTGGCATCAAAATTACTTTAGTTTTTTTTGAAATTGTTGTATCAATGAACTAATGCCTTTTCGGATTTCCTCTGTGGGAACAGTAAAGTGATTGACCATGATGGAAAAAACATAGATCTTTCCTCTGTTGCTGATCCAATATCCTGAAAGATTGTGGTTGTGCCGCAGGGTACCTGTTTTTGCATATACATCTTGGATAGGATAGTTTTTTAAGGTTCCTGAGGTTGCACTTTTTGGAAAATAATTTTTGATTGTTTCAAGTCCTACTTCTTGGAATATTTTTTTGAGGACAGCGACCAATGTTCTGGGAGTGATCATGTTATAACGTGAAACCCCTGAGCCATCTACCCATTCAATGGGATCCGGTAACCAATGTCCCCATTGAAGTTTAAGGGTGTCAATTGTTTTTTTGACATTCATCTCATCAAAGGTAGTTTGGGAGATCATATTCAATAAAGACTCTGCTACCCCATTATCGCTATCTTGCAGAAGTGCTTTATAGATTAGGGCTTCTTGATCTGAGTATAATACGTTCCATTTTTGGGGACTGTGAGGCTGCTCTATCAATTTGACTGGCCGTTTAATACGATTTTGTAATAGATGGGTAAAAAGATTTTCACTGGTAACAAAGGGGTGGTATAGGGTGTCTGTTTTTTTCAACTTTTTGGGATTCAAATAAAAACGATTTTTGGATCGTTCACGATGTAAATTTTGAACCAATGTATCCAAGACCAGGTGCTGTTCAAAAGCCTTCGGGATAAGATGAATCTTATTTGATTTTACAAAGACTTGAATTGTATTGCCATAGATGGGAAAAGGACTGGTTTCTGCGGCGTAATAATAAGCATAATCATCCCAAGACCAGCCATGTCCATGGGGATCTAATTCGGATCTTGAAGGGTGATAGTGCCAGATATATTTTTGTTTAAAAAAGGAAGCCAGTTCAGGATCAGGATAAAAAGGATGGAAGAGTAGAGGGTACCCTGTAGCTTTTAAGTGCATGATGGAGTCCTTTTGTTTAAAATATAAAGCTGGAAGGGAATCAAAGCTTTGTATCGCTGCCAGAAAAGTGAGTAGTTTGGTATTTGAGGCGGGCGTCATATAATTTTCTCCTTGATAAAAAGCTTTGTGTTTTGAGGTCATTAAAGGCTCAATACTTAAGCCGATAATTGCTTGTTCAAAAGCTGGAATTTTCTTAAGCATTCGGTCTATTTTTCGTTTTGAAAAGTGCTGACCCAAAAGGGTTAAACTCATCAAAAAAAGAAAAACGGTGAATATCAAACGCATCATATAAATATAGTAAAAGCGTGCTTTTACCTTAATTCCTAAATCTAACTTTTTTCTATAGAGAATCCTTTATATGTTCAGGAATTTTTACATTTGGGGTTGAAATTTATCAATAACTAGATTTTAAGTATAATCTTCAGTTTTTTAAGATAACATATTGTTTATCACTACATATTAATTGGCCCAGTAGTTCAACTGGATAGAATATCAGATTTCGGCTCTGAGGGTTGGGGGTTCGAATCCTCCCTGGGTCACAAATTAAACCTTAACTTCTGTTTAGGTTTTTTTTTGGTAAAGATTTAACAAAGGAAATTATAAACGCTGGGAATGTTACAATTAATGCGAGAATCAAAACCTTAACTTGTAGGTATTCATAATTTGGAAGTTCTTCTGCCTGTATTGCCTCCATTCTCCAAATAAATGCTCTGAACATTATACAGAACGTGTATCCCCAAGCACCACACAACAGACCTATCCCTTCTTTTGATCTTAAACTTATAATTCCAGCAATTAATAATAAGAGTATACTTGTATAATCTGCTGTAAGAGCAAGATTTGATTGATCATACTTAAAATGATAACTAGTCTCATAAATAAAATAAATGATACCAAATATAATCGCTAACCAACCCAGGAATTTGTTCATATCTGAAATAGTAAATATAAATATATCAGAAATTTCAATGATAATAGAATGGGATAATAAGTGATACCATATTTTTTATTGTTTTTTTAATGTTTGTTCATTTTCATAGGACTTTAAACGCTTCATGATCAAAAAGTCGTCTGTTTGGATTTTGATTAAAAAATCATAGGTTTTTTTTGAAATATAATTATTTTTATCTTCTAGGATTCTTGATAACTCTATGCATGTTTCAAGGTCATTAACCTCATGTATTTCATAAAGTTTTAATAGACTACTAATCTCATGTGGAGTCATTGTTGGAATGGTTTGCCTGGATATAGTAACTAAATTCTGACTGAGCCGTGGTGCTTCTTTTAACTTACTGAAAATTATATTTTTGGTACTTGGATCGGTGGTTTTTATATAATTTAAAAAAAGTTTTTCCAAAAAATCACTATCATTTAAATACGTTTTTGGAATGGCGTGAACTGCATTATAGGACAGATAGTAATCATTACTTTGAATATGGGATAACAACCGTTTTTTTATGGGAATCGAATAAGAAAGGGTATCCTTCATGTGCTTAAGACCCCAGAAGATGTCATCTCGATTCCGACTGTTGAGAATAGTGAGTAGATTTGAATTATTGAGATGTTTTTCTGTGTACTGCTCTATGAATTTCTGACTTTCTCCATAAACCAGTCTCCAAAGCTTATAGGTAGTATAGGCCGCGTTTTTCACCACAATATCTTTGATCCGTTCTGAAGTTGCACCTGAAATTGCATCTGCAGATTCCGTGGAGCTTTCCGGTTGATTCATTAGTTCGTGGTACTTGATGTGCTTAAAAGGAAGATCGGCATTGGAGAGAATTTCGTTGAGTTGTAGGTATTCTTTTCGGGTAAAGGGATCGTGATCTGTTTTACTCAAAAACTCCCCTTTCGGCATTTCAAAACCCAAATACCTTCCACTAATACTCCAATACAAGATGATATTCAGAGGACGACATTGATTGTCAAAACAGACTCCGGTACTATAATGTTGATAAAAGCTTTTGGGCGTTCCTTCGAAATTTTGCATCAAAAAAAGACTGTCTCCAAATGAGATGTATTGTTCATTTTTCAGATTAACGGACCACTGATCGCTGTTTTTTACAAAATACTGGACTTTGGGTTTCAGCAAATAACAGGAACCCAAGGCCAAAAAACAAAGCGTCAAAACAAAATTAGAAACAGAAGAGGACATCAAAAGTAATTTACATCAAAAAATTAACCGGGGACGATTGCCCCAAATTCTTTGAGTCTTTTTTTGACCAGACCAGAAGCAATTTTGGCTGGGGTCATACCTTTCTCAATGCACAGGGATGCAGTGACTGCTGCGGCTTGCCCCATTCCCATGCAAGAGGCCTGTACACGAAGCGCTGAATTGGCCAAGCGATCACTACTCAAACAACGACCTGCAACCAAAAAGTTTTCACTATTTTTTGGAATTAGTGCCCGCATGGGAATGGACGCAACTATATTGGGTTTTAGAAATTCTTGATAAATGGATTTGCCGTCACGGTGAAGATCTACGGGGTAAAAACTATAGGATAGGGCATCCTCATGTAAACGTCCAGACACATAATCTTCTTTTGTGATTTTATACAATCCGTCAATTCTGAAGGTTTCCCTAACAGCTGTTTCTGTTTTCATTGAAGTAATCCTGATGTTTTCGCAACCGGGAAGCTTGCGTAATTCTCGGATCAACTGCAGCAGGTTCTGACGACCTTTTTGATTGGCCACAGTATGTGTTTCTGAAGTTGTAGAGTCAGCACCATAGACATAGACATAACCATAAGGAACAAAGGTGTTTTCACCGGTTTTTCTAATTTGAGAGGTCAGCATATTCTGATGCAGGGCCCTGTGGTATCGTTTGGGGATTTTGGACAAATCCAATTGGTCAAAATCGTAGCCACCCATACTATACACTAGAGAGCCTGGTTGGGTTTCTTTTTCTCTAAGTACATTATACCCAGCCATAGAGGCGATTAAGGCATTGCCTGTACAATCAATCAATTGCTTGGCTGAAATAAATGTTTTAACGCCCTTTCCTGTGCTTTCTACCAGCCATTTACCATGCTCAAACTTAACCGAAGTGGGGGTTTCGTAATAGCGTATGTCTACTCCTGCCTCGAGGCATTTTTCTTCGGCTAACATGACATAAATTGCAGGATTGACTGCAACCTGATGTTTCCAATGTGATTTGGGTATTTTTGAAAAGTCGGGCAATTGGTCTCCATTGAGTTCTACCGCATCCAAAACCAATTCCCAACCGATCCCACTAATGATTTGTTCGCCCCAAGCGTGAAAAATACCAGGAAAAGACACTCCACCGGTTGTGGTGCATCCACCCAATTGACTTCCACTTTCTATCAGAACCGTTTTCGCACCTGTCCTGCCGGACTGGATAGCGGCAATAGTCCCGGCGGTTCCTCCTCCCACTACCAGTATATCGGTCGAAATATTTTGTTTTTTGGTTTTATAAGGTTCAACCAATTTTTCTGCCTTAGATAATGAAGGTGTTACCATTCCAAGAGAGACTGCTCCCATGGACTTTATCATTGATCTTCTTTTCATTTTTATGATGGTTTTTTCTTAATTGCCATTTTAACTACGTTATATCTTTCTAGTTTAATAGTTAAATTATTATTTAACATTTACCAAATATATTTTTTTTTGCGTAGTTATAAAAAGTAAGAAAAAAGAGCCTATTGTCAAGTAAAATAAATACAATAGGCTCATTGATTAAACCCATTAATTCGTATTTAGGTTGCTGATCTTCAGGTTTTATATACAACTAACAGACCAACTATTCTCCGCTCATTTCTTATAAAACATCAGTTATACTTAAATCTAAGTCCAAAGAAAAATCGTATGCCTTGGTTGGAAGTATACACATAGGTCGGGTCAAAAGTCAAAGCAAAGGGATTTTCAGGAGTGGGTAGAGCATTTCCGGAGCCATCAAAGGCCACCTGTCGATCAAAGGGATCAAAAGAACGCGCAATACTGTTTCGAGCAGGGGTAAAGTTTAAAATATTTTTGATACCTCCATAGGATTCCACCGAGTTGTTCCAAATTTTTGTGAGTTGTATGTTGAGAATGCTAAAGGAATCAGAGTAGGAGGGTCTGGGGTCTAGATCTCCCAAGGTAGGCAATCTTAACGCACCGGTAAAGGTTCCTGTAAAATCAAGGATGAGATTATTGGGAATCCATTTTTTTTCAACTTTCCATACCCCCTGAAGTCTTTCGGTTAGGTAGGGTATTGTTTTGATGCCATTTTCTTTAGCATAGTTGTCTATGAAGGTTGCTCCGAGGTTAACTCTGAGCCCTCCCTGTACCAATAAATTCCCATTCAAAGAAAGGCCATTAGAGATTGATATTCCATCGAGGTTATCGTAAATAATTTTGTTGGGATCTGTGTCGTAGTCAGGAATGATTTTATTGGAGAAGTGGGTGGTAAATAGACTGAAGTCAAGGTCTATGATCGCTCCTTTTTTCAGGAAAAACTTTTGGACAAAATTGAGGTTGACATTCCATGATCTTTCAGGATTCAGATCGTCTAAAAGCACCACTTCACGAGCTCCCGTAAGTGCAGCATGTTGTTCCGTAAAAACCTGAGTAACACGATATCCCGTTCCAGTACTGAGCCTCAGGGTCGAACTTTTGTCATCGTTGTTGATTTTGTAATTGATCCGAGGGGTAAAAATGTTCCCATGAATCGAATTACGGTCATATCGGAATCCCAAAAGAAGGGTGTTATTGGCATTGATTTGGGTTTGATTTTGAATGAATATTCCTGGCAGATGGGTTATGTATGCTTGGTTTTGTAGTGAAAGATCATTGAAAGTAGCCGTAGTATCATCATCGTAACGGGTATATCTGTAGGCTAGACCCAACAGTAATTCATTGTTAACAATGTTTTTATTCCATATTATTTGTCCAAAACCTATTGTCTGACTGGCATTAAATAAGGTATTGCCATAGGCCGAATTTTGATTGTGATCATTGAAACTGAATTGGAATGTAAGATTTTTGTTGAATTGGTATTTTCCAAAAAGTTCAAACCTGCTGGTGTAAATACTCTCTCCATAAACAGCATCTCCACCCCGATTAATCGGTAACCAATTCATTTGACCTCCCCATCGGTCCTCGTATATAAAACGTGTTGCAAATGAAAACTTATTAGCGTGATTAAACTTGTTAAAAATTGAAATGCGGTTTTGCATAGTCAAGTCAGTGAATCCATCTTCATTTTTATCGATTGGATTGGAATAGTAAAAATAGTTTACACCTAACAGGGCTATGGTTTTTTTGGACAAGGAGTATTTGTAAGCCAAATCCGTATTGACTTCTCCCCAACCAGATACAAAAGAGTCAACAGAAAGTTTTGAGCTGTTTTCAGGTAATTGAGTGATTAAATTGATGACCCCTGCAACTGCTTCAGATCCAAATAATGTTGATGCAGGTCCCTTTACTATTTCAATTCTTTCAATCAGAGCCTGGGGGATTCCAGAAAAGCCATAAACAGTGGAGAGACCACTGACTATGGGAAGACCGTCAATCATAACCATGGTATAGCTTCCCTCTTGGCCATTAATGCGAATTTCTCCCGTACTACAAATGCTACAGTTCAGCTGTGGTCGGATACCATTCACATTTTCCAGCGCCTCAAAAACCGTAGCGGTGGGATTAGCTTTGAAAAAATTTTGACCATAAACTTCAATTGGTACAGGACTATCGTTTTTGGATACGGGTTTTAGGGTTCCCGAAACAACTACTTCCTCTAATTTATTATCCCACTCTAATTCGATGATCCCCAAATCTGTTGTTTCTGAAAGGATACTTTTTATTTGTGATTTGTAACCCAAATATGAGATGACCAGTCGGGGGTTTGCTATATTTGATATGTATATTGAAAATTGACCTTCTTCATTGGTGGTCACTCCCATATTTGTATCCAATAGAAAAACAGAGGCTGATTGGAGTGGTTGACCCTCAGAGAAGACTTTGCCTGTGATTATAAAATCTTGGGCATTGACCAGCTCTATCAAAATGAAAACAAAAATTAAATTTAAACGCATTAAATAGTTTTACACTACAAAACTAATTTATTAGTTTTATACTGCAAAACATAAAAAAAATAGTTTTTAATATAAATTCAATCATGTGAAATACATTGTTTGTGAAAAACCAGGAAAGTTTCTTTTAAAAGAAAAAGAAGCTCCAGTTAGAAAGGCAAATGAAGCATTATTACAAATTAATAAGGTCGGTATTTGCGGTACCGATTACATGCATATGCTGGTAATCAAGCATATTTTGAGTACCCCAAAATATTAGGTCATGAACTGGCCTCAGAGGTTTTAGATATAGGTAAAAATGACAAAGGTATAAAGATAGGTGATAAGGTAGTGGTGATGCCATACATTAGCTGTGGTATATGCTATGCATGTAAAAAAAGAAAAAATAATTGTTGTGAAAATCTTAAAGTCTTAGGTGTTCATGTCGATGGAGGTATGCAAGAACAAATTTCAGTACCGATAGATATATTATTGCCGGCCAATCATTTATCAGATGACCAAATAGCTATTGTAGAGCCCTTAGCTATTGGCGCCCACGCTATTCGAAGGTCAGAGATTATATCTGGTGAAACTGTGGCTGTGGTTGGTTGTGGCCCCATAGGAATTGGAATTATGAAGTTGGCACAAATTGCCGGTGCAAGGGTTATTGCCATAGACATTAATGAACAACGTTTGAGTTATGCTAAAGATAAAATAGGTATAGATCATGTAGTGAAAGCGGGAGACAATGCCCTTGGGCAAGTTTACGAAATAACCAATGGAGATTTGTGTGCTGTCGTATTTGATGCATCAGGTAATAGAAGTGCCATAGAGAGGTGTCCTGATTATATGTCACATGGTGGAAGATTTGTATTGGTAGGACTATTTAAAGGAGAATTGACATATTTTCATCCAAAAGTACATGCCAAAGAAATGACTTTATTATGCAGTAGAAATGCTACAATAGAGGATTTTGAGCATGTTATAAGTATCTTGGATCAGTTTCCTACAGCGTCATTTATCACTCACAATGTTTCATTTATTGAAATGATTAACCATTTTGACAGTTGGTTAGATGTTGAAACAGGTGTAATGAAGGCATCAGTAAATTTTAAATTAAAAAATTAAAACTTTTAAATCAATGCTCAAAAGAGTTAGGTCTTATGCTAAAAGGGAATATTGTAACAAAAAAATTCTGTAAGATCTAACCAAACAGGATATTTACATTGTTAAAGTTCGTTATGAAAAAAACTATAGAAAAGGAAAATTATCTTAAGACCATCTATAAGATGGAAGAAAAAGGGAAATCAGTTACTGTTACCTCGCTTAGTAAATCTTTTAATGTCAGCAAATCAACTGTGTCCAATATGATCAAGAAATTAGTTGTAATGAAGTTAATAGATACCCGACCCTATAAACCGATAATTCTTACATCAATGGGCAGAGAAAGGGCTTCAGAAATAATTCATAAGCATCGATTAATTGAACTTTATCTTGTAAAGAAAATGAATTTTGATTTGGACGAAGTCCATGAGATTGCCGAGGAGGTTGAACACATTAAAAACACCAAATTTTTTAAACGAATTCAGCAGATTCTGGGAGATTGCGATGTTGATCCACACGGATCGATTATCCCCAAGCAGGATTATTAATTCATTAGTTTTGCCAACAATTCCCTTGGCCAATTTTGATAGGTAATGGGACGTATCCACCGGTAAATTGAGCCTGGGCCTACGGCAGTGAATCTATTGTCTGAAGCGGCCGGATAAGGCCCTCCATGCGTCATGGCTGCAGATACCTCAACACCCGTTGGAACATCATTAAAAAGCAATCTTCCTACTTTGGATTTAAACGCCTGGATCAAGGGTTCAATCAGTTCATAATCATTAGCTTTCGCAAAAATTGAACCTGTCAGTTGCCCCTCTAAATGGTATATGACTTGTTCGAGTTCTTGGAGATTTTTACATTTTACTACCAAGGAAAAAGGGCCGAAGACTTCTTCCTGAAATTGGGGATTTGCGATAAACTGATCTCCGGAAATCATGGAGAGTTTTGGATGAACAAGGTTGTCATCCATTTGATCTTTATAGGTTTGAATTTCAACGGTTTCTTTTAGACCATTGATTTTATCACTTTGTCGTATATAATTTTTTTTCAGATCAGGATGAATCATACATTGATGATCTGTCTGTTTTAAAGCCTTGTTTAATTCTTTTATAAATTCATCTGTATGTTCTCCATCTACCGTCAACAGCAGCCCTGGTTGTGTGCAAAATTGACCAGTTCCAAGTACAATTGAACCCGCAATCTTTTGGGCTATTTCTTGTGTTCCTTTTTGCAAAGCACCCACTGTGATCGCAATGGGGTTGATACTGCCCATCTCTGCGAAAAACGGGATTGGTTCACGTCTTTTTAAAACGGACTCGTTTAGGGCACTTCCTCCAGAAAAACTACCAGTAAATCCTACTGCTTTGATCATAGGATGTTTGACCAACTTGTGAGACAGTTCGTATGATTTTGAATTGAGGTTTGAAAATACTCCATTGGGCATTCGAGTTTTCTGAGCTGCTTTGATGATTGCTGCGGATACCATTGAACCGGTGCCACTGTGCATGGGATGTGATTTTACAATGACAGGGCAACCCACTGCAAGTGCACTGGCGGTATCACCACCTGCAGTAGAATAAGCTAGGGGAAAATTACTGGCACCAAAAACGGCAATTGGTCCTATAGGGAGGTGAGTTTTACTTAAACTCGGTTTTGGGATTGGGGTTCTTTCTGGGATTGCCGCTTCGTTGATGTTATTTCTCCAATCCTCGGTTTCAATTGTTTTTGCAAACAACTGAAGTTGAAAAATGGTCCTGCCGCGTTCTCCTATTGCTCGAGCTTGGGGTAAACCAGTTTCTTGACAATAAATGTTAATTAAAGCATCGCCCAGATTTAAAATTTCATCTGCAATGGCATTTAAAAAAGATGCCCTTTGAGCACCTGATAGCTCTCTGTAAATTGGAAAAGCTGCATCTGCTAAAGCCACTGCCTCTTCTAATTCCTCCAACGTTGCTTCAAAAAATAGAGTGTCATTTTCAATATTTTTTAGGGGGTCAATAGTCTTGTAGTTTACCTTTCCAAGTCCAGACAATTTATCTCCAATAAAATTTTTCCCACTGATTTTCATATCTTTAAAATTATGCTACAGGGTTGATTAATGTTCCAATTTTTTCAATCTCAATAATAATTACATCGCTCAAGGCCAAGGTGAAATCTGTTGGAGGCACAATACCAGTTCCGGTCATCAGAAAAGCACCATCAGGGAATGAGCTTTCCCTAAAAAGGTAGTCCACCAGTTCCTGTGGTTTTCTTTTCATTCGGTCAGTTGAAATACTCTCCTGAAAAATAACAGTACCTTGTCTTTCTATAGTTAGTTCAATTTTTAAAGGTTGATCCATTGGTTTTTCAGGCACATAAATACAAGGACCCAAGCTAGCACAACCGTCATAGGTTTTGGCCTGTGGCAAATACAAGGGGTTTTGCCCCTCGATATCTCTAGAGCTCATATCATTACCAATACTGTAGCCAACTATTTTCGCATTTGATGTAGCAAAAAGGGTAAGTTCAGGCTCAGGAACATTCCATGACGAGTCTCTTCTTATTCGTACAGATTCACCGGTCCCGGAAATCCTATTTTTGGTTGCCTTAAAAAATAATTCCGGTCGGTCGGCTTCATAAACTTTGGTATAAAATATGGAACCTCCGGTTTCTTTGGATTCTTCTTCTCGTCCTTTTTTACTCATGTAATATGTGACTCCACTGGCCCATAATTCTTGAGAATCAATTGGGGGATTCAATTCATCAAGTTGATCGATATTTATGGTTTTTGCATTGCCAATGGAGGCTTTTAGCTTTTGATATAATTGGTCATCATTGATGTATTCATCCCAATTTTGATCCTCTAAACAATAGAGTGACCCTTCGTTTTGGACAATGATGTCGTTTTCTTTTTTATAAACTTTCATGCTTTAAAAATAATATTTTTTCCAAGTCTGAATGAGCTAGTTTGAAGAGTTATGACTGATTTTTATACTTGATTTTTTCGTTTTTAAAAATAAAAAGAAAGAGTAGAAATACTCCCAGGGCAAAAAGAGCTGGGAATTTCCAGATTGTCTCCCAGTCGTGTTTTCCCGTTCCCATGATAAAAGTATCTGAAACTTTTCCTGCAATCCAAAAACCAATGAGCATTCCCACTCCATAAGTAGCCAGCGTGATCAGTCCTTGTGCAGAACTTTTTACTTTTTCTCCGGCCTTAAAGTCGGTGTAGATCTGACCTGATACAAAGAAAAAATCATAGCAGATTCCGTGTAAAAGTATACCGCTGATTAGCATAAAAGTTTTTTCTTCTACATCCCCGTAGGCAAATAAAAGATAGCGTATTACCCAAGCCATCATGCCTACCAAAATGGTATTTTTAAATCCAAAACGAACAAAGAATATCGGAAGTAAAAGCATGAATAATACTTCACTAACCTGCCCTAGAGACATTTTTGCCGTGGGGTTATCCATTTCCAATTCCACCAAAAAAGGATTGGCCTGTTGGTAATAGAAGGCCAAAGGGATACAAATTAAAATGGAGGCGATAAAGAACAATAGAAAATTACGATCCTTCAATAGCTTAAGGGCATCCCAACCAAGTGAACTTTTTAGAGAAAAACTTTTTGGGTCGTTTACATAGGGCGGGGTTTTGGGAAGGTTAAAACTGAAGATTCCCAGAACCAATGAGGCCAGTGCAACCATTTTGAAGGTGTTGGATAATGCACCTGAGTCAATTGATTCTTGAGCATCCCATCCAAATACATAACTTATGACTATACCTGAAATAATCCAGCCTATGGTTCCAAAAGTTCGAATGAGTGGAAATTCTGAAGCAGTATTCTTCATTTGATTAAAAGAAACCGAATTGACAAGGGCAAGGGTGGGCATATAGAGAAGCATATAGCTGAATACGTAGGGGTAAAAAACAGAAAAATCATTTGTTTGGGACATAAGAAACAACAGTCCACTGCCAAGAAGGTGTAAAATTCCTAATATTTTTTCAGCATTAAAATATCGATCAGCGATCAGTCCGATAAAAACAGGGGCAATAATGGCACCCCAGGATTGAGTCGAAAAAGCCATTGCAATTTGTCCACCTGTGGCACTGAGATTATTCCCCAGGAAAGTTCCCAGGGTTACAAACCAGCCTCCCCAAATAAAAAATTGGAGGAACATCATTAATGACAATTGTATTTTAGTCAACGATTTCATATGTTTTAAGCTTTAGTCTTGAAGTGATCATGCTTAAGTTTAAAGAAATGATTTTCAATTTAATCATTAAAGTTTAATTGGTTCACTCAATCTGTTGTGGTAATTCAAATTCATTTTCCATAAAGTAAGGGAATTTCCATATTTCCCCTTTTAGGTTACCAAAGAATAGTTCCGATTTACTGAATTGGTGGGCGTCACCATTGGCCCAAAAAAAAACAAATGGAGCTTTAAAGTTTTCTGATTTTCTTACATAGGAATGATTCATTCTACTTTTATAAGTTAAGTCTTTTTCTTTAACCCAATGCGTCCCCAAATCACGGGATTTCCAAATTTGTAACTCTCCTCCAACCCCCCATTTTTGGGGGCCTATTTCTGTTGGGGCAACTATATACAGTTCTTCTTTATAAAAAAACAAACTGCCCATGTCATAATTGTGATCGGAGTTAGTAATAGTATGGGTTGTCCATTTGAAGCCATTCCATTTGGTAATGCACCACTCGTATGGTTGGTTTTCAGGTCCGGGCTTATGTCCCTTACTTCTTATGTAAAGACAAATGGGTCTTCCTTTTGAGTCAAAGACCATGTCTTTAAGATAAATATTTTTTTTAAGGCTGGCATAATCTACAACTCTGGAATGGGAGTTTTTTTTAGTAACTGGAAAAGATATGGATTTTTGATCAGCAGTTGTCCATGTTTCTCCTAAATCCTTGGTCTCAAGATAATAAAGATCTGTTCTATTGTCCACATTTCCATTGGGGTGGCGATTAAAAAAAGTCCCCATTTTTTTTTCTTGGTATTGAGCGCTGATTTGATAGTGACCCGATTTTTGATCTTTTTTTTCGGGTATGGCGGCAAGCAATCGATCTTCTGACCATTGGATGCCATTTTTACTTTTTTCAAAATACAGTTGTCTTACCCCCGTGTATTTCGTAAAAAAATTGAAAAAGGTGGTTCCAATTTTTTTGGGCTGAGGATATGTCATTTCCTCGGTTGTTATTTTTTCAAATCCCTCAATACTATAAGGTTTTTTGCTTTTGTATTTGAATCCCATACGAACTTTACCTCTACCACTTACAAAAACCCAAATGAATCCTTGATCATCGATCAAAATAGAAGGATTGTCGTGAGGGTCATCCACCCCCATCTTATCGCAAACCACTAAGGGTTGGGAAAGTAGACCTGAAGAGTGATCGTATTCACCTATCATACAAAGAAGGTGTTTGCTCTTTGGAGATTTTGTTCCTCCGTATACAAAAAAGGTTTTGTCTACCTCATCAGCATAGATGGCCAAGGGATGATGTTTGGCGGTATAGGTGCTTAGTGCACCAGAGTATTTATCACCGTATTCATATTTTTGATTCAATTCAAACCATATAGGCTTATACCCTGCTATTTTTTTGTTCTCAAGGGATTGACCTGTTCCATCAATCACCATTAGAGTAATGATCAAAAAAATGTTTTTTTTATATAGAGGGTAATTCATCATACAATTTTTTTAAAATAGTTTTTAGGGAGAAATCCAAAAAACATAAGCTCCACTCTCTAGATTAAACCGTCCATTATTTAATTTGGATTTATCCCCCCTACTGACAAGATTTTGACCTTTCAATATATTAATTTTTTGATATGGTTTTTTGTTCAATTCGACTTGTGCAACACTCCCTTCAGGGACTGTAATTTCATATCGATAGCCTCGGTCTCGTTTGGTCCATTGAGATATAATTTTTCCATGGGGTGCGATATAAGATGTTGAGATACTGTCCAGTCCTTCAGGAGTATAAGGCTTGATGAAAAATTTCTTAAAGCCTGGATGCTTAGGATCGGGTCTTATACCACCAAGCCATCGAAAAAACCATTCAGTTATAGAACCAAACATGGGATGGGAATTAGAGTAAATATTATCACTCTCTTTCCATGTTTCCCATAGGGTGGTTGCTCCTTGCTTAATCATATAACCCCACCCTGGAAAATCTGTATTGTTTACAATATTAAAGATAATTTGAGGGGATAAATATTCGGAAATGGCTTCCAATGCATAAGCTGTTCCAAAAATACCGGTGGTTAAATGCTGAGCAGGGGCTTTTTGTAGTGCACTTTTTAAGGAGTCCTTTGCTGCATGAATTTGGTCTTCTGGTATTATTTTGTGATGGAGTAGGGAGGCAAATAAAGTTTGTCGATTTATGGTTCCTTTGATGCTTTTTTTCCAAAATGTTTCTCGGATTTTATTTTCCAAATTCAATGACAGTTGATGGTATTTTGATTGACTTTTTCGATCTTCCATGATGCCAGCAAAAACTCTCATGATTCTAGCAGTTTGTAGGTAGTGTAAAGTACCAATCAACTCAACGGGAACGGGGGATAGGGACTCATGATCACTCAAACCTTTGTCAACTATTCCTTCAGGATGGAGTCGAGAGACTTTGTCCATCCACTTTTGATTCAATGGATACATTTCCTTGATAAAATCCAAGTCATTGTAATATAGATACAGTTGATATTGTGTAATTAAAAAAGCTGATTCCCAACTTATACCACAATATTGAATACCCACATTTGGAGCGGTGTCTACAAAGGTACTGTCGTTGATGGCATCTGACCAGTCATAAACAGTTTTTTTGTAGAATGATTGCATGTCAAAGTTGTAGATAAAAGAAGCACTGGTGGCATTGAGATCACCTCCATAACCAAATTTTTCTCTGGCAGGGCAATCGGATTGTACTCCTACTAAATTTGCCAAAAAAGTTCTTCTTACGGTTTTTTGAATTTCATTTAACAAAGGGGTAGAGGAGGTAAAATGATTTTTTTGGTCAACAGCTGTGTGAATAGAGAGTCCCATGATTTCACTTTTTTTAGGTTTTTCACTTAGTCCGTCAATTTCCATAAACCGGAAGGCGTGATAGGTGAAATCTGGTCTAAACCAAGTAGGATTTTCATCACCAATGATGTAGCTGTTGGTTTGCCAGGCCACATCCGGTGCCCCTGGCCCACCTGTCCCTTTCTTTTTTATTTGACCGATGACGGAGGTCATTGGATTCAATGACCCATCTTCATATATGAGTTCCCCAAACCTGAATGTTATTTTGTCTCCTTTTTTTCCATTTAATTTGATGTAGTAAGTACCGGTAAAATTTTCACCCATATCTACCATCCATTTTCCATTTTTAGTGGAGTATATTTTTTGAGGTTCAATTTTTTTATTGATTTTAATTGGAGGAAAAAAAGCTTTTTGAAGTTTTCCGCCAGGGGGATTGGCTGTAATTGCATTTTCCCAATCAGAATCATTGAAATCTGGGTGGTTCCAACCCTTTAGTTCTTTTCTTGCATCATAGTGTGTTCCCAGATAAACACTGTTTTTAATGATTGGACCATAGCTGTATTTCCATGAACTGTCGGATACAATTTCCTCTGTTTTTCCATTAGGGTGTGTGATCCTCAGTTTTGCTATAAACCTTGGTTTACCTACAGAAAGATTTTCTCTTAAATTGATTCTTCCCCACATTTTTAAGGGTAGTGGATTGTAAAAACCATTTCCCAAGGATACCCCTAAGCAATTCATTCCTTCAGTCAGTAGTTCGGTTATGTCATATTCCTTGTAGTAGATCCTCTTACTATAGTCGGTCCAGGCAGGGTCCAAAATATTATTTTCTAACTCAAAAGTATTGATGGTACTTTTGTAATATCCAGCTGCTGTTATAAACAGGGTGGCTTTTTTGGGAAGGTCACTTAAAAAGAAGGTTTTCCGAAATTGAGGAGCCGGGTCGTCCAAATAAAATTCAGCATCGGACTTTGGTAAGATTTTTTTGTCTTGAATCCATAATGACTTTTGATTTTGGCAAAAAACAAGGCTCTCGCTGACCTTAACTTCTTTGGAGCATCTAAAATGAGTAAAGAAAACTGAAAGAAAAAATACAAGTTTGAGTAACCGCATCGGGTATTGTAATTGAAGATTGAATTTATATCAATTTAGAGAATTATCTAGAAATACCCAATTTCACGAGTTGGTATTAAAAAGTTATGAAGTAAGATATTCTTACATTTGAATAAGTTCTTGTTTAATTAGAAAAACTAATACAATGTCGCAGCCTATTTCAGAAATTTTTTCGTTCAAACTCGTATCTAATTTGTTTTTGTTTATGGGACTACTTTTTTCTTGTCAAAGTGAAATTTATTTTAAGAATGCTTACTGCATTGAGAACGTCAATGTGATTGATCCATTGGATGGTCTTAAAAAAGGTATGAATGTTGTCATCAAAGACAATAAAATTCATCAGATTGGTAAAATGGAAGATCTAAAACTATCTCCAAAAAATAAAATTATTAAGGGTACAGATAAATACTTGATTCCTGGTTTATGGGATAGCCACGTACACTTTTATTTTGATAAGCAACTTGCGCTGCATATGCCAGAATTGTTTCTAACCAACGGTATCACTAGTGTTAGGGATACTGGTGGACCATTTCATTACGTGGACAGTATCAGGCAAAATGCTTTAAAGCATCCTAAAACCCATCCTAGAGTAAAAATTGCTGGCCCACTGATCGATGGCAATTTTAATGTATACAATGGATCGGTACTACCGAAACTTTCGATTCGCACCAAAGATGTTTCTGAGAGTATTGCGGAAACTGAAAAGTTGGTTTCGATGGGGGTAGATTTTCTTAAAGCATACGAAATGTTGAGTCCGCATCAGTTTGAAGCGATTGCCGCTATAGCAGCACGTGAAAAACTTCGATTAGCAGGTCATGTTCCATTGAGTATGGAAATTACACATGCAATGTCGCTGGGTCTAAACAGTTTGGAACACATTAAAAACCTTGAGTTGGAGGCGGTTAAGAATAGTGATTCCATGCTGTTGGAACGAAGAAGGATGCTACAGAATAAATCTAATCTTTCCGGCAGGCAACTGCGTGCTAATATTCACCTAGCACAAAAGCAATTTGCTGTTAATAATATCTCTCCCGATGATTATCAAAAAATTCTGGATACAATCAAAAAATACGATTCTTATCAGGTTCCTACCATATCCATTTACAAGGTGCCGATTTATAAAATTTTCAGAGAACTTTTCTGGCGCAAAAGCTTTGAACTTCTGCCAAAAAATACAAGGGATAAATGGGAAAAAAAAATATTGAGGTCAAACGATAAAATTAATCCAGAACAAAAAAAGTTTTCGGATTGGATTCAAAAAACCACTGGAGCAATGGCCAAAGCCAAAATTCCACTGATGGCAGGTACTGACACCCCATTGGGATACTTGACTCCTGGTTTCAGTCTTCATTATGAGTTGGAATTGATGGTAGAAAGTGGTTTGAGTGAACTGGAGTCATTAGTTACCGCCACCTACCAGCCTGCAAAATATTTTAGAATGGAAGATTCTTTGGGCCTGGTAAAAAAAGATTTTATTGCTGATCTTCTTCTTCTTAGTGAGAATCCGCTTGATAACATTGCCCATACAAAGGATATTTTTGCAGTTATCAAAGATGGTAATTTTATAGATCAATCCAGTTTGGAAAAGCTTCGGAAAAAGGTATCAGAGGGTTTGACTCTTTCTATGTTAAATTAGCAGTTCAAGATTATCCATTTATGAGATCATGGGAAAAACTGATCTCACTTTAGTCAAATTTGATGTTTCATTTGAACATTGATTGATAATAAAAAAAATGACAATAAAAATATTACAACCGAATTTAGGATTAACTTGATTTAAACATTAGACTTGCAGTATATCCAACAACAAAACAAGAAATTACTCCACTAGCCGCATAAAGTAGAAGATGAACAACGCCATAATTGCTTATGAGAACTTGGATGAAAAAACTAACCAATATTCCGATTAGTACTCCATTTGAATTGGCTTTTTTGGTTAAAAGTCCTAATAAAAATACCCCACCCAAACTTCCAAAAATCAACCCTAAGATTTTATTAAATTCGTCCCAAAGTGATTTGATTTCATAGCTGGCCATAAAAAATGCGAAAAGGATTCCTAGGGTTCCTATGCAAAAAGTAGCCCACCTAGCAGTTTTCAGATCACCTGCATTTTTTCCAAATCCAAACCGGTCGTATATGTCAACACTAAATGAAGCCGCCCCTGAATTCATACTTGAACTGAGACTACTCATGCCCGCAGCAAATATTGCAGCGATTAGGAGTCCGGAAACCCCTGTTGGAAGCTCAGTTACTATATACCAGGGAAAGATTGCATCGTTTGAAATAAATTCGGAATGTAAAGCTCGCGGATTTATTTTGTAAAAAACAAAAAGAGCAGTTCCAACAAAAAAGAAAATCAATGTCGAGGGAATTGTCAGCAAAGCCCCAATCCAGATACTTTTTTTCGCCTTTTCCTTCGTGGGAGTTACCAGATAGCGTTGTACCATAGTATGATCCGTTCCATAGGTGGTAAGGTTTACAAAAAATCCTCCTAGAAGCATTACCCAAACAGTAGGCTCTCTTATACTTAGGTTTAAATCGAATACATTGAACTTACCGTTTGCCCTAGCAGTCTCAACTATACTTCTAAATCCACCATCTGTATCCCATACAATTATTAATAATGATATCGTAACCCCTGACATTAAGACAAATACTTGAATCACATCAGTCCAAATAACTGCCTCTATGCCCCCCATCAAAGTATAGATTAAACTTATCCCACCCATCAATGAAATACAAACATATATATTCATATCTGTCACCAAATTAAGTGCAATAGAGGGCAAAAAAAGTACCACACCCATTCTTCCAATTTGATAAAGGATAAAACAGACACTACCTATAAAACGTATAAGAATATTAAATCGTCTTTCAAGATATTCATAAGCAGTTTTGATATTTTTCTCTCTATAAAAAGGAATGAAGACATGAACAATAAGGGGAATGGCCAAAAACACACTCATATTAAGTAAAAAATAAGACCAGTTTGTACTGTAGGTCTTAGCAGGTATAGCCATAAATGTGATAGGGCTTAAAGCAGTACCAAAAAGACTTAATCCTGCCGCCCATGCGGGTACCCTTTCACCACCCTTAAAAAAGTCTTTTGTGTTATTTTGTCTTCTAGAATAATAATATCCAAGTGCTGATATGAGAAAAAAATAAAATGAAATGACTAAAATATCAAGAAAGGACAGCACAATACATTTTAATGATTTAATCCAAAAAAGTCTTTAGCTTCTAGAACATCTCTAAGATTTGAGAGAGATTTATCGGACAAATTGGTAAGGGGCAAACGGCAAGGACCGCAATCCACTCCAACCCATTTCATGATTGCTTTTCCCGCAATCATGGGGCCTCCATTTTCGAAAAGTGAGGCTATGATATCATTACATTTTTGTTGTTTTTTGAGTGCTGCTTCAGAATTTCCTAACTTAAAATCTTTTATTAATGACAAATAAATGGGATTCATGTAATTGTATGTACTTCCTACGGCAGCCTCAACTCCTATATTTAGTACTTTAAATAAATTTTCATCAAATCCATTGAAAATCGTCCATTTTCCACCGTTCACGTTATTACAATGTTGCATCTCAACCAGATTGTCATGGGTATATTTGATTCCTGCAAGATTTGGAATTTTTTTTTGTGCGATTTCCAAATAATCCTTCATTGATAATTCTATCCCAGAAATTATTGGAATATGATAATAAAAAAAAGGAATATTCGGAGCTGCAAAAGCTACTGAGGCACAAAAATCCACTAATGGTTCAATATTTGTAGGTTTCAAAAATATGGGTCCCATTATGCTGGTTCCATAAGCTCCAATTTTCTGAGCATGCCGGGCCAATTCTTGTGATTGTTTGAATGAGGTGGTTCCCACGTGAACGATCACTTTAAAATCATTTTCTTGATACTTCACCCACTCCTCAGCAATTTCTTTTCGTTCTTCCAAAGTCATTGACATTCCCTCTCCGGTTGTTCCACATACGAAAACACCGGAAAGACCATCCTTTTTTAATTTGTGAGCATAATCAAATATAATACCTGGATTGATCTCCCCGACCTCATTCATAGGAGTAAAAGGAGCTGCTATTATTCCCTTGATAGATTTATTAATCATTTTATTTTTAATATTTCATAATATAATTAAATAAAACCATATTTATAAATCTTAAAATATCTTGTAGTGAAAAAGAGTGATTCGTATATCATAAATATAATTTCTAGAAATATTTCCTTTTAAAAAAATCTTGCTTTAATAAAAGTAACGCTCTCCTTACACTTTTTCAATTGTTTTGTAGATTTAAGTATTGGTAAATAAGAATCTACTTTAAAAATGTCAAAAAATAAAAAATATCAGATTGCGGGTATTGGAGAATTGCTATGGGATATTTTTTTAGATGACAAAAAACTGGGAGGAGCACCAGCCAATTTTGTAGCTCATGCTCAACAATTAGGTGCGAAAAGTTATCTTTTGAGTGCTTTGGGTAAAGACGAATTAGGACAAAGAGCCATAGAAGAATTACAATGCTTGAATATAGACACCTCCTGGGTTCAACTCAGTAGCATTTATCCAACGGGTCGTGTCATCGTGAGTCTCGACTCGAGGGGAAATCCTAACTACTATATCGAAGATAATTCTGCCTGGGATCAAATAGAATTTGACATAAATCAAGCAAAGATCGCTTCACGTCTGGATGCCATCTGTTTTGGAACATTAGCCCAGAGAAACCCAGTTTCACAAAATACCATTTTAAAAATTCTGAATGCTACCTCACACACCTGCCTCAGAGTATTCGATGTTAACTTTAGACAGGATTATTATAATTCTAAAATGGTTTTCCAATCCCTAGTTTTAGCAAATGCAGTCAAAATGAATGAGGATGAATTTTTAGAAATTGGAAAGATACTTTCTTTTTCAAAAAATCTTAAAAGAGGGCTACAATCCCTGATCAATGAATTTGATCTCAAATTCGGAATTATTACCTTAGGAGAAAATGGTGCAGTAATGGCCAGTCAAGATAATTTTTGTTCTTATTCACCCAAGAGTAAGATTGAGATTAAAAGTTCGGTAGGGGCAGGGGACGCCTTCACTGCAGCCGCGGTGATGGGTTGGCTTGAACAAAAACCATTGGAACAAATAATCCAAAAAGCTTCTGATTTGGCTACTTTTGTCTGCTCCCATATGGAAGCTGTCTCTACAAAACAAAAAACCGAAACACGATGAAAATAAATTACACCCCTCTACTTTTACTATTATTATTTTCAATGAGTTGTCAAAAAAAAGAAGTTTCCATTCCTCCTAATGTTATTCTAATCATAACAGATGACCAAGGCTACGGTGATTTGGGTATTCACAACAACCCCAACATAGTAACCCCAGCCATTGATGCTTTTGCTCAACAAAGCATTCGGTTTAGCAACTTTCATGTTTCCCCAGTTTGTGCCCCCACCCGATCTAGTCTGATGACTGGTAGGTATTCCCTTAGGACAGGAGTAAGAGACACCTATAACGGAGGCGCTATCATGGCCCCATCAGAATTTACCCTTGCAGAAATGCTCAAAAAAGTCAATTATACAACTGGTATTTTTGGTAAGTGGCATTTGGGAGACAATTACCCCTCACGCCCAAGTGATCAGGGGTTTGACGAGTCACTCATTCACCTTGCAGGGGGTATTGGACAAGTAGGAGATTTTACCAACTACTTTAAAATGGAAACCAGTTATTTTGATCCCGTATTGTGGCACAACAATAAACAAAAAACTTACAAAGGATATTGTTCAGATATCTTTACTCAAAATGCTATCAATTTTATCGAAAAAAACCACGACCAACCTTTTTTCTGTTATTTGTCCTTCAATGCACCTCATACGCCACTTCAGGTACCGGACAAATACTATCGAATTTATGAAGATATTGATCCCTCGGAGGGAATTGACCCTGAGCTTTTACCATTAGTCGATATGAACGAAAAGAGTTATGAAGATGCCCGAAAGGTTTATGCCATGGTTACCAATATTGATGATAATCTGAATCAATTGTTTCAAAAATTAGAAGTATTGGGTATTGAAGAAAACACCATCGTCATTTTTATGACTGACAATGGCCCCCAACAAGCACGATTTGTCGGAGGTATGCGAGGCAGAAAGTCCAGTGTGTACCGCGGAGGTATTCGAGTTCCCTTTTTTATACGTTATCCCGCTAAATTTAGTGGGAATAGAGAAATGGATCAGATGGCTGCCCATATCGACCTTCTACCTACACTCTCTCAATTATGTGGAGCTCCGATTCCCCAAGACAGAGAGATAGATGGAAGAAGTTTTGTTTCTGCACTCGAGGGCCAAGATTTATCCGAACGAAGTTTTTTTTCCTATTGGACAAGGAAGTTTCCCGAAAAATACAATAACGTAGCCCTTCAGCGGGGTAACTTTAAGCTTGTAGGTAAAACAGATTTCGACGCTAAAATAGATGACTTTGAATTATATAACCTCAAAGATGATCCATTGGAAAGAACCAATTTGATCTTCCAAAACAAAGAAAAAGCGACTTCCCTTAAAACTGAAATGGATTCATTATTTTCTGAATTTAGCAAGTCTCCAAATCTAGTTAAACCTCCCATGATCTCTATTGGGACTCCATACGAAAACCCGGTTTATCTCAATCGTAACGATGCATCTGGACAAAGGGGTATTTGGAATCAAGAGGAGGTTTTTTCTTACTGGAAAGTTAATCTAGAAAAAGGTGTTTACAACCTAAGATTTAAATTTTTAAAGCCTTTGGATGGTGGAGGGCAGATGTTTTTAGAGTTGGGTCAAAGCATCTTAAAAAAACACAATCCCTTGCCAAATTCAGATCTATTAGTATGGGATGGGGTCTCACTTCCTCAGGGTACATTTGATTTTACCCCTTTTTACCGAAAACAACGCAGAAGCAACTACTTTCCGTTATGGGTCGAAATCAAAAAAGTGAAATAATTCAATATCTACTTTTTCCATATAGATTTTAGCTTATGGACCTCAAATCTATCAAAAAGTAATTCATTATCTGAACAAACTGATATTTGATTGTCTTCAAAATCTGAAATGGCATATTCAGAAAGTACCGAAAAGCCTTCGTCTGCAAAAACTTCTATTGTAGTTCGGTCGAGAAGTATTCTCACATTTACTTTGTTGAGATTTAATGTGGGTAGGATGACATCATTAAAATAAAAACTACCTTTTTGATAGCTAATTATCTGACCCCTAATATTTATATGAAAGGAAGAAGTTTTGCTGGGTTCAAAAGACATAAAAATATCAATTTCATCAAAAATCTCGTTTTTTAAATTTTCATTCAGGACTTTAGCTTTAATATTTTGATACTCTAAGCTTTTATGGTACAAATTTTTAATTTCTTTTACAGGCCATTGAAACAGTCGAATTCCATCGTGAGTAGTTTTCAATTTTAGGGTAGCGGGAAAAGACATATGCTGGTTAAAAGGCATATCATTGTTTACATAAACATCTTTTTCGCCGGTTCTCAGCCAACCTATAATGACTGTTCTTCCATCGGGGCTATTATTAAAGGTTTGAGCAGCATAGAAGGCATCACCCAGATCACCTAGATAGTTTTTCTGATCAGTTTTAAGACTTTGTCCGTCAAAGGTTCCAATCTCATAATCAAAGCTAGCATCGTATATTAACCATTTTTTATAGTTAGGATCTCCATCAACTTCAAGTTCTACCATATCCATACACTCATAAACCCATTTTCTATCAAAATCACTAAGTTTTTCCCAATTTTTTAAATCTTTAGAGCCAAAAAAACGGACTTTTCCCAAATCATTCAACTTTTTTTTATCAGTACGTTTGATCCACAAAATCAGTATCCATTTTTTTGATGGAGCATGCCAAAAAATTTTTGGATCACGCTCTCCTCTGTCAAAACCTTGGTTTTCGACCAATGCACGACCTTTATCGATTAGTTCAAATGTTCTCCCCCGATCGATGCTGTAAGCTCCTGCTTGATAAAACAAATCTTCATTGTTGTTCTGAGCATGCGTGAAGTAGGCGACTATGGCCTGTTCTTCTTCTGTGTTTTTCCCCAAGCTGTTGGGAAAATCCACCGCAGCGGTTCCAGAAAAAATAG
This sequence comes from Flavobacteriaceae bacterium, assembly GCA_049439205.1. Lineage (GTDB taxonomy): Bacteria > Bacteroidota > Bacteroidia > Flavobacteriales > Flavobacteriaceae > UBA8316. The sequence goes on along the minus strand of JBMTKF010000004.1, from coordinate 40,593 downwards.
TGCCATTGCTATAGGGTAGTATGGCGTGTTGAAGTTGCTCCCAATGAACCATATCTTTACTTACCGCATGTCCCCAAGTCATATTCCCCCAATGGATGGCTTTTGGATTGTGTTGAAAAAACAAATGATACTCTCCTTTATAATAAACCATTCCGTTAGGGTCATTGATCCAGTTTTTCTTGGATGAAAAGTGAAATTGAGGACGTAATGACTCATCGTATTTGATATCAGAGTAGGTTTCAAAAGTTTGAAAAGAGTCAATCATTACACCAGTGATTTGCTGTGCTTGACCAACGAAGAAAGTAAATACTAATAGGTATCTTATCATAATTGTTAAACTATGAATCTTCTTTTGATAAAACAAATAAAGATGGTTAAGCTAAGAGGTCAAAGAATTTAAAAGTGATATAACATCACGGGGCTTGTCTATACAATAATTGGCTTGGGTATTTTTTTTACCCACTTTCACATTGATAGAGTGAGCAGGAAGGTCATTGAACATAAATTCATCGGTGACATCATCTCCGAAACATAGAATAAAATCAGATGATTTATCACCCATTATTTCAGAAACAGCAGTCCCTTTGTTGTATCGTCCACTGACCACTTCAATAATTTTATCTCCGTCCATGAGATTAAGCTCATCAGAAATTAAACTGCTAAGAACCGTTTTAAGTTCTATAGTTCGTTCGGCTGCCAATTCAGGATCGGTTTTACGATAGTGCCATACTAAACTGTTTTTTTTCTCCTCGATAAAAGTTCCCGGTGTTCTGTCAGTAAAGCTTTCCATTACAGGAATAATGTCTTCTTTCCAGTTTTTAAGCTGTATTTCTTTTTCCACCCATTTTTGATTTTTGTGCTTGATCAAATAACCATGCTCTGCAACTAAAGTGACTGGGAGGTGACCAAACCATTGGTCTAGAAACTCGTGGTCTCTTCCGCTTACTATTGCCAATTCAGTCAATGGAAATTCAAGGAGCTGTTCCAATGTTTTAATTACAAACTCGTTAGGTGTAGCCAGTTCAGGTTTTTCATTATAGCCAACCAGTGTTCCGTCATAGTCCAAAAAAATCATTCTTTTATGAGCAGACTTAAATTTTTCAACCAATGATTTTTTAATTTTTTCGTTGATTTTGATTAAAGAGGATTCTTTTTCATTTTGATGTTTGGTTTTGAGTGCTTTCATAAACTCATTGGCCCAATACTCAACGGAATAGCGTTGTAGCCTTTTTTGCATCCTCAGGTTTCTTTTTTGTTGTTCTTCCTCAGGCATTTGAATGGCGGTTAATAATGCATCAGACATTTGGTTGAGGTCAAAAGGATTTACCAATATCGACTCATAAAGTTCTTTGGAAGCTCCAGCCATTTCACTCAGAATCAAAACACCATTTCCCATAACTCGAGTAGCAACAAATTCTTTAGCAACTAAATTCATACCGTCTCTCACAGGAGTAATCATGGCGATATCTGAGGTCATGTAAAGATCAACCAAATCATCGAAATCCATTGCCCTGTAATAGTACCAAATGGGGGTCCAATTGATAGTAGCAAACTTTCCATTGACCCGTCCGACTATTTCATCGGTTTCTTTTTTGAGTCTTTTATAGTCCGAGACACTTGATCTGGAGGGAACTGTGAGCATAACCAAACGAATTTTTTCAAGGTATTGGGGGTATTTAGATAAAAACAGTTCAAAAGCTTTAATGCGATTGACCACTCCTTTGGTATAATCCAGTCGGTCTATAGAAAGGATGAGTTTACCCTTATCGGCTCCTTTTTTATGCAATTCCAATTGCTTTTTTAAATCCGATTTTTCATCTGCAGCCATATCAAGGTGTGATTGGGCCGCATTTTTAAATTTATTATAATCTATGCCCATTGGAAAGGTATTCACCACAACCTCTCGAGTATCCATGATTACCCGGTTGAAAGAGACTTCTTTTTTCAATATACGCTTGACTGAACTCAAAAAATGACGCTCATAATCGTAGGTGTGAAACCCTATCAAGTCAGCTCCCAAAATTCCTTCAAGCAAAGGTTCTCGCCATGGAAAAATTCGAAAAATTTCAAAGGATGGGAAAGGTATGTGTAAGAAAAAACCAATGGTCACGTCCGGACGGACATCTTTGATCATTTTTGGGCATAGTAAAAGTTGATAATCGTGAATCCAAACCGTATCACCTTCGTTTATATTTGACAATACACTATCTGCAAACTTTTGGTTGACCTCTTCATAAGACTTCCACTGCTCCTTATCAAAAACAGAAAACTCGATAAAGTAATGAAAAAGAGGCCAAAGTGACTTGTTCGACAGCCCATAATAGAAATCTTCAATTTCCTTTTGATTTAGGGATACTGGAAAATAGCCCTCCCTTTTTAGAGATTTTTTTAATGGATCCCATGTGATTTTATCAATTTCGTCATGATTGATGCCTGGCCAACCTATCCAAAGGGATTCTTGTCCCTTGTGAACGGAGTTCATGCCTGTAGCTAAGCCACCACTAGTAGGGGTAAATTCAAAAGAATTATCTAATTTCGTTACCTGTATCGGAAGCCTATTTGATACTATAATGTTTTTTGCCATAATCCTGTTAAATCAAAACTACTCTCGAAATTATGCATTTAAGGCCACCTCAACCTTCATCAGACAACCTAAATTATGGAATAATAGGAAATTGTAAATCTTCTGCCCTTATAAATGAGGATTCCTCAATTGATTGGTCTTGTTTGCCACAATTTGATTCTCCCTCTGTTTTTGGCAAAATACTTGATGAAAAAAAAGGAGGTAGATTTAAAATTGTTTGCGAAGAATCTTATCAAATTTCTCAAAAATACCTTGAAAAAACTGCTATTTTAATGACTCTCTTCGATAATGGTACTGATGCCTTTCAATTGATGGATTTTATGCCACGTTATCAAAAAGACAATGGGGTATATTATGCACCACCTGAGATCACCAGATTGGTCAAAATAATAAAAGGTAATCCCGTCATAAAAGTGATATATGATCCTAAGTTGGAATATGCTCAGGGTGAAACCAAAAACTATATAAAAGACGATTATATAGTTAGTGTTGTAGATGACGAACGTTATGATACATTAACCTTGTACACAGATCTGAATAAAACCTCTGTTCTTAATGGAGATAAAATAAACTTAGATAAGGATTATTTCTTCAAAATATCGTACAATGAAAAAATAAAACCTTTTACAATAGATGACATCAAATTTGAGTTTGAAAAAACAAAAGTTTATTGGCTTAATTGGTGCTTTAAGACCCCTACTTTTAATAATGTTTATAAAGAACAAATTCTCAGAAGTGCCATAACTCTCAAACTACTCACTTTTGAAAAAACCGGAGCAGTACTGGCAGCAGCTACCACATCTTTACCTGAAACCATCGGTGAGGTTAGAAACTGGGACTACCGTTTTTGTTGGATCAGAGATGCGTCTATGGTTATTAAAGTCATCACTAAATTGGGACATTTAAAAATCGTAAAAAATTTTATTGAATTCATTATTGATTTGATTCCTGACAAGGACGAAAAGTTACAAATCATGTATGGCATCAATGGTGAAAAAATGTTGACTGAAAAAACATTAGACCATTTATCTGGTTATCATGGATCCAAGCCGGTAAGAATAGGGAATGCAGCCTTCTTACAAAAACAAAATGATATTTATGGTATACTGATGGATGCCATTCATTTTCATATTCAAAAATATATATATGAAACTGAAAAGCACGAGGAGTTATGGTCTATTGTCAAATCTATAGTTTGGGTGGTAGAACACAATTGGAAACATGCAGATAAAGGTATTTGGGAATTCAGGAAAGAGGACCGCCATTTTACTTTTTCCAAACTTCTATGTTGGGTAGCGGTGGATAGAGCAATTAAAATCTCTGAGATGATTCAATCTGGAAAATCTGCAAATAAATGGGAGAGATTAAGAACCGAAATATATCAGGATATTATTGAAAATGCATGGAATGAAGAGGTGCAATCTTTTACACAGTCTTATGGAACTCTACATTTAGATGCCTCTGTGCTGCTAATGGAACCCTACGGTTTTATTGAGGCTAATGATCCAAAGTATGTAAAAACAGTCATGGCCATTGAAAAGGAGCTTTCCCATGAGGGGTTATTATTTCGATACAAAAATGATGACGATTTTGGAACCCCTAGCTCATCATTTACAGTTTGTACCTTTTGGTTCATTAATAGTTTGTATAAAATTGGGGAGAAGGAAAAATCAAAAGCCATGTTCGATCAGTTGCTATCATACAGTAATCACTTAGGCTTATTTAGTGAAGATATTGATTTTAAATCGAAAAGACTTTTAGGGAACTTTCCTCAAGCATATTCACATTTAGCTTTGATTGATACAGCTTTAAATTTTAATAAATAATCTTTGGTAACGATTTAATCAATTTATTTTGTCTTTGTTATTAAAATACATATAATAAAAACAACTAAAATCCGTTAGCTAAGTATAGATTTAAGACATTTAATATGAAAAGTTTATTTTCCATTATAATACTATTTATTTTTTTGTTATCGAAAAATGTTAATGGTCAAACTCCAGATAATCCTTGGTCAATTGGAATTGGTGCTAACACTATTCAAATTTTGGATGATTCACTAGAATCAAAAAATGGATTTGGTCCAATAATTTCTTTAGGCAGGTATCTAGGTGCAGGATTTTCAATTGGGGCTAATTATGGAATTAATAAATTTGAGATTAATGGAAGTGACAAAGATTATACTTCAGTAGATACCTATTTAAAATTCAATCTTACAACAAAAAAGTTCTCTCCTTTTCTAATTGCAGGTTATGGGTTATCTGATTTTGGAGATAAATTAACTTTTGAAGGTGTATTTAAATCATTGGGAGCTGGAAGGACAATTATCGGAGGTGCTGGGTTTGATATTTTCACCTCTAATAAATTATCTATTAACCTTAGGTCTACATATAGATGGTCAGAGGAGAAAGGTACTTATAAGCATTTCCAACATATTGTTGGGTTAAATTATAATTTTGGTCAAGGTGATTCGGATAAAGATGGAGTGCCAGACAATAAAGATACTTGTCCTGAAGAGCCTGGTTTAAAAGAGTTCAATGGATGCCCTGATACCGATGGTGATAAAATTCCAGATAACAAAGACAGCTGTCCTGAGGATTTCGGTACCGAAATCATGAACGGCTGTCCTGATTCGGATTCAGATGGTGTTGCTGACAATGAAGATGAATGTCCTGAGGAGGAAGGTTTGGTTGAATTTAATGGATGTCCCGATACTGATACTGACGGTGTGGCCGATAAAGACGATGAATGTCCTAATGAGGTAGGTGCAGTGGAAAATAAAGGTTGCCCCTGGGCAGATAGTGATGGGGATGGAGTATCTGATAATATTGATACCTGCCCTGAAGAGGCTGGTTCCATAGAAAATAATGGGTGCCCTGAACTCTCTAATGAGGTGGTTCAAACTATAAATGAATTGGCTACTCAAATAAACTTTGCTGCAGGAACCGACAGAGTCCAAGGTAAAGCAGTTTTAGAGTCATTGAACGAAATAAAAATACTTCTTGATAATAATCCAGATGGAAATTTAATTATTGAAGGACACACCTCAAGTGATGGAGATGCTAATGCAAATCTTCAACTTTCTCAAAGGAGAGCTGCTGCTGTAAAGGTATTCTTGGTCAATTTGGGAGTCAATCCCGATCGACTAAAAACCGAAGGTTATGGGGAGGAAAGACCCATAGATGACAACGAAACTCTCGAAGGTCGAGCCAAGAACAGAAGGGTTCAATTCAGAACAGAATTTTAAGGAATTAAAAAGGGATCGAAAGCCTCTTTTTTAATGTATGTTTTTTAAACCTAGTATAGTTTCTTTTGGGTTTTTAGAGGAGAAGACAAAACTTCCTGCCACTAAAACATTAGCGCCACTTTCAATCAGTTTTTTTGCATTTTGATCGGTCACGCCCCCATCAATTTCAATCTGGGTTGAGGCTCCGGCCTTCTCAATAATGGTCCTGAGTTTTATTACCTTTTCAAAAGTTGATTCTATAAAACTTTGTCCTCCAAAGCCAGGATTGACACTCATCAAACAAACCAAGTCAATCTCATTAATAATTGGTTCCAGAAAATCTACTGAGGTATGAGGATTTAATGCAACACCTGCTTTCATGCCATTTTTTTTAATTAATTGTAAGGTTCGGTGTAAATGTGTAGAGGCCTCATAATGGACGGTCAGTATGTCACTTCCCAATGCCGCAAAAGTTTCAATGTAGCGCTCTGGTTGTACAATCATTAAATGGACATCCAGGGGTTTTTCAGCATTAATAGCAATTGATTTAAGGACTGGCATACCAAAAGATATATTAGGAACAAATACCCCGTCCATTACGTCAATATGGAACCAATCAGCCTCACTGGAATTGACCATCTTGCAGTCACGTTCCAGATTTCCAAAATCTGCTGCTAAAAGCGAGGGAGCAATGATGGTTGCCATAATGAATAATTCAATTTAACCCAAGTAAGTTTTTAAAATTTTACTTCGAGAGGTATGTTTCAGCCTTCTAATGGCTTTTTCTTTGATTTGCCTTACCCTTTCACGAGTCAGATCAAAAGTTTCTCCTATTTCCTCCAAAGTCATGGCGTGTTGGTTGCCCAAACCAAAATACAAGCGAACCACATCTGCCTCTCTTGGTGTCAATGTTTCAAGGGCTCTTTCGATCTCAGTTCTTAAGGATTCGTGTAAAAGTGTTTTGTCAGGGTTAGGTGATTCCCCACTATTTAATACATCGTAAAGGTTAGAGTCCTCTCCTTCTACCAAAGGAGCATCCATAGAGACATGCCTGCCCGAGTTTTTTAGGGACTCTTTCACGTCATTGATGGTCATATCCAACTCTTTAGCAATCTCCTCTGCAGAGGGTGCTCTCTCATGCGCTTGCTCCAAAAAAGCATAAGTTTTATTAATCTTGTTGATCGAACCAATTTTATTTAATGGCAGTCTGACAATTCTCGATTGTTCTGCTAAGGCTTGTAAAATAGACTGTCTGATCCACCAAACAGCATAAGAAATAAATTTAAATCCTCTAGTTTCATCAAAACGCTGGGCCGCTTTGATCAACCCTAAATTTCCTTCATTGATCAAATCGGGAAGGGTTAAGCCTTGGTTTTGATATTGTTTTGCAACAGAGACAACAAAACGTAAATTAGCCTTGGTTAATTTTTCCAAGGCGATTTGATCACCCGCCTTGATTCTTTGTGCCAATTCAACCTCCTCTTCTGCAGTGATTAAATCTACTTTACCTATTTCCTGTAGATATTTATCTAAGGAGGCTGTTTCACGATTGGTTACCTGTTTTGTTATTTTAAGTTGTCTCATGGAAATGTATTAGATTACATATTATTATACGTTGAAAAGTCAAAAATGTTTCATTCAATGCACGATTTATTCATTTCTGGGTTTTTTACTCCTTTCGGGTCTTGGTAATAAGGCTTTTCTAGAAACTTTTTGTTTTCTTGTTTTGGGGTCAATTCCAAAATATTTAACATCAAAATTGTCACCAATATTAATCTCATCAGTAACTTTATCAATCCTATCCCAAGAGACCTCTGAGATATGAAGTAATACCTCATTTCCAGGAACAAATTCAACTACTGCTCCAAAGTCTAATATTTTAACTACAGTTACATTATAAATCTCTCCGACTGTTGGTTTGAATGTAATATTGTTGATCTTTTCGATGACAGCATCAATTTTTTCCTGATTAACACCCAAAATTTCAATTACCCCAACATCTCCTTCCTCCTCAATTACAATAGTGGTATCTGTTTCTTTTTGCATTTCCTGAATTATTTTACCACCGGGTCCAATCACAGCACCAATGAATTCATTAGAAATGGTAAGATTTACCATTTTAGGTGCATGTGGTTTTACATTTTCATTGGGCTGATCAATGGTTTTAACTATTTCGTCAAGTATGTGTAATCGACCTTCACGGGCTTGTTTTAGCGCATTAACCAAAATTTCATAGGACAAGCCTTTGATCTTGATGTCCATTTGACAAGCAGTAATACCTTGAGTTGTTCCAGTAACTTTAAAATCCATATCCCCAAGATGATCTTCATCTCCAAGAATATCACTCAAAACAGCATAACGATCACCATCAGAAATCAATCCCATTGCAATACCCGAAACCGGTCTTTTCATTTTTATTCCAGCATCCATCAAGGCTATAGTGCCAGAGCAAACGGTTGCCATCGATGATGAACCATTAGATTCCAAAACCTCACTTACTACCCTTACAGTATATGGGCAATCCTCTGGAATCATACCTTTTAAGCCTCTTTGGGCCAAGTTTCCATGCCCCACTTCGCGCCTGGAAGTTCCTCTAAGAGGACGGGCTTCACCAGTACAAAAAGGCGGGAAGTTGTAGTGCAAGTAAAATCGCTCCTCACCTTCGTAAGAAGGCATGTCGATCTGGTTCGCTTCTCTTGAAGTTCCCAAAGTAACTGTTGCTAAGGCTTGGGTCTCTCCACGGGTGAATATTGAGGAACCGTGGGTTGAAGGTAGATAATCTACTTCACACCATATTGGTCTAATTTCATCGGTTTTTCTTCCATCTAGACGTATCCCTTCATTTAAAACTAGTTCTCTAACTGCTTCTTTTTGGGCTTTGCCAAAGTATTTGCTGATCAAATCACCATTTTCTTCGAGTTCTTCTTCCGAAAAAGTAGCTTTAATTTCTTCCTTTAAATCACTAAATGCAATACTGCGCTCGGCTTTACTTGTACCTTTTTTAGCAATTTCATAACACTTATGGTAAGCAGACTCATGAATTTGCTTTTGGAGGTCTTCATTTTCCTCGGTTTTCTCGTACTCGCGGACCTCTTTTTTACCGAAAGCTTTAGCTAATTTTATTTGTGCATCAATTTGGACTTTGATAGCTTCATGAGCATATTTGATGGCTTCTAACATCTCTTCCTCACTACACTCGTCCATTTCGCCTTCTACCATCATCACTGAGTCTTCAGAAGCTCCTACTATCATATCAATGTCCGAAGTTTCTAGTTGAGATCGGCTGGGATTGATTATAAATTCTCCATCCAACCTTGCAACCCTGACTTCTGAAATAGGGCATTCAAAAGGGAAATCACTCAATTGAATGGCGGCAGATGCTGCCAATCCAGCTAGGGCGTCGGGCATGACGTTTTCATCATGAGACATTAATTGGATCATTACCTGAACTTCATTGTGGTAATCTTTTGGAAACAGAGGTCGCAAAACACGGTCAACGATCCTCATGGTCAATATTTCTCCATCGCTGGGTCTTGCTTCTCTTTTGAAAAATCCACCGGGATATCTTCCTGCGGCAGCAAATTTTTCGCGGTAATCCACTGTCAGTGGTAGAAAGTCTACTTGGCCAGAGTTGTAATTGGAAACAACGGTACACAAAAGCATACAGTTTCCCATTTTTACTACAACAGAGCCATGTGCTTGTTTGGCCAGTTTACCGGTTTCTATGGTAATGGTTCTTCCATCATCGAGACGAATTTCTTGGGTATAGGTTTTAGGTATCATTTTTTATGAGTTGATTGTAAATTAATGGTGTTGTGTGTAGTAGCAACCAACGAAAAACTGATTCAGTAAATAGTTACGCTTTTAATGGATATAAGATTATTTTCTTAATCCTAATTCTTTGACTATCGATCGATAACGTTCGATATCTTTTTCTTTAAGATAATCTAAAAGATGACGGCGCTTTCCTACCAATTTAACCAAAGATCTTTCTGTATTAAAATCCTTTTGATTTTTTTTGAGATGTTTTGAAAGATGGTTAATTCTAAGCGAGAAAAGTGCAATTTGGCCCTCGGTAGAGCCTGTGTCTTTTTCAGATTTTCCATGTTTTTTAAAAATCCCTTTTTTAACTTCTTTGTTTAAATACATGCCAATATTATTTAAATAATTTTTATGTAAAATGAGTGCAAATATAATTGTAATAATCAGAATTACAATCTTATTGGTCTTATTAATCTCTTAGAGGTTGGTTGAGGATCAAATCCAAGTAAAGATTGATTTTGTTTTTGAGCAGTTTTCTATGGCAAATGAAATCTAAAAATCCTTTTTCCAACAAGAATTCGCTTTTTTGAAATCCTTCGGGAAGATCACTACCAGTAGTATCCTTTACCACTCGAGGACCTGCAAAGGCGATCAAAGCACCCGGTTCTCCAATATTAATATCCCCTAACATAGCAAAGGAGGCGGTTGTTCCTCCTGTGGTGGGGTCAGTACATAGAGAAATGAAGGGTAATTTGGCTTCGGCTAATGCAACTAGTTTTGCAGAGGTTTTTGCCATTTGCATAAGTGAATTGGCAGATTCCATCATCCTTGCACCACCAGATTTGGAAATGATCACTAGTGGCAAATGATGTTCTATTGCAAAGTCACATGCTCTTGCTATTTTTTCACCCACTACAGATCCCATAGATCCACCAATGAAAGAAAAATCCATACATGCAACAACCAAATCCTTTCCTTTCGATTTTCCTACTGCAGTTCGGATGGCATCATTTAAGCCTGTTTTTCTTTGTGCTTCTTTTAGACGATCCACGTATTTTTTGGAGTCTTTAAAAGCAAGAAAGTCTTTAGGTTTTATTTTTTCATTCAACTCTTTAAAATGGTTGTCATCAAATAAAATCTCAAAGTATTCCTTGCTTCCGATGTGAACGTGATAGTCGTCTTCAGGGGAAACATAAAAATTAGAGGCCAACTCCTGTGTTTCGATAATCTTTCCAGTTGGGGTTTTGTACCAAAGTCCTTTGGGAATGTCTTTTTTTTCTTCAGTTTTGGTCTGAATACCTTTTTCACTTCTTTTAAACCAGCTCATAAGGTGGACAATTTTATTCCTATAAATTTAATAAATCGAGGGTGTTGACATTATTCAAATCTTCAAAAGCTTTGGTGAGTCTAGTTTTGAAGGTCTCCTCACCTTTTCTAAGCCATTTTCTGGGGTCGTAATGTTTTTTATTTGGAAAGTCCTGACCATCGGGGTTTCCGATTTGAGTTCTTAGATAATCAATATTATCTACCATATAGTCGCGAATGCCCTCGGTAAAGGCAAACTGTAGGTCAGTATCAATATTCATTTTAATTACACCATAGCTTATTGCTTCGGTAATTTCCTCAAGAGATGATCCCGATCCTCCATGGAAAACAAAATCTAAAGTATTTTCTGGTACTCCAAATTTTTCTGAAATAAATTCTTGAGAATTTTTTAAAATTTTTGGTGTCAATTTTACATTTCCGGGTTTATATACACCATGAACATTACCAAAAGCAGCAGCTACAGTAAATCGGGGGCTTATTTTACTCAATTCTTCATAAGCATAAGCTACTTCTTCAGGCTGAGTATATAATTTGGAAATATCAATATCAGTATTGTCAACACCATCTTCCTCACCTCCTGTGACACCAAGCTCAATCTCAAGGGTCATACCCATTTTTTCCATTCGTGTTAGGTAACTCTTACAAATTTCTATATTTTCTTCTATCGGTTCTTCTGATAGGTCAATCATGTGAGAACTGTAGAGAGGTTTTCCTGTTTGTCTGTAAAAAATTTCTCCAGCATCCAAAAGGCCATCTATCCACGGCAATAAATTTTTTGCACAATGGTCGGTGTGCAGTATGACTGTTGCACCATAATGTTTGGCCAACTCATGAACGTGTTTAGCCCCAGATATACCTCCAGCAATAGCTGCTCTTTGATTCTCGTTTGTAAGACCTTTACCTGCAACAAACTGTGAACCTCCATTGGAAAACTGAATGATCACGGGACTGTTCAATCCAGCTGCAGTTTCAATGACTGCATTAATTGAGTTGCTTCCTACTACATTAACCGCAGGAAGGGCAAAAGCATTTAGTTTGGCAAATTGAAATAGGTCTTGTACTTGACTTCCTGTAAGTACCCCTTTAGGAAAGTTTTGATTCATCAATAATTGGTTTACAATAGCAAAAGTATCAAACTTTTTCAGTTAAAATGGATAATTTATACCAATATTGAAAACAGCATTCCGAATGGCATAATCTAATTGCCATCGCGAGGTTTGAGGAAGTGATGGATTATAAGTTTTAAAGCCGGTATCTAATCTAAAGACAAAAAAATTGAAGTCATAACGTAACCCAAAACCCGAACCAATGGCAATTTCACTTAGATCTTTTAGACCTTCAAAGAGGTATTCAGGGTCAGTAACATTGTCAAGAACGTTCCAAATGTTTCCGGCATCTACAAAAAAAGCACCATTCATTTTACCGATCAAAGGAAAACGATATTCTAAATTAAGAGTTAGTTTTAAATTGGCTTCATTGAATTCGTTAAGATTACTGCTGCTCCCGGGACCTAATTTATAAGCCCGCCATCCTCTATTATCATTGGACCCACCTGAAAAATAAGACCTTGTAAATGGAATGCTATTTGCATTTCCGAAGGGAATTGCAATTCCACTAAAAGCTCTAAATGCAAGTACGCTGGTGGAGAAAATTTGCCAATGTTTGATAAAATTTATTTCTGTTTTGAAGTATTGAGATGGGGTAACACCCGCAATTTCAAATTGATAGTTTTCGTTTCTTTGTCTATTTGTAGATTTAATTATTTCATTTAGCAAAGTTCCCACCATACTGAGTTTCCACTGAAGTTGAAAAAAAGATTCATCGAGAATGTTCTGTTGACTGTTGTAGTTTAATATAAAAGAGGAACCAAAAATCAGGTTGTTAGTGGTCAATCGTGTTTGTCTTTCTCTGATTAAGTTTACATCTTGAAATTGACTGTCATTGGTAGTCAGAGAAGTTTGATTATTTTGTACTTGTGTTATGAAGTTATCCGCACCTTCCGGAATTATTAAATTACCATTAGTGTCAATGTTTTTCGGATTGTTGTTGTAGGATTTGGAGATTTCGTTGAGTTTATCATATGAATTTCTGTAAACATTAAAATAATTATTGATATTTTCATTATTAATGAATTCTAGATCAATGATTTTGAAATTCAGTTTAGTAAATGAATTAGGTTGCCAATTCAATTGATACCCTGCTCCAAAATACTGTTTATCCAATCCTATATTTTGTTGAAGGGTTGCGCTAAAAGTTAAATCTGTAGAGGGATTAGTTGTTTTGGGAATGATGCGATCTACATTCACGGGAAACAAAATTCTGGGGAATCTCAGCTTGATGTCAGCTCCCAATTCGTATAGGTTAAATAACTGTTGGTCAATAGAGGCGATATCACTAGATGAACCAAAAGTATTTTTTACACGTAATTCAAGAGTTTCTGCACCCCTGAAAATATTTCTTATGCCAAAAGAGCTACCTATTGAGAATCCAAAATCTTGGATATTTGAATGGGAAAGATCCAGGTCGAAACCCATCGAAAAACGCTCTTTGGGATTTAGAAAAATATTGGCAACAAGATCGGTAGATTTTTTGTCTATCAAGTCATAAGTAATACTGGGGTATTTGAAATTTCTCAGGTTAGATATGTATCGATAGGTTTGAGTCCTTTCTAAATCACTGTAGGCTTTGTCTTTTTGAATGAAAATAACCTCTTCCAATGCTTTCGGCTTATATTTTAATTTTCCTTTGAAGTAGACGGTAAAATCATTGTGATTGATGCTATCTGTATAGCTGGATAATTGTCCCAGCTGACCAGGAGTGTCAACATATATTTTGATTTTCGAGACATTATGTATTTCATAAGGGATATTTTTCAGGCTATCATTTTCTCTTTTTTGGAGATCAGTAATTTCGACCACAACAGGAATTTTGGTATCTACGCCAGTGCTGTCGATTGCTGCAGTGAATTGAATGCTATTTTGCTGAAAATTGTAAACACCATTATTTCTAAAAAAGTCGATCAATCTAGTTCGTTCGGCTTCAAATCTATCAATCTCAAATGGATTTCCTATTTGAATCAGACGCCTTGAAATGGACAATTCGTATAAAGAATCCAGTGCCGAGGAATTTATTTTTTTACTAATAGAGTCAATGGTGTATTGTTCACCGGTTTCGATAAAATATTGAACCGTAGCTTTACGGTCTGTCCATAATATATTTTTTGAGATGACTTCTGTATCAAAAAAGCCTTGGTTTTTGTAAAATTGTTTTAAGCGATTGACACTTTTTTGGATAGAAACAGTGTCCAAAAAAACCGGAGCTTCTCCACTTTCTTTAAGCCATTTATTAAAGTTAGATTTGTATCTACTTAACTCCTTGACTTGTTTTGGAGAAAGCCAATTGTCCAGGTGCTTTTTTCTTTTTTCTTTTCTGTAAAGCCAATCATTGAAATTAGAATCAGGGTTTGATACCGCCAAATTGTATAGATTTCTTTTAATTGGAATTCCAAAGACTTTTTTATTGGGCTGGTCAACTAGCAAAAATTTTATTGGATCATTTATTAATTCTTGATTATTTTTGAAAATTATATTTTTTTCCAAAAAATATTTGTCTCCCATATTTTTTTTTGCACTACCACATCCATTGAGTGTCATCAACAAAATAAAGATTATCGTTAACTTTGGCGGTATAATGTTTCCCATGGGAAGAATATTCGTTAAAATTACGTTTTTTGGATGTTAAGCAAAAATCGACTGAAACTTATCCGTCAATTATCCCAAAAAAAATTCAGACAAGAAAAAAATTTGTTTGTTGCAGAAGGGGAAAAAGTGGTCCATGAATTATTAGATTCAGGTTGGAGAGCCAATCAAATTTATACCACTGATCCACTAAAAAATATACCTCATACCTTGGTTGATCAATCTGAGCTTAAAAAAATATCTAATTTGTCCTCAGTCAGCTCTATAATAGGGGTTTTTCACCTACCTAAATATGAATTTTCCTATGTAAATAAAGGGCTTTCTGTTGCATTGGATAGTATTGCAGATCCCGGTAATTTGGGGACCATTATAAGACTCTGTGACTGGTTTGGGATCAAAAACCTTTTTTGTAGTCCCAATACGGTAGATTGTTTCAATCCTAAGGTAGTACAATCCACCATGGGATCTATTGCTAGGGTTCAGTGCCACTATGTTGAACTTCTTACCTTAATTGATAAATGTGAGACCAAAGTTTACGCTGCCACTCTTGATGGAAGCTCCTTGTACAAAGAATCTTTTCCAACCGATGGACTTCTTTTGATGGGAAGTGAGTCTCACGGTATAAATAATGAATTATTAGCTGAGATCGAAAATCGAATAACCATACCTACTCATTCGGGGGGTCGTGGTCCCGAAAGTCTTAATGTTGCTAGTGCTACAGCCATTCTATTGGGTGAAATTTTTCGTTCAAGGGCAATTTAAATTACTCAAAAGTAAGGTTAATGGCAAACCCTCGACTGACCATTTTATTAATACCTCCTGTCCAAGGGCTGTCTGAGGGTTTGACAACATTATCAGGAATCAATTCATTTTCCATTGAAAATATACCCCTTATAGAAGGAGAAAATTTAAAATAGAACAAATAAAAGTCAAATCCCAACCCAATTTCATAATTAATATTTTGTGGTTCAGTTCTAAAAACGTTACTGTAGTTATCGTCAATGTTTTTATGATTACTTGACAGATTGAAATCTTTTGAAATTCCTGCCAATACAAATGGTCTAAAGTTGTTGATGCGTTCGGTACTCAATTTTACCATCAGCGGAAGGTGAATATAGGTAGATTTAACTTCTCTAAAACGATCGGATTCATCAGTAAAAACAGGGTGATCAAATATTAAATCCCTTTTGGAATAATACAAACCTGGTTCAATTCTAATATTGATGTATTTATTGACCCTTAAGTCGCCGATCAATCCAACATTAAACCCTGATTTAGATTGAACTTCGACATCTTTAAATTTATCAGCATAATAATCCTTTACATATGAAAACTTAAAGTCGTATGAGTTGATCCCGACAAAATAACCGTAGTGTAGCAAACGATCATCAAAAGTAGGGAGATTGATTATTTTTTCTCTCACCGTTGGATACTGAGCATTGACGTAATTAATTACCAAAAAGATAAGGGCAACAGTAAAAAAAAGAATTTTATTTTGTTGGTTTTTGTGCACGATAAATAGAAGCTACTCCTAAGGTTTGGGGAATATCATCTATATCTATAAACCCATTTTTCGCTAAAATATTGTTGAAAGCTTTTCCAAAAGGAAAAGCCTTCGCAGATTTTGACAAATATTGATATGCAGATTTATCTTTTGAAAAAAACCAACCTAAAAAGGGCATGATAAAATGGGTATATAATCTGTAAAGCTGAAGCAGTGGGAATTTTTGGGGAACTGCAGTTTCAAGTATGATCAGGTCTCCACCTGGGCGAAGCACTCTATGAATCTCTGAAAGCCCTTTGTCCAAGTTTTCAAAATTTCTAACACCAAAGGCTACGGTAACAGCATCAAAATAGTTGGCAGGATAAGCGATCTTTTCGCTATCACCAATTTCCATTTTTATTTTTACATCCCAACGACTTTTTGTCACTTTTTTTTTCCCAATGTCCAACATACCTCTGGAAATATCAATTCCAATAATTTCTGTGGCCTGAGTTTTGGCAAGAGCAAAGGCTAAATCTCCTGTACCTGTAGCCACATCCAAGATTTTTTTTGGCTTTTTGGGCAGTAATAATGCCACTACGTTTTTTCTCCACTTTATGTCGATGCCAAACGAAATAATTCGATTCATTAGATCGTAACGAGGGGAAATTCCGTCAAACATTTGACGTACTTGGTTTTTTTTTGATTTTTTTTTGTCTTGGTAAGGGACCACCTGTTTCTTGGTCATGTGCAAAGATATGATAAATGGAATCTATTATGATTTATCGGTTTAATTTTTAATTTATCCAAATTATATTCAGTCATCCCTTTGCCTAAGGTGACCTATTATAGACCCCCCTGTCAGGGTTTGATCAAATTAAAAAAACTAGCCCAATGGTTTTATTATATTTGCATTAAGTTTTCGAACTTATATTATGAAAATAATAATCGCAGGAGCTGGAGAGGTAGGTTTCCATTTGGCAAAACTGCTCTCCTACGAATCTCTTGACATTACTTTGATCGACATTGAGCGTGATCGATTGAATTATGCCGAAGGGCATTTAGACATTAAAACTCTTAGGGGGAATGCCTGCTCTTTGACTGTCCTAAAGGAATCAAATGCTGCCGAGTCAGATCTGCTAATTGCTGTTACTGGTTCTGAATCAGTAAACATCACGGTTTGTGCTTTGGCCAAACAATTGGGTTCAAAAAGAACCATTGCCCGTATCTCAAATATTGAATTTACCAATAGTGATGAATCGATTAGCTTTCAGGATATAGGAGTTGACGAGTTAATTTCCCCAGAAGAACTTGCCGCAGATGAAATTCAGCAGTTATTAGATCAATCAGCTTTCAGTAACAGTTATGAATTTGAGAATGGTGCCTTGACGATGATTGGAACCCAGTTGGGCACCAATGTTCCATTTGTTGGAAAAACAGTTAAAGAGGCAGCCTCTATTTTTCCAGATGTCCATTTTATGCCCATTGCCGTGCAACGTAAAGGAACTCAGTTTACAATGATTCCTCGAGGTGATACTGTTTTTGAAGTTGGAGATACTGTTTTTTTTATCACCCTGGAGGAAGGGGTTGAGGAAATACAGAAACTTTCGGGTAAAAGTAATAAACCTATAAAAAATGTAATGATTCTTGGGGGTAGTAGAATTGGTGTTAATACTGCAAGAGAACTTTGTGAAAAAAAATTCAGGGTGATATTACTTGAACAAAATAAAATTAAAGCTATGGAAATCTCTGAAGAATTACCTGATTTGATGGTAATTCACGGTGATGGAAGAAGTTCTGAGTTATTAGAAGAGGAGTCGATTGAGTCAATGGATGCTTTTATTTCAGTCACTGAAAATTCAGAAACCAATATTATGTCCTGCTTAATGGCCAGCTCTAAGGGAGTACAAAAAACTATTGCTTTGGTTGAGAATATGGATTATTTTCATTTATCACAAGCCATTGGGATTGATACACTGATAAATAAAAAATTGCTTACTGCAAATACCATTTTCAGATACATCAGAAGGGGAGAAGTGGTTGATATGACTACCCTAAACAACCTTAATGCAGAAATTTTAGAGTTTGTTGTCCATCATGAATCTAAGGTAGCCAATTACAAAATCAAAGATTTAGATTTCCCAAGATATGCTACCATTGGAGGAGTAATACGGGATGGCCTGGGCATCATTGCCTTGGGGGATTATACTATCATGCCGGGCGATCGCGTTGTAGTGTGTGCTATGCCTAGGGCAATCAAACGCGTTGAAAGTTTATTTTTATAAAGTATTACATGTCCAAATTCAACTATAAAGTAATCCTATATATAATAGGTATTCTTTTACTTTTTAATGGAGGCTTGATGTTATTCGCCACCTTGGCAAGTTGGATTATGAAAGATGGTGTGACTTATGAAATGACCATCTCGGCTTTTTTCGTTATGACCTTTGGAGGGTTTATGATGTTGTTATCCAGAAACCATGAACCCCATATTCAGAAAAGAGATGGGTATTTGATTGTGACCTTTGGTTGGGTTTTGATGACAGTAACGGGTATGACTCCGTTTATTCTCACCGATTCTATTCAGGATATGCCCTCTGTTTTTTTTGAAACAATGTCGGGTTATACTGCTACAGGATCTACCATTTTGAAAGACATAGAGTCTCTACCCGCAGGCATTCTTTTTTGGCGGAGTATGACCCACTGGATAGGTGGAATGGGAATCATCGTCTTGGCGATTGCTATATTGCCCTTACTAGGTATAGGTGGAATGCAGTTGTTCACCGCTGAGGCTCCAGGACCAAATAGCGACAAACTTCATCCAAGGATCACTGATACAGCCAAAAGATTGTGGTTGATTTACGTTTTCTACACTTTGGCAGAAACTTTGCTTTTGTTTTTTGCTGGAATGTCATTTTTTGATGCCCTGAACCATGCCATGAGTACGATGGCCTCCGGAGGATTTTCTACCAAAAATGCAAGTTTAGCCCATTGGAACCATTTGCCATGGGTGCACTATATCATTATCGTCTTCATGTTTTTGGCAGGATCCAATTTTGTACTTAGCTATTTTGCTTTTACTGGTAAAATAAAAAAAATTTTTCAAGACGATGAATTTTTGACTTTTGCCAAATTTATTTTTGTCTTTTCCATGATAGTTTTTGCCGTATTGGTAACTCAAGTTGATCTTACTAAAGAATCTTTTGAGCATCCCCAGGTTTGGGGTAAGGTTGAAAGTAGTTTGAGACATTCTTTTTTTCAAGTTTTGGCCATTGTTACCACAACAGGATTTGTAACTGCTGATTATACAGCTTGGACTCCTTTCATGACCATTTTCTTTTTTGGTTTGATGTTTTTGGGCGGTTCCGCAGGAAGCACTTCGGGTGGAATCAAGGTGGTGAGACATTTATTGATGATCAAAAGTGGTTTTTTGGAATTTAAGCGGGCATTGCACCCCAATGCCATTATTCCATCCCGTTACAATGGTAAGGTGGTAAGCAAAGAAATTATAGGTAATATTTTAGGCTTTTTCATACTATATATGATTTCCTTTATTATAGGGAGTTTGGTTTTTGGCTTGATGGGGTTAGATTTTAAAAATGCAGTAGGGGTTGCAGCCTCATCACTTGGAAATATTGGGCCGGCTATAGGAAATTTTGGACCCGCAAGTAATTTCAGCGAATTACCGGCTTTGGGTAAATATTGGTCTTCATTTTTGATGTTGATGGGTCGCTTAGAGCTCTTTACGGTATTGATTCTATTTACGCCTTTCTTTTGGAAAAAAAATTAATAGCCGTATTTGTCTTTCCATCTCGATTTTAAAAACTTTCGCATTTGATTTTCTTTGCTATTCTCTGCTGGCTCATAAAAACGGAATCCCTCGAGATCTTTCGGTAAAAACTCCATATTAATGAAATGATTCTCATGATCATGAGCATATTGATAACTTTTCCCGTGATCAAATTGTTTCATCAATTCTGTAGGAGCATTGCGAAGAGATAGAGGTACTCCAAGGTCACCTGTTTCTTTTACTTTTTGTTGTGCCCTATTGATAGCTTTATATGAGGCATTGCTTTTTTCTGAACCTGCCAAATAAATGGCACATTGACTTAGGGGAATTCGGGCTTCAGGTAAACCCAATACATTAACAGCTTGAAAGGTGCTGTTGGCCATAACCAGTGCAGTGGGATTGGCATTTCCAATGTCTTCTGAAGCAAGGATCAACATTCTGCGGGCTATAAATTTGATATCCTCCCCTCCTTCTATCATTCTCGCCAACCAATAAACAGCTCCATTTGGATCACTCCCACGAATGGATTTGATAAAGGCAGAGATAATATCATAATGCAGGTCACCTTTTTTGTCAAACATCCCCATATGAGTCTGAACTTTATCCAAGACCATGGCATTATCGATCTTTAGTGGCTCCGGAGAGCTGTTAACGACCAACTCCAAGGATGATAGTAATTTTCGGGCATCTCCACCTGAGATTTTTAATAATGCTTCGTTTTCGAGGATCTCAATTTTTTTATTTTTCAATTCAATATCTCTATCTAGGGCATTGGAGATTAGTTTTTGTAATTGGAATTTGTCCAAAGGATTTAGAACATAAACCTGACATCTGGACAGTAAAGCGTTGATGACCTCGAAACTTGGGTTTTCTGTCGTGGCTCCGATCAGTGTGATGCTTCCTTTCTCAACTGCACCCAAAAGCGAATCCTGTTGGGATTTACTGAATCGGTGTATTTCATCTATAAATAAAAGGGGACTTTTATTGGAAAATAAACCACCCTCATACTCTGCTTTTATGAGGATATCCCTTATTTCTTTTACGCCTGAGTTGATGGCAGAGAGTTGGTAGAAGGGTCTTTCTATTTGCACTGCCAATAACCTTGCAAGGGTTGTTTTTCCTGTGCCTGGCGGACCCCACAAGATCATTGAGGGTAGTTTGCCACTTTTTAGGATAGGATTCAACCCCCCTTGCGGCCCGATCAGGTGTTCTTGTCCTACAAATTCTTCAAGACTTTTGGGCCGCATTCTTTCGGCCAATGGGGTATTCATGATATGGTATTTAAGTATAATTCTGCTGTCGGTATATTTCATAAAGTATCACTCCACAAGCCACACTCACGTTTAGGGAATCCATTTGATCACTCATAGGTAGCTTTACCGAATCTTCGGCCATTTTTAACAGTCCTTTTTGAATCCCCTTGTCCTCTGATCCCATTATGAGAGCGATAGAGCTGTCAAAATTGAATTCATAAGCTGTTTTTTGGGCTTTTTCACTTACTGCGATAGTCTTGATTTCATGAGCCTGAAATAAGAACAGTGCATCTTTGAGATGATTTACTTTTGCCAAAGGGACAGAAAATATCCCACCGGCAGAGGTCTTGACCGTGTCAGAATTAATGGGTGCAGAACCGGTTTGAGGTAAAACAATACCCCCAACACCTACTGAAGCGGCTGTTCTTAGAATGGCTCCCAAATTTCGGGTATCGGTTATGCCATCCAAAAGAAGATAGACCTTTTTTTTATAGTTGTTCTCGGTGATCAGATCCTCCAGAGAAACAAAATTTATGGGGGCAATTCTGGCCACTGCTCCTTGATGGTTTTGATGGGAGAAACGATTCAAACGTTCTTTGGGAACATAGCTATGAGAAATTCCCTTTTCATGAATTATTTGTTCTAAATGCTTGAATAACGTGCCTTCTTGACCCTTGAGTAACCATACTTTATCTATTGTTTTTTCCTGAATGATGGCTTCCATGATCGCACGAATGCCATATATTTCTTGAGCTGTTTTCATTACTGCAATTTAGAAATTACCGACAAGAAACAGCTTGTTTTTTCGGATTAACGATCGGTGTTTACACTATCGTCAATGAGATCGTTTGCGTCGATCTCCTTTTGTGGTATTTTAAGGAAAAACTTTTTATCGTCAGGAAGTAAGTTGGCAGTGCTTCCAACTCTGTGATTTCCGGTTCGGGTGATACCTCTTCTGAGTCGTTTTGCATCAAACCATTCTACACCCATTTCTCCGTATAGTTCTTTTCTTCGTTCTACCAATATTTCTTCGATTAAACCTTCTCCAGTATTCCCAGAGGCTACCGCATCAGGATCTCTATTTTGTTGAAGGGTCAATAACATATCTGCTGCTTCACTTTCTTTTCCAAGTCTTGCGTTAGCTTCTATTTCGATCAATAACATTTCCGGTGATCTAATTATAGGAATGTCTGAACTAAAATCAAATGTGAATTTTGATGAAGCCCTAGCATAATAGAGATCGCTGTCACCTACATTGTAAAGATCGACAAAGGTGTTTCTGACATCTGTCGGGGTGAACAAGGATACAAATTCTTTGTTCCAGAAAGCCAAACCATAACCGTCGTTGATATTGTCAGTAAAAGCGTGAGGAGCAATGTAAAAATAATTGGTTTGGTCGTCCCGTTGGGGCATAGCCCAAATCCACTCGCTGGCATTCATATCGTCAAAACCAAAACCATACTGGACGGGGTTGAGTGGATAACCTTGTCTGGCAATTGATGCCGCATTGGCTGCCTCTTGCCAATTGCCCATTACCTGATGAACCCTAGCTAAAATGGCATACGCCACATTTTGGTTGATATATGATTTGTTGATCCTACTAGTAGGGGCAGTTTCGACAGCGGCATTCAGATCGGCTACGATAAAATCGTAAAGCTCACCTAAAGTGGACATGGCTTTTCCTTCGATGGCAGGCTCCTTGTAAATCGGTGGAGCAGGAAGTGATAAGTCGTAACTGTAGGTGTGTTGGAACTCCATGGCCAATTGAAAATAATAGAAGCCTCGCATGGCATAGGCTTGGCCTAAGAATTCGTCTTTCTCTGAATTGGACAAGTTGGTGCTGTTTTTTACCCCTTTAATGAGTTGATTGATTTGATTGATCAAATAGTAAGGAAATTCCCAACTGAAAGTCGTGCGAGTATAGGTGGGTTCTCTATTGTCGTTTTCATAATCAAAAAGGTACCATTGGTACCCTAATACAAGGTCATTTCCTTTTACAACTCTGGCGAAATACATAGAGTACAGTCCGCCTGAGTCTGTTCTTGTAAATTGACCACGGGTTTGCCTGAGTATGCCCGACATAAAAGCTTCTACTCCGTCTCGGGATTCAAAAACCACCGATGCGTTGACCGATTCAGTGGGCTTAGGATCGTCCAAATACCCCTTTTCACATCCTACGAGTAAAACAAGGCTTAAAACCAAAAGTGCGAAGTGTCGTTTTTTCATTTTCAAAGTTTTAAAATTGGACATTAATTCCTAAGGAAATTGTTTTCATTTGGTGTGACCTGTAATTGGTCATACCAGAGATCGCTTGCTCGGGGTCAATACCTTTATGTGATTGGTAGGTGAATAAATTGTCTCCCTGTAAAAAAACTCTCAAGCCTTGTATCTGATACTTTTCCATCCAACTTTCATCAAAAGTGTACCCTAGGTTGAGTCCTCTCACCCGGATATAATTGTTTTTAAACAAAAAGCGTGAGGAGGTAGCATTAAAATCATTTTGACCATTGAGGAATAGAGGTACGTCGGTTTGGTCACCGGGATTCTGCCATCTTTTTTTTAGGTTGGGATGCCCGTTTCTTCCCGGAGATTCAAATCCATTCATCAAACTTGCATATACTCCATCATAAACGTATGATCCAAAACTAAAATTGATCAAGGCACTTAAGTCAAAATTTTTATAAGATACATTGGCATTAAACCCTCCAATCATTTTGGGAAGTGATGATTTATCTAAATAATACCTGGTGGCTTCGCTGTAGTCCTTGGTGGTAGTTCGCTCTCCCGTTTCTTCTCCATCCTCCGTTAAAACATCTTTATACCACATTTGATACCCATCTGTGGGATCAACTCCTGCAGACTCTCTGATAAAGAACTCGTATAGTGATTTTCCAACCTTCCATTTTTTGGTTCCGTTAATGAACTCGTCTTGGGTCAGATCAGTGATTTCGTTTCTGTCAAAAGAAAAATTTACCCCTAAATCAACTGTCAAATCATCATTTTTCAAGACCATAGAATTAAATGAAAATTCAATACCGTAATTTTTAATCGCTCCAACATTAGTTTTGATGGATTCATTTCCGGTCGATAGGGCCAGAGGTTTATCATAAATTAGATCTATAGACTCTTTGCTGTAGTATTCTATACCTCCTTGAATTTTACCTTCAAAAAGAGTAAACTCCGTTCCAAAATTTTGCAGTGCAGTTTTTTCCCAGGTCAAATTTGGATCTACAAATTCGGAGGAGATCACCCCTGTATTATCCAGTTGGTTATAACCGGTATCAAAGACTTGTAAGTAGGGGAAGAATCCAATGTTTCTATTATTACCCAATTCACCGTAAGAGAATTTGAATTTGAGATAATCAATCCAATCGATATCATCAATAAAAGACTCGTTAGAGAGGATCCAAGAACCTCCAAAGGAATAGAAGTTTCCCCAGCGGGTGTCTTTTGAAAATTTGGTGGAACCATCTCTTCTAAAAGATACTTCTGCAAAATAGGTGTTGTCGTAGTTATAGCTCAAACGGGTGATGGCACTCAAGATCCTTTCTTCGTTGAGTGCTCCACCTACACTTTCAGGGACTGTGCTTCCGTTGAGGACCTTCACATTGGGTAGGTAACCGGTACCTTGTGCTTCCAACAAGTTTTGCTCAAATCGGTATGACTCAAAAATAGCGTCCGCATTAATGGTGTGGGCTCCAAAGGAATTACTATAGTTAAGGGTTTGAATGGCATTTAATGTAGTAAAATAATCACGGTCTTGAGATACCCTTCCTCCAACAGACGAGGCAGCACCATATTTGTAGTGGGTGTATCTAAAGTCATCCAAAGTAGCCCTTTCATAAAAAACATTCGATTTAAAATTCAATTCGGGGAGAAGATCGATTTTTAGATAACCATTCATTGAAGTGTAGGTTCTGGTTTTCAATATTTCGTTGTTCATGATGGCACCCAAACCGTTTTCATTTGACAAAGCAGGTCTAACACCATTAACAATTTGACTATTATTATTACCATAGTCAAATTCGGGATTTCCATTGGGATCATTGATTATCAGTCCATCAATATTTCTCCTGTAAAGAGGGTAGTAACTTGGGATGGTATATATCCATTGGATGGAATTTGAATAACTGGTTCCAGACTGGTTAGGAGCATTTTGTTTAGAGGTAGTGTATGAAACATTCAACCCAGATTTGATGTAATCATTGACTTGTGAATCTATATTGAGTCTGGTGGCAAAGCGTTCGAAATAAGTAGTTTTTACTTGACCTTCTTCTTTAATATAGTTGGAACCTAAATAGAAGTTGGTTTTTTCACTTCCTCCAGAAATAGAAATGCCATGTTGTAATTTGTAAGCATTATTATTAAGTATTGCGTCTTTCCAGTCAGTATTCCAAGCGGCCGTTGCATTGAGATTTCCTTGGCTATCAACCGGTTGGTCTAAACCATAGGGATTGTATGCTAGAGCTGAAATGAGATTTGCTGAGGCAGCAACTCCCGCATCATCGGCTGAAAGTTCATTTACATATAACTCGTTATTACGATAGGCTTCCCAAAAAAATCTGGTGTAATCGTCTATATTTAATAATTCATGCATTGGGGTAGCCATGTTAGAGTTCCCATAAACTGAAGAAAGAGAAATTCTTGTTGGAGTTGCTTTGGTTCCTGATTTTGTGGTTACAATTATTACTCCGTTGGCGCCTCGAGAGCCGTATAGTGATGTGGATGAAGCATCTTTCAACACAGAAATAGAGGCTACTTGCTCTTGTGCAATACTGTTTAGATTTCCGTTAAATGGCGCGCCATCTACAATGATTAGAGGAGCTGCAGAGGCATTTATCGAACCTACCCCTCTTATCCTTATGGTAGGGTTGGTTCCTGGAACACCTCCTGTATTTACAACATTGATACCAGGGACACTTCCTTGGATGGCCTGAGTGATAGTGGTGGCGGGTTGAGCCTGAATGTCACTTTCAGAGATCACTGCCACTGAACCTACAATGGATTGTTTGGACTGAGTCCCAAAGGCCACCACAATGACTTCCTCTAATTCGTTGTCAGGAATCATAGAGATGTTGATAGGGTTTGCGTCATCAACTAATGCAGTTTGAGCTTGATAGCCTACATAGCTGTATTCTAAGGTGGCTCCCTGCAAAACTTCAATCTTGTAGTTACCATCAAAATCTGTTGATACACCATTTACGGTTCCCACCTCGATGACAGTGGCGCCAGGTAAAGGCATTCCAAATTCATCATAGATTACTCCACTGATAATAACGTTTTGTTGTGCGAAAAAAATTAATGGGGTACATAAGGCTAAAATCTGGAAAACTAAATAACGTCTCATAAATATGTAATAATACTTTTTAATTCATTTATAAAACGCTTTACAAAGCGAGAATTAGAAAAAGTTTTTAAATATAATAATAACTATTTAATTTGATGAATCGTCTTTATGATGATAGACTTTTCCTTGGTTTAGTTAAAGAGATGATGACAAATATGCTATTTGGTAGGTAAATAATGTTTTTTTAAATGATAATAAGTTTAATTAATTTAAAAAACTTAAGTTGTTCTACATACAAAGATCAGTAAAACTATTCTCACCAAAAATTAAAAAAATAACCCCTTATTCTTAATGTTAAAAGTAACATAATTAACCCTTTTATATGAGTCAAAATGGGAAATAAAAATAAATAATTGATGTGCAATAATAGTTTAGACCATTTAAAAAAAAACCGTAAAAATTGGAGTAAAGGGTTTGAATAGAGAAAAATAATTTTTAAATTTGCACGCCCATAAAATGGGGATTTTTAAAAATATATGCCAACGATAGCGCAATTAGTAAGAAAAGGAAGAGTCACCATTACCAAGAAGAGTAAATCGGCGGCTTTGGAATCGTGTCCACAGAGGCGTGGTGTTTGTACGCGAGTATACACTACTACGCCCAAAAAGCCGAATTCAGCAATGCGAAAAGTTGCCAGAGTTCGTTTGACTAATGGAAAAGAGGTCAATGCTTATATTCCCGGAGAGGGACACAATCTCCAAGAGCACTCGATAGTATTGGTCCGTGGTGGAAGAGTTAAGGACTTGCCGGGAGTCCGTTATCACATTGTAAGAGGAGCACTGGATACTGCTGGTGTAGAGGGTCGCCTGCAACGCAGATCCAAATACGGTGCCAAAAGACCCAAGAAATAGGTTTAATTCCGTAATTACTAATTATGAGAAAAAGACAAGCTAAAAAACGTCCCCTGTTGCCCGATCCAAAATTCAACGATCAATTAGTGACTCGTTTTGTCAATATGTTAATGTGGGACGGAAAAAAAACTATTGCTTTTAATATATTTTATGACGCCATTGAAATTGTGGGGGAGCGAAATCAAGATGATGAAAAAACACCTCTTGAGATATGGAAAGATGCCCTTTCTAATGTCATGCCTCATGTGGAGGTAAGAAGTAGAAGGGTAGGAGGAGCTACGTTTCAAATTCCGATGCAAATTCGTCCCGACCGAAAAGTTTCATTGGCTATGAAGTGGTTAATCACCGCGGCCCGCAAGCGAAATGAAAAGTCCATGTCCCTGCGCCTGGCACAGGAGGTTTTGGCGGCAGCTAAGGAAGAAGGAGCCGCTGTGAAAAAAAGAGTCGATACGCACAAAATGGCTGAGGCAAACAAAGCTTTTTCACATTTTAGATTCTAATCAACAATGGCAAGAGATTTAAAATACACAAGAAATATAGGTATTGCAGCCCATATTGATGCTGGGAAGACAACCACAACTGAAAGGATTTTATTCTATACTGGTGTAAGTCATAAAATTGGTGAAGTTCACGATGGTGCTGCCACCATGGACTGGATGGAACAAGAGCAAGAGAGAGGAATTACCATTACTTCTGCAGCAACAACCTGCACGTGGCAATTCCCAACAGAGCAAGGTAAACCTACTTCAGAAGCCAAGGGTTATCACTTTAATATAATAGATACTCCTGGTCACGTAGATTTTACCGTTGAAGTAAACCGATCACTCAGAGTTCTTGATGGATTGGTTTTTTTGTTTTCGGCAGTAGATGGAGTTGAGCCTCAATCCGAAACCAATTGGCGTTTGGCAGACAATTACAAAGTTCCTCGTATTGGTTTTGTAAATAAAATGGACCGACAAGGAGCCAACTTCCTTAATGTTTGTCAGCAGGTCAAAGATATGCTCAAGTCCAACGCTGTTCCTATTGTATTGAACATTGGAGACGAAGAAGATTTCAAAGGAATTGTTGATTTGGTAAAAAACCGAGCAATTGTATGGCACGATGAGAATTTTGGATCCACTTTCGATGTCATTGACATACCCGATGACCTTAAAGCAGAGGCAGAGACACTAAGAGGACAGTTGATAGAAGCAGTTGCTGAATATGATGAGAATCTCTTGGAAAAATATTTTGAAGATCCCGATTCAATCTCTGAAGATGAGATACATAAGGCCCTAAGAGCAGCTACTCAAGACATGAGTATCATACCTATGATTTGTGGCTCCTCATTTAAAAATAAAGGGGTTCAGTTTTTATTGGACGCCGTTTGTCGTTATTTGCCCTCCCCTGAAGATAAAGACGCCATTGTAGGTACTAATCCCGATACTGGCAATGAGATTTCTAGAAAACCCTATGTAAGTGAACCATTTTCGGCTTTAGCATTCAAAATTGCTACTGATCCTTATGTTGGACGATTGGCCTTTTTTAGAGCATATTCTGGCAGGCTTGATGCAGGATCTTATGTATTAAACAATCGTACTGCTAAAAAAGAACGTATTTCTCGAATATATCAAATGCACTCCAACAAACAAAATGCTATCGATTTTATTGAAGCTGGTGACATTGGTGCTGCAGTTGGATTTAAAGACATTAAAACTGGGGATACTTTATCTGCGGAGAAATCCCCTATAATTTTGGAGAGTATGGACTTTCCTGATCCCGTTATTGGGATTGCCGTGGAGCCCAAAACCAAAGCAGATATCGATAAACTAGGTTTGTCTTTGGCTAAATTAGCAGAAGAAGATCCTACATTTCAAGTAAAAACCGATGAAGCCTCCGGCCAAACAGTAATCTCCGGAATGGGAGAATTGCACTTAGATATTATCATTGACCGACTCAGACGTGAGTTTAAGGTTGAAGTTAATCAAGGACAACCTCAGGTTGAGTACAAAGAAGCACTTACCGCTATGGCAGATCATCGTGAAGTCTATAAAAAGCAAACTGGAGGTAGAGGTAAATTCGCAGATATAGTTTTTACATTGGAGCCTGCCGAAGAAGGTAAAGTGGGATTGGAATTCATTAACGAGATTAAAGGAGGTAATATCCCTAAAGAATATATCCCATCTGTAGAAAAAGGATTTAAAGATTCCATGAAAAATGGTCCTTTAGCTGGTTTTGAGGTTGATGCCATGAAGGTGACCCTAAAAGATGGTTCTTTTCACCCAGTAGATTCAGATTCACTTTCTTTTGAATTAGCCGCTAAAATAGGCTTTAAAGAATCTGCAAAAGCAGCTCGAGCGGTAATTATGGAACCCATTATGAAACTCGAGGTTTTAACCCCGGAAGAAAATATGGGAGACATTGTTGGGGATTTGAACAGACGTCGAGGACAAGTTAACTCGATGGATGACAGAGCAGGATCGAAAGTGGTCAAAGCAGAAGTCCCTTTATCTGAAATGTTTGGATATGTAACTGCCCTGAGAACACTCTCTTCGGGTCGTGCTACTTCTACCATGGAATTTGATCACTATGCTGAAACACCGACCAACATCTCTGAAGGTGTGATCGCCGAAATAAAAGGGAACAATTTATAAAGCTTAAATAATGAGCCAAAAAATAAGAATAAAGTTAAAATCTTACGATCACAATTTAGTGGATAAATCTGCCGATAAAATTGTAAAGACCGTAAAAACAACTGGTGCTGTGGTTACAGGTCCCATCCCTTTACCCACTCATAAGAAAATTTTTACAGTATTGCGCTCTCCACACGTGAACAAAAAATCAAGAGAACAATTTAAATTAAATTCATATAAACGTCTACTGGATATTTACAGCTCTTCATCGAAGACAATTGATGCTTTGATGAAATTAGAGTTACCTAGTGGTGTAGAGGTAGAAATCAAAGTATAATTTTAAAAGAATAAACTAATGTCTGGGTTAATAGGAAGAAAAATCGGCATGACCAGCCTCTTTGATGAAAAAGGGAAAAACATCCCTTGTACGGTATTGGAGGTAGGTCCATGTGTGGTTACCCAAGTCAGAACCAAAGCGGTTGACGGGTATGATGCACTTCAACTTGGTTTCGATGACAAGGCAGAAAAAAGATCTACTAGTGCCGCCAAAGGTCATTTCAAAAAAGCAAATACGGTTCCTAAGAAAAAGCTCGTCGAATTCCGGAATTTTCAGGAAGAATACAAACTAGGAGATACCATTACAGTTGATCATTTTACAGAGGGTGAGTTTGTTGATGTTTCAGGTGTTTCTAAAGGAAAAGGTTTCCAAGGGGTTGTCAAGCGTCATGGATTTGCAGGTGTCGGTCAGGCGACACATGGTCAACACAACCGTTTGAGAGCACCTGGTTCCATTGGGGCAGCTTCTTATCCTGCCCGTGTCTTTAAGGGTATGCGCATGGCTGGTCAAACTGGAAATGAGAAAGTAAAGGTGCAAAACCTTTCTGTAGTGAAAGTGGTTAATGAAAAGAATCTTTTAGTGGTTAAAGGTTGCGTTCCTGGTCACAAAAATTCATATGTAATCGTTCAGAAATAATGGAGTTAGCAGTACTTAATAATAAAGGAAAAGAGACGGGAAGAAAGGTTAAATTGAACCCATCGGTTTTTGGAATTGATCCAAATGATCACGCAATTTATTTGGATGTTAAACAACATTTGGCTAACAAAAGACACGGAAACCACAAGTCTAAAGAAAGGGCAGAAATTGTCGGAAGCACCCGCAAAATTAAAAAACAAAAGGGAACTGGAACTGCAAGAGCCGGTAGTATCAAGAATCCTATTTTTCGAGGTGGAGGTCGAATTTTTGGACCAAGCCCAAGGGATTATGATCAGAAAGTCAACAAGAAGGTTAAAAGGTTGGCCAGAAGATCTGCATTGAGTATCAAGGCAAAAGAAAACTCTATTTTGATCCTTGAGGATTTTAAAATGGATGCACCCAAAACTTCTGCATACATCAAAATTTTACAAGCTTTGGATTTGAGTGACAAAAAGTCTTTGTTAGTCTTGGGTGAACCAAATAATAATGTATATTTGTCGTCTCGAAATTTGGGGTATTCTAAAGTTATAACTAACTCAGAATTAAACACTTATAATATTTCTAATGCTACTAGCTTGGTCATATTTGAAAGTGCAATATCCGAAATAGAGTCGATTTTAAATGAATTCTAATGCAATGGATATTTTAATAAAACCTATAATAACCGAAAAAGCCACTAATATAAGTGAACTAAATAATTGTTATAGTTTTTTGGTCAATACCAAAGCAAATAAGGTGGAAATCAAAAAAGCTGTAGAAGCATTTTATGGTGTTTCTGTAGAGAAAGTAAGAACCCTTAATTACGGTCCTGAGAGAAAGACAAAATACACCAAAACAGGTATCCAATCTGGTAAAACCAATGCCATCAAAAAAGCAGTGGTAAAGCTTGCTGAAGGAGATACCATAGATTTTTACAGTAATCTTTAAACGCGTCTGATGTCAGTAAGAAAATTAAAACCAGTAACCCCCGCTCAGCGTTTTAGAGTAGTAAATGGATTTGACGCAATTACTACTGATAAGCCGGAGAAGAGTTTACTCATCCCGAAAAAGCGTACTGGAGGAAGAAACAATAGAGGAAAAATGACTGTCCGTTACCGTGGTGGTGGACATAAAAAGAGGTATCGTTTGATTGACTTTAAGCGGAATAAATTTGATGTTTTTGCAGAAGTTAAATCCATAGAATATGATCCTAACCGAACAGCATTTATTGCACTTTTGGAATATACAGATGGTGAAAAGCGTTACATCATTGCGCAAAATGGTCTACAGATAGGACAAAAAATAAGTTCAGGTGAAAAGTCTTCACCAGAAGTTGGAAATGCACTTTTTTTGTCTAATATTCCCCTGGGAACTATCATTTCATGTATTGAATTAAACCCTGGAGCAGGTGCCGTTTTGTCTCGAAGTGCTGGAGCATTTGCTCAGTTAATGGCCCGAGATGGAAATTTAGCGACTATTAAATTACCTTCTGGCGAAACACGTACAGTACCTACGAGTTGTATGGCTACGATTGGGGTAGTTTCCAATTCTGATCATCAATTACTGGTCTCTGGAAAAGCAGGCCGATCTCGATGGATTGGGAGAAGACCAAGAACACGTCCAGTTGCTATGAACCCTGTTGATCACCCTATGGGTGGTGGAGAAGGCCGTGCCTCTGGAGGACATCCAAGGTCTAAAAATGGTATCCCTTCAAAGGGATATAGAACCCGATCCAAGAATAAATCGAGTAATAAATTCATTTTAGAACGTAGAAAAAAATAATCAATTATGGCTCGTTCATTGAAAAAAGGTCCATTCGTTGCGCTAAGCCTTGAGAAAAAGGTTAAGAAAAATATTGAAGAAAATAAAAAAACAGTTATCAAAACATGGTCACGTGCTTCATTGATAACTCCTGACTTTGTGGGTCAAACCATTGGAGTTCACAATGGAAGACAGTTTGTTCCTGTCTACATTACAGAGAATATGGTTGGTCATAAACTGGGAGAATTTTCTCCTACTCGTTCTTTTAGAGGACATGCAGGTTCAAAAAATAAAGGAAAAAAATAATTTACGGTCATGGGAAAACGTAAAAGAGAATCTGCAGCTGTTATAAAGGAGGCAAACATGAATTTGGCTTATGCCAAACTTAATAATTGTCCGACCTCCCCACGTAAAATGAGATTGGTTGCTGACCAATTGAGAGGAGAGGATGTAAACAAGGCTTTCGCCATTTTAAAATTTAGTCCTAAAGAGGCCTCCAGAAAGTTGGAAAAGCTATTGATGTCTGCTATTTCAAATTGGCAAGCTAAAAATGAACAGGATGACGTTGAAAAGGCTGCTCTGTTTGTTAAAGAAATTAAAGTTGACGGTGGGAAGATGTTGAAACGTCTTCGTCCTGCTCCGCAAGGAAGAGCACATAGAATTAGAAAACGCTCTAATCACGTAACTTTAGTATTAGGAGCTAATAATATAGAAAATTAATATGGGACAAAAAACCAATCCTATCGGTAATCGCCTAGGAATTATAAGAGGATGGGACTCCAACTGGTTTGGCGGTCGAAATTATGGAGATAAACTCGCCGAAGATGACAAGATTAGAAGATATATCTATGCCCGTTTGGCCAAAGCCAGCGTTTCTAATGTAATTATTGAGCGTACTCTAAAACTAATTACAATTACCATCACTACAGCTCGTCCAGGAATTATTATTGGTAAAGCAGGACAAGAGGTAGACAAGCTTAAAGAAGAATTAAAAAAGATAACCAATAAAGATATTCAAATAAATATTTTTGAAATTAAACGTCCCGAATTAGATGCCCAGTTGGTTGCCGCGAGTGTGGCCCGTCAGATTGAAAGTAGAATTTCCTACCGCCGTGCCATAAAAATGGCAATTGCTGCATCTATGCGTATGAATGCAGAGGGAATTAAAATCCAGATTTCCGGACGATTAAATGGTGCGGAAATGGCACGATCAGAATCTTATAAAGAAGGAAGGATACCACTGTCGACTTTTAGAGCAGACATTGATTATGCATTGGTAGAGGCGCATACGACTTACGGTCGTTTGGGTATCAAAGTATGGATAATGAAAGGTGAGGTTTTTGGAAAAAGAGAGCTCTCACCCTTAGTAGGTATGTCCAAAAAATCTGGCGGCGGAAATAATAAAATCGGTGGATCTGGAGGACGACAACAAAGAAGAAGAAATAATAATAATATATAGGTAATATGTTACAACCTAAAAGAACCAAATTCCGAAAAGCTCAAAAAGGTCGTATGAAAGGTATCTCCTTCAGAGGAAGCCAGCTTTCCAATGGTATGTTTGGAATCAAGTCTTTGGATTCAAAATTTATTACCTCCCGACAAATAGAAGCTGCTAGGATAGCAGCTACTCGCTACATGAAGAGAGAGGGTCAATTATGGATAAAAATTTTTCCTGATAAACCTATTACTAAAAAGCCTTTAGAGGTAAGGATGGGTAAAGGAAAAGGTGCCCCTGAATACTTTGTAGCTGTCGTTAGGCCAGGTAGAATCATGTTTGAGATCGCAGGTGTTCCCTTGCCTGTCGCAAAGGAGGCACTAAGATTGGCAGCACAAAAATTACCTGTAAAGACAAAATTCATCATTGCTAGAGACTTTCAAGCCTAATTTAGAAGAAAATGAAAAAATCAGAAATAGAAAAATTATCCTTGGAGGACATGCAAGACAAGCTGGGAGAATTTCAAAAGCAATTGTCTGATTTAAAGATGAATCATGCAATTAGTCCTATAGAAAATCCTTTGCAGATCAAAACAATAAGAAAAACAGTTGCTAGGTTATTGACTGCCATTACAACCAAGCAGAATGAAATTATTGCCTGAGAACATGGAAAATAGAAACTTAAGAAAAGAACGTATTGGCATTGTGACCAGCAACAAAATGGAAAAATCCATTGTAGTTTCAGAGGTCAAAAGGGTCAAACACCCCATGTACGGTAAATTCGTTCTAAAGACCAAAAAATACGTAGCTCACGATGATCTGAATGATTGCAATATAGGTGACACCGTAAAAATAATGGAAACCCGTCCTTTGAGTAAATCAAAATGTTGGCGTTTGGTGGAAATAATAGAAAGAGCTAAATAATGTTACAACAAGAATCTAGATTAAAAGTAGCTGACAATACTGGAGCCAAAGAAGTTTTGGCAATCAGGGTTTTGGGAGGAACTAAAAGAAGATATGCCTCTATTGGAGACAAGATAGTCGTTTCTATCAAAGAAGCTTCCCCATCAGGAACCGTAAAAAAAGGTCAAGTGTCTCAAGCAGTAGTGGTTCGAACTACCAAAGAAGTTCGACGTGCTGATGGATCATACATTCGTTTCGATGACAATGCTTGTGTTTTATTAAATCCAACTGGAGAAATGAGAGGAACACGCGTATTCGGTCCTGTGGCTCGTGAGCTTAGAGACAAACAATTTATGAAAATTGTATCATTGGCACCTGAAGTGCTTTAAATTTTACTTATGACTAAGATAAAAATTAAAAGAGACGACAAAGTACTGGTGATAGCCGGAGAGCATAAAGGTTCTGAGGGTAGGATAGTAAAAGTGATCCACGATCAAAATAAAGCCATAATTGAAGGGGTAAACGTTATTAAGAAACACACCAAACCCAGTGCCCAAAATCCTCAGGGAGGAATTATTGAAAAAGAAGCTCCAATCCATATTTCAAATCTTTCTTTGGTTACCTCCAATGGAGAAGCAACTCGTGTAGGTTATCGGTTAGAAGATGGAAAGAAGGTTCGTTTTGCAAAAAAAAATAATGAAATAGTGTAATGAGTTATCAAGCAAGACTTAAAAAAGAATACAACGAGCGAATTATTTCTTCTATGAAAGAAGAGTTTGGTTATGTTAATGTGATGCAGGTTCCCAAACTCCAAAAAATTGTGATCAGCCGTGGAGTAGGTGCTGCTGTAGCTGATAAGAAATTAATTGACTATGCCGTTGATGAGTTGACTGGAATCACCGGCCAGAAAGCCATTTCCACTATATCTAAAAAAGATGTTGCTGCCTTTAAGCTTCGTAAAGGCATGCCCATTGGCGCCAAAGTTACTCTTAGAGGAGAACTTATGTATGAATTTTTGGATCGATTGGTCACTACTGCATTGCCTAGGGTTAGAGATTTTCAGGGTGTAAAAACCAGTGGCTTTGATGGAAGAGGTAATTATAATTTGGGGATAACAGAACAAATTATTTTCCCTGAAATCGATATAGACAAGGTTAATAAAATCTCAGGAATGGACATTTCCTTTGTTACCTCTGCCAAAACAGATAAGGAAGCAAAGTCATTGTTGAGTGAATTGGGATTACCCTTTAAAAAGAGTTAGTTATGGCTAAAGAATCAATGAAAGCTCGTGAACAAAAAAGAGCAAGAACTGTTGCAAAGTATGCTGACAAAAGAAAAGCCCTAAAAGAAGCCGGGGATTATGTGGCTTTACAAAAGTTACCACGAAATGCTTCTCCTGTGAGAATGCATAACCGTTGTAAGTTAACCGGTCGTCCTAAGGGATATATTCGTCAGTTTGGAATTTCAAGGGTTACCTTCCGCGAAATGGCCAACAAAGGCTTAATTCCTGGGGTAACAAAAGCAAGCTGGTAATTCAATAATAAAGAAATATGTTTACAGATCCTATTGCAGATTATTTGACCCGAATAAGAAATGCCAACTCCGCAGGACACATGGTTGTAGATATTCCTGCGTCAAAATTAAAAAAAGAGATCACTAAAATATTGTATGACCAAGGATACATCCTGAGTTACAAGTTTGAAGAAACTGAAGATCATCAAGGTAATATTAAAATTGCCCTCAAATATGACCAAGTTACTAAAGAGCCTGTGATAAAAAAAATACAAAGAATTAGTACCCCAGGTTTGAGAAAGTATACTTCTGCAGACAATTACCCTAGAATATTGAACGGATTAGGGATTTCGATCGTCTCTACTTCTAAAGGTGTGATGACTGGTAAACAAGCTTCACAACAACATGTTGGGGGTGAATTGCTTTGTTACGTTTATTAAAAAAAAAAATATGTCTAGAATAGGTAACAATCCAATCAGTATCCCCGAAGGTGTCAACATAGATATTCAATTAGATAAGATAATTGTCAAGGGAAAAATGGGAGAATTAGTTCAAAATTACAGTGATGTGACTATTGAAATAAACGATAATATTCTTACCGTAAATCGTACTTCCGACTCTAAAGATAATCGAGCAAAACATGGACTTTATCGTGCTTTAGTAAACAACATGGTTATAGGGGTTTCCGAGGGATTTACAAAAGAATTAGAATTAGTTGGTGTAGGTTATCGTGCCAGTAACCAAGGACAAAAATTGGATCTGGCCTTAGGTTTTTCTCACAATATTTTATTTGATATTGCTCCAGAGGTTAAAGTTGAGACATTATCTGAAAAAGGAAAGAACCCGATCGTTAAACTTTCCTCACATGACAAGCAGTTGTTGGGTTATGTTGCAGCAAAAATTCGATCATTTAGAAAACCTGAACCCTATAAAGGGAAAGGTGTGAAGTTTGTAGGAGAACAAATCAGAAGAAAAGCAGGTAAATCTGCATAAATAAATCGTTATGGTACCAACAAAATCAGCAAGAAGAAATAAGATTCATTTAAGGATCAGAAAGACCATTCAGGGAACCCCCGAGAAGCCCCGTTTGTCTGTTTATCGTAGTAATAAGGAAATTTATGCACAAGTCATTGACGATTTTAATGGAAAGACTATTGCCGCTGCATCTTCAAGAGATAAAGAAGTTGTCGATGCGAAAGCTGATAACAAAGTTGGTCAAGCTCAGTTAGTTGGAAAATTGATTGGAGAGCGTGCCATAAAAGCAGGTGTAACCTCCATCGGTTTTGACAGAAGTGGTTATTTGTATCATGGTAGAGTCAAATCCCTTGCTGAGGGTGCCCGTGAAGCAGGTTTAAATTTTTAAATAAGAAATATGTACCAAGATTATAAAAATGTTGAATTGGTAAAACCTGCGGGTCTAGACCTAAAAGATCGTTTGGTAGGTGTTCAACGTGTTACTAAGGTTACAAAAGGAGGTCGTGCGTTTGGTTTTTCTGCTATTGTAGTAGTTGGAGATGAAAATGGTGTTGTAGGTCAGGGACTTGGAAAGTCTAAGGAAGTGTCCGAAGCTATCGCCAAAGCTGTTGAAGACGCCAAGAAAAATTTGGTTCGTATTCCAATTGCCAAAGGAACATTGCCTCATGAGCAAAAAGGGAAATACGGTGGTGCCAGGGTTTTTTTGAAGCCTGCCTCTGAAGGTACAGGAGTTATTGCTGGAGGCGCTGTTCGTGCTGTACTTGAAGCAGTAGGGATACACAATGTACTGTCCAAATCACAGGGGTCTTCAAATCCCCACAATGTGGTGAAAGCAACATTCGATGCGCTACTTCAATTGAGAAGTCCCCAAACCATTGCTAAGCAAAGAGGAATCAGTTTGGAGAAAGTTTTTAACGGATAAGAATTTAGATCATGGCCAAGATAAAAGTAACTCAAGTCAAAAGCACCATCAAGAGAATGCAGTCTCAAAAAAGAACACTAGAAGCATTGGGTCTAAGAGGGATTGGAAATGAGGTTACTCATGAATCAACCCCAAACATTCTTGGAATGATAGACAAAGTAAAACATTTGGTTAAAACCACAGAAGTTAAAAGATGAGTTTAGAAAATTTAAAACCAGCAGCGGGTTCTACCCAAAGACAAGGCAAACGTTTGGGCCGTGGTGAAGGTTCTGGTAAAGGTGGAACAGCATCAAGAGGACACAAAGGGGCCAAGTCTAGATCGGGATACTCAAAAAAGATAGGCTTTGAAGGAGGTCAGATGCCTTTACAAAGACGTATTCCCAAATTTGGATTTAAAAACATCAACCGAATAGCCTATAAAGGAATCAACTTGGATACCCTTCAAAATCTCGCAGTAGAGAAGAAGGTACAAAAAGAAGTTACCTTTGATAAATTGGTCGAATTGCGTTTGGCAGGAAAAAACGAAATGGTAAAAATTTTAGGCAGGGGTAAATTGGAATCCCCCTTGAAAGTGTCTGCTCACAAATTTTCAGTTACTGCAAAAACAGCAATTGAGGCAGCAGGCGGTGAAGCTGTAACTATTCAACAAACCTAGATGAAGAAATTTATTGAGACCATTTTAAACATATACAACATCGAAGAGTTGCGTGGACGAATTGTTACCACACTGACTCTTTTGTTGGTTTATCGTTTGGGGGCTCAAGTGGTTCTACCTGGGATTGACTCAGTTCAACTAGCAGAGTTGGCCAACCGTACTGATGGAGGTGGATTGTTGGGAATTTTAAATGCTTTTACGGGGGGGGCTTTTGCCAATGCCTCTGTTTTTGCTTTGGGCATCATGCCTTATATCTCTGCTTCCATCGTAGTTCAGTTGATGGGTATTGCAGTACCCTACTTGCAAAAATTACAAAAAGAGGGAGAGAGTGGTAATAAAAAAAGAACTCAGATCACCCGGTGGTTGACTATTTTGATATGCGTCATTCAAGCACCCGCCTATTTATATGGACTTTCTGCTTTGGGAGTACCTGACAATGCATTTGTTATCGGTAGGGGTCCTTTATTTATGATTTCTTCTGTAGTCATATTGGTTACGGGGACAATTTTTGCTATGTGGTTGGGAGAAAAAATAACTGATAAAGGAATTGGTAATGGTATTTCATTATTGATTATGGTTGGAATCATTGCGAACCTTCCACTATCTTTTACCCAAGAATTTGTATCAAGAGTTTCTGAAAACAATGGCGGATTGATGATGATTTTGATCGAGCTTGTTTTGTGGGTGGTTATCATATTGTTGAGTGTTTTACTGGTAATGGCAGTTCGACAAATACCCGTTCAATATGCAAGGAGAACCCAAGCCGGAGTTAATGAGAAAAATATGTTCGGCTCTCGACAATATATTCCTTTAAAACTTAATGCCTCTGGTGTAATGCCCATCATTTTTGCACAAGCTTTAATGTTTGCCCCAGCATATTTGGGTGGTGCTTTTGGTGATTCTTCTGTCGGTCAATGGCTTCAAACAAATTTTTCAGATATTTTTGGATTGTGGTACAACATATTATTTGCAGTATTGATTATTATTTTCACTTATTTCTATACC
This sequence comes from Flavobacteriaceae bacterium, assembly GCA_049439205.1. GTDB lineage: Bacteria > Bacteroidota > Bacteroidia > Flavobacteriales > Flavobacteriaceae > UBA8316. Next base: position 542 of record JBMTKF010000004.1, on the reverse strand, counting down.
GCCATTACTGTTCCTACCAACAAAATGTCTGACGACCTTAAAAGAAGCGGTGGATTTGTTCCTGGTATTCGTCCGGGTAACGAAACTTCTGAGTTTTTAGATACTGTAATGTCACACATTACTTTTCCCGGATCATTATATTTGGCAGCTATTGCAGTTTTTCCTGCAGTTGTTGTCAAACTAATAGGAATGCAACAAGGCTGGGCCTTGTTTTACGGAGGAACCTCCCTGTTGATAATGGTGGGAGTTGCTATTGATACGATCCAACAAGTAAATTCTTATTTGTTGAATCGTCATTATGATGGATTGATGTCAAAAACAAGTAGAAACAGAAGAACAGGAACAATATAATATGGCAAAGCAAGCAGCAATAGAACAAGAGGGGACTATAATCGAGGCACTATCAAATGCAATGTTTCGAGTAGAGCTTGAAAACGGTCATGTTGTGACCGCTCATATTTCCGGCAAAATGCGTTTGCATTATATTAAATTATTGCCTGGTGACAAAGTTAAATTAGAAATGAGTCCTTACGATTTATCAA
>JBMTKF010000003.1:0-140074 GCA_049439205.1 Flavobacteriaceae bacterium | reverse complement strand
CAGTGGTTTTCTTAGCAGCAGTGGTTTTCTTAGCAGCAGTGGTTTTCTTAGCAGCCATAGCTGAGATAAAATTTGTATTCTGCCATCCGGGAAATTTAACTGAGACTACAGAAGGTGTTAATATTGTTTTATTTACTCTCTTTTTTCCCTATCAGTAAAGAGTGCGCAAATTTAATAGGAATATGCTTATTAACAAATATTTAAGGATTTTATTTGGAATCTATTTTTTCTAACACAAGAGCAAATACTTGATCTATCGTGATCTCTGAAGTATCAATCTCAAAAGCATCAACGGCTTTACAAAGTGGAGAAATCGCTCTACTAGTATCAATTTTATCACGATGAATGAGATTTTTGAGAACTTCCTCAAAGGTGGTTTGATGACCTTGAGATATGAGTTCTTCGTAACGGCGACTAGCCCTAACTTCGGGTCTAGCTATAAAAAAAAATTTGTAGTCAGCATCGGGAAAAACTACTGTCCCAATGTCTCTGCCATCTATAACCAACCCAATTTCATTTGACATTTGATGTAGTAGGTTCAATATAAATTTCCTAACGGAGGACATAGCAGCAATAGAACTGACATGATCAGAAACAAGCGGAACCCTAATTTTTTGAGAAACGTTTTCACCATTTAAATGTAAGTCCCCTATCTTTGGATCAAATCTCAATCTTATTCTATCAAATGCTTCTTTGAGTGCCTCTTGGTCAAGTTGATCGTTTTCAAAAAAACTATTCTCTAAGGCATAAAGTGTAACACCTCTGTACAATGCACCCGAATCAATAAAGGGAAGTTGGTAGTGCCTAGATAGCATTTTAGCCAAAGTACTTTTACCAGTGGATGCATATCCATCAATGGCGATAAGAGTATTTGAATCCAAAAGATTAAGATTTGAATTTCTTTGGGTGAAGTACTTTTCTTGATAGTATGGCTATTTCAAGTACCTCTTTCATTTCCCTCACATAATGGATTGTAAGACCTTTTAAATATTTTTGATTAATTTGGTAGATATCCTTTTTATTGTCTTCACACAAAATGATCTCTTTGATTCTAGATCTTTTGGCAGCAAGGATCTTCTCCTTGATCCCTCCTACAGGTAAAACTTTTCCCCTAAGGGTAATCTCGCCTGTCATAGCTAATTTACTTTTTACCCTTTTTTGAGTGAATAGTGAGACCAATGAAGTCAACATAGTGATTCCGGCACTTGGTCCATCCTTTGGGGTGGCTCCCTCCGGGACATGAATGTGAACGTTGTAACTATCAAATGCAAAATTTTCTAGATCCAAAAATAATTTTTTGGATTTAATAAACTCCATGGCAATTGTAGCAGACTCTTTCATTACTTTACCCAAATTCCCTGTGATAGAAAGCTGACCTTTTCCCTCAGAAATTGCAGATTCGATAAAAAGTATATCCCCCCCTACCGAGGTCCAAGCTAGGCCTGTGACAACCCCAGCTATATGGTTGTTTTCATAAATATCACGGTGTACCTTCTCCGGTCCAAGGATTTCAACTAAATCCTCAGGTACAGGATTGTTTGTGTACACATCCTCCATGGCAATGGATTTAGCTGCATAACGGACCGATTTGGCTATTTGTTTTTCAAGCCCTCTAACCCCCGATTCTCGGGTATATCCTTCAATCATCTTATCCAAAACAGACTTTCTTAGAGTCAGATGTTGGTTATTTAAACCATGTTCTTTGAGCTGCTTGGGTAATAAATGTCTTTTGGCAATTAAAGACTTTTCCTCTAATGTATAGCCGGAGATGTTAATCATTTCCATCCGATCCCGAAGGGCGGGATGAATAGGTGACAGACTATTAGCTGTAGCGATAAACATTACTTTGGATAAATCATAGCCAATCTCTAAGAAATTATCATAAAAGGCAGTGTTTTGTTCAGGATCCAATACCTCAAGCAAAGCCGCTGCAGGATCACCTTGAATACCAGTACTTATCTTATCGATTTCATCCAAAACAAAAACTGGGTTTGACTTACCGGCTTTTTTTATACTTTGGATGATACGTCCCGGCAAAGCACCAATATAAGTCTTTCTGTGACCTCTTATTTCGGCTTCATCGCGCATTCCTCCTAATGAAATTCTTACATAGGATCTCCCTAGGGCTTCAGCTATTGATTTTCCCAATGAGGTCTTACCTACTCCCGGTGGACCGAACAAACACAAGATGGGGGACTTCATATCATTACGGAGTTTTAATACTGCCAAATATTCAATGATGCGCTTTTTTACATCGTCCAATCCATAATGGTCTCGATCAAGTATTCTTTGAGCATTCTTTAAATCAAATTTATCCTCCGAAAATTCATCCCAAGGAAGATCGAGAAAAAGATCTAGATAATTTCTTTGAACAGAATACTCTGCTAACTGAGGATTCATGCGTTGTAATTTCGATAATTCCTTGTCAAATTGCTCTCCAACTACTTTTTCCCATTTTTTTTCTTTGGAACGAATCCGCATTTCCTCTATCTCTTGTTCAAAAGAGACCACACCAAGCTCCTCCTGAATGGTCTTCATTTGTTGGTTAAGGTAATACTCTCTTTGCTGTTGATCCAAGTCTGTTCTGACCTTAGATTGAATATCATTTTTCAATTCTAATTTTTGATATTCTATATTCATAAGTCTAAGACATTCTATTGCACTCTCTTGGAGATCAAATATTGACAATAACCTTTGTTTTTCTTTAACAGAAAGATTCATGTTAGAGGAAACAAAATTGATCAAAAATGCATGACTCTGTATATTTTTGATGGCAAAGGAAGCCTCAGAGGGTATGTTTGGGTTTTCATGAATGATCTTCAAAGCCATGTCTTTTATGGAGTCAATGGTAGCTTGAAATTTAGAGTTATTTTTTTGAGGAATAATTTCCTGAACAGGTTTAATAGAAGCCTTCAAATAGGGCTCTTCTTTGGTTATACTTTGTATCTCAAATCTTCTTTTCCCTTGAATTATAATTGTTGTGTTACCGTCAGGCATTTTGAGAACCCTAAGTATCTGTGCTACCGTTCCTAGAGAAAATAAATCTCCAGGTGATGGGTTTTCGATGTTCTGATCCTTTTGAGCTACCACTCCAATTATTTTGTCGGATTTGTTAGCATCCTTGATCAATTGTATGGATTTGTCCCTTCCAGCTGTAATGGGTATTACAACTCCTGGGAAAAGTACTGTATTTCTTAAGGGAAGAATAGCTACTTCTTCGGGCAATTCTTCATTCCTTAGAGCTTCCTCATCCTCTGCAGTAAGCAAAGGAATTAACTCTGCTTCAGCTTCAATATCACCGAGTGTCAAATTGTCTAATGATGTAAAACTAGATTTAGCCATATGCAAATTTTCAGTCAAAATGTCATGAAATGTAATCCCTTTACCTATACCTTACTGTAAAAAAACATTTAATGATATCTTACACTATAATATTCCAATTGTTGTGCCAAATCACTGATTTAAATTTATTTTTCAGAAGGATTGTTAGGAATTCGAGTTAAAAGTAATGCCCCTAATATAAAAAGAACAATAAATAAAAGAATCGAATTACGCATACTTCCTGTAATTTGATCAATGGTTCCAAAGATGGCCATTCCGATGATGATGCCCACCTTTTCAGTCACGTCATAAAAACTAAAAAAAGAAGTGGTGTCATTTGTTTTGGGGATTAACTTTGAATAAGTAGATCTTGACAAAGATTGAATCCCTCCCATAACTAATCCCACCCCGGCAGCAGCAGTGTAAAACTCTACAGGTGTTCTTATAAAAAAAGCAAAAATGCACAATCCTGCCCAGATAAAATTTACTACCACTAAAATGAAGATATTTCCGTATTTTCTGGAAGCTGAGGCAGTGGCATATGCCCCAAAAATACCAACTATTTGGATTAAAAGTATACTTACAATTAGACCAATAGTTTTCTGTTCACTATTATCCCACATTATTTCTTCCTCTCCAAAATATGTGGCGATCAAAATAACGGTTTGTAATGCAGTACTATATACAAAAAAGGCTGGTAAAAATTTTTTAAGAATGGGAAGCTTATCTAATTGATTCCATACTTTTTTTAGTTCCAAAAAACCATTCCAAAAAATATCTTTAGTAAATTTTCTTGCACTATTTCCAGCTGGTAAGTGATAGAAAGCATATTGGCTGAATAGTGCCCACCAAACACCAACCATTACAAAAGAGTATTTCATTGCCATTAGTGATGATTCAGATGGTGTACCTCTAATCCCATACCAATCAGGTTTCATTACCATAGAAAGATTAACAATTAACAATAAAACACTACCCACATATCCCATAGAAAATCCTCTGGCACTTGCAAAATCTAACTGTTCGGGATATGCAATGTCAGGTAAATAGGAATTATAAAAAACTAAACTGGCCCAGTAACCTATCAACGCCAAAAAATAAAATGACATGCCTATGTAGATATTTTCCAACTCAAAAAAATAAAGACCCATACAGGAAATGGATCCCGAATAAACAAAAATTTTCATGAATCGTTTTTTATTTCCAATATAATCTGCTATTCCAGAAAGAAATGGAGAATTGAAAGCCACAATTACAAAAGCCAATGCTGTTACATAGCTTATTAGCGCTGTATTTTTAAAATCATGTCCTAGAAACTCAATGGTATTGATATCTTGAGAAATATGGCTATAGTAAATAGGAAAAACAGTAGAACTAATAACTAGAGGATAAACGGAATTAGCCCAATCATATGAAGCCCACGCATTTATTATCTTGGAATTTCCTTTTTCCAATCGCTTTTTTTTTTCATTAACTCCTTTTAATAAATCAGCACAATTTATGAATTCATTTGTTTTCACCTTTGCTAATGTATTTATTTTTTAAAATGGATTATATTTAGTGGATTAAAAATGCTTTATCAAGTAGAAGTTGAAAACAAAACTTATATTTTTTATTACAATTTTTTTAATAAGTTGCGACGGGGTTTCACAACAAAAGAAATATAAAGAGAATAAAGTTTATGAAATTCAGAAAACAGATCAAGAATGGAAAGAAGAACTTCCTAAAATGTCTTATATGGTTTTAAGAAAAGCAGCAACAGAATATCCATTTACTGGTAAATACAATAATCACAAAGCAAAAGGTACATATACCTGTGCGGGTTGCAACACCCCACTTTATCAATCAGATAATAAATATGATTCCAAGTGTGGTTGGCCATCATTTGATCGTGCGGTTGAATCTAATATAGAGTATGACGTGGACTATAAAATAGGATACCCAAGAACAGAGTTAAAATGTAACAAATGTGGGGGACATTTGGGGCATGTATTTAATGACGGTCCCAAAGAAACAACTGGAAAAAGACATTGTATAAACTCTGCAGCCCTTAATTTTATTCCCAATGAGTAATAATAAAAAATACCCAATTAATAAAAGCAAAGAAGATTGGAAAGCTGATCTAAGCCCTGAAGAATACAAGATTCTCAGAGAAAAAGGAACAGAGTTTCCCTTTACGGGCAAATACAACGACCACTTTGAAGATGGAATATATATTTGTAAGGGTTGTGAAGTCCCACTCTATGATAGTAAGACTAAATTCAACAGTCATTGTGGATGGCCTAGTTTTGACCTGTGTATTGAAGGTACCCTAGAATTAATCCCTGATTATTCCTCAGGAACACTTAGAACAGAAATTGTTTGTGCAAATTGTGGTGGACACCAAGGTCATGTTTTCAGTGATGGACCCACCAAAACCGGTCTACGCTATTGCGTGAATTCTGCTAGCATTGATTTTATAAAAAAGGCCAAATAAACTATAAGAAAAAAATAACTCACAGTTTCTTAAATTTGTGATGAATTTAAACTTCAATTCAAATGAGTGAATATGACATAATCGTAATTGGAAGTGGCCCGGGGGGCTATGTCACTGCTATCAGAGCCTCACAATTGGGTCTTAAAACTGCTATTGTGGAGAAAGAAAGTCTCGGAGGAGTTTGTCTCAATTGGGGATGTATCCCTACCAAAGCCTTATTAAAATCCGCTCAAGTTTTCAATTATCTGAAACATGCCGAAGATTACGGTTTAAAAGTCAATGATTATGATAAAGATTTTGATGCTGTAGTCAACAGAAGCAGAAACGTGGCTAATAGTATGAGTAAGGGCGTTCAGTTTTTGTTGAAAAAAAATAAAATTGATGTTATCGAAGGGCATGGAAAATTATTAGCAGGAAAAAAAATTAGTGTTACAAATGGAAAGAAAACAGACGAATACAAAAGTAAAAATATCATTATTGCTACCGGAACAAGATCCAGAGTTCTCCCCAGCTTACCTCAAGATGGTAAAAAGGTGATTGGATATCGAGAGGCGATGACTTTGCCCAAACAACCTAAAAAATTAATTATAGTAGGGTCTGGTGCTATAGGGATAGAATTTGCCTATTTCTATAATGCCATGGGAACTGAGGTTACCATTGTTGAGTATATAGACCGTATTGCTCCTGTAGAAGATGAAGAGGTTTCTAAGCAATTGGAAAAAAGTTTCATTAAAAGTGGAATTAAAATTATGACTGGTACCGAGGTGACCTCTATTGATACATCCAAAAAAGGAGTAAAAGTAACCGTAAAAACTAGAAATAGTGAAGAAATTATAGATGCTGACGTGGTACTATCTGCAGTAGGAATTAAATCTAATATTGAAAACTTGGGACTCGAAGAACTTGGAATAGCAGTTGATAAAGATAAAATATTGGTCAATGACTTCTACCAAACAAATCTACCGGGATATTATGCCATTGGTGATGTTACCCCTGGACAGGCACTAGCCCATGTGGCATCTGCAGAAGGAATACTTTGTGTTGAAAAAATTGCAGGACATCAAGTGGAACCGATCGACTATGGAAACATCCCTGGATGTACCTATTGTTTCCCAGAAGTGGCCTCTGTGGGATTAACCGAAACTCAGGCAAAAGAAAAAGGTTATGATATCAAAGTGGGAAAATTCCCTTTTTCTGCCTCAGGAAAAGCACAGGCAGGGGGTAACTCAGAGGGGTTTGTAAAAGTAATTTTCGATGCCAAATACGGAGAGTGGCTGGGATGTCATATGATTGGTGTTGGAGTAACAGATATGATCGCCGAAGCGGTATTAGGTAGAAAACTCGAAACTACTGGCCATGAAGTACTTAAAGCAATTCATCCCCACCCAACCATGAGCGAGGCTGTGATGGAAGCCGTGGCAGATGCCTATGACGAGGTTATTCACCTTTGAGACTTTAGAAAAGATTCTACACCCAGACGATAACTTTCTAAACCAAAACCTACAATAATACCTTTGGCAACAGGTGTTACGTATGATTTATGCCTAAAGTCCTCTCTCGAAAAAGTGTTAGAAATGTGAATTTCTACAACGGGTGTGTCAATTGCTTTGATGGCGTCTCCAATGCCTATAGAGGTATGGGTATAAGCTGCTGCATTCAATAAAATTCCATCACATGAAAAGCCATCCCTATGTATTCGATCTATGAGTTCACCCTCTATATTGGATTGAAAATAGTCGAACTCTACGCTAGGAAATTGAGACTTCAGACTTTCATAGTATATTTCAAAAGTTTCATTTCCATAAATACCTGGCTCCCTAGAACCCAAAAGATTAAGATTAGGACCATTGATGATGACTATTTTCAAAGAATTAAGTTTAAATTGATTGGCTGATAATAAATCATTTTTTTATATTTTTTTTAATGACGAGATTTTTTAGGAGGTTTTTATTTTAAAATTTTATCTAAATTAAAAATAATTAATAGATTAAAATTAATTTTAATCTATTGAACAAAAATTAAGTAAAAACTTTTAAAATGTTTAATTTGTGTTATTGGATTGGAAAACTCTCATTGTTGATTATGAATTCTATCTCAGAATTGAGCGTGGATTAGCTGAGAATACTGTCAAAAATTACAGTTTAGATATTGTTTCATTAGCTAATTTCATCTCCTCAAACAAAATATTGGAACAACCCAAAGACTGCAGTAGAGAGACACTGCAAAACTTCATCCGTCAACAATCCAAATCAGTCACCGCTACCAGTCAAGCCAGAAGGATATCTTCTATAAAAAGTTTTTTTAATTTTCTGATTTTTGAAAAAATAAGAACAAACTCTCCGGCTGATTTGATTGAAGGGCCAAAACTGGGAAGAAAACTTCCCGTTACACTCAGTTTAACGGAAATAGAAAAAATTCTTACTGGAATTGATTTAAGTTTAAGCAATGGTCAAAGAAACCGAGCCATCATTGAAACCCTTTATGGAAGTGGTTTAAGGGTAAGTGAATTGGTCAACTTGACATTGTCTGATATATTTTTTAAAGAGGACATTATTAGGGTAACCGGTAAGGGAGATAAACAAAGACTAGTTCCTTTAGGTAGCTACTCAAAAAAATATATAGAGATATACAAGGATCAAATCAGAGATTTAAAAAAAATTAAAATAGAGGACAATGATATTTTATTCCTTAACAGAAATGGAGGAAAAATGACTCGAGCAATGATTTTTAATATTGTCAAGGATTCAGCATTTAAAGTAGGAATCAAAAAAAAAATAAGTCCACATACATACCGACACTCTTTTGCGACCCATCTGCTGGAGAATGGTGCTGATTTGAAGTCCATACAGCTTTTGTTGGGTCATGAGAGCATAACTACTACTGAAATCTACACTCATTTAGATAATAAACATTTAAAAAGAGTAATGGAGAAATTTCATCCAAGAAATAAATAATTTTTTCATTGCATATTTACAACTAGTCTAAATCCTTCTCCGTGAATGTTTAAAATCTCAACCCCACTATCCATTTTAAGATATTTTCTCAATTTGGCGATGTAAACGTCCATGCTTCGAGAGGTAAAGTAATTATCATCTCGCCAAATCTTATTCAATGCCATTTCCCTAGGAAGTATATCATTTACATTTAATACTAAAAGTCGTAACAATTGATTTTCTTTAGGGGAAAGTTTAATAGATTGATCTTCAGCGTATGTTAGGAAACGAAGCCTTGAATTAAATTTAAACTTCCCAATCTGAAATTCATAAACATCAGAATCAGGAATACTTGTTAAGTTTTTTCGATTTAATATAGCTTTTATTTTGGCAAGAAGAACCTCGGAGTCAAAAGGTTTAGTTAAGTAATCGTCTGCTCCAATTCTAAATCCTTTCAAAACATCCTCCTTAAGAGTCTTTGCCGAAAGAAAAAACAATGGGATATTTTCATTTTTTTCCCGTATCTCCTTACCTAATGTAAAACCATCTTTAAATGGCATCATTACATCTAGTATACATAGATCAAAATTTTCATTTTGAAACTTTTCCATTCCTTCAATCCCATTTTTTGCCAAAACAACAAAATAATCGTTAAGAATCAAGTAGTCTTTAAGAATGTTACCAAAATTGAAATCATCCTCTACAATTAAAATTTTCTTTTTTTCGGCAGTCATAGTCATAAGTATTTAAATGGTATCAGAGCAATGGGACTGTAATAATAAATGTCGTTCCCTCGCCAAGTTTACTGGTTAATTTAATGTTTCCATGGTGAAGTTCTACTATTTTCTTAACATAGGAAAGGCCCAAGCCATGCCCCTTAACATTGTGAATATTCCCGCTTTGTTTACGAAAGAATTTTTCAAAAACTTGTTTTTGAGTATTGATATCCATGCCAATGCCATTATCTGAAATTTTTAAACAAATATTCCTGGCCTCATTAAATGTACTGATGGTAATCTTAGGAGAACCCTTAGAATACTTTATGGCATTATCTAATAAGTTCACAATAAGATTTGTAAAATGATTCAAATTCCCTTTAGACTGTGTTTGCTCTGCATGGAGATCGCTAATAATTTTACCTTTATGATTTTTTACAATCAAATCTACACGCCGCAAGGCGTCCTCAACAGCATTATGTATATCAAACTCTGATATTTGGATGGGGGATGAGCTTTTTTCCAATCTCGATATCATCAAAACATTTTCTACCTGGGAGAGCATTCGTTGGTTTTCCTCTCTTATCATTTTAACATACCTCAATAGTCCTGACTTGGCGCTTTGGGTTTTTGGGTTTGAAATTGCATCTAATGCTAAATTGATTGTGGCGATTGGAGTTTTAAACTCATGGGACATATTATTGATAAAATCAGATTTCATCTCAGAAACCTTTTTTTGTCTAATGATTTGATAAATCGCGGTAGTTGAAACTATAATAATGAATATTGTGAGAAAAATTGATAACCCCATTACACTCAATATCGAAGAAAAAACAAATTGATTCCTATCCGGAAAAGTAACAACCAATTTATATGGAGTCTGGCCGTTGTCCTGCGGAAAAATTGGGGTCTCATATTTAAATCCTACTTGATTTTCTATATACTCGTTGGATTTTACTTTAGTAGCCAGACCGTTATTGTAAATACCAAACTCAAAAAAGGTTAAAATATTTCTGGCTTTAAATTCTCCATCCAAAAGAAGCTTCAATTCGTCAGTTCTAATTCGCTTATGAACCGGAATGGTCGAAGAATAATCTAAATATGCAGAGCGAAAAATCTCCTGATCGAAAATACTCATTCTTTCGACTGATTTCAATTTTGTAATGGATTTGGCAACCCTATTCTCACGGTTAAAAATTTTATCCTTACTTAAAATAGTTGTAGTTTTTACTTGTTTATAGTCCTTTACTTTTTCATTTCCCAATTCAGAGTTAATGTCTGAAAGGCTAATGTTGTAGTCTTCCTCAAGAATACCAAACGCGTAAAAAGAAGTCAAATTTGAGGATATGTCATCTTGATTATCAACAAATAAAAAAATATCGGTAAAGTTAGACTCGTTGGGTGTTCCTATTGAGTCGATCAATTGCTCGTATGCGCTAATATAATCAGAAATCTCAAGGTCTCTTACTTTAGTGGATACTGACTTAAGAGACTGACTCACTGCTAAAGAGAACTCTTCATCTTTGTTCTTCCAAGCAGATGTAATCCAATAGGCCTGAACTACAATTAAAGCAGCCAGAGATATGATCATAAAAGTAACCAGTAATATGAAAAAATTTTTTTTCAAATGTTTTTATCCTTTTTAGTATGTAAATTTCATTAAAATAGATTATTACTAAAACTAATTTATTATTTATAAATTCAATTATTTAAAATCGATTAGCTTTTTATGAATTTCCTCTATTCTTTTCAACGTTTTATCCCAATCAATATTGTTGATCACATAATCAGCCAATGGGAACTTTTTCTCATCAGTCCACTGATGACTCATTCTGGATTTTATTTGTTCCGAATTTATATTGTCTCTTTTAATCACTCTTTGAATCCTCAGTTTTTTTGGGGCAGTTACCAATAAGGTTACATCGCAATCCTTTTCACCACCAGTCTCAAAGAGGATCGCAGCTTCTTTGATAACATATTCAGCATTTTGCTTCGTTAAAAAAAACTCAAAATCCCTCTTCACCCTAGGATGGACTATGTCCATCAAACTGTTAAGCTTAGCTTTATCATCAAAAACTAAATCGGCCAATTTATTACGATCCAATTTCTCTCCAAGGTAAATATCATCTCCAAATAAAGATTTGATTTTACGGATCAGCTCTGGGTCCTCCTGCATCAGTTTTTTGGCTCTGATATCGGATTGGAAACAAGGTATTCCTAATGATGAAAAAACAGCCAATACAGCAGATTTACCACTTCCAATACCTCCGGTAAGACCAACAATTTTCATTTTCGTATCAAATAATCTACCTTTTTGGGTTTCCATCTTACATTGGTGACTCCAATTGGTTCCACTTCCAAAAATACATCCAAAGTATTCTTTTTATTAGTTTGAGCTTGATCAAAGTCGCAGATAAAATTGAAATCAGCTGCATTAATTCCCTCGGCTTTATCTATCAAAACTAAAAAAGTAACATTTAAAGATTGAGGAAACAATTTAATTGCCAGTGAATCAGGTAAATTTTTAATCTTGATTAATACCTCAAGTGATTTTTCGGTGAAACGTTTAACCCCAGCTTTTAAAAAGACTATTTCGGTTTCATATTTGATTTGATCTAAAGGCAGAACCCTAACATTTTCATTGATGTTATAATCAATATACTCATCGGATAAAGGTTCGATGAACAATCTTCTCAAAGTATCCACCTTTTGGGATGCACCATATACCCATATACTATCAGGTACAATTACCCAGTCACCTGTTCTGTCATAACCGGGTTTGAAATTAACTTTTTTTGGGGGGGCCACAGGGATTTTTTTTCGCTTCAATTCACCGAAGGAAAAAGTCAGATGAGGAGGTGAGATCAAGTTGAGCGTCGCATTTTGATAAAATTGTTGTTGTAGGCTGAACTTTTGACCCATAAGGTCAACTTTGGCAAGATCACCGCTGTAATCAGCATTTTGTATTGAAACATTGATTATATTATTAAAATAGTGATAAATCAATAACTCAAAACCACTGGCTGTAATATCTGCTTTAATCTTTGCATCATAATGCTGATCCAAAACAATCAGCTCGGGAATATCTACAAAGTTAACTGCAAATTCAACGGAAGAATTGTAGGTATTGGACAGTTTGGTGATGATCCAAAACAAAAAGGATAATGCAAAAAAAAATGAAAAGAACCGTAATCTCTTTTTTTGTAGAAATCTTAATCTTAAATATTCAAAATTTCGGTACATTTTAGTTGTTCATAATCCCTTCAGAAAACCTAATGGGCTTTTTCCAAAGCATCAATGATCTCTTGACTGACCCCAACATTGGAAAACCCTCCGTCATGATAAAGATTCTGAAGGGTAACTTTCTGGGTGTAATCAGAGAACATCATTACAGTATAACGGGCACAATCCTCGGCAGAGGCATTACCTAAAGGGGCAGTTTGTTCGGCATAATGTAAAAACCCATCCAATCCCTTTACCCCTTTTCCCGCAGTGGTCAATGTAGGTGATTGGGAAATGGTATTAACTCTTACTTTTTTGTCTTTGCCAAAGAAGTAACCAAAACTTCTAGCTATGGACTCCAAATAAGCTTTATTATCAGCCATATCGTTGTAATTAGGAAATGTCCTTTGAGCTGCGATATAGGACAGAGCAATGATACTACCCCAAGGGTTCATGGAATCTTTTTGATAAAGGGCCTGAAGCAACTTGTGAAAAGAAACCGAAGAAACATCCCACCCCTTGGCCATCCAGTCATGATTTAAGTCAGTGTAGTGTTTTCCTTTTCTCACATTTACAGACATCCCAATAGAATGCAAAACAAAGTCTAATTTCCCTCCCAAATGTGATATGGATTGGTCAACGAGATTTTCCAAGTCTTCCATTTGCGTGGCATCTGCAGGAATAACAATACTAGCTGTTTTATCAGCCAAATCATTTATGGCTCCCATCCTCATTGCAACCGGTGCATTGGTCAATACAAATTCACCCCCGGCATCCTTGACCGCCTCAGCTGTTTTCCATGCTATAGATTGATCATCCAATGCACCGAATATGATTCCTTTTTTACCTTCTAAAATTTTATGAGACATGAATTGTGGTGTTAAAATGTTTTAAAGATACAGTTAATTGAGTAATTGTTTGGCATGGTCAATTGCAGTTCGAGTCAATTCCTCTCCTGAAAGCATTTGGGCCAATTCTTTAACCCTTTGCTCTTGATTTAGTTCTTTGAGTTTGGTCTTGGTGGTGTTGTCTTTAATCTCTTTATAAACCAAAAAATGTTGTTTTCCTTTAGCAGCCACTTGGGGCAAGTGAGTGATGGTTAATACCTGCATGTTTTCAGACATATTAGCCATGATGTTAGCGATTTCATTAGAGACCGCTCCGGAAACCCCTGTATCGATCTCGTCAAATACGATACTAGGTAATTGTTTGAATTGGGACAAAATCGCTTTTATCGAAAGCATTATTCTCGATATCTCTCCCCCTGAAGCAACTTTCTTGATGGGTTTGAAATCGGAACCTAAATTTGCAGAAAATAAGAAATCAATTTGTTCTTTTCCATTGGTCAAAAAATGATCTTCCAATTTAAGATCTATCTTGAATTTTGCATTTTGCATGCCCATTTTTGAAATAATCTTCTCCATCTCACCACATAGTTTTGGAGAGACCTCTTCACGGTTGCGATGCAATTGTTGCGATAAATCTTCCAACGATTGTTCAAGTTCTAACAGTTTTTCTTTAAGAGCTTTGATCCTATGCTGAAGTTCTTGTGTCTCCTCTAACTTTTTCCCAAGACTTTCTCTCACATGGATCAAATTATCAATGTTATCTACCTGATGTTTTTGTAAAAGACTTTGGATTTTGTCCCACCGGGCTATAAGTTTTTCAAGTAGAGCAGGATTACTCTCAAGTGTTTGCTGTTTATTGATCAAATCACCCAAAATGTCTTTTAACTCAATAGAAAGACTGTTGACCCTCTCTTGATAAACATTGAAATTTTTGGATTTAGAGGAAACATCATTGAGCAAAGTATTGAGTGTGGAAAACTGTGTGAGCAGTCCAATTTGTTCCTCCTCTATCAAGTAAATGCCCTGAGCAAGTGATTGCTGAAGGGATTCAACATTAGAGAGTTGATCAATCTCTTCCTCCAAATGGGTCAGCATCCCGGGAATCAATTCTTGAGAGGCAAGTTCATCATACAAAAACTGATTGTAATCTTGAATTTTAACAGCATCCTCATTAAGTTGATTTAAATGATCATATTCCCTCTTTGCATTTTGATATTCGCGGAGTTTATTTTGATAATTTTTGAGAATTTCTTGATTTCCCGCTATGGCATCTAAAACCAGAAACTGATACTCATTTTTAAACAAAGATTGATTTTCTAATTGGGAGTGAACATCAATTAATACCTCACTCAAACAGCCTAAAAGGTCTAGATTCACAGGGGTATCGTTGATAAAAGCTCTAGATTTACCATTGGGTATTATTTCCCTTCTTAATAAGGTCTCTTCCTCATAGTCAAGTCCAGCCTCGTCGAAAAAATCTTTGAGATTGTATTTACCGATCAAAAAACTGGCCTCGATAACACATTTTTTTTTATTATCCTTTAATACGCTTAAGTCAGCTCTTTTACCCAAAACCAAGCCAAGCCCTCCCATTAAAATAGATTTCCCAGCACCCGTTTCCCCAGTAATACAAGTCATCCCTTTATCAAAGGATATGTCCAAATACTCAATAAGAGCGTAATTCGAAATCTTTAGACTGGTGATCAATCTTTAGTTATAAAATGGTTATTCATCAAATATAGTTGAGAAAAAAAATAATTTCAAAAATGAAACTATTTAATTTGTTTCCATTGTGGTTGATAAAAAGGAGCTATTTTTTTTAACATTTTCGAGGTTCTCTCAAAATCGACTTTAGGTCCATCGGAAAAAAGGTTAACAATTTCATCTGCCTTGGCATCAAAAAACATTTGTAATAGCATAGCATTTGGACGACGATCGTAAAGATCCTCTAGAGGAAGTAATGCATTGATAATGTTATTTTTAGCTTCTATTGGTGTTTTGGTCATCAAATCCAATCCCTTTCGGTGATAGGTGTAAAGAGTCTCTCTGAACTCTCTAAAGGTATTGGACCTCACAGTATCAATTAGCCAAAAACGATTGCGATTACTGTCATTTTGTTTCCATCCTATTGCTCCACCTTGTTGTGACAAATTGACTATTCTCTGAGCTTGTTCAAAGAAATAATCTCCACCCTTAAATTGTAAACTATCTGCATTGATTCCCAATATAATATAAGCATAGAAGCTTATCAAGGAAACCAAATTGGATTCGTAGGTGGCAGGACTGTAAAATAAGGGTTGAAATTCTTGATAAGAAAAACTTATGTCTTTGTCTAAAAAATTTAAAACTGGACTATCGTAATTGGAATCAAAAATGGTTCTTTGGGATTGAATTTGAAGTGTACCATCAAATTTAGAGGCATTATAGTTCGATAAATTAAGAATAAAACTGCAAGTGATTTTTTCTTGTGGAAAAAAATCTTGATTAGACCAGGATTGTGAATTGATGAATTCATTGAGCGTGCGCTCCAAGGTCTCAAAAATTTGTTGGTTGGTTTGGTTTACCAAATCAGCGTTAACAACAAATTGTGCATTGAGCTCTTGCGAATTGGTTTGGGTCAATGGTAAAATCAATAAGAAGTTTAAAAATATTTTACGCATTTTGGATCAATATTTGGAAAAAAATATCCTTTGCCACCAAGGTCTTAGATTTTAATTCAAAAGGTATAATATTTTCATTTTTATCAATATAAGTCACCTTATTAGAGTCTCCTGAAAATCCTGCGCCGAAGTCATTAAGCGAGTTCAATACAATAGCATCAAGTTTTTTAGATTTAATTTTTTTTATGGCATTGGCTTTTTCGTCCTCTGTTTCCAAGGCAAAACCAACCAGAAATTGTTTTTGTTTTAATTTGCCCATCTGAGCCAGAATGTCTTGTGTATTATCCAATTCAATATTTTGTATATCAACTTCTTTTTTAATTTTTTGTTTTCCAACCGATCGGGGTTTAAAATCTGCCACTGCAGCTGCAGCAATAGCAATATCTACTCTTGGAAAATGTTCCATAGTAAGGGTATACATCTCTTGAGCAGTCATAACGTTGTACCGATCTATATCCGGGGAGGCTTCCAAAACAGTAGGGCCTGAGATAAGAGTTACATCTGCTCCCAATTGAAGAGCTTCTTCTGCCAGGGCAAATCCCATTTTTCCACTGGAGTGGTTGCCAATGAAACGAACAGGATCAATAGGCTCATAGGTTGGACCTGCAGTGATCAAAACTTTTTTACCATGAAGGGGAAGGCCTAATTTAATGTCCTCTTTGATGAAATGAATTATCTCCTCCGGTTCCAACATCCTTCCTTTGCCATGAAAACCACTAGCCAAAAACCCTTCTCCAACAGGCAAAACCTTTTTCCCGATACGATCCAATTCCTTAATATTTTTTTGATTTGCAGGGTGTGCATACATATCCAAATCCATAGCAGGAGCGATATAAACCGGGCAGGTACAAGACAGGTAGGTAGCAATCAGCAGGTTATTGCACTTGGCATTAACCATGGCAGAGAGAGTATTGGATGTTGCTGGAGCTATCAGAAATAAATCAGCCCATTTTGCTATGGATACATGATCATTCCATACAGGATTTTCATACAATTGCTCGGTAAAATTAGAGAATACCGGATGATCTGAAATCGTAGATAGGGTAAGAGGAGTTACGAAATCCTTTGCTGATGGTGTCATTACTACTCTTACTAATGCACCTTGGGATTTTAATAATCTAACAATAAGTGGGGATTTGTAAGCGGCTATACCACCGGAGATACCCAGGAGGATTTTTTTTCCGCTTAAAAGACTCATGATCTATTCGTTATGATCCTCTGTGTTTCTGTGGTAGATCTTGTCATTTAACCACTCTTCAATAGCAATGGCTTGGGGCTTAGGTAAACGCTCATAAAATTTAGATACTTCTATTTGCTCTTTGTTTTCGAAGATTTCCTCTAAACTGTCATTGTGGGTAGCAAATTCATCAAGCTTTTCGTGCAATTCTTTTCTTATATCCAAATTGATTTGACTAGTTCTTTTGGCAATGATTGACAAAGCCTCGTAAATATTTTCGGTAGGAGCCTCTATTTCCTCTCTATTGTATGTTGAAGTTGAGATGGAGGCAGAAGAATTTCTATATTTAGTCATGACTTGGTTAGATATTTAGTTTATAAAGGTATTAATTTCTTTTTCTACAATCTTCATTTTTTTTGACAGGTCTTCTTCGAATAAAGTTTCAGGATAATATCGAACGATATTGTTGTGTAATTGTTTAAGATCCAACAATCTTTCATGTTTTTTGGACTCAATACTGTTAATTGCAATTTCATAAGACGATAAAAACTTATAGTAAAGAGCTTCTTCTCTATATTTAGAACCCACAAACTCACCTACAAAATTATCCAAAGATTTGATTGCGGCCCTATAATCATAGATGGTAAAATATTGTTTGGCAACCTCAAACTCTTTTTTTTCGATTTTATTCTGAAGCTCACTAATAAGTTGGTTGCATTCATCGGTAAACTTCGACTTTGGATAATTATTCATAAAAATTTGAAGTTTTTCAATGGCAGTATTAGTCTCTTCTTGATCTAAACTGTAAACAGGAGACATCATGTAATGGGACTTTGCAGCATAAAAACTGGCTTCTTCTAATTTTTGTGATTTAGGGAATGATTTTACGAAACTCTCAAACTGATATGAAGCCAGATAATAATTTTTGGTTTGAAAATAAGAATCTCCAAAAAAATAAACCAATCTTTCTGACTGAGGCTTTCCTCTGTATGCTGGCACAAGCTGTTCGAGAAGCCTATTTGCCCTCCGATACTCGCCATTATTGTAATACTCTTCTGCTGCTTTATATTTTACATTCAAATCGTCGTTGTTTAGTACTTTTTGATATTCATTACACGATACAAAAAAAGCAAATAAGAGTTTTGCTATAAAAACTAGTTTAAGTTTTCCATACATGGCGCGAAATTAATAAATTTTTTAGATTTTTTATCAATCAATCAAAAACGATAAAGCGCTAAAATTTAATTATGATTGGCTAGTTTGCATAAGCAGAATGTTTTTCAACTCCTCTTTAAGTTTAAGGGACAACTCTTTTGAGGCCGATACCAGCGGAAGTCTCAAGTTATTTTCACAAAGATCCAAAGCCTCCATCAAAACTTTAATTCCTGTTGGATTTCCTTCCAAGTATATCATTCGTATCAAATTTAACAACTGATATTGAATGGAATAAGCCTCATCAATATTTCTTAAAAGACCCTGATGAATAATTTTTGAATATTGCTGAGGAACCGCGTTTCCAATAACTGAAATCACTCCTTTAGCACCAGCCAAAATCAAAGGAAGTGACATTTCATCATCACCCGATAAAATTGAAAAATTTGGAGGACATATTTTGATAATAGTTTGAGCTTGATGAAAATCTCCAGAAGCTTCTTTTATTGCAACTATATTTTTAAAATCTGTAGCAAGCCGTAAAACGGTTTCAGGTGAAATATTTACTCCTGTTCTCGATGGAACATTGTAAAGGATTACAGGTAGGCTTGAATGAGTGGCTATGGTTTTAAAATGCTGATAAAGCCCCTCTTGATTCGGTTTGTTATAATAAGGAGATACCGAGAGAAGCCCCGAAAATGCGGATAAATCAAACCATTCAAACATTTCTAAAATTTCCCTGGTATTATTTCCTCCCAGGCCCAATATCAAAGGTAATCGTCTAGAATTGACATTGATAATATGATCCACCAGACTAATTTTCTCTTCTTTGGAAAGTGTAGCAGTTTCTGCTGTAGTTCCTAATAATACAATGAAGTCAACTCCTCCAGCAATTAGATAATTAACAATTACTTGCAGAGCATCAAAATCAATTGTACCATCTCTCTTAAACGGAGTGATAATGGCCACGCCATGTCCCTGAATTTCTTTCATCTATTGTTGGTAAAAAATATTTCTAAGTATTTAATGCACTCACTAATAAAAACTTCAATATTTTGGGCATCAACCTCTATGATCAAATCGTTTAATCTATGATCTATACTCTTGAAACCAACACTCAATTTTTTATTAGATTTTGCACTTAAATATTTCAGGTTTACATCATCTTGATCATAAAAATTTATCAAAACATCTGTTCTCTTTTTACAAAAGTCAACCAAGACTCCATTTAAAACTCCCAAAGCAGAAATATTTTTAGAGGTACAACTACTGTCATAATTGGATTCATTTATTTGTTTTTGAGATTGAAAAAAGGTTAATACCCTCAAATTTTTTCTTGAAATGTTAAAATGGTTTCCAATCTTTCTAAAATGCTCTTTATCAACTCCAAGTCTGTGGTCAAGAATTACTGATATTATATTTATTTTTTTTGAACTTCCATTTTTATGAGCTATAGAAATATGTTTGATTGTCTTTCTATAGACTCGATTTAAAAGTGTACGTTTTAACCAATTAAACATTCTTAAAATTAAAGATTAACCAAATACGGGAATTAAAAATTATTTTATATCAAGTTATTATGCAAAATGTTAAAAATAAAACAAACCATAATATTATAGGTCGATCATATTGAAAAAAGTTGACTCGTCAAGGATAGGAATTCCCAATTTTTCAGCTTTATTTTTTTTACTAGGCCCCATACCTTCCCCTGCTACCAAAAAACTTGTTTTAGCGGAAATAGAACTCATCACTGAACCTCCCATAGATTCAATTTTTTCCTTTAAACCCTCTCTGGAAATGGTTTTGAAAACACCGGAAATGACAAATTTTTGATCTTCAAGTTGGGAATTGGTTGTGGTATTTTGATCTTGGGATTCAAACTGGACTCCTTTCCGTCTTAGTCGTTCTATCAACAAGATATTTCGGTAATCACTGAAATAATCAATTAAACTATCAGCAATACGATTACCAATCTCATCTACTTCGATTAATTGCTCGCGCGTAGCCTCCCTAATTTTATCAATTGATGAAAAGGCCTTTACCAACTTTTTGGCAACTGTTTCACCAACATATCTGATACCTAATCCAAACAATACTTTTGTAAAAGGCTTGTTTTTTGAAGCCTTTATACCCTGAAGCAAGTTGTCTACATTTTTTTTTCCCATTCTTTCTAAGGGAAGAAGTTTTTCACGATCTAAAAAATAAAGATCTCCAACGTTGTCAATAAGTCCATTTTGATAAAATAATAATACTGTTTCACCTCCCAAGCCCTCAATATCCATTGCTTTTCGTGAGATAAAGTGCTGTATTTTACCTATAATCTGAGGTGAGCAACCGAATTGATTTTTACAATAATGTTGTGCTTCTCCCTTTTCTTTGACCAATTCATATTCACACTCTGGGCAATGCTTAATAAAACTTATTTCTTCTGATTGAGGAGGACGATTTTTTGATTCAACTCCCACTATCTTGGGGATGATCTCTCCACCCTTTTCAACATAAACGAAATCTCCAATTCTGAGCGCCAACTTTTCAATTTGATCTGCATTGTGTAAGGAAGCTCTTTTGACAGTAGTTCCCGATAAAAGCACAGGGTTTAGATTGGCTACCGGTGTAATGGCCCCGGTTCTTCCTACTTGGTAACTAACAGATTTTAATTTAGTAATGGCACGTTCTGCCTGGAACTTGTAGGCTATCGCCCAACGAGGAGATTTGGCGGTATATCCTAACCTATCTTGTTGATCAAAACAGTTGATCTTAATCACCACCCCATCTATCTCGTAGGGTAAATCAAACCTGTTTTGATCCCAGTGGTCCAAGTAATGAAATACCTCATCTACGGTAGAAGCCAAGATTGCAGTCTGAGGAACCTTAAAACCCCAAGATCTAGCTTTTTCCAATCCTACCATTTGAGAACTGATGCCCAATTCCTCTCCTGCCAATGCATACAAAAAGCACTCCAATGGCCGTTGTGCTACCTGCCTGCTATTCTGAAGCTTGAGTGATCCCGAAGCAGTATTCCTTGGGTTCATAAAGGGCTCTTCTCCCAACTTAATACGCTGCTCGTTTATGGTTTTAAAACCATCGAAGGGCAAAACAATCTCTCCCCTAATTTCAAAAAAATCGGGATAATCTCCATTCAATTCTAATGGAATGGTTGGAATTGTTCTAAGGTTAACCGAAACATCATCACCCTGATCACCATCACCTCGTGTTACACCTCTTAAAAACTTACCTCTCTCGTAAGTAAGGCTTATTGAGACTCCGTCATACTTTAATTCACAAGTGAATTCAATTTTTTCGTCACCCAATGCCTTTTCAACTCTACTCACCCACTGCAATAACTCCTCTTTGGAATATGTATTCGAAAGAGAATACATTGGGTAGCGATGAACTTGAGTTTTGAAATTTTTGGTAACTCCACCTCCCACACGCTGCGTAGGAGAATTTGGGTCATAAAATTGAGGGTATTGACGCTCTAATTCCAAAAGTGTATTGAGCATTTGGTCAAATTTAAAATCACTAATCTTGGGAGCATCTTTTACATAATATAGATAATTATGCTCGTGTAACACCTCCCTGAGTTCCTTGATTTTCTCTCTGATATCCATTTATGATTTAACCGCTTTAATCATTCTATTTTTTCCAAAAATATCATTTCTCACCTCAATATCCTTAAAAGTTCTGGTTTTAATTAAAGTTATCAGTTCCTCTTTATATTTTGGATTTATCTCCAAGTAAAAACATCCATTGACCTTAAGACTGGAATTGGCCAATACAATTATTTTTTTGTAAAAATAAAGTGGTTCTTTATCTGGAGTAAATAGGGCTAGATGGGGTTCATGATCCAATACATTGGGTAACATCTCTTTTTTTTCCCCAGGTTCAATATATGGTGGATTGGAAATAATAATATCCAAAGGTTTGTGCCAATTTTCTAAACTACTGATATCTTGGTGGATAAAATCGATTTCCGCATTGTATAATTTTGCATTTTTTTTAGCTATACAAAGAGCAGCTTTTGAAATATCCAATGCTTCAATATTGAATTTACTTTGCTCTTTTGCCAAGCTTATAGCAATACAACCACTACCTGATCCCAATTCCAATATGTTAAAATGATCCTTGGAATCTTTAAAATCACTCAGAACCCATTTGACCAACTCCTCGGTCTCGGGGCGAGGTATCAATACACATTCGTCCACATAATATGTTCTCCCATAAAAATGAGACTCCTTTAATATATATTGAATCGGCCTGAACTTTTTTAGTTCATCTAAAACAAAATATAATTTGTACAATTCCTCTTTATTGAGCAGATATTTAGGATTCAAAACGGAAAAGGTTGGTGGCCATTGAAAATAAAAATCAGTCAAACAACGATAAAAAGCAGTAATTTCTGATCTTGGATAATAATCTTTTAAAGAAGAAATAAAATGATCTCTGAATTTATTTAATTCCATACTCAAAATTAACACAATCATTTTTGACTAAATTTGAACATCTATAACAATTTAACTCGAAAAATGAATGATGCCCTTTTTATGCAACGTTGTCTAATTTTAGCCAAAAAGGGTTTGGGATATACCTATCCTAATCCGTTGGTTGGATGTGTCATTGTCAATCAGGGTAAGGTCATTGCCGAGGGGTGGCACAAAAAAGCAGGAAAAAACCATGCCGAGAGGGAGGCTATTCTTAAAGTAAAAGACCCAACCCTACTGCACAACAGTAGCCTTTATGTCAACTTGGAACCCTGCGATCATTTTGGAAAAACACCTCCCTGCACAGATCTAATCTTAGAAATGAAAATTCCAAAAGTGATCATTGGGTGTTTGGATCAAAACAAAAAAGTTTTGGGCAAAGGTCTCAAAAAACTTCAAGAAGCAGGATGCGAGGTCAAAATTGGAGTTTTAGAATCAGAATGTAAAAAACTCAATCGTCGTTTTTTTAGTTTCCATCAAAAAAAACGACCCTATATTATTTTAAAATGGGCTGAAAGTGTTGATTGTTTTATAGCCCCAAAAGAATCTCCTCGAGGATACTGGTTAACTGATCCACTGTCTAAACAACGTGTTCATCAATGGAGAAGCCAAGAACAAGCCATAATGATCGGTGTGAAAACAGCGCTGAAGGACAACCCAAAATTAAACACACGGTTGTGGAAGGGAAACAATCCCTTAGCGGTGGTCATAGACCCTCAAGAAAAATTATCTGAATCCAAAGAAAATCTAAATTTAAAAGGTAATAAATTTATAACTATTAGAGATTTAGATAAAAGATTGGAAAACAACTTACTTTCAGGGCAAGATATATTAAATCAACTATATGACAAGAAATTACAATCTGTTATCATTGAGGGGGGAGCCAAAACCCTTCAACATTTTATCGATTCCAATCTATGGGATGAGGCTAGAATTTTTGTCATTAAAGAAAAATTGAAATCCGGGCTAAAGGGGCCAAAGATTAAAAGAGATTTTATCCACACCTCAACCAAAATCAAAGAAGACATACTGATAACCCTCTATAGAGATTCAATGATCTCCAAAAGTTGCTGAGGGCATTTAACTGGTCTTTTTGTTTTACTTTTTAAAAAAGCCAATTTAGTAGAACCACTTGCCAACTCTTTCTCTGACTCATTTATAATAGTGTAATCTATATTAATGGTTGCCTTGGGGATTTCTCTTATTGACATTTTAACCCTCAATGAATCATCAAAAAATGCTGGAGATTTATAATTAATATTAACGGATACCACCGGCATCACTATACCTTGCTGCTCTAATCCTGCGTAGGAAAAACCTATTGAATTAAGCCACTCTATTCTGGCCATTTCAAAAAAGTTAAGATAATGGCTGTGGTGAGCAAATCCCATCTGATCTGTTTCGGTATATCTTATTCTGAAAGTTTTTGTAGTGTAATTTATCAAGTGTTAACAATTAAATTTGTTGTAATTTATTGACTTATAATTTCAAAAAAAAAAATTAAAAAATCAATACAAAAAAATATTTTTTTTTAGATTTTTATTTCAATATTTGCAATGTAGTCATCTACTAATTTGTTCACAATAATCCAAGATGAAAAAAATCATATTTTAAAACTTGAATGGAGATTTCTGCTGAAAAAATTTGGAACAATTGCTTGATCTTTATCAAGGACAATATTCAGCAACAGGCATTCAAAACATGGTTTGAACCTATCATCCCAATTAAGATTACAGAAAATTCACTCAGTATTCAGGTTCCAAGCAAATTCTTTTATGAGTGGCTTGAAGAGCACTATGTTAAAATTCTTAAAGTAGCGCTGACACGTGAGTTGGGTGACGAGGCAAGATTGATATATATCATCAAAATGGAAAACACTTTTGGAAACAAAACACCTTTCACCGAAAGTATTCCAAGCAGTAATCAGTCTGGTGTAAATACTCAACAAGTTGATGCTCCACTTCAGGCCTATTCCAGTGAGCTAAAAAATCCCTTTATCATTCCGGGAATTAGAAACCTTCAAATAGAATCTCAACTTAACCCCAACTATAATTTCGAGAACTTTTTAGAGGGTGATTCTAATAGACTAGCCCGATCTGCAGGAATAGCTGTTTCGAAAAAACCTGGAGGAACCTCCTTCAACCCGTTAATGATCTTTGGTGGTGTAGGTTTAGGTAAAACACACTTGGCCCATGCCATAGGTGTTGAAATCAAAAATAAATATCCTGATAAAACCGTACTGTATATCTCTGCTGAAAAATTCACCCAACAGTATATTGATTCTGTCAAGAAAAACACACGGAATGATTTTATCCACTTTTATCAAGTGATCGATATTCTTATTATTGATGATGTTCAGTTTTTTTCTGGAAAATCTGGCACCCAAGATGTATTCTTTCACATTTTCAACCATTTACACCAAAATGGAAAACAGGTTATAATCACTTCAGATAAAGCGCCTGTTGACATGCAAGACATTGAGCAGCGTCTGCTTTCCAGATTCAAATGGGGGCTTTCAGCAGAACTTCAAACCCCCGATTTAGAAACAAGAATTTCTATTCTTAAAAATAAATTGTTCAGAGACGGCTTAAGTATTGACGATTATATTATAGAATATGTCGCAAAAAACGTAAAGACCAATGTCAGAGAATTGGAAGGTGCTATTATTTCACTAATTGCCCAATCATCTTTTAACAGAGTGGAGATCAACTTGGAATTGGCCAAAGAAATAGTAAACAAATTTGTAAAAAACACCAAACGCGAAGTATCTATTGACTACATCCAAAAAGTGGTTTCAGAGTACTTCCAAATGGATGTTTCCACCCTTCAATCCAAAACTAGAAAAAGACACATTGTTCAAGCCAGGCAGTTAGCAATGTATTTTGCCAAAAAATTTACCAAAGCATCACTGGCCAGCATTGGCTCACAAATCGGTAAAAGAGATCACGCAACGGTTCTTCACGCCTGTAAAACAGTAGATAACCTAAGCTTTACTGACAAACAGTTTAGAAAATATGTAGAGGACCTCAACCAAAAACTCTCCCTCTAACCTTTAAAAGTGAGAAAATCTATTTTAATGGTTTGCTTGGGAAACATTTGTCGTTCTCCCCTTGCAGAAGGGATTTTGAAAAACAAATTACCCAAAAAAAACTTTAGAGTAGACTCAGCTGGAACTTCTGGCTATCATATCGGTAAGGCTCCAGATATTAGAAGTGTTGAAATTGCCGCGAAAAATGGAATTGATATAAGTAATCAAAAAGCTAGAAAATTTACTACAGATGATTTCGATCGGTTCGATAAAATCTTTGCCATGGATCGCAGAAATCTCAACCATATCAAACAAATGGCTAATACTTTGGAGGATTCAAAAAAAGTGAGCTTACTTTTAGGAAATGATCAAGTTCCTGACCCATATTACGGAAATAAAGATAGTTTCATCAAGATTTATCATATCATTGATCGAGCCTGTGAAGAATTGAGCGACAAACTTCAAAAAATGTATATATGACCCCCACCTTATATCTAATTCCAAGTCCATTGGGGGAGGAATTTAATCAAGACGCTTTTCCAAGACAGATCAAATACATAATAGAAAAATTAGATTATTTTATTGTAGAAAATGAAAAAGAAGCCAGGAGGTTTATAAAAAAGATTACACCCAAAAAAAAACAATCCACCCTAAAACTTTTCCCACTGAATAAATACACCCCAGCCGAAGCAATTGAGACCTATTTGAACCCCTGTTTGGAAGGCAATGATATGGGTTTAATTTCCGACACCGGTTGTCCCGGTATTGCCGATCCAGGGGCAGAAATTTTGGAAAAAGCCTATCCAATGAAAATTAGGGTAAAACCCTTGGTTGGTCCCTCATCAATACTTTTGGCTATGATGAGTTCCTCACTTAATGGCCAGAATTTTGCCTTCAACGGATACCTTCCTATCGACAAAAACGATAGGAGAAAGGCCCTAAAAACTTTTGAAAACAGATCACAAAAATTAAATCAAAGTCAAATCTTTATTGAAACCCCCTACCGAAATGAAAAACTTTTGGAGGATTTAAAAAAAACCCTTAATAAGGAAACAAAACTTTGTATTGCCTACGATCTTACACAGCCAGGTGAATTTATAAAAACAATGAGCATGGCCCTATGGAAAAAAACAAACATCAATTTTCATAAAAAACCGGCTATCTTTATAATTCAAAATCAAAACTAACGGTAAACCCTATTCCGGTTGAGCCAATCCGTATATTTTTTTTTATTCTTATTGTGTTCCTTTCCATTTTTGGAAAACAAATGGTATCCAGGCTTGTATGGATTAGCCACAAAATACAAATAGCGATGGTTTTCCGCGTTTAAAATTGCATTGATCGACGATATGTCTGGCATGGTAATCGGCCCTGGTGGTAAGCCTTTATTTTGGTAGGTGTTATATGGAGATTTAATCTCCAGATCTTCATAAAGTACCCTTTTAATAACAGTATCAAAATTTTTAAGTTTTAGTTTCATGGCATATATGACCGTGGGATCAGCCTGTAACTTCATGTTTCTTTTCAACCGGTTGAGATAGACCCCCGCCACACGTGGCCGTTCGTCTACCTTTTGGGTTTCCTTCTGAACTATAGCCGCCAAACTTATCACTTCCAAAGAGGTCATGCCCAAATCAACTAATTTCTGTTTTCTATCTTCAATCCAAAAATTTTGGTAAGATAACCACATTTTATCTCTAAAATTTTCAGCAGTAGTATTCCAAAAAAAATCATAACTATTAGGCAAATACATTCCTAAGGCATTTTCTCGTGTAAACCCTTTTACCTTCAAAAAATTAGTATCCAAAAAGGCTTTCAATAATGCAATACTATCGGGTCCAATCTGTTGTGCGACCCTCCCTGCCAGATTTTCTATACGCTCTTGATTATTAAAAGTTACCCGAACTGTGAGACTTTTTCCGCGAAGCACGTTGATGATCTCGTTGTTGTTACTCCCTTTTGTAATGACAAATTTTCCAGACTTTACCCTTGTGGAGTATCCCTTCTTGTATGCTGCAGCGCTAAAATCAGAAATGGATTTCAAAAGCGGTGTTAACAAAGCCTTAACTTCATTAAAATCATCTCCCTCGTTGATAAACACATAAACTTTTTTTTGCTCAAAAACCGTATTATCCCAAAAAAAGGTTTTTGAAAACATATAAACAAAATAGACCCCAAAAGCCAAACCAATTAGGAGGATCACAGTAAGTATTTTTTTTCTGTATATCATTCGATCAGTTTTTGATAAATGAATTCATCGTGATATCGACCCTCATAAAAATTCCAATCCTTTTTTTTTCCTGTAACATGATAACCTTGACCCTCAAAAAGTCTTATACTGATTTTATTTTCTATGGCAATGAAAGCATATAACTGATGTAAATGCAAGTACTTTTTGGCATAAACATAAATCAAATCTAGTGCTGCACTTCCATATCCCTTGCTTTTGTATCGCTCCCTAACTATCAAGCCCACCCCAGCCCTATGGTGTAAAGGTTCAAAGTCAAACAAATCAATAAAACCTATTGCAATATCCTCATCAATACAAATGGTAAATTTGATTTGGCGAATTTCAAAAATATCTTTATCAGCGTTTGTTATATACTTTTGAAGTAAATCTCTAGAATATGGCTGTGAACGATTGGAATACTTCCAAAGAGTGACATCGTTCTCCAAATCAAATAATAGATCGATATCTTTTGGTTCTATTGCCCGAAGGCTCACTTTTTCATTTTGAAGAGTAATCATGAGTGCTGAAATTACCGGAGAAAACAAAAACTGCAGGACCAATTAACCGAATGTTTTTGTATTGTCCCAAGTCATGAGTAAAAGACACTTGTAAACGCCCGCCTAAAGTGATAATATCTAATTTATTCATAGAAGTTAATCCTTTGAAATGCACTGCTATCGCGGCTGCAACAGCCCCAGTTCCACAAGCCAGGGTTTCGTCCTCCACTCCCCTTTCATAAGTTCTGATATAGAATTCGTTTTCATTCACTTTTTCAACATAGTTGGCATTAGAACCAACCTCGAAATAAGGAGCACCGTATCGAATGGCCGCCCCTTTCTCTTTTACATTAATAGCTGATACCTTATCAACAAACTCAATGTGATGAGGAGAACCCGTATCCATAAATATGGCCTCGCCCCTTTTTTTAATTTCAATTACATCGCCCATCTCAATACAAATCAGACCATCGTTAGAATCAGTAGCATTATGATCACTATCTGAAGTTTCAAAGGTAGCTCGATCCCCTACAATTTTATGTTTTCTAGCAAAGGCAAATACACATCTGCTTCCATTACCACAAAGGCTACTGGGATTACCATCAGCGTTAAAATAGAGCATTTTAAAATCAGATCGTCCTGAAACCCTTATCAAGATCAATCCATCGGCACCAATCCCAAAATGACGATTACATAGTTTTTGAATCAAACGAATTTCTTTGTCCGGAAAATTTTCTTTACGGTCATCTATGATTATAAAATCGTTCCCGGCTCCGTGATATTTTTCAAACTCAAAATTCATAGTTCAAATTTAGGGAAATTTAACCGCAATGGAATCTGTTAAATAGTAGTTAAATGAAAGATAAGTAAAGGATAGAATTTTTAATTTTGTCCCAAAGAATAAATTGTAAATATGAAATCTACATTAAAATCCCTTATGATTGCTACTGTAAGTGCTTTAGTCACATTAGTAGCTTATGATTATTTCTCAAATGAGAAAATTGAAATTGTAGAAAATGAGAGAGCTCAATTAATTCCCACAACTTACAGTTTCAACTCCAATAATGTCGCTGCAGAAATTACAGATTTTACTCGAGCAGCAGAAAAAACTGTCAATGCAGTGGTTCACGTTAAAAACACCAGTATTCAAAAAGGAAATGTTTCAGGTTGGTTGAGACAATTTTATGGTGACCAATTTGATGAAAAAAGAGTAGGTACAGGATCAGGTGTAATAGTTTCACCCGATGGGCTTATAATCACAAATTATCATGTGATAGAGAATGCTTCCGAAATTGAGGTCACTTCCAATAAAAACAAAACATATATGGCAGAGGTCATTGGATCAGACCCTGCCACTGATTTGGCAGTTTTGAAAATAAAAACCAGTGAATCATTGCCCTACATTCCCTTTGGGGACTCAGAGTTGGCTCGTGTAGGAGAATGGGTATTGGCTGTGGGCAACCCATTCAACCTCAATTCGACGGTAACTGCCGGGATCATAAGTGCCAAGTCAAGAGACCTAAATGATAGAGATAGCAAAAATCAATCCTTTATTCAAACCGATGCTGCAGTGAATATGGGAAATAGCGGAGGTGCATTGGTCAATACCAATGGAGAGTTGATAGGAATTAATACTGCCATTTCCTCTATTACAGGAGGGTTTGTAGGATATTCCTTTGCTGTACCCAGCAATATTGTCAGAAAAGTATTCGAGGATCTTATCGAGTATGGGAATGTTCAAAAAGGACTACTGGGTGTTTCCGGTAGTGCGCTCAATGCTGAATTGGCTGAAAAATATGATATTAATGAAACACAAGGTTTCCTAATCGGCGAGGTGATCGATGGAATGGGAGCCTCAGAAGCCGGTTTAAAAAGTGGGGATATAATTAAAAAAGTTGATGATGTAAAAATCAATACCTTCTCTGATTTGACCGGTTATCTTTCCACCAAAAGACCCGGTGAAAAAGTTGATGTAACCTACAGCAGAGATAATTCCGAAAACAAAATTACCGTAGCTCTAAAGAAGACCAATACTACTCAATTTTTAGGCATGTATCTTAAAAACATCAATTCCGAACAAAAGGAATATTTTGGTTTGGATAATGGAGTGATCATCAAGGAACTAGGGAATCGCCGCCTTTATGGTTATGGTATAGATGAGGGATTTGTTCTTTTAGAGATCAACAATATAGAAATCAAAGATGTGTCAGATGTTGATGCCTTTGATTTTAACAACCTATCAAGTATTTTATTCCTAAAACCTAATGGAGAGAGAGAAAGGATCATTTTTGAATAAAAACTATCATGACATAAATAGGCGGAAAAAGAAATTAAACTGAAAAAAACTGCGAAATTTAAGGATTATCATTTTAAAAGAATGTCTAAAAACTTTTAATGGTTAGTTTTCTTCTTTTATATCAGCTAAGGAAAATTAAAAATCAAATACTGAAAACAGGCCTTTAATTAATGACCTCCTTCAAGATAATGTTCCCGGATCAGGTCCTTACCAAAATCACCCTCAAATTCACGCCATACAGCATGGATATGATTGCCGTTATTTTGGGAGTTATCATATTCAATTAAAAAATTTTGACCTTGTATACGGTAATAATGTGCTTTTAATTTTTTAGTTTTTCCAGCCCAGCTAAAAGTAATTTCTTCCCAGTTTTCATTTTTGAGTAATTGGCGTGCTTTTTCTGAAACAGGCTTTTCCATTCGATCAAGGTGGTGGTAAACGATATTTCTTAGTAATTGCTGTTGTGGGTATTTTAGTTTGCTATAAGAAATCCCATTATTTTGTATGAAGTGAACATCTGCCTGATTACTTGTTAAAATCTCTCCATAAGTTTTGGAACTGATCAGTGTGATGGTTTTTTGATCAGGGCTTAAGGAATTCACTAGTTCTAAACCCAGATTGTGATCATTTTTTAATACAATCTTCCCCTTATCGATACCAACAGGGATTATACCTGGATTGGACCCCCAAAAAGCCGGGGCAAATGAAATAGATTTTGGAGTAATTGTAAAATTGAGAGAAATGTGATGACCCTCGAAAGACCAGGACCAAAGGGAATCTTTCTGGGGGTTGCCGTAAAAGGCAATATAGTATTTTGTGGGATCTCTTTTTGCAGGATTGTTTTCAACCACAGCCAAATAATTTTCCAAATCGATAATTTGTTGCATCTGATCATAACCGCTTTCGCTAAGAAAGGTTTCCAGCAAGGCAAAGGTTTTGTCAATCTGATCAGGATTCATCTCTGATAGGGGAAGACCTTCTCGATTAAAGGAGTCGTGAGGTAGGTAGTGCCATCGGGTTTTTGCAGGAGCATCAATGGCAAATAAAACTATTTTTTTTTGGTATACAGATAGAGTACTGAGTAATTCAGTGGCCATAGCATGTGGATGAAAAGTTTTTTGTGCAAAAGACAAACCCAGTCCTAAAAAATACATATAAAACAGTTTTTTCATTTCAAAAAAGTTTTTCTAAATGTACCAAATTTTGGGGTAAGGCTAAAAGATCTTAATGCAGGTGAATTTTGATAAAATTATCACACCAAGCTTAGTTGATTATTTTATAAAGTTCTCCCTTTAAATTACCCAAAGAATCGAGCCGTTAAAGTTTGCAATTTTTTTAAAATATTACATAATCTGTTGACATTAAATTGATTAATTCATAATTATCTGAAGATCTTTTTAAAGAAAATATTATTTTTAGTTATAAGGTTAGAGATTAAATAGATTCCTTAGTATCAGTTTTTATTTTTGCATTTGAGGAATTCATGAGATGGATGTTAAAGAACGAGACAGAAAATTTCTATCGGCTTTAAAAAATGTTTACCATTCGGTTTCGAAAGCTCCTGCATCTTCGACCCCACTTGAGGTTCGGAGGATATGTTCAGACCTCATTCATAAGGCTTTTTCACTGACCAAAATCCAAATTAAAGGGTCTGAATATTTGCCTTATGAAAAGAACTCTATTTTTATTTATAATCATCTTAGCAACCATTCTTACTTCACCGAAGACGAAGGGTTTCAGATCACCCTTGACAGTCATTTTATAAGTAGTAAGGTTTTAGACAAGTACTATAATGATTCAGGCACTCGTGTAGTTCGACATTCGCTTCCGGAGGAAAAAAATCATAGAGCTTATTATGAACGATTAAAATACATAAGGGTTTACGCAAAAAAATTTATGCCTCCTGGACTTGACAAGAATATGATCAAATCGGTCAATAAAGCTTTTTATCCAATAGCCATTAAAACTTTAAAACAAGGATCTGGATTGGTTTTTAGTCCGGAGGGGAATTCATATAGAACTGGGGATTCTCCTGGGGTCTTCAGACAAGGAATCTTCAGATTAGCTTGTTGTATGGACCCTCAGCCTTTGATTGTTCCTTTGGTTATGGCCAATTTTGATAAATTGGCCTCCAAGAATACTTTCAAATGTGAGATCAAACCTCCGTTTAGGATGAGCGATATGGGAATAACCGACAAGAACGATAGAAATCTTCCCCAAGCCGTAGCGTCCTTAAATGAACAATATAAAAAATGGGTAAATAAACTAATGACTGAGAAAAAGGGTTTTGAATCTGAAATCTTGGAACTAGAAAAAAACGTAATTGACAAAAAAAACCTAGATGATCTGGTAGTTTTTTATGGAAGCTCAACAATACGGTTATGGAAGAGTATGGAAGATGATTTTTCTCAAACCAATACATTAAACCTAGGCTTTGGAGGTGCTTTTATAAGTTCACTTTCACAGCATTTTGAACGTTTGTTTACTTTCGATTCACCTAAAGCTATTGTACTATATTTAGGGGGAAATGATTTGAGTTTAGGATGGACAGCCTCAAAGATTGTCGAAAAAATCAAAATACTAATCACCAAAATCCATCAAAAGTATCCTGTTAGTTCCATTATTAACCTCAGTATCAAGCCTTCTTTGGAACGATCCGAACAATTGGAAAAGATTGTTAAGATCAATAAAGCTATGGGAGTTTTAGCTAGGGAAACTAATTTTTTAAAACATATTGATTTTTTTGATGATATAATGCAGGCAGGAAAGGTTAATCCACACTATTTCCTTCAAGACGGCCTTCACTTTAACAAGAATGGGTATAATGTTTTAAAAAATCACCTAAAACCTCATTTGTAAATTCGGATTTAATTAAGTGTTAGGATCAATTTTAATATACAAAACTTACAGCTTAATAATTTTAAAGTCAGTTCTCCTACTCTGAGAATGCTCTTCTTTTGAAATGTTACAGCAATTACATTTATTAATCCAAACCTGAAAACCTTTTTCTTTAAATTTTTTAGTCCGTTTCTGAGCTATTGAAAAGGTTTTGGCCTGTTCTAAAATAAGATGAAACCTACCATTTTTGGCCTTAATTATCATGAAATTATATCCTTTCTCCTGATATTTTTTTTGCTGATTTAGAGCATTGTTTTTATTTTTGTAAGAACCTCCAATAATCAAATAATCTAGAGTAATATTTCCCGGGATAGTGCTTTCTCCATATCCCTTACCAAAAACTCTTTCGCTGTTTCCAATCTGTTTACTGATATAGTCAATAATAGTTTTATTTCTTCTCTGAGATAGCTTTAAATTGTAATCTTTACTACCTATACAATCCGTATAGGAACTTACCTCTACAATCATATCTGGATTTTCCTTCATGGCCGCAACCACAGAATCAACTCGATATTTATAGTCTATCAATAAATTTGATTTGTTGAAGTCATAAAAAATAGGTAAAAAAGTTTTTTTAATACTTAAGGGTAATTCTTCAATTGACACTTCAGATCGCTTAAGTATAACTTTTGTAGGTGGAGATTTACCGTATTTACTTTTTACTACATAGGTAAAAGAGTCTATGGGCTTTGAAGGATCTTCATTTTTGTATAAAAACGAACCATTATTGTTGAGTTTCAGCGTCCCATGATGCACATCATTTATCAACTCAGCTTCTTTTGAAAACATAGAAGTTAGTGGGTCTTCACTCAACATTTGTAGGTTGTCATTTTTTAGAACTCCATTTTGAGATACGATTAATGTATCTACAGGATTATAGATATACTGATCATTTATACTCGATATTTTGGGAGTAAATTTAAATATATAAATATCGTCTTCCCCATCAATAGAATTGCGATTTGAGCTCATCATACCGTATTCGAGTTGATAATTGAAAAAAAAGGAAAAATCATCCTGGTTGCTTTGAAAGGGAGCAGGTAAATTCATCACTTGCCATCTCACATCGATGGAATTGACAGCCATTTTGGGAGATAAACTTTCATTTTTAGTTTTAGTGCTGTAAAAAAGGTAATCTTTATCATATACGAAAGGGAAAACTTCGTCATCAGTGGTATTTATGTCGGGTCCAAGATTCACTGGCGAACCATATTTTTCACTACCTATAATATCGACATAGTATAAATCCATTCCTCCAAACCCACCAGGCCTATCACTAGCAAAATATAACCTCTTATTTTGGAGACTCACAGCAGGGTGAATAGTTGAAAAACCCTCTAAATTGAATGGAAGGGGCTGTGCAGTTGACTTTATGCCAAATTTAAAGCTATAGAGATCAAGCTGAATAGTTTTTTGTTTTAGAGAACTTTTTGAACTCCTTGTCAAATAAAGAATTTGATTATCGCCGTCCCAACTCGAAGGTCCATCTTGAAATACAGAGTTTATTCCAAATTCAAAAGCTTTTGGTGATTGGGCTTGAAGATTTTTGGAGTCCCACTCTGCCATATAGATGTTGTATATTGGGGTTTTTGAAAAAATTTTCTTTCTTAAACCTTTAGTGAATTCTCTAGATTGATTTTGGGTATATGTTAATAAATTTTTATTATTGAGACTCATCAGATGTGCCCCGAATTCTGACCCTTTAGTTTTTAAAGCTAAGGGCACTAATTTATATGAAGAATTTACATGATCAATTGGTTTGAATGAGTATTCTTCTATTGGTAATCGAATGGCTTTTCTTCGGTACTCGTCTCTCAACTTTTCATTATTGGTGAGATAGGAAGCGAAATAGTAGTAATCTTTTACCATGGCAGAATCTGAGTCTATCAGTGGTCTTAATATTCTTACTGCCTCCTTAAGTTTTCCCTTTTGGGCATAGACCCTAGAAAAATTTCTTCTCGATCGAAGGGGCAGTGAATCTCCAACTTTAGAGTAGAGAGAAAATGCTTTATCAAAGTCATTATTCATAAAATGATAATCCGCCCATTTCAAAATACGATTGTTTATTGTAGAGTTTTGTCCCATTATTCCTTGAAAGAAAAATAATCCGAATAGTAGTGTAAGGGTTCTCATAATTAGAATATTCTGGGTGAACGAAGTTCGGATTTTAGAGCAGGGATCAAATCAAAGCGTAACATAATTTCATGGGTAGCATGATTGCTACTGGTTAAATTCCCCAATGCGGAGGTGCCGTACGAATATCCTAATGAAATGCTTTTATTAATATTTACACCAGCTATTAGACCAAGTCCTCCACCAAATTCGTTGCCTGGAACTCCTTTTTCCAAGGTAGATCTTATTTGCGGACCAATCCAAAAAAGCTGCCTATATAACATGAGTGCACTAAGGTCATAAGCTAAAGAAGTATTTTGAGTATGCTTGACCAATGCGCTAGGTTTAGCTTCAAAACTATCCGAAATCTTTACCAACCCTCCCAATATTGCATAATAATGTTTTTGTGTGTTGAAATTTTCGTTTTCTATAAACCATGGCACTGAAAATCCAGCATACCATCGTGGCCGATGATAGTAGACCCCAAAACCTACATTGGACAAAAACTCTCCCTCATCATCAAAAGAAAATGCTTGGTCGTTTGGGGTATTAGTTTCAATGATGTTTTCATCGAAATTAAAGTTTGTCATTCCTATTTTGATACCAACGGCTAAAAAAGCATCGTTGATAGAAAGGTGATAGGCCAAATCAATCCCTACAAGACCAATGCTCATCGGTCCGATTCTATCACTCACTCCGGAAAATCCAAAACCGATATTTTTGGATGTCATTTTGTGATTGAAAGTAAATGCCTGAGATTCTGGGGCTCCAGGAAAATTCATCCATTGGGTTCTGTGAAGTAATGCAAATTGGGTATAATCTTTGGAGCCTACATATGCTGGATTGAGGCTTTGGTGATTAAACATATACTGAGAAAAAGTCACCTCTTGTTGCCCCATAAGAAGTAAAGGAATACATAAAAGTATTAAGGAGGTCATAAAAGAAATGTTCAATTTCACGTTAATAAATATATTAAATTATTAAGACGATATTTAAACACTCATTTAGAACATAGATAAAAAGTATGTTAGTTCTATTTTACATTTTAAATCAGTAATTTTAAAAGTCATCTTGAAACCATATAAAAAACAGATAAAACTAAAAAATGAAGTTTGTTTTTTTTAGGAATTTTTTTTTCTTACTAGGCCTTGTAGCTACACAAATCCTTTATGCTCAGTTAAGTAAGGTTCATTATATCCCTCCAATTGCCGCTCACGGAGCGGTAAATTCAAATGCATATCCACTCGATCAGTATATTTATATTTCTACACCTTCAAATAATAATATAAATTATTCAATTAC
Source organism: Flavobacteriaceae bacterium (assembly GCA_049439205.1). Lineage (GTDB taxonomy): Bacteria > Bacteroidota > Bacteroidia > Flavobacteriales > Flavobacteriaceae > UBA8316. The sequence continues at coordinate 102,725 of JBMTKF010000003.1, read as the reverse complement.
CCCTGTCGGAGCCCCATTCAGTAATATTATTTCAGATGTTGTCTCTAATTCATCCCCAAATTTACATTCAATTGGTTCAGGACCGACCAACTTTGCGATTGTAAATTCACAATTATATGGAGGTAGGATTATCGACGATAAAGGATATATTATTACTGCAGACTCTCCAATATACGTTGCTTTGAGGCTCAGAGCAAGCAGAAGTGGTGATAGTTCACCTGATCAAGCAGGAGCATTGGTAAGTAAAGGCTTGTCTGCATTGGGAACTTCTTTCAGATCAGGAACCTATACAAGTCAGAATCCTGGAGCTAATAATAGTAACTCCAATTATTTAAACTTTGTCTCAATGATGGCAACTGAAAATAACACCCATGTTGTAGTTGATAATTTAGACAGAGCATTAGATTTGGCTGGCATTATCTCTCCAGGTGGTGCAGGGACATTTTCACAAACTCTCACTTTAGATAAGGGAGAAACCTACTTAATTGCTGCAGAGGCTGAAAATGCTATTGCTAACAGAGATGGATTAATAGGTATTTCCATAGAATCAGACAAACCCATTGTAGTAAACAGTGGGTCTGCTAATGGAAGTTTTCATAACGGAGGAGGAAGAGATTATGGAATTGACCAACTCGTTGGCGCTGACAAAATAGGAAATGAATACGTTTTTGTTAGAGGTAGTGGGTTGGATGGATGGGAAAATATACTAATAGTAGCAAACGAAGATGATACTGATATTTACCTGGATGGTGATTTATCAATTATAATTGCCAATTTAGCTAAAGCTGGAGACTATATTTTAATAGAGGGAAATGAATATAGAAATGGAGGATCGAATAGAACACTATATGTAAGTACATCAAAAAATGTTTATGCTTGGCAGGGTATTGGTGGAACAACCAGTGAAGCAAACCAAGGAATGTTTTTTGTTCCTCCACTTTCCTGTCAAAGTCAAGGAGAGGTAAACAACATTCCTTTTATTGACAAAATTGGAACAGCTAATTTCCCAGGGTTTGTAACTATTGTGACAAATATGACAGCATCTGTAACTTTTTCAGACGATGCAAACACTAATAGATCTCCAGACGATTCAAGCTTTGATGGTGGCGTAAGCGTTACGGGACCAGAGGTAGTATTAGGCGCTAATTATAAAGCCTATATCATTGAGGATCTAAAGGGAAATGTTTCCATTAGTTCAACTGATGAATTATATTGTGCATATTACAATCAAAGTGGTGCCGCTACCTCAGGTGGTTTTTACTCTGGTTTTATGTCACCTCCCGAAACAGTCTTAGAGTCTCCCGTTCTTAGTTTAGAGAAATGTCTACCCAATCTAAGATTAAATGCCTCTGGGGTAGATGTCTATGATAGCTATACTTGGCTTTTTGATGATGGCTCAGGTTATGTTGATCTTGGGGTTAGTATAAATCCTTACACTCCCATAAATCCTGGGTCATACATGATTGAGGCTCAAATTACTTGCGACGGTTTAACAACTACTGTATATTCAGAACCTTCAGTGGTTAGCAACTGTCCGCCAGATTTCGATGGGGATGGTATTAATGACAATATCGATTTGGATTTGGATAATGACGGAATTTATAATTCTTACGAATCTTTGGGCAATTATCAATTAGATATTTCCAATCTTAACGACCCCTTGATTATACAAACATCAACTATAACTATTGGAGGAGCATACACAGTCTCAAGTGTAATCTCCTCGAATAGTTCTATCATTCAAACTGGAATTGGAGAAATTACCTCTTCTCTAGCTTCTGGTGGAAATCAAAACCAAATGGAGTGGAACTTTAATAATCAAGTCAATTTTAAATTTATCCATAGTTTAAATACTAATCACATCTATCAAAGTGGAGAGTTTTTTATCATTTCGACAAATGATGCTAGTGAAAGTATTTCCATACTGAATCCAAATGACGACCTTCTTGTAGACAGCAATTTTGATGGCATTTATGAATCAGGTCTGACATTATATTCATCTAACGAAATTCGATTTAGATTTAACCCTTCAGTTACAACTTCCCCAACCTTTTCATTCTTGGGACAAAATTTAGAAAATCTAAAATTAACTCATATCAACAATAGCGCTACCAGTACTTCTGTTTTGAAATGGGACTTGCATTTGCATCAAAACGATTTGGATACTGATGGAGATGGAACTCCCGACACATATGATCTCGACAGTGATGGGGATGGTTGTTCAGATGTGATTGAGGCCGGTTTTACTGACAGCGATATTGTATCCGATGGTATTTTAGGAGCTTCGCCTGTAACGGTAAGTTCACAGGGACTCGTAGCTGGCTATGACGGCTATGTTGTTCCCAGGGATGGTGATCTCTCTGGAATCTATGACTTTCAAGAGGTCGGGATTGCGGCTATACCAGCCAACATAATTACTAATCCCAATGCACAAGGCATTTGTTTGGGGGGTAGTGCGAATTTTGAAGTGCAGACCGACCTCTCACAAGCCATTTTCCAATGGCAAAGATTCGATGGTACCGATTGGATTGATTTGAGTGACGATGGAACATATAGCAATACTAGCTCGTCAGTCATGATTGTAACTCCTGCAGATAATTCATTAGATAACACCTCCTATCGTGTTACTGTGGCCAAAGGAAATTATCTCTGCAACCCTGTTATTTCCGATATAGCTTTACTCAATATGCAGCCTCCAAAAGTTTTCATTCTTAACCCAGATACATTTTCTGTCAATGAGACGGATTCCTCTACTTTATTTAATATAACACTAAATGAAGCACCTACCTCTAATGTGGTTTTGGATATATCCAATCCTGATATTACTGAGGCAATAGTTTCACCTACTCAGGTAACCTTTACTCCTGCTAATTGGAATGTCACTCAATCTGTTTCTATAATACCTAAGGAAGATGGACTTTTAGATGGTGACCAAATCATTTATCCTACTGTTTCGGTCAATGTTGGCTTGACCCAAAACTGCTACACAAATGCGGAAACAAAAACCATTACCCTTACCGTATTGGATGTAAATTCTCCGGGTTTTGAAATTATTGTTTTAGACAACATCACTGACGAGGATGGTGATAAAGCCTCTTTCACCATTAAACTTTTATCAAAACCTTCTGGGATTGTTACGCTTGATTTGTCTTCAAGTGACCTTACCGAAGGGCAGTTGGGGGTTACAAATCTAGAGTTTAACCCAAGCAATTGGGACACTCCACAAACCATTTTGGTGACCGGGCTACCAGATCCCATTCCTATCAAAGATGGTAACATCCCTTACCAGATCATCACGGCCAATGTGAGTTCAACCGATGCAAACTACAATGCGTTGGATGGCAGTACAGTGGCCGATATAGATTTGATCAATCAAGACAATACCGCACCAGGAATTGAATTGACTGTCGTTGGAGGATCGGCAATATCAGATGAAAATGGTAATTCATTTGATGTACAATTCAATTTACTTTCTCAACCTTCAGGTGGAGCAGACGTTAGCTTTGGATTATCAATTTCTGGGGATCCAGAAGAGGTATCACTATCAGTATCATTGGTTACCATCTTAAATGCAGATTGGAACAAGCCGTTTAATAATCAAATTACCATTACTGGGCTTGATGACGCATTGATTGATGGAGATATTTTTTTGGTTTTAGAAACTGGAGACCCCATCTCAGCTGATTTGGTTTACGATAATTTGGAGGAGTTTGATGTAGCAGATTTAATCTTTCGAAATTTAGATAACGATCAGCCTGGATTTAGTGTTGGAGCTATCTCAAATAATCTAAGTGAAAATCAAAATATAGGTAGTTTCACTGTTGTTTTGGATATCAAACCTAATAGTGACGTATTTATGAATATTACCTCTAATGATCCTGGAGAAGTTAGTGTAGATTCAAATTTCCAACAGTTACAATTTACTCCTATGAATTGGAATATTCCTCAAACGGTTTTGGTATCAGGAGAGGATGATATGGTCATTGACGGAGATCAGCTAACTCAAATTATAGTCTCAGTCGATAATAGCTCTGACCCCAATTTTTTGACCGAGCCCTCCCAAAATATTGATGTAATCAATATTGATAATGATATTGCCCAAATCATTACTGATAAGATTGATCAATTAAGTGGCGAGGATGGTTCGTTAGCAAGCTTCTCGGTTCGCCTTAGTGCTACCCCCTCTGCGCCAGTAGAGATTAGCTGGTCAAGTTCTAATATCAACGAGGGCACCCTTTCCAGTTCTACAGTCATATTTTCAACTACCAATTGGAATCAGCCACAAGTTATTATGGTCAATGGTGTTGACGACCTAATTCCCGTCAATGACGGTGCTATTAATTATAATATTTTTGTCACTGCTATTTCCAGTACAGATACCAATTTTGGAAATATAATTCCTGCTAGTATCGCTAGCGTGCAAATGATTAATCAGGACAATGATTTTGCAGGAGTGTTGGTCCACCTTATTGATGATGACAATCAAACTGATGAAAATGGAGATCAAGTCAGAGTTGGTTTTACCCTTAATAGTATGCCCATGGACGATGAGGATGTTACTTTACCTTTTATTCTTCAAAATAATGTTGATGAGATTGCTTTATTAGAAACAGAGATAATTATTGAGAATCAATCTTGGGACGATCCGACTTCAAACATACTTACCCTTTATGGTTTGGATGACTTTTTATTAGATGGAAATCAGAAAGTAAACTTAATAACAGGAGATCCAAAATCTAAAGATATAGCTTATGACCAATTGAATGCTACCTCAGTGGCAGATTTGATTTTGATTAATTTAGACAATGATTTTCCAGGAATTCTTATCAGTGGAGAAATTATTGCAATTAACCCCGCTAAGTCTGGAAATGTTACTACCACTTACAAACTTTCTTACCCGCTTAGTGAATCAGGCTCTTCAACGATTTTATCAATTAAATTGAATGCTCAACCCAATGCCAATGTTATTATTAGTTTTACAAATCCCGATCCTACTGAGTTAGGGATCGATAAAGCTTTTTTGACCTTTACCCCGCAGAATTGGGATGATCCTCAACCCATAACTCTTATAGGTGAAGATGATTACCTTTTTGACGGCGATATTTTGACCAACCTTTTAATTTCTGTAGATCCCTCAAGCACTGATCCTGATTATTTGACTGCTGATTTAATTACTATTGATTTAATAAATCAAGACAATGATGTAGATTATGATAATGATGGTCTACATGAAGTCTATGACAATTGTCCTTTTGAATTTAATCCTGATCAAATAGACTTAGACGAAGATGGTATTGGAGACATTTGTGACACTGATATTGACGGGGATGGAGTGACAAATATTCAAGAAGCTATAGATATGACCGATCCTTATGATAATTGTGATTTTTTGAATATCAGCATAAGCTTATTAATTACCTCTGATCTCGATTGTGATCAAGATGGTGTGCCAAATAATGTTGATCTAGATGATGACAATGATGGCATTTTGGACACAGATGAAACATATGACGATTTTGACTCAGACGGGCTTGCAAACAATAGAGATTTGGACAGTGATGGGGATGGATGTTATGACACCATAGAAGCAGGATTTGAGGACCCGGATCGAGATGGGATTTTGGGAACCAGCCCCGTGGTTGTAGATGCCAAAGGTCGGGTCATTTCAGCTATAGGCTATACCATACCAGCAGATCGGGACAATTCTAATCAATACGACTATTTAGAATTGCCTCAAAAACCAACCCAAACCCTTGAAACTCCAACATCTTTGGCCGTAATTCCCGATCAAGAAACAGTTTTGACCATCGACATAAACGACAGCCAAATATTTGACATTCAATGGCAGGTTCTCAAACCTGTTAATAACGATTGGCAAGATCTACAAGCCTCGGATTATCTTAGTGGGGTTAATTCTAAAACTTTGGTTTTGATTAAACCAAAAGATTCATGGGTCAGCTGGAAATTTAGAGCCGCAATAAGGTCAAAAAACTATTCCTGTGATCCTTTTAGTTTCTCTCAAGAAACCCTTCTTGTCTATCAATCCCTTTTTATTCCTAATGCTTTTTCTCCAGACAATGACGGTGTAAATGATAGCTGGGTTATAGAGGGGTTGGGGCAATATCCTGATCACAACCTTAAAATCTACAACCGTTGGGAAACACTTATTTTAAGTGAGGCTCCTTATCAAAATAATTGGAATGGTGAATCAAGAACATCATATTCCAACTCGCATAAACAAAATTTACCGGAAGGGACTTATTATTACATTTTAGATCTAAGAAATGGACAGCCCCCTTTAAAGGGTTTTATATATTTGAAAAGATAATCACATCTACTATGATTTTAACATGAAAAATTATTTTTGGCTTTATCTCTCCATTATTTGGAGTGGATTAATTCTTTACCTAAGTTTTTTTAATCCAGTCAGTGATCATGGTAGTAAGCCTTGGTTTGAAAACCAAGACAAAGTCGGACATTTTGTGTTTTATGCTTTGTTTAGTTTGATTTTAATCAAAACGTTCACTCTAGAGATTGAGGTCCAAAATTCCATTTTGCTTGGTGCTTGCGTAGCATTTATTTATGGTGTTCTTATTGAATTTACCCAACATTTTTTTACCCTCAACCGTGATGGAAATTTTTTGGATGTTTTTGCAAATGGTTTGGGAATATTATTTTTAGTAACATTGATTAATCATTATCCAGATTTTTTTTATCACAAACCAAAAAAATGATATCAAAAATTAAATTTCATAAAGTATTACTTAAAAAAAAATTTCCTCTAGCCATAAGTCGAGGGGTTAGGGGAGATTCATATAATCTTTTCTTATCCTACGAAAAAGATGGATTAACAGGATGGGGAGAGGCTGCTCCCGGTAAAAATGAAAAAGCTGAAACTGTTGAAGAAATAGAGGATCAACTCGTTGCTTTTCTTGAGCAAGGGATCAAAACAAAAACTACTGAAGAGCTAAACCAAATAGCCAAACAAATAGGGGTCGCTCCATGCGCATATGCGGCTCTAGACATCTCACTATGGGACTGGAAAGCCAAAAAAGCTCAACTCCCTTTGCATAAACTTTTAGGGTTTCCTCAACCCACTGTTCCCACTTCCCTTACCCTTGGGATAATTCCACCTGAGCAGGTCCGAGAAAGAGTTCAATTGATGCTCCAAAACTCCTCAGCAAAAGCCCTAAAGATAAAACTTGGCTCACCACTGGGAATTGAAGCCGATCAACAAATGTTTTCGCAAGTAATTGAAAGTGTTAAAAAATATCAGCTCAAAATTAGAGTGGATGCCAATGGAGGGTGGTCCACCCAAGAAGCTATCATAATGATGAAATGGTTGGCAGACAGGGGGGTAGAATACATCGAACAACCTTTGGAGGAAGGACAAGAATCTGAGCTCCGATACCTCTACCACGATCGACCGATGCCTATCTACATTGACGAATCTTGTCGATACTCCAAGGATGTAATTAAATGGGCCGATTTTATTGATGGTATTAACATGAAATTAATGAAATGTGGGGGAATCACTGAAGCACTACTTATAATTCAAAATGCTAAAAAATATAAACTCAAAACCATGATTGGTTGTATGAGTGAATCCTCGGTTTCTATAGCTGCAGCTGCCGCTCTTTCTGGAGGAATCGATCATGTAGACTTGGATTCTCAATATAATTTGCTACCTGACCCTTCCTCAGGTATTCAAATGGTAAAAGGGGTCACCACCCCTGATTTTATACCCGGTCATGGTGCTGAACTAAAATCTGAATACCATGCTTAAACCTGATCAAAAAGTAGCGCTTTATATGGAAGGTTTTATCCACAGTGATTATGGCAAAATGGGATTGGGTGTAGTCCGTTATCTCCAAAATCCCATTGTGGGTATCATCGATTCCAAACATGCAGGAAGTAATATTAAAAAGGAACACCCAATCGAAAGAGATATCCCCATTTATGAAAAATTAGATCAAGTCATTGACAAAGGTGCCGAAGTGCTTATATTAGGTATTGCTCCTTCAGGTGGAAAAATCCCCAACGCGTGGCTTCCCATAATCAAAGAAGCTTTGAGCTTAGGCTTAAGCCTTATTAATGGTCTTCACGAAAATCTCGCACAAAGATTCACTGGGCAAATCCAAAATCCTTCCCAATGGATATGGGATGTGAGAGTGCCTAAATTTACACCTCAAATTGCATCAGGTCTTGCAGCACAATTGACCAATAAACGCCTGCTGATGATCGGAACAGACATGGCTTGTGGTAAAATGACCGCTGGTCTAGAAATTTACCGTTGGGCCCAACAAAAAAAGATTAATACTGGTTTTGTGGCTACGGGACAAATTGGTATAACCCTAATTGGAGGTGGTATTCCCTTGGATGCTCTCAAAGTAGATTATGCTTGTGGTGCAGTAGAACAAATGATTTTGAACCATCGAAACCAATCTTTGATTGTCATCGAGGGACAAGGCTCTTTATTACATCCAGGTAGTACCGCTACTCTTCCCTTGATGCGGGGTAGTTGTCCCACCCATATGATTCTGTGTCATCGTGCTGACAAAACCCATTTGAGAAAACCTGAAACCATAAAAATTCCGCCTTTAGAGGACTTTATTGCCTTGAATGAGGCGGTTGCTTCAGTTGCAGGTACCTATGGTAATCCGAAAGTGGTCGGAGTAGCGCTCAATACTGTTAATTTGTCGGAAAAAGAAGCCCGGGAGAAGATTACGCATTTGGAAAGTGAGTTGAAAATTCCAGTTACAGATGTCATTCGATTTGGAGTGGAGAAAATAGTTAGAGATTGGTTGTAAGCTATTTACAGTGATAATCCGCTGCTCGGGTAGCAATCTGGTTATCGGGTTTTACGTTTACCTTGTATCCCAAAGAATTGGCCCAACCTTTAGTGGCCGAGATCAATTTATTAGACTTAAAACTCTCATCACTATTGTAATCCATATCAATCTGAACCCTTACACTCACTTGATGGGTAAGCCACTCGGCTACATCAATACTCATTTCTGCCTCATGCCATAAACGGGTCCACATATCTGAAATCAAAACTTCCTGCTTTTTACTTAGGATATAGTGCACTCCCCTACTTCCAAATCGGTAGGCAATCACCGTGGCATATTTTGTCGATTTACCTACATTCTGTGAATCAGACCCAATATGGATTTGTACGTTAGGGTGCTTTTTTAAAATATCAAGGGTATGCTGAATGGGGTCTAATCTTTGGCCATTAATGTCTTTGAATATCCTCATAAATAAAATCCGAAGATAGGGAAGCCATCTAAAAAAATGGTTTTATTTTTGAGATAAGAATATGTTATACGAAACAATTTTTAATCTTTTCAATTCAGGGATCCTGCTTTTTTGGTTGTTGCTTTTGGTGTTTCCAAAAAAAGGTTTCACTCAGAGAGTAATTGCTTTTCCTTGGATTCCATTGGTTATTGCCATGGGCTATATATATTTTCTAAGTACTACTAAAGGAAACTTCTCCACCGATTTTTCCCTCAAAAGTTTGACTAAAATGTTTCAACATGCCGAACCTCGGGGAGTTGCTGCAGGGTGGTTACACTATTTGGCCTTCGACTTTTGGGTTGGTTGTTGGATGCTCAAAAACAGTCAGGAAAAAGAGGTGAAACACCTTTGGATGATATTACCTTTACTTTCCACTTTTATGTTGGGCCCTATAGGAATTTTAGTTTATACCTTGATACTTTTGACACAAAAAAAATTATTTGATATATCCAGATGAGCAATTCCTTTTTCTTACTCTCTTTAGCCCTTGGGGTAGCAACAGGAGCCTTGGGAGGCTACATAGCAGAAAAAAAGGGAAGAACTCATCGCTTCGGATTTATCATAGGATTTCTTTTTGGTTTATTTGGTGTAGCTGGATTGATGTTGATAAAAAACAATGTCAACCCAAAAGACAAGCCTACAAATAGATCATAAAATAATACAATAGTAAATAAAAAAGGTTATTATTATTTTAATACACTGAATATATCATTCCTCTTGAGGAACCAGGTCAATTCAAACTACTAGTTTTCCTAAAAAAATCTAATCCTGAAATGTTATATAATCATTACTATGCAAAAAAGCAATCAATTATTTTTTTAATATTGGAAATCATCAAAATTATTTCTGATCATTAAAAACTTTAAATTTTACATAAATACACTGTACATATAATTCAATGATTAAAATATTTTTTAATTAGATTTTATAAACTCAAAAAACAAAGATCAAAAAATTAACCTAAGAGATTTCTCCAAAGCATATTTACAATCAAAATACTACACCCCAATATCAAAGGATATATAACAAACAGCCAAAAGCCATCTTTAAAATTTAAGGCATTTCCATTACCCCATTGATTTAGAAAATCGTACCATGTCTTAAGTCCCAATTGAGTAGCTAAAAAATTAGCTAAAATGGCAACGATCAAAATCAATAATCCCGTAAAATATAACTTAATCAATTCCATAAATTCATTTAATTTGCAAGCAAGCTTTTAAAAATGAAATTCAAAACACTCATCAAACTGCTTATTATACTCTTGTCATTGGGGTGTTTTTATGTAGTATATCTAATGTATACCAAATTATCTTTCATCGACACTCCCTACCTACTAGGAGGGATTGTACTTTTGATGATTGGACTTTTGATTCACTTCAAAAAATAACCCTTATTCTTTTATAAGAATATAAGTTGCCTTTACTCCCGTAGCTAGATTCCATTGGTTCGCGGCTGTCATATCACCATTTTCGTCATATACCCTGACCTCTGCAGTGTTGGGGCCTGAAGTACCTTGGTTGAGGGCTACAAAATCAATTTTGTTAAAACCGGGAAACAATTCAATTGTTAAACCAACAAAACGTTCAACCAACAATACATTTGGTTGAATAACCATATCGTTGTGAAGAATTTTTACACGATCTCCATCGGGATACTCGTGGTCTCTAAAAATGATGCGGGCTTGATTGCCCTCCATTCTATAATCCCCCATGTATTGATTAGTTCTGAATTTTTTGGGGTCTTTCCCAGCTTCGACCCCTTTGCCTTTAAGTTTTGATAGATAAATATCACCGGGGTTCAGAAATTTCTCCTGCTCTTCCATATTAATTTTAGCGCCATCATCATCCAGTGAGGGATCGGTAATGTCAAGGGGTTTTTCCAAAAAATCTTCTTTTAGATAAGGACTTTCCTCTGGTGGAAGCTGGAAAAGCGAATTGGAATCATCACTATTATTGGATAAAAAACTGAAAGAGGGAACGTTATTCTCAACTTGTGCAAAAGTAAACTGAAAACCCAACATCAACCCAAACCAAAAGAATACAAAGGGGGATATCAGCCAAGCATCAAAATAACATTTCGAAAGCATTACAAACAATTTTTTATACAAACCTATTTAAAAATAAAGAACAGTGTGATTGTTTAACAATATTTTATCAGATTTATAGATTAATGGTTATTTTGGGGTATTAAAAAATAGAAAATGGATTTAGTAGGTATAGATTGGGCAATCATTATCAGTTTTTTTTCAATCTCACTTTTTATAGGGATTTGGGTTTCCAAAAGAGCAGGATCTTCAAGCAGTGAATTTTTTCTTTCCGGGAGAAATATGCCTTGGTGGTTGTTGGGAGTATCTATGGTGGCGACAACCTTTTCAACCGATACACCCAATTTGGTTACAGATATTGTTCGAAACAATGGTGTTTCCGGAAACTGGGTTTGGTGGGCTTTTCTAATCACAGGCTTGCTCACCGTATTTGTTTACGCTAAATTATGGCGTAAGTCAAATGTAAAAACAGATATTGAATTTTATGAATTCCGTTACGGTGGAGATCCTGCAGGCTTCCTTCGAAAATTCAGAGCACTCTATTTGGGGGTTCTCTTTAATGTGATCACCATGTCGTCCGTAACCTTGGCGGCCATCAAAATTGGTGGGATCATGCTAGGCTTGGAGCCATGGCAAACAGTAGTAAGTGCAGGTTTAGTAACGGTTGCTTTCAGTACACTGGGAGGTTTTAGAGGAGTGCTTTATACCGACCTTTTATTGTTTGTGGTGGCCATGGTGGGATCTATTGGTGCAGCTTACTATCTGGTCAATCTTCCCGAAGTGGGTGGGATGACTGCCCTTTTGAACCACGAAAACGTAAGTGATAAATTGTCTATTCTTCCTGATTTTTCCAACACAGAGGCATTAATCACATTGCTGATTATTCCTTTGGCAGTGCAATGGTGGAGCTCCTGGTACCCAGGTGCAGAACCCGGAGGTGGAGGATACATCGCTCAGCGGATGTTGGCCTCCAAAGATGAAAATCACGCCATTGGAGCTACTTTCTTTTTTAACATCATGCACTATGCCTTACGCCCTTGGCCATGGATCTTAGTCGCTTTGGCTTCGTTGGTGGTTTTTCCAGATTTGGACAGTATCAAAGAAGCCTTTCCCAATATCGCTGATGATAAATTAGGTCACGATTTGGCCTACTCTGCCATGCTCGTAAAATTACCGGCCGGACTGATTGGTTTGGTTTTAGCCTCCCTGATAGCCGCCTATATGAGTACCATTTCTACACAGCTCAACTGGGGCTCCTCCTATTTGGTCTATGATTTCTATCAAAATCAAATCAATCCCAATGCATCAGAAAAAAGATTGGTTGCTGTAGGAAGATTATGTACCATTGGCCTGATGATCTCTAGTGCTATAATGGCACTGTTGTTGCAAAGTGCCTTACAAATTTTTGATATTCTCCTCACTTTTGGAGCAGGAACAGGTCTTATTTTTATTTTGAGATGGTTTTGGTGGCGAATCAACGCCTGGAGTGAGATATCAGCCATGTTTGCTTCCGGAATTTTATCCATATTACTAAAAACCACCAGTCTTGGTAACTATTTGTTTGCAGCCGAGTCTGGACTTTTTGATTCCTGGTTCCAATACCCTTTTGTGGTGTTGGTGACCTCAGCCATCTGGATTACGGTGACCTATATGACCCCTGCTGAAGACAAATCTGTACTTCGAACTTTTTATCAAAAAATCCAACCCGGCGGCCCCGGTTGGAAAAAAGTCATCGATGAGGCAGAAAAAGAAAACATCAACATCACTGACGACAGTCAGGGATGGAGTGTTCCTTCCGGAATTACGGCCATGTTGCTGGGTTGCGGAATGATCTACGGTGCCATGTTTGCAACTGGGTATTGGATCTATGGGGAGTATTCCCGAGCAAGCGTAATCACTATAATCTCTGCTGTTTTTGCAGTTTTATTGGTACGAACTTGGAAGAAGATCAAGGTCAAGGTTATGTGAACCTAGCCCAAAAGTGCACCAGCAATAGTTGCGGACATCAGCGAGACTATCGAACCTGCAACCATCGCTTTAATCCCCAGTTCACTCAGGTTTTTTCTTTGGCCTGGAGCCAGAATACCGATTCCCCCGATCTGAATACCTATCGAAGCAAAATTGGCAAAACCACACAACATGTAGGTTGCCATAACCACTGACTTTTGGTAACCAAAATGCAAAGCATTGTCCACCTGTTTTAGATCGGCCAGTTGAACATAGCCAACAAACTCGCTCGCTACCGTTTTTATCCCCAACAGTTGGCCCATGAGAGCCATATCCTCTTCTGCCACTCCGATGAGCCACATCAGCGGAGCGAATAAATAACCCAAAACAAATTCTATCGAAAACTGATCATAAGGAGTATTATGGGCCACCCATAGATTTACCCCCAAGACCTGACCGATCCACGAAAAAACACCATTCAACAAAGCGATTAAAGCAATAAAAACCAACAGCATGGCACCCACATTAACTGCCATTTTTACCCCTTCAGTGGTTCCGTTGGAAATGGCATTGAGAATATTATTGCCAGCTCTACCAGAGGACACATTGATCAACTCCGGTATTTTGTCCCTTTGAGGAAACATGATCTTTGCAATGACCACAGTACCTGGTGCCGCCATCACAGATGCCGCCAAAAGGCTTTTGGCAAATGCCAAACGTTCAACCGGATCATCTCCGCCAAGAAAACCAATATAGGCGCCCATTACACTTCCAGCCACAGTAGCCATACCTCCCACCATAACCAAAAACAACTCCGAACGGGTCATTTTTTCCAGATAAGCCTTAATTAAAAGTGGAGCCTCGGTTTGTCCCAAAAAAATATTTCCTGAAACAGCCAAACTCTCCGATCCCGAAATCCCCAAAAGCTTTTGCAGTCCCCAGGCCAATACTTTAACCAGCTTTTGTATGATGCCGAAATAATAAAGCAAAGACGTCAGTGCTGAAAAAAAGATGATGATCGGCAGCGCCTGAAACACAAAAACGAAACCATATTGATCCACATCACCAAACGGTCCCAACAGCATCTGGGTTCCTACTTGCGTAAATTCCAATAGCTTTACAAAAAAACTGCTGATGGATTCAAAAAATATTTTGATCCATGAGATTTTGATTACGCCAATAGCTATGATCAACTGAGCAAGGAGGCCCAAACCAACTACCTTCCAAGGAATATTCTTTCGGTTATTGCTCAATACATAAGCAATAAGTATCAAAATCAACATACCCATGACACCCCTTGAGAGAGATTCCAAGCTCATGCCTTGGTGAGGAATCATTTCCATGAGCTGAAAATGGGATTAAGTAAATACAAAAAAGGTGTCAGCTTCCTTGAATGGAAGCAGGGTTTCTCATGATCAGTAAAAGTAACATGCCTGAACAATAAGTTGTGTTTAGAATATAAATATCGGTTTTATTTCGATATCATTTCCAAAATCATGTCACGAGTCGTCATCAATTTGATTTGATGAACAGAGTCTCTATAGTGACCTGAAGAAAGACGGTTTTCCAGTTCATTTAACAAATCCTCGATTGTAGATTTTTTTTTCATCTAAAGGATTTAAAAAGACATGGGTACTTCGACCAACAATACTTTTGAATGGGGTTGAGCGAGAAAAGAAATTTTGTCAACCTCCCAAACCCCCAAAGCATCACGTTTGTTAATCTGCTGATCTCCTACCTTAATAGCTCCCTCAATAACAAAGACATAAACCCCGTTTCCTTCTTTTTTTGTTAGGTATTCGGTTTCGGTAACCCGGTCAAAATCACCCAAATGAAACCAAGCATCCTGATGAATCCACATACCATCATCATCTTCATTTGGAGATAAAACCTGATAAAAGGAATTGTTTTTTTTTAATTCCCTGACTGACTTTTGATCATAACGCGGCTCAACATTTCGTGTCTTAGGCATTACCCAAAGCTGAAGCAAATTGATGGGTTTGTCTGAATTTTTGTTGTATTCACTGTGATATACTCCTGTTCCAGCACTCATCACCTGTATTTCACCTTCATTAATGGCTCCCACATTGCCCATACTGTCTTTATGTTCTAGATCTCCCTTAAGAGGAATAGTGATGATTTCCATATTGTCGTGAGGGTGGGTTCCAAAACCCATACCCGGTGAAATAGTATCATCGTTTAAAACCCTAAGTGCGCCAAAATTCATCCGTTCAGGGTCATAATATTGAGCAAAACTAAACGAGTAATTTGCTTTCAACCACCCATGGTTGGCGTTGCCTCTCGTTTCAGCAGAATGATAAACGGTTTTCATTTATAGTATTTACAAATATTGTATGTACAAATATAAATTAATTTTTGGAATCCCTTTCTTTTTTTTCAACTTCATTAATCGCATCGATCAGCTCTTTTTTGGCGTCAAGGTATTGGATAAGCGTTTTAACCTTTGCTTCGGTTTCTTTTTTTTCCATGAATTTACCTTTTTCCTCAGCAATGGTGGATTGGATTTCCTTGTAGGTAGAAATAACAAAACCCAATACAATGGCCACTGCTATAAGAATGGCTAATATTTCCTCTGTGTCGTTTAAATTTAACATACTTAAATATTACTCTAAATTAAGAATTCCAAACTATCTTTGGAATCAAAAAAATTCAAATACTTTTCTTAATGAAAAAATTCTCCAATATTTTACTGGGACTGTTGTCTATTATTACCTTCAGCCTTGAAGCCCAAGACAGCCTACAACAAAAAATTTCCCTCAAAGGAATTACCTTGGATGCTACAAGGATCAAAACCCCCAAACACATCATTCCCTTTGCGATAAGCCACCGAATTTTTAAAACCCCGCAGTTGGGCCTAGCCCAAAACTCTCTTCAGGATTATCTTACCACTGTACCCGGGTTATATGCTCAAAACACTCAGAATTTTGCCCAAGATCTGCGACTCTCCATCAGGGGTTTTGGCGCTCGATCGGGTTTTGGAATACGAGGCATACAGTTGATTGTAGATGGCATACCCGAAACCACTCCCGATGGTCAAGGACAACTAGACAATCTCCCACTGGGACTAATTCAATCCCTCACTGTACTCAGAGGACCTGCTTCTTCTTTTTACGGCAATGCTTCCGGCGGAGTTATTCAGATAAATACTTTGGAAGATTTTGAAGAAAATTTTATTCGCCTTCGGCTTCAAGGGGGGACTTACTCTTCCAGAAATTTTGCCGCCACTGTTGGTCTAAAGAAGAATAAAACAAAGGCTGTTTTTTATCAAAATCATAGCGAATCTAAAGGTTACCGCAACCACAGCCAATACAAACAACGGGTTTTCAACGCCAGGGTTTGGCACGATCTTTCTGAGAGTTCTCAAATCCGTTGGCAGTTCAACTATACCCATAGCCCCTATGCCTACGATGCCGGAGGCATTAACCTGGATATGGTTGAAGAAAATCGAAAGCAGGCCCGCTCGCAAAATGAAAGCTTTCAAACCTATGAAACGGTAAATCACCTCAAAACAGGGTTGCAATGGGAAAAACAATTCAGCAATAATCTGCGTTGGGATAGCTATGCCTTTTATGCCCATCGTGATTTTGTGGGGCGTTTGCCTTTTGGCTTTGGAGGTTTTGTAGACCTCAAAAGAGACTATTACGGTTTTGGGACAGCCTTGGAATTTCAACCCCAAAACCATCACCGAATGCAATTGCGATTCTCCATGGCCGATCAAAAAGATCACCGACAACGTTTTCAGAATCTCAATGGATCACCAGGTGACAATACCCTCGACCAAGACGAGCTTTTTTTCAATACTGCTTTTAGTTTTCTCGACGAAATAAAATGGAGTTTCGGACTCCTCCGACTGGGTCTACGCTATGACCTCCAAAGCCTGGGTACCCAGCGTGAAAGCGATGAAGTAAAACTCAATAGTTTTAATCCTAGCATAGGATTTACCTACACCAAATGGGGAGACCATGTGATGTTTGTCTCTTATTCCAGCAGTTTTGAAACCCCCACCTTGAATGAGCTTTCGGCCAACCCCAGTGGCAATGTCGGTTTCAATATAGACCTTTCTCCGTCCGAAGCCCATAACTTCGAATGGGGGTGGCGATATACAACTCCTGAAAATACATTGGAGGCCACAATCTATGCCATCAATACCCAAAATGAAATTTTGCCCTACGAATTGTCTGCTTTTCCCGACCGTGATTTCTATCGCAACGCCGGCGCCACAACTCGGAGAGGGATAGAACTTTTTTGGGAACACCAAAAAGGACCCTGGGAATGGGTTGTCTCCTATAATTATGCCTCCCTCAAATTTGACGACTACGTTTTGGTGGATAAAGATCTTAGTGGAAATCAGTTACCCGGGGTTCCCGAACAACAATTTACCGCCTCATTGCAATACAACTTTTTCGAAGGTTGGGGAACAATCTTGCAAACCCAATACAGTGGAAACCTCTATGCAGATGATGCAAATCAAACCCAGGTGGAAGATTATTTCTTGGCCAACTTCCGTTTATGGAAATCCCATGATCATCTCTCATTTTTTGCAGGAATCAACAATCTGCTTGATACGGCCTATTTCGATAACATCCGAATCAATGCTTTCGGTAAAAGGTATTTCGAACCTGCTCCTATGAGAAATTTTTACCTAGGAATGAGTATTAACTTTTAGTAAACCATTTTTTCTCTACTAAATTATTGATCAGACTTTCTAGCTTATTTATATATAATGTTTATCAGGTTGATTGATTGACTAACCATCTAGATTTTTATAAAAAAATTATAATTCAATATTCAGACTATTACTGTGAACTGATTTTAGCTCTAGTTTATGATATAATAATCATAAACACAATTCTATTTTAGCTTAAAAAGCAGTGGATAAAAGATATTTAAAATTAAATAATAGCTAGGACTGGTTCGCTATGGCTAATTTTTGATTTCATCCATTAAGGAGCCAAAATATTTACTTTTTAATAAAATCACTACAATCAATAAAACCGAGTTTATAAAAAGTCTCAAAAAGTTTTGGTAACTTTTTTATTTATAAAATCTTTGCATTGCATGCAGATTGATATTATTACCCTCTTTCCAGAACTACTTAGGAGTCCATTCGAGGCCTCGATCCTCAAACGGGCGATTGAAGCCCAAAAGGTCATGGTCAATTTCCATATGCTCAGAGATTATGCTGAAAACAAACAAAAACAGGTAGACGATTATCCGTTTGGAGGAGGGGCAGGAATGGTCATGAAGATTGAACCTATAGACCGTTGTATCAGCCAACTCAAAAAAGAAAGAGTATACGACGAGGTCATTTATCTTACCCCCGATGGTGAAAAACTCAATCAAAGTATATCCAACAATCTGTCCACCAAAAAAAACATTATCATCTTGTGTGGTCACTATAAAGGCGTAGACCAAAGGGTCCGGGATCATTTGATTACTCGTGAAATTTCGATCGGTGACTTTGTCCTCACAGGTGGAGAACTGGCAGCAGCGGTTTTGTGTGACAGCATAATTCGACTTATTCCAGGTGTACTAGGAGATGAGTCATCTGCCCTTACCGATAGTTTTCAAGACGGTGTATTAGCTCCACCAATCTATACCCGTCCTGCTGCATACAAAGACTGGGAAGTTCCTAAAATACTGATTTCAGGAAACAATCCCGAGATAGAAAATTGGAGGGAAAACCAAGCCCTAGAAAAAACTAAAAAAATAAGACCAGATTTGATAGACGATCCCGATTAATTATTTTTTTTTAAACAGGATGTGGAAGTTGTTTAAATCAAAAATAGTTTTAAATTTGCACCCAGTAAAATTAGACCTGTTCAATCATCGATCAATGGAAGCACTCGTTAATTTCGTTCAAGAACAATTCCTACAGAAAAAAGACTTTCCGCAGTTTTCTGCCGGAGATACCATAACTGTATTTTATGAAATTCGAGAAGGAGACAAAGTAAGAACACAGTTCTTTAGAGGAGTAGTCATCCAAATTAAAGGCCAAGGGCTTTCCAAATCATTTACCATTCGAAAAATGTCAGGAACTATTGGAGTAGAAAGAATTTTCCCACTTAATCTCCCCACCATTCAAAAAATTGAAGTCAATAAAAAAGGTAAGGTGAGGCGTTCAAGAATTTATTACTTCAAACAACTTAGAGGGAAAAAAGCTAGAATTAAGGAGCAATAAATTAAAGAAAAACCGCTTGAAAGCGGTTTTTTTGTATGACAAAATTACATATCTGAGCCCTAACTATGCTTATCCTTCATTATATTTGCCTAAACTAAATTGAAATTTAAATGTCGAAAATTATTGTCGAGCACCCGGTTGTTGAAATTGACGGTGACGAAATGACCAGAATAATTTGGAAATTTATTAAAGAACAATTAATACTTCCCTACCTGGATATAGAACTTTTATATTATGATCTTGGCATAGCTTCTAGAGACGCTACAGATGATCAAATTACAATTGATGCTGCAGAAGCAATCAAAAAATATAAAGTAGGTATAAAATGTGCCACAATTACCCCCGACGAAGATCGTGTGAAAGAGTTTGGGCTGAAAAAAATGTACCGATCACCTAATGGAACCATTAGAAATATTGTTGGTGGAACGGTTTTTAGAGAGCCCATAATAATGAAAAACGTGCCACGCTATGTTCAAGGTTGGACGAAACCAATATGTATCGGAAGGCACGCTTTTGGGGATCAGTACAAAGCTACTGATACCATCATTTCCGGAAAAGGAAAGCTCACCATGACCTTTACCCCCGAGGATGGAAGTGATCCAACTTCATGGGAGATTTACAATTTTCAGGAGGGTGGAGTTGCTATGAGTATGTATAACATAGAGTCTTCTATTTACGGGTTTGCCCGATCATGCATGAACCGAGCATTGGATAAAGGGTGGCCACTCTATTTTTCGACTAAAAATACGATCATGAAGGCATATGATGGACGCTTTAAAGATATCTTTCAAGAAGTTTTTGATCGTGAATTCAAAGATAAATTTGAGGATGCAGGTATTACATATGAACATCGTTTAATCGATGATATGGTTGCTGCTGCAATGAAATGGAATGGAGGGTTTGTTTGGGCATGTAAGAATTACGATGGAGACGTTCAATCCGATACTGTTGCCCAAGGGTTTGGTTCTTTAGGTCTTATGACCTCTACATTGGTTACTCCAGATGGAGAAATCATGGAGGCAGAAGCCGCTCATGGAACAGTTACACGCCATTATAGAAAACACCAACAGGGACAAGAAACATCTACCAACCCTATTGCCTCCATATTTGCATGGACCAGGGGATTGGCACACAGGGGTAAATTGGACAACAATCAACCACTGATTGATTTCTGTCTGGCCTTAGAGACAGTATGTATCGAAACAATCGAAAGTGGAAAAATGACCAAGGATTTAGCCTTACTTATTCACAAGGAAAATCTTAATGAATCTCACTATCTGACTACTCAGAAATTTCTAGACACACTAAAAGTAAGCCTAGAATCAAAACTTGGATAAACAATTAGTTTAGCTTGGAATTATAAGTAGATGAAATTTGAAAAAATAACTGAAAAAGACTCTAAATATGATTCCCTGGAAACAAAATCAACCTCTGAACTTTTGGTCGGCATACATCAGGAGGACAAAGAGGCGGTAAGAGCTGTTGGACTTATTCT
Organism: Flavobacteriaceae bacterium; assembly: GCA_049439205.1. Taxonomy (GTDB): domain Bacteria; phylum Bacteroidota; class Bacteroidia; order Flavobacteriales; family Flavobacteriaceae; genus UBA8316. Next base: position 81,737 of record JBMTKF010000003.1, on the reverse strand, counting down.
TGATAAAATCGAAGACCTGATAAAACATTTGGTTCTAAAAATTAACAAAGGTGGTCGATTATTCTATATTGGTGCAGGGACCAGTGGCAGATTGGGTGTGTTGGACGCCTCAGAGTGTCCACCTACATTCGGAACAAGTCCGGAAATGGTTATAGGAATCATTGCTGGAGGGCTCGATGCACTTCATCGGTCCATAGAAAATGCTGAAGATAACCCCATTCAGGGTTGGAAAGATTTACAGGAACACCAACCCGATCAAAATGATTTTGTAATCGGAATTGCTGCCTCAGGAACCACTCCTTACGTGTTAGGTGCCCTTGAAAAATGTCAAGAAAATAGTATTGCCACCGGTTGTATAACTTGCAACCCAAAAAGTCCCATTACAGCCTTTTCTGACTTCCCTCTCGAAGTCGTTGTTGGACCAGAATTTGTAACAGGAAGCTCCAGAATGAAAGCAGGAACCGCCCAAAAATTAATCCTCAACATGATCACCACCTCGAGTATGATCCAACTGGGAAGAGTCAAAGGAAATAAGATGATTGATATCCAAATGACTAACACAAAACTCGTAGATCGGGCCACTAGAATTCTTATGGAAGAATTAAATATCGACAGAAAAACAGCAGTCAATCTAATTAATGAGCACAAAAGCATTAGAAATGCTATAAAAAATTACCAGTGAACTCAAAAAAATTAAAAAAAGGGCTGCTAAAAATGGGAACTTTTATTTTGCTCTGTTTTATTGCTCCTGTTTTGGTCTACCAAGCCTTTAAAAACCAAGGACATCCTTTTTACTGGCCTGTGCTCTCACTAGGCATAGGCTTGTGTATCACTGCAATTATTTACGGTTTTTGGGCCATCAAAATTTTACTCAATGGTCTTCTGGGGGATAAAAAAACTAAGCCCTTTTAAAAATTGTATCACTCGGAGGAGTAAACTATATTTGCTGTGATTTTCAATATATGATTCAAATAAAATTCCCGGACACCTCGATAAGAAGCTTCGAAACAGGAACTACCGTTTTCGAAATAGCCAAAAATATCAGTGAAGGATTGGCCCGTAATGTTCTTTCTGCAATGTTTAATAAGCAAATCGTTGAGGTATCCACTCCTTTATTTGAAGATGGACAGATCCAATTGTTTACTTGGAATGACGATCAAGGGAAAAGCGCCTTTTGGCACTCTTCTGCACATGTATTGGCTCAAGCCATTCTCTCCCTTTACCCAAAAGCCAAACTAACCATCGGACCCGCTATCGAAAATGGATTTTATTACGATGTGGATTTTGGAGATTACTCCATCACCGAAAAAGAACTCAAAGACATTGAAAAAAAATTCCTGGATTTTGCCCGACAAAAGTTTGAATTCAAAATGAGGTCTGCCTCAAAACAAGAGGCACTTGATTTTTATCATAAAGACGAAAATCCCTACAAAATAGAACTCATTGAAAATTTGGAAGATGGTACTATTACCTTTTGTGACCATGCCGATTTTACGGACTTGTGTCGTGGAGGCCACATCCCCCACACTGGTTTTATCAAGGCTGTAAAGCTTTTGAATGTTGCAGGAGCCTACTGGAGAGGGGATGAAAACAACAAACAATTGACCCGAGTCTATGGTATTTCTTTTCCCAAACAAAAAGAATTGACCGAATACCTCGAACTGCTAGAAGAAGCCAAAAAAAGAGATCACAGAAAACTGGGAAAAGAACTAGAGTTGTTCACTTTCTCCCAAAAAGTTGGGCAGGGCTTACCACTTTGGTTACCCAAAGGAGCTGCCCTTAGAGGTCGGTTAGAGGATTTTCTAAAAGCAGCCCAAAAGAAAGCCGGATATGAACAAGTCATCTCCCCCCACATAGGGAACAAGGAACTTTACATGACCTCCGGACACTATGAGAAATACGGGGAAGACAGTTTTCAACCTATTGAGACTCCTGCAGAAGGAGAAACCTTTTTACTCAAACCAATGAACTGTCCCCACCACTGTGAAATATACAATACCCGCCCCTGGAGTTATAAAGAATTACCCAAACGATATGCAGAGTTTGGAACCGTTTACCGTTATGAACAAAGTGGAGAGCTCCACGGACTTACCAGAGTGAGAGGCTTTACACAAGACGATGCCCATATATTTTGTACCCACGACCAGTTGGATCAAGAATTTAAAAATGTGATTGATCTGGTTTTATATGTTTTCGGATCTTTGGGCTTTGACAACTTTCAGGCGCAGGTCTCCATACGAGACCCTAAAAAGCCGGAAAAATACATTGGAGATCCCAAAAATTGGGATAAAGCCGAACAGGCAATTATTGATGGTACTCAGCAAAAGAATTTGGATTTTGTAATCCAAGAAGGAGAAGCAGCCTTTTATGGTCCCAAACTCGATTTTATGGTCAAAGATGCTCTTGGAAGAAAGTGGCAATTGGGAACCATTCAGGTGGATTACAATCTCCCGGAAAGATTTGAACTTACCTATAAAGGGAGTGATAACGAGCTACACCGACCCATCATGATCCACCGTGCGCCCTTCGGAAGTTTGGAACGCTTTGTTGCTATTTTGTTGGAGCATACCGGAGGTAATTTTCCACTTTGGCTCTCCCCTACACAAGTGAACTTATTGAGTGTGAGTGAAAAACATGAAAAATACGCTCAAAAAGTTTTAAATTTCCTTGAAAATAACGAAATTCGCGCCTCCTTAGACAACAGAAATGAAACTATCGGGAAAAAGATCCGAGAGGCTGAACTGAGTAAAGTTCCATTTATGTTGATACTGGGAGAAAAAGAAGCAGAGATGGAAAACGTATCCGTCAGAAAACACCAAAAAGGTGATGTGGGTGAAATGAGCTTGGATAGCTTCGTCAAACTCATAAATGGAGAGATATCGAAAAGTATCTCTAAATTTGAAAATTAATTTAAATTATTTGAGTCATAGCAATACGAAGGAGAAGATCAAATAAACCTGCGAGGATCATTAAGGAAAATCCTCATAAAATCAACGAAAAAATTACTGCTAACGAAATCAGACTCGTTGGAGACAACGTTGAGATAGGAGTTTACAGACTTCCCAAAGCCATTGCCTTGGCCGAAGAACTGGAGTTAGACCTGGTAGAAATTTCACCAAAAGCATCCCCACCCGTTTGTAAAATTTTGGATTACAAAAAATTTCTATACGAGCAAAAAAAGCGTGAAAAAGTACTCAAGTCCAAGGCCACCAAGGTGATTATCAAAGAAATACGATTTGGTCCACAAACCGATGAACATGATTATGAGTTTAAGAAAAAACATGCTGAGAAATTTTTAAATGACGGTGCCAAACTCAAAGCTTTTGTTTTTTTTAAAGGTCGATCCATCGTATTCAAGGAACAAGGTCAAATTTTACTCTTAAGGTTGGCACAAGACCTTGAAGAAATTGGAAAAGTAGAGCAAATGCCTACACTGGAGGGGAAACGAATGACCATGTTCATAACACCAAAAAAGAAATAAAAAAATATTAGACGAAATGCCAAAAATGAAAACAAAATCAAGTGCCAAAAAGCGATTTAAGCTTACTGGGACAGGAAAAATAAAAAGAAAACACGCATTCAAAAATCACATCCTGACCAAAAAATCAAAAAAGCGCAAACTAAAGTTGACTCATTCTTCATTGGTTAATGATAGTGACTCTAAAAGTATAAAACAACAATTAAGATTAAAATAAATCAATTACGGTTAAATATATGTATCACCTTGATATAAGGCCCAAAAGTGTTAAAAAACCGCCCATATCAAAAAATCTAGACTAAAATGCCAAGATCAGTAAACTCAGTGGCTTCCCGAGCCCGGCGAAAAAAAATCCTCAAACAAGCCAAAGGATACTTCGGAAGAAGAAAGTTTGTTTGGAGTGTTGCCAAAAACGCAATCGAAAAAGCATTGCTTTACGCCTATCGTGACCGATGAACAAAAAAACGAAACTTTAGAGCTTTGTGGATTGCAAGGATCAATGCTGGTGCAAGAGAACATGGAATGTCTTATAGCCAATTTATGGGTAAAATTAAATCAAATAACATTGAACTAAACAGGAAAGTTTTGGCAGACTTGGCCATGAACAACCCCCAAGCTTTTAAGGCAATAGTCGATAAAATCAAATAATAATTTAGAATACTACAACCCATCTTTTAAGGATGGGTTTTTTGTATCATGACATTAACCATTTACCACAATCCTAGATGCAGAAAGTCTCGTGAGGCCATTAAATACCTTGAAGAAAAAGGAGTTTCTTTTTACATCATAAAATATCTGGAGCAGTCTTTTGATAAAAACACACTGGGTGAAATATTAAAAAAGATCAACAAGAAACCCTCCGAGATTCTTAGAAAAAACGAAGTCCTTTGGAAACAAGAATACGCTTCCAAAAATCTCAGTGAAGACCAAATTTTACAGCTGTTGGTCGAACAACCCAAATTGATTGAAAGACCCATTGTCACCACCACCTATAAAGGTGTTTTAGCCCGGCCAATCGAAAATCTGATCGAATTTCTAAACAAGTTTTAAACCTTTTGAAATTAAGCGGGTCTTAAGAGTATTATTCATGCTATGAAAAAAGTTTTCTTACTTGCTGCCCTGGTATGTTTTTCTTATTCCCTTTTTGGTCAGCGTCCGGATGGAAATATTCCAAAAGTTAAACTAACTGGAATGGTCATCGATCAAGAGACCAAACAAACCCTAGAATACGCTACCATCAGTCTAAAGAACCCTAAAAATCCTGATCGGCTGCAAGGAGGAATCACTGGTTTTGATGGAAAATTCAAATTGGATATTTTTCCCGGTACTTACGACATCATTATAGAATATCTCGGCTTTGAGAATTATACTAAAACCGGAGTGGTCATTAAGGACAATCTGGATATAGGAACTGTAGGTTTACTCATCGCTAGCACAGCTCTAGAAGGAGTTGAAGTCATGGCCGAAAAAACTGAAGTAGAAATCAGACTCGATAAGCGCATCTACAACGTCGGAAAAGACCTTACAGTTCGCGGTGGAAGTGTGGCAGATGTTCTGGACAATGTACCCTCAGTAACCGTTGATTTAGAGGGGAACGTGGCCCTAAGAGGAAATGACAATGTAAGAATACTGATCAACGGCAAACCCTCCGGCTTGGTGGGAATATCCGGACCCCAAGGATTGCAACAACTTCCGGCCGAATCCATCGAAAAAGTAGAGGTAGTTACCTCCCCCTCCGCCCGTTATGGCGCTGAAGGTACTGCAGGAATTCTTAACATTATTCTCAAGAAGCAAGAGCTTTTGGGTTTTAACGGAAATTTTGTGACCAACGCAGGACAAACCCAAAGCGATGTTATTCCGTCCAATTATGGAGGTTCTGCCAACATCAATTTGAGAAAAGATAAATTCAACATTTTTTCTACCAATTCATACAATAAAAGTCTCTCCATTGGAAAAATATCTAATAAAAATGAATATTTCAATGAAAGTGAACTTTCTAGTTTTGTTGATGAATTGCGTAAACCTAAAAGAGAGAATTTCAGTTTTTTTTCAAGTTTAGGATTAGAATATTATTTTAAAGAAAAAACCTCTTTAATTCTTAGTGGTTTTATCCGTGACCGTAAAGGAGACGATTATTCCAAAAACTTTTTAAAAAATTATGATTACAATAGGATCCTAACCAATCAATCTGAATTGATCGAAATAGAAACGGACAAGGATGATGCCCGACAAATTAGTCTGAATTTCGATTCTGAAATCGATGATAAAGGACAAGAGTTTACTGCTGTATTCCAATACGAAGAAAATTCTGAAGATGAAAGGGCTGACATAGACAACAGCATAGACATTAAAGACGAAAAGGTCAATCAATTTGAAAAAGAAAAAAGAATTCTATTACAGGCAGATTACGTCCTCCCATTAGACGAAAATACTCAATTCGAATTTGGTTACAGGGGAAACTTCTCCAACCAAGAAAATGATTATCAAGTATTCCAAATCAATAATGGTGTTTTTGAAAAAAATACAGGTTTGTCAAATGTACTGGTTTACAAAGAACACATTAATGCTGCTTATTCTCAATATGGAAAAAAGATAGAGGAGTTTTCATTTCTTTTGGGACTTAGAGTAGAAGATTCCAAAATTGTGGTTGATCAAAGAACGATCAATGATTACAACGAAAAAAATTATACCAAATTTTTCCCTACAGTCAATTTATCATATGAATTTAACGACAATGAAAGTATCATTTTGGGTTACAGTAGAAGAATCTCCAGACCAAGGGGTAGATTTTTAAACCCATTCCCTTCCAGAGCCAGTGTTGCTAATTTTTTTCAGGGAAATGCTGATTTGGATCCAAGTTATTCAAATACTATTGATATTGGATATTTAAAAAGGTGGGACAAAGTGACTTTTAACTCTTCCATTTACTATCAGAGATCGACCGATGTATTTACCTTTATTTCTGAGGATAGTGGACAAACAGTCGATGTCAACAATGATCCTGATAACCCTGATGGTTCGGTTGAAATTCCCATTATAATAAGAAACCCCATCAATCTGGCTCAAAATAACCGAACTGGTTTTGAGTTTACGCTCAGTTACAATCCTTCTAGAAAATCAAGGATATTTGCCAATTTCAACCTTTTTAATTCTGAAACCCTAGGCATATATAAGGGAACTGATCTAGGCAGAACTAATTTGAGCTGGTTTTCCAGAATCAATGGAAAATTTACTATATTAAAGGATGTTGACTGGCAAATTCAACTCTACTACAGGGGACCTAGGGAAACAGCTCAATCCAAAAGTAAAGGAATGATTTTTTCCAGCACTGCACTCAATAAAGAAATACTCAATAAGAAAGGAACAATCTCTTTTAGGTTTAGTGACTTATTCAACTCGGCAATGTTTCAATCAGAGACCTTTACCCCTACTTTTAAAAGTTTTAGTATTTACAGAAGGAGTTTACCATCATTTAACCTATCCTTTACCTACAGGGTCAATCAGAAAGACAACCAACAAAAAAGAAGATCTCGAGTAGAAAGTGGTGGTGATGATGGAGGTTTAGATTTTTAGTCCTCAGGTGATTTAGAATTTGTTCTTTTATCCTTAAGATATTCCATAAAAGATCCAAACAACCAATAGGGAATTACGAAAGTTAACAAAAAAATCATTAACCAAAAGCCTATGGTTAAAATCGACAAAAAAGCTAAAAATCCTAAATATTGATCAAATTCAAACATGTTGAAAAATTCTTCTCAAATTTACCACTTTTTCTTTTTTCACATAACCAACTACTAAATTAATTTCAACAGCCTAAAACAAAAGGCTTATTTTTGTAAAAACGAAATCAATAAAACCATGGATCACCGTATAGAAAAAGACACCCTTGGAGAAGTTAAAGTTCCCATAGATGCTTATTGGGGAGCTCAGACCGAGCGCTCAAGGTTCAATTTTAAAATTGGTCCTAAAGCCTCCATGCCTATGGAAATCGTTTATGGTTTTGCTTATTTAAAAAAAGCAGCAGCATATGCTAATTGTGATGCAGGGGTTTTAGATCAAAAAAAAAGAGACCTTATCGCAAGTGTTTGTGACGAAATCCTCCTAGGCAAATTGGATGATCAATTCCCTTTAGTAATTTGGCAAACTGGCTCAGGTACCCAAAGCAATATGAATATCAATGAAGTTATTGCTAATCGAGCACACGTATTGGAGGGAAAAAAATTGGGAGAGGGAAATAAAACCTTAGCTCCTAACGATGATGTGAACAAATCTCAGTCGTCAAATGACACCTTTCCCACAGGCATGCACATTGCCGCTTATAAAAAAATTGTTGAAACTACCCTTCCTGGAGTGGAGAAACTTATGGAGGTCTTGTTAGAAAAATCCAAAAGTTTTCAATCTATAGTCAAAATAGGTCGTACCCATCTAATGGATGCTACTCCCCTAACCCTTGGACAAGAATTCTCGGGTTATGTCTCCCAATTAGATCATGGCATTAAAGCACTCAAAAATACCCTTGACCATTTGTCTGAATTGGCCCTTGGCGGAACAGCTGTTGGTACCGGGATCAATACTCCTGAAGGTTATTCCAAAAAAGTAGCGGCTTATATCGCTGAGTTTACAGGACTTCCATTTGTTAGTGCAAAAAATAAGTTTGAAGCCTTAGCCGCTCATGATGCCATAGTTGAAACCCACGGTGCACTCAAGCAGATCGCAGTTTCACTCAATAAAATTGCCAATGACATTCGACTTTTGGCCTCCGGCCCTCGGTCAGGAATTGGAGAAATATCTATTCCCGCCAACGAACCTGGTAGCTCTATCATGCCAGGAAAAGTTAACCCAACACAGTGCGAAGCCATGACTATGGTCTGTGCACAAGTAATGGGTAATGATGTTACAATTAGTGTGGGGGGACTTCAAGGCCATTATGAATTGAACGTGTTTAAACCTGTAATGGCAGTCAATATTCTCCAATCTGCACAACTTATTGGAGATGCCTGTGTCAGCTTTACAGAAAATTGTGTAGTAGGTATTGAACCCAACCTCAAACGCATCGAAGAACTGGTCAACAATTCTCTAATGTTAGTCACAGCACTTAATAACAAAATAGGTTATTACAAAGCAGCAGAAATTGCCAATAAAGCCCATAAAGAAGGAACCACCCTCAAGGAAGCAGCACTCTCATTGGGTTACGTTACTTCAGAGGAATTCGACCAATGGGTCAGACCGGAGGGCATGACATAAAATAATTAATTTGGTAGTCGTCATTTTTTTCTAAACCCAATTGAACTTGAAAGATTAGAGGAAGTAAAAAGGAAAAATACGTATTATCAAATATCAAACTTATCTCATTAAAATCAGAAAAAAAGTGTTTAGCTTAGTTGTACAATATATATTTGCAGAAAATCAAGACATAGAAATTGGGTCATAAAACAGATCTCTCCTTAGAAAAAAACAAAGATCAAAACAAATTATTGGTTTCTGAACTCAATCAAAAATTAGCCCAGATCAAATTGGGTGGGGGCAAATCAAAACTTGAAAAGATCAGATCGAAAGGTAAAATGACTGCCCGAGAACGAGTTGAATATTTGCTTGATAAGGATACAGAAAGAATAGAAATCGGGGCTTTGGCGGGATATGAGATGTATAAAAAAGAAGGGGGCTGTCCAGCTGCAGGTGTAGTGATTGTAATGGGTTATGTTTCCAAAAAACTATGCATCATAGTTGCTAATGATGCCTCTGTAAAGGCTGGAGCATGGTTTCCCATAAGTGCCAAAAAGAATTTGAGAGCACAAGAAATCGCTTTAGAAAATAGAATACCCATAATCTACTTAGTGGATAGTGCTGGGGTATTTCTTCCTAAACAGGATGAAATTTTTCCAGACAAAGAACATTTTGGTAGAATTTTTAGGAACAACGCCCAGCTCAGTAGTGAGGGTATTATTCAAATAGCGGCAGTAATGGGCAGTTGTGTTGCGGGTGGCGCCTATTTACCGATTATGTCTGACGAAACCATCATTGTAGATAAATCCGCCAGTATTTTTTTGGCAGCAAGCTATCTTGTAAAAGCTGCTATAGGGGAAGAGATCGACAATCAGACTCTAGGAGGGGCTACCACCCACTCCGAAATCAGTGGAATTACAGATTATAAAGCCAAAGATGATGCAGATGCCCTCAATCGAATAAAAGCTTTGATGCAAAAAATAGGAGACACTCCCAAAGCTGGTTTTAACAGAATAGAAACCTTACTGCCCAAAGCAAAGATTGAAGACATTTATGAAATTCTTCCCTCTGACAAAACCCTTCCTTATGATACCTATAAGATCATTGACTGTTTGGTGGATCATGATTCTGTAGAGGAATACAAACCAGATTATGGGAAAACCATAATTACAGCCTACGCCAGAATTGATGGCTGGGCAGTAGGTATCGTTGCTAATCAAAGAAATATAGTAAAGAATAAACAGGGTGAAACACAGTTTGGTGGAGTCATATATGGAGATTCGGCTGACAAATCTACCCGTTTCATTGCCAACTGCAACCAACGCAAAATTCCACTATTATTCTTGCAAGACGTAACTGGCTTTATGGTAGGTAGTAAAGCCGAACACAGTGGAATCATTAAAGACGGAGCCAAAATGGTTAATGCCATGGCTAACTCAGTAGTGCCAAAATTTACTGTTATCATAGGAAATTCGAATGGTGCCGGTAATTATGCTATGTGTGGCAAGGCCTTTGATCCAAGGTTGATTCTGGCATGGCCAGGTTCTAAAATTGCTGTAATGGGTGGTGAACATGCTGCCAAAGTTTTAATGCAGATTGAAAAATCAAAAATCAAAAAGGAAGGAGAAAATATTGACCCCAAAATAGAAAAGGCCCTTTTAAAGGAAATTAAATCTCGTTACAACAAACAAACAAAATCATATTACGCTGCTGCCCGAATGTGGACTGATGCTATCATTGATCCGGTAGAAACTCGAAAATGGATAAGTATAGGTATTGAAGCCGCCAATCACGCCCCAAATAAAAAGAAATTTAACATGGGCATCCTGCAGGTCTAAGCAATTTTTAGATTTCTAACAGTTTTACCCCTGACGAATTTTCCGTTATTTCTTATTATTTCAGAAACAAAATACAAGTCCTTGGGAACTTCAAATTTTTCTAACTTCTCACAGGCAGCTATTTGCTTCTCTGCTTCTTTAATATTTTCTTTATTACCTTCCACAACCATTATAAGTTTCTGACCCAAAATCTTATCCGGAATACCATGAATGAAAAAAGGAAATTGAATATGATAGGCTAATTTGTGTTCAACCACTTCTGGTGAAATCTTGACCCCACCACTGTTGATGATGTTGTCTCTTCTACCCAAATAAGTAAAAGTCTTTTCATCATGCATCTCAACAAGGTCGTTGGTGTGGATCAATTGATCCGTGATATCGGGGGCATTTACGACAAGACATCCTTCAGCATCTAAATTAAGATGAATTCCATCTAAGGCATGAAAAGGTTTTTTGGGGATCGAAAGTTTTGAGGCTGCAATATGAGTAATGGTCTCTGTCATACCATAAGTCTCATAACAATTGTCATGTAAGGAAACCAACTTATCATACAACTCAGGATAAATGGGTGCACCTCCAATGATCAGAGTTTTGATTTGATCTAGTTTTTCTAAACTGTTTAGTGCTTGCATAGGGGTCATGGCTACAAAATCATATGAATTGATTAAGTCTTTCAAAGGATCGGTATTAGGTTTTACCAAATCCAATGACAATCCCAAAATCATTGCACGGACTAACATCATTTTTCCTGCAATAAAATCGGTTGGTAAACAGTGAAGAGCTGTATCTCCAATTTGAACATTAAAAAAATCTCCTGTGCGAATGGCTGAAATAACCATGGATTGTTTTGAAATTTGCAGGATTTTAGGATCGCCTGTAGAGCCTGAAGTTTTCACATTTATATAGTCTTCCTTATCCATCCAATCCATAATGAATTTACCAATTGCAACCTCGTAAGGTTGACCCTCTTTGATAAAATCGTAGCCTATGTCCTTTAATTCATCTCCAAAAAAATTATATCCTTTGAGTTTAAATCGATTGTGAATCTTTGTGAAGTGTGGTATTTTCATTAGAATTTATTGGTTAAATGAGCTATCCAGTTATTCCATTTATACTTTTTGGCAAAAATAAGTGCCAACAAGGGGTAAACTAATACCAGTATAATAATAAGCTCCTTACCTAAAGATGGCTCTGCGTTATCAATAAGTAAAGATTCTGTTTGAAATGCTGTCCAAGATGCGGTGACCAGTAAAGCCGTGACCAAGTTATTTGCCGCATGGAATCCTAGAACTAACTCAATACCCTCATCCATTAGGGTTATTATACCTAAAAACAATCCGGTACCAATGTAGTACCAGATCAAATGTATTCCTAATTTATCAATCTCTGGATTCCATAGGTGTAGTAATCCAAAAAGAATTGAAGTTAGTAATAAAGGCATCCAACGGTTTTGAAATAAAACACCTAAACCCTGCATCAAATAACCCCTGAAAATAAATTCCTCTACTGAAGTTTGGATCGGGATCATAACAATACCGATCATAAATAAAATCAAAAAAGGGATCGGTTTAAAGTTCCAAACATATTCATCGGGACTCATCAAATAATTGCTAATTACCATAAATACAGAAATTACTCCCCACAGTAAAAAAGAAAAAATTATCCTACTGAAATCAATCCTGTTTCTTACAGTAATTAGAGATAGAAAAGGTAATTCATGTAACCTGGTTACCACAATATAGATAAAGGGTAGGGTGATTGCAAATGGCAACAATAGTAAAAATAATGCTGTATTAGATGGAAGTATAGATAGTAACTCATTTTGATTGGTGTAATCACCAATTAAGTGAGATTGAGAAATTAGGTAGATAGTCAATGGAATCTGTCCTAAAAAATGAAAAAAAATAAAAATAAGTGTTCCTTTCAAGTAACTGACAAAGGGATTATTATCGATATTAATTTGTTCTAAAAACTTCATAAAAGTAGTACATCCCAATTCTGATCATTATAAGTAAGGTAGCCATTTGTAACTTCCAAAGGAGACTTAAAGTTATTAGTGAAAAGCCCCCCTGTACCAAGTCCCTGATGATTTTTTACAGAGAGTGAAAAAGTCCACTGGGCAATTGCATTTAAGCCAATATTACTCTCTAATGCACTGGTCACCCACCAACCAATAGACCGTTCCTCTGCCAAAGCAATCCATTCCTCGCAGGATTGAAAACCACCCAATAACGAAGGTTTTAGAATTAAATAATGAGGCATAATATCATCCAGTAAGGCCTTTCTATCTTTAGTCTCAATAACCCCAATGAGTTCCTCATCTAAAGCAATGGGCAGTGGACTCTTTCTACATAACTCCCTCATAGCATTGTGCTGATTGATAGAGATTGGCTGTTCAATTGAATGAATCTTTAAATCAGCTAAGGCAATCAATTTTTCGATGGCTGAATCTGAATCGAATGCTCCATTGGCATCTACTCTAAGCATTATTTGGTCAGGTCCATAAGATTTTCTAATCTGATTCAATATGGACAGTTCTTCCTCAAAGTCCAAAGCACCTATTTTTAACTTTATACAAGTAAATCCATTGTCAATACTCTTTTGAATTTGAGTTTTCATAAAATATGGATCCCCCATCCATACGAGTCCGTTTAGGGGGATCCTTGCTTTTCCATAGGTAAAGTCAGACGGATAAAGATGAAACTTATCTTTTGAACTAAGTGACAAAGTCGCCATTTCTAATCCCATTTGAATGGATGGAAATAATTTTAAAGATTTTATATCGACAACTTGTTTGTTGTTAATCTGCTTGCATAAAACTTTAAGTTGATCTTCATAATCCGGTCGGTCGTCAAAACTCAAACCTCTAAAAAGACCACATTCCCCTATTCCTGTTTTGCTTCCATGAGTTAAAAATAAAAACCAAGTTTCTTTCTCCATTAAAACTCCCCTGGAAGTTCCACAGGGGCGTTTAAAGTTCAAAACATATCTTTTGTAATAGGCTTTCATTAACAACAAAAAAATAGGGCAAACAAGGCCAGAGAAACAATAAAAGTGGTCAATGCAAGTTGTTTTAATAAATGATCATAAGCTCTTGGATCACGAATTTTTAAAACCTTATACAAATGAAATAAAATCGGAATGATAATCAATAAAAAAAAGGGATTTTCCTTTACTCTCGTCTCCCCAATTCCAAAAAATAAAAATAACCCTCCTAAAACAATTAACAGATAATGGTAGTATTTTGCTTTTTGACCTCCTAAATATACAACCAGTGTTTTTTTTTGAGAATCCTTGTCATTGACAATGTCTCTCATATTATTTAGGTTAAGTACTCCTACACTAAATAATCCAATGGCAGTTCCCAAAAAAAGTACCGTACGATCAATGGTCTGGATCTGTAAATAATGTGATCCCATCACACTTACCCATCCAAAAAAAAGGAAAACGAATAAATCCCCTAATCCAATATATCCATAGGCACCATTACCAACTGTATATTTAATAGCAGCCCAAACAGCTGCCGTAGCAAGTGCAAGAAAGAAAAAAGAAACTAATAATTGTTTATCACCCAAGGCAAGATAAATTAAGCTAATAGAAAAGATTATTGAAATGAATGAAGAAATCCAAATCCCTCTTTTTAGAGCTTTGCCTGTGAGAAGTCCTTTTTGAAAAGTTCTTTGGGGCCCTAATCTGTTAGCGTTATCTGTACCCCTAATACCATCTCCGTAATCATTAGCAAAATTAGAAATGATTTGAAAGGCTATAGCAGTTAACAGTGAGAGTATAAAAATCCCTTTAGAAAAACTTTCATCTTTGAATGCAATAGCGTTGCCAGTTATTATACCTGCTAACGATAAAGGCAAGGTTCTTAAACGAGCTGCAGCTAACCAAATAGAAAATTGTGAATTCATAAGAATTATGGAAACTTTGGATACTGTTTAAAATTGGGGTCTCTTTTATCCAAAAAAGCTTGTTTCCCCTCCTGGGCCTCGTCCATGAGATAATACATTAAAGTAGCATCACCGGCCAATTGCATAAGACCATGTTGGCCATCCAATTCTGCATTCAAACACCTCTTAATCATGCGTAAAGCCAATGGACTTCTTTTTTGCATCAATTTGCACCATTCCAAAACAGTAATTTCTAATTCATCTAAAGGGACAACTTTGTTAACCATTCCCATTTTTTCTGCTTCTGCAGCTGAATATTGTTGACATAAGAACCAAATTTCTCTAGCTTTTTTTTGTCCTACATGTCGTGCCAAATAAGAAGAGCCAAAACCACCGTCGAAGCTTCCTACTTTTGGCCCAGTTTGACCAAAAATGGCATTTTCACTGGCAATAGTCAAGTCGCAGACCACATGCAAAACATGGCCCCCTCCGATGGCATAGCCGTTGACCATAGCTATCACAGGTTTAGGAAGTTCTCTGATGCGTTTATGCAAATCTAATACATTCAATCGGGGCACACCGTCTTCTCCTAAATATCCCCCTACTCCTTTAACATTTTGATCACCCCCACTGCAAAAAGCCTTGTCTCCCGCTCCAGTGAAAACCACTACGTCGATATCATTCCGCTCTCGACATACTTCCATGGCTTCAAGCATTTGAATATTGGTCTCAGGACGAAAAGCATTATAAACCTCGGGGCGGTTAATGGTAATTTTGGCCACACCCTCGAATAACTCAAATTTAATGTCACTATAATTGGCTAGGCTTTCCCACTCTATTTTTTTCATTTGTATAAATCTGTATTAATTATATGATATTTAATCGTTTCCTCATGATGAGGTATTTACATTTATGGTTTAAATATATCTGTAAGGGTTTAATAGGTTGTATATAAATTTCAAATTTAAGACTTTTGCATAGCTTTAAAGTAATTTAATAAGATACTGTCATTGATCTTTCTCGGGGTCTTAATCTCTAAAAGCTTGGGTTGACTCGATGGTTTAAAGAAACTTTTTAAGGCCCATTTTAATCCTGTATTGGTCTTTACTGATTTGTAATGAAAACCAAAAGCCTTACATATTTGGCGTGCATTTCGGTTATGAACTGTTTCGAAATAAGTATCGAACTTAGGGCTGTCCTTTTCCCCGGGGAGAATTCTAAAAATTCCACCTCCTTGATTGTTGATCAAAAGAATTCTAAAATTTGAGGGAATATAATTATTCCACAATCCATTTATGTCATAAAAGAAACTAAGATCTCCAGTCACCAATAAGCCCGGCTTTGGGTTAATCAATGATGCACCGACAGCAGTTGCGGTTGATCCATCAATTCCACTGGTTCCACGATTACAATAAACTTCTGCTTGCAGGGGCATATCAAAAAGCTGTGAGTAACGCACTGTGGAACTGTTGGCCAATTGCAGATGAAGTCTTTCTGGGAGATTTGAAAAAATAGTTTCAAATGCTTTCAAATCAGAAAAAGGAATATCACGGAGATAAGCTTTTCCCAAATCGAGTTGAGCGCGATACTGACCCAAAATCATCGACTTATAACTACCCTCCTGGAAGGAGTAATTTTTTAATAATTTAGAAAAAAAAGTATTTACTGTCATGGAAAAATGTTGCGTCAAACAATAATAAGTATCATAAGCCCTGTAAGGATCAATATGCCAATGTTCCTTTGGAGAAAAATCTCTTAACATTTTTTTTATCTTTTTGGAAACCACCATTGCTCCGAAAGTCAATAAAATTTCTGGTTGTAGGATTTTGAAAAAATCTGGGTTAGCATTTTCCAAAGGGGCAATCAATGAATCAATCGATTTGATGGCATTAGGCATATGCAGATTAGAAGTAGTCTCGGTCAACATAATTACCGTGGGGTCAGCTTCGATCAAATTCAACCATTCTTTATCTATCACATCGGGGTCATTTACCCCCACTAAGACCAATTTTTTCTTGGCGTGCTGCCACTTTTTTTTGAATGGTTCAAAATTTGGCTCAGACTCGGAAATCTCCGGTGTAATTATTTCGGGGATTTTCATTGGGGAGGTAGTAATTCCATACAATGGTTCTTCCATGGGTACATTTAAATGAACGGGGCCACTTTTTTGTATCGCTATGTTTAAAACACTATTGATTTGTTTTTCGTTTTTCCTTTGGTTTTCCCTTTGTATGCTTTCGATTTCTTTTTGAGTAGATTTTTTGGGAACTAGTTTTTGATTGGGATTTTTCAACAAAGTGGCGGTGGCGTGGCTCACATCTGGCCTCAGATATGCAAAGTCCACCAAATGGGGTTCAAATACACCCTTCTGTTCAATGGTTTGCCCATCTCCAATATTAATACGGTGTGGCATACGATCGGCAGATATAATGACCAAAGGAATATTACTGTAAAAAGCCTCAGCAACGGCAGGATAAAAATTGATTAGAGCAGAACCCGAAGTACAGACTACTGCGGTAGGATTGGTAAGTTGCTGGGCCATTCCTAAAGCAAAAAAAGCTGCCGAACGCTCATCAATAATACTGTAGGTCCTAAAAAAAGGATTTCCTACGAAACCATTGGTCAGAGGGGCATTTCTCGAACCTGGACAAATGACTATGTGTTGGATAACCTTCCTTTCACAAAACTGGACAATGGTCTGGGCTATTGGAATCTCCGGATATTTAATCGATGTACTCCCTGAGTTTTTCATTTTCATCTCACTACAAAAATACAAAAGCCCAAGGGATTGATTCGCTCAAAAATATCAAAGGGCAGCCAATAGAGTTTTGGCTTTATTTTGCGTTTCCTCCCACTCTTTTTCGGGATCACTTTCTTTGGTAATTCCTGCGCCTACATACAATTGTAAACCTTCTGAAATAATTTGGGCGCAGCGAAGATTCACAAACAAATCAATTTGATACTCTTTCTTTACAGGACCTAAAAACCCAGTATAGTAACCACGATCAAGCTTTTCGTGTTCTTTGAGAAAACGCATTCCCTCTGCTACGGGAATACCCCCTACAGCCGGTGTAGGATGTAACTTTTTTAACAATGCTATTGTATTGACTTGGTGCACTTTGACTGATAATTCATTACACAAATGAACCAAATTACCTGCCCTACGGGTAAATGTCTTGGAGCATTTTACCGCTACCGATGGAAAAAGGGCTTCCAAATCGCTTTGTAAAGTATCTCTCACCCAAGCCTGTTCTGTACGCTCTTTGTCACCCCAAAGATATTCCTCAGCAGTATGATAGGGTAAAGTCCCTGCCAGTGCCATACTTGTTAGTTTACCAGAATGAAGAGAGAAAAGCTTTTCGGGACTAGCACCAACCCATATCTCAGCTTTAGGATGATTCCAAAAATAAACCATTGCGTGGGGATAGAGGGCCAACAAATTTGTAAATAATTGCAAAGAATCAATCTTTCCCCTTTTGATCATCTTTCTTGCAATCACCAATTTTTTGAGGCGACCCGATGTGATAGCTTTTTTAGTTTCATTTACAATATTTATAAATGATTCTTTGTGTTCCGAATGAAATAAGTTTACTACATCTTTTGTCCTGAAGACTTTGCTTTTATAATCAAATTGCAAGTGGTTTTTAGTGGAAATATAAACTGCAGGAAGTGGCGAATCAAAACGACTCATCACAAAGCCATTGATCTTTAAATCGTTTGTAAGCATCAAGGAGCTGTCGTTCTGAAAATTACAATGAACAATATTACTATTAGGTAACCTGTAAAAAACAAATGGTTGGTCACTCGACAGAAGCTTGATAAAAACTTCCTCTAGATCGTGTTTTTTCATTTATTTTTTGGGGCGGGAAAAGGTAGACAGTTTACAATGGGAAATCAAATTACCCTGATCATCAACCACCCTAATCTCCATCAATTGTATGGTTTTTCCCATGTGTAAAGGTTTGGCAGTAGCGGTAACGTATCCATTACTGGTACTTTTGAGGTGATTAGCAGATATTTCAATTCCAACGGTAGAGATGGATGGATCCTGACTCAAGACCGAAACAGCAGCACTACCGACAGTTTCAGCCAAAGCAACTGTCGCTCCACCATGAAGCAAACCATGTATCTGATGAACTTTTGGAGTAACGGGCATTCGTGCCGAAAGAAAATCTTCTCCTAAATCAACAAACTCAATCTCCAAAGTCTCCATTAAATTCCCTTTTACCATGGCATTACACACCTCTAGGATTTTTTCTTTTTCCATAACCTCTAAGTAAAATTATGAAAACCTTCCACCTATAAACGGCGGAAGGTTTTCTTTTGAAAATTCAGATCAAAATTAATCTTTCACTTCTTCGAAATCAACATCTTGGACATCGTCTCCACCACTAACATCTTCTTTTTCTCTAGAATTTGGTGGTGTATCAGCTGCATTACCCCCTTTGGCAGATTCTGCTTGGGCCTTGTACATTTCTTCAGATGCGTTTTTCCATGCTTCATTGATTTTCTCTAAAGCAGCATCAATAGCAGTTAGCTCTTTGGATTCATGTGCTTTTTTCAATTCTTCTAAAGCAGATTCTATGGGGGCTTTTTTTTCGTCAGAAAGTTTTTCTCCAAATTCCTTCAACTGCTTTTCTGTTTGAAAGATCATTTGATCGGCACTGTTGAGTTTATCGACCTCCTCTTTTGCTTTTTTATCACTATCAGCATTGGCCTCAGCTTCTTTTTTCATTTTTTCGATTTCCTCTTCTGTGAGGCCAGAAGAAGCCTCAATACGAATATCTTGTGATTTTCCAGTAGCTTTATCGGAAGCACTAACTTTTATAATTCCATTCGCATCGATATCAAATGTAACCTCAATTTGAGGGGTACCTCTTGGAGCCGGTGGTATCCCATCTAAGTGAAATCTTCCTATGGTTTTATTGTCAGCTGCCATGGATCGCTCTCCTTGAAGCACATGAATTTCTACTGAGGGCTGATTATCTGCTGCGGTGGAAAAAACCTGTGATTTTTTAGTCGGAATAGTGGTATTAGCATCGATCAGTTTAGTCATTACACTACCCATGGTTTCAATGCCGAGAGAAAGAGGTGTTACATCGAGCAACAAAACATCTTTGACGTCTCCGGTCAAAACACCTCCTTGAATGGCAGCTCCAATAGCAACTACCTCGTCAGGATTAACTCCCTTAGATGGTTTTTTACCAAAAAACTTTTCTACTTCTTCTTGGATGATAGGAATACGTGTAGATCCGCCTACCAGTATCACTTCGTCTATATCTCCTTTAGAAAGTCCTGCATCCTCCAATGCCTTTTTGACAGGCGCCATGGATCTTTTAACTAATTGATCAGAAAGTTGCTCGAATTTCGCACGTGTCAAATTGGTAACCAAATGTTTTGGTCCTGAAGCCGTAGCTGTTACATATGGCAAATTAATTTCAGTTTGTGCTGAGGAGGATAATTCAATTTTAGCTTTTTCAGCTGCCTCCTTCAAACGTTGCAATGCCATTGGATCTTCTCTCAAATCAATTTGCTCAGCTTTTTTAAAATCATCAGCAAGAAAATCAATTATTACTTGATCAAAATCATCTCCTCCCAAATGAGTATCTCCATTGGTTGACAACACCTCAAAAACACCATCACCTAATTCTAAAATAGAGATGTCAAAAGTACCTCCGCCCAAATCATAAACGGCAATTTTGCTATCGCCTCCACTTTTTTTATCCAGGCCAAAGGCCAAAGCAGCTGCGGTAGGTTCATTGATGATTCTTTGGACTTTTAGTCCAGCAATTTCTCCTGCTTCTTTGGTTGCTTGACGTTGGGCATCGTTAAAATAGGCAGGAACAGTAATCACCGCTTCAGTTACATCTTGACCCAGGTAATCCTCTGCTGTTTTTTTCATTTTTTGTAAAATCATAGCAGAAAGTTCTTGAGGAGTATATAAGCGTCCGTCAATGTCAATTCTTGGGGTATCATTATCACCTTTAGCCACCTTGTAAGCGACTGTTTTGGCCTCTTTTGAAGATTCTGAGAATTTATTACCCATAAATCTTTTTACAGATGCAATGGTTTTGGTGGGATTGGTCACTGCTTGTCTTTTGGCAGGATCACCTACTTTTATTTCGCCTCCCTCAACAAAAGCGATTACAGAGGGAGTGGTTCTTTTGCCTTCGGCATTAGGGATAACCACAGGTTCGTTTCCCTCCATTACGGAAACGCATGAGTTAGTTGTACCTAGGTCGATTCCAATTATTTTGCTCATAATCATATAATTTATAAATATTTATTCAACCATTGTGCCATTGTGATATCTCTGACACCTTGTCATATCCTTTTTACAGAATGGATTATTTTTTACGACATCATAACAAAAAAAACTAATTTTACAAAAAATTATGTCAAAAGCATTAGAGAATTACACACGAGTTACAACGCGTACGTTGTCAGAGATGAAAGCCCATGGGGAAAAAATTGCTATGCTCACAGCCTATGATTTTACCATGGCTGGGATTGTTGACAAAGCAGGGATTGATGTAATACTGGTGGGTGATTCAGCATCGAATGTCATGGCGGGTCATGAGACCACTTTACCCATAACTCTTGATCATATGATCTACCATGCTACGAGTGTTGTAAGAGGGGTAAAACGAGCATTGGTAGTTGTTGACCTTCCTTTTGGTACCTACCAAGCAGATTCTAAGGAGGCGCTGCGATCAGCGATCAGGATCATGAAAGAAGCTGGAGCCCATGCCTTAAAGCTCGAAGGGGGTAATCAAATTAAGGATTCCATAGAAAGAATTCTTCAAGCTGGTATTCCCGTAATGGGACATTTGGGATTAACTCCGCAATCCATTTATAAATTTGGAACCTATTCAGTCAGAGCGAAAGAGAAGGCAGAAGCGGAACAATTGCTCAGTGATGCTCAAATGCTTGAAAAGGCAGGTTGTTTTAGTATTGTTTTGGAAAAAATTCCAGC
This sequence comes from Flavobacteriaceae bacterium, assembly GCA_049439205.1. Lineage (GTDB taxonomy): Bacteria > Bacteroidota > Bacteroidia > Flavobacteriales > Flavobacteriaceae > UBA8316. The sequence continues at coordinate 60,329 of JBMTKF010000003.1, read as the reverse complement.
TAAATTAGCTGAAAAAGTATCTAAAACAGTGAATATTCCCATCATCGGAATTGGGGCAGGAGCCAATGTAGATGGTCAGGTTTTGGTTTTAAATGACATGCTGGGAATGAATAAAGAATTTAGTCCACGTTTTTTAAGACGATATCTTAATTTGGATAATGAAATTTCTAAAGCCATCAAAAATTACACTGCCGACGTTAAAAATCAAGATTTCCCCAATAACAAAGAACAATATTAACACCCTCCAAAGTCGTGCTAAGTGTCCTATATGAAGACAATCATCTTATAGCGGTTAACAAAGTCCCAGGATATTTGGTTCAGGGTGATAAGACTGGAGATCAAACCTTGGTGGATAAAGTTAAATCCTACATTAAAAAAAAATACAATAAACCAGGAAAAGTCTTCTTGGGTGTAGTCCATAGGTTGGATCGCCCCACTAGTGGGGTCGTACTCTTTGCCAGAACATCCAAAGCACTCAGCCGAATGAATCAGCAATTTAAAATGAGAAAAACCGACAAAATCTATTGGGCTTTAGTAGGGTCTGAGATTAATTCTACAGCTACTACCCTGATCCATTGGCTGAAAAGGAATAGTAGAATGAACAAGTCTTTTGCCTATAAGCATGAGATCAGTGACTCAAAAAAGGCAGTACTTCACTACAAAAAGTTAACTGATTTAGATCGATTTACTGTTTTGGAAATTACGCTTGAAACGGGAAGACATCATCAAATTAGAAGTCAACTGACAAAAATTGGCTTTCCCATAAAAGGGGATCTAAAGTACGGTGCAAAAAGAAGTAATCCAGATGGTAGCATTGACCTACATGCACGCTCGTTGAGTTTCGATCACCCAACAACAAAGCAAAGAATCAACATTATTGCTCCCCCACCTGTTAAACCTCAATGGAACTTCGCTCTTTCCGATTTATGACTTTGGCTTTTTCACGTATGATTTCTCCAACAGGCCGATTTTCAATTTTACTTTCCAACCAAGACAGTATATCGAGGTACAAAAATGCACGGCGTTCGTAGGGATCGTCTTCATATTGCTTTAGTTCTTTGTGAAGTTTTACAAAGGCAGCCTTTAGTTCGTGAGGATAAATAACACCAAGAGAGCGAACAAATCGTATCATGGCTTTTTGAACCTCATGAAGATCATTCATTTTGATAAGAAACTTATAGGTTTCTCGTAAATGTGCTTCTAGATGATAATCAAAACCTGCTTCATAATGAGCTACAACGCTAAGTACTCTAGTGAAACAGAGAAGATCCTCTCGCATCTTCAAGTGTTTGTTATTGATTATCTTATTCAGGTAAACAATACATTTTTCGTGATCATCTAAGCCAAAATACAAACAGGCAATCTTATAATAGAACATCATTACATGGTGAGGATCAATCTGGTTTTTAAATTCCTCAATCCCATGGATGACCTCTGGTATAATAACCAGCCCCTGCTTGAAATCACCTTGGAGGAAATACATATTAAACATATTATTATAAGAGTATAGAAAACCCTGAGCAGCCAAATTTTCATTTTTTGGAAATTCCTCAGAATTGACCCTAATAAGCATATTGTTAAGGGTATCCTTAAACTTCTCTGGATACTTGATCAAGGCCAAGGACTCCATTAAAAAATTATTTCCCTTGAGATAAAAAACAGGATGGATGGAAATCATCTCCTTATTTTCATTAAACATATCCACCCATTTATTTGAATACTTATAAGAGGAAAGGAAGTCTTGAACCAAAAAGCTATACCAAACATGGGCTTTATAATACCATAACTTCTCTCTAAACCCAAGTTTTTCCAACTCCAAAGTTGGCATTTTTTCATAGAAAAACTTGGTGATTTCCCTGAATTCATCATCACTTTTTGCATAGCCTGTTTTAATCAGTTTTTCATAAAGCAAAAGTGATAAATTGGACAATTGACTGGTCAGGTCATTATGGGTTCTAAGGTTATCGGCTTCAATTATCAACTTTTCTGCTCGGTTGGACAAACTGCGGGTAATGTATTGGGATTCTATAAGTTTTTCAAACTCTACGATATCATATGCTGCGTATTTTTCCTCATTTTTGAGAGCCAATGCCTTGGCCTTGTCCAAAATCTTAAGGCTGAGTTTATACAGACCTTTTTGATACAATATGGCTGCAAAATCCATTTGCTCTCTGATTTGGATGCGTATATTTTGATGAATGGGATTAAGTCTTAAACTGATAAGTATTTGCTTATATAGATGCGCTTTGAGATTGGAAAGTTGTTGTTTGGTCACAATCCCTTTAACCAAAATTGCTTTTTCACTATATCTATCTAGCTTGTCTAAAAAATTGAAAAGACTCAAAAATTTTGCATTGTTGTTAGATCCCATTCGCCCCACATACAACTTAAATTGCCGTTTTTCCGATTTTGTCAATGACTTAATCAGCTGAAATAAATTGTCTTTTTGTTCATTAATCATTGTAACAAAAAATGATTTAAAAGGTTGTTATATAGCTATTTATACCCAAAACAAAGGTAGAGGATATTGTAATAAAATTAAGCAATTAATTTAAGTATTTCACATTTCGTACTACATTCGTTATTGATTATAATCTATCCTTAGTAATGACCAAGGAATCAGTACAAATATTTGACACTACTTTACGAGATGGGGAACAAGTTCCAGGTTGCAAATTAAACACTCCCAACAAGCTGATCATTGCTGAACGTTTAGATGAATTGGGTGTAGATGTTTTGGAGGCAGGATTTCCCATATCAAGTCCGGGTGATTTCGATTCGGTCGTAAAAATTGCTCAACTTGTTAAAAATACAAGGGTATGCGGCCTAACTCGTGCTGTTAAAAAAGACATAGAAGTGGCTGCAGAGGCTCTAAAAGATGCAAAAAAATCAAGAATCCATACTGGCATAGGCACCTCCGATTCTCATATTAAATATAAGTTTAACTCCAACAGAGACGATATCATAGAGCGGGCTGTGGCAGCAGTGAGTTATGCCAAAGGTTTTGTTGAGGATGTTGAATTCTATGCCGAAGATGCCGGCAGAACAGATAACGAATTTTTGGCTAAAGTTTGTGAGGCAGTTATCAAAGCCGGAGCCACTGTACTTAATATCCCCGACACCACAGGTTATTGTTTACCAGATGAGTATGGTGCAAAAATCAAATATTTAAAGGAAAATGTTACTGGAATTGACAAAGCAATTCTTTCGTGCCACTGTCACAATGATCTTGGATTAGCTACCGCTAACTCTATCTCGGGGGTTATTAATGGCGCAAGGCAAATAGAGTGTACTATCAATGGCATAGGCGAAAGAGCAGGTAATACCTCTTTGGAGGAGGTCGTTATGATCATGCGCCAGCACCCAGATTTAAACTTGGACACAAACATAAATTCAAGGCTGCTATATTCTACCAGTCAATTGGTATCAGAAAGTATGGGCATGCCTGTACAACCTAATAAAGCCGTTGTTGGAGCCAATGCTTTTGCACATAGTTCCGGCATACATCAAGACGGTGTAATCAAAAAACGAGAAACTTATGAAATCATGGATCCCCATGATGTGGGTGTCACTGAATCTGCCATTGTTTTGACGGCAAGAAGTGGCCGCGCTGCCCTGGCTTATCGTGCCAAAAATATTGGGTTTGAACTGGACAAACTTCAATTGGATAAAGTTTATAAAGAATTTTTAAAAGTTGCAGATCAACAAAAGGAAGTCAGTGATAATGATATTCCTAAAATTATCAAAACCTGCGGATTATAAAAACCCTTATTTTTATATTATAATGAAAAAAACACTTTTTGATAAAGTTTGGGACAAGCATGTGGTTCAACAAATTGACCAAGGTCCGGATGTATTGTTCATAGATCGTCACATGGTACATGAGGTCACTAGCCCAGTAGCCTTTCTAGGCCTTAAAAATCGAAACATAAATGTAATGTACCCCGAACGCACTTTTGCAACCGCCGACCACAATACACCCACTGTCAATCAACACCTTCCTGTAAAAGATCCTCTTTCGGCCAAACAGTTGGATGCCTTAGAAAAAAATGCTGCAGAACATGGCATTTCTTATTGGGGGTTGGGACATGAAAAAAACGGGATTGTTCATGTAGTAGGACCAGAATATGGAATCACTCTTCCTGGTGCAACAATCGTTTGTGGAGACTCCCACACTTCTACTCATGGTGCTTTTGGTGCCATCGCCTTTGGAATTGGAACTTCGGAAGTTGAGATGGTCCTTTCTACTCAATGTATCTTGCAGCCGAAACCAAAAAAAATGAGAATTAACATCAACGGAGCCCTACAGAAAGGAGTTACTCCAAAAGATGTGGCTCTTTTTATAATTTCCAAATTGACTACCTCTGGAGCAACGGGTCACTTTGTAGAATATGCAGGAGAGGTATTTAAAAACATGACCATGGAGGGCAGAATGACGGTTTGTAACCTCAGCATCGAAATGGGAGCTAGAGGTGGTATGATCGCTCCTGATAAAAAGACCTTTCACTACATCAAAAACCGAGAGTTCACTCCCAAAGGATCTGCATGGGACAAAGCTATGGACTACTGGCAAGAACTCTACACCGATGATGGGGCGTATTTTGACAAAGAGTTTTTCTTTGATGGAAACGAAATAGAACCCATGATCACCTTTGGGACGAATCCTGGAATGGGAATGGGCATCTCCAAAAACATCCCCACGGCCGATTCCATAGATGGTGGTGCTTCCACATATCAAAAATCGCTAGACTATATGGGTTATAAAGAGGGTGAAAGTATGATCGGAAAGGACATTGATTTTGTTTTTATCGGTAGTTGTACAAATGGGAGAATTGAAGATTTTCGCGCATTTACTGAAATTGTAAAGGGGCGAAAAAAAGCAGAACATGTGACTGCTTGGTTGGTTCCCGGATCCCACAAAGTGGAAAAAGCCATTAAAGAAGAAGGTCTATTAGATATTCTTCATGCTTCAGGTTTTAAACTTCGTGAACCGGGTTGTTCGGCCTGTTTGGCCATGAACGACGACAAAGTTCCTCAGGGGAAATATGCAGTAAGTACCTCCAATCGAAATTTTGAAGGACGACAAGGCCCAGGCTCTAGAACTTTACTAGCAAGTCCAATCATGGCTGCCGCTGCAGCGGTAACAGGAAAAGTAACCGATCCAAGAACCCTAATTAATTCCTAATGGCATACGATAAATTTGATATTCTCAATTCTACAGCCGTACCCCTTCCCATCGAAAATGTGGATACGGATCAGATAATCCCTGCACGATTTTTAAAAGCCACCGAAAGGATTGGTTTTGGTGAAAATCTTTTTAGAGACTGGCGTTACAATAACGATGATACCCCCAAAGAGGATTTTGTTCTTAACAACCCTACCTATAGTGGTAAAATACTTGTAGGAGCTAAAAACTTTGGTTCAGGTTCTTCAAGAGAACATGCAGCCTGGGCGATATATGATTATGGATTCCGCTGCGTTATCTCAAGTTTTTTTGCTGATATTTTTAGAAATAATTGTTTGAATATCGGTGTATTGCCTGTTCAGATCAGTCCAGAATTTTTAGAAAATATTTTCGCTGCCATTGATGAGAATCCCAAAAGTACCCTCACTGTAGATCTTCCAAATCAAAAAGTAATTATTGACAAAACAGGCAGTTCGGAAGCTTTTGAGATAAATCCCTACAAAAAGGAAAACATGACCAATGGTTTTGATGATATTGACTATCTTTTGAATATCAAAAAGGATATAAAAGAATTTGCTAAAGACAGTCCTCTATAGTATCATTTGTTTGCACAAAAAGTAATGAAAAAAAGAACCATTGAGATCATGGATACCACCCTGCGAGACGGGGAACAAACCTCCGGTGTATCTTTTTCGGTTGCTGAAAAATTGACTCTTTCTAAGCTATTGTTAGAAGACCTCAATGTAGATCGTATCGAAGTTGCTTCAGCTCGGGTTTCAGAGGGTGAACTCAATGCCGTAAAAGAAATCACCCAATGGGCCCAAGAGGTTGGTCAAAATCAAAGGATCGAGATACTTACCTTTGTTGATGATGGTGCCTCAATTGATTGGATGAATTTGGCAAATGCAAAAGTACAAAACCTTCTTACTAAAGGATCTCTCAACCATCTGAAACACCAACTTAAAAAAACTCCCGACCAACACTTTAAGGACATTGAAAAAAATGTCTTCGAAGCGAAAGCTGAGGGAATTATTACCAATATCTATTTAGAGGACTGGAGTAATGGAATGCGGAATTCTCCGGATTATGTAAAAGATTTTTTGAATTTTGTAGCCACCCTACCCATCAAACGGGTTCTTTTACCTGATACACTCGGTGTAATGACTTATTACGAAACGTCTTCATTCATCTCTGAGATGATTCAAAATCATCCTAAAATCCATTTTGATTTTCATGGACACAACGATTACGATTTAAGTGTTGCAAATGCTTTGGAAGCAGTGAGAGCAGGTTGTCATGGTATACACCTAACAGTAAATGGTATGGGAGAACGCGCAGGAAACACACCCATGGCAAGCACGGTAGCCGCAATTAAAGATTTTATGCCAGAGATTAAAATAAATATCAACGAATCCTCATTGTATAGAGTCAGTAAACTTGTAGCTACTTTTACCGGGTTTAGAATTCCTGCAAATAAACCTGTAGTTGGACAAAACGTATTTACGCAAACTGCAGGGATTCATGCTGACGGAGACAAAAAGAAAAACCTATATTTCAATGACCTATTACCAGAGCGTTTCGGAAGAACTCGAGAGTATGCTTTGGGTAAAACTTCTGGAAAAGCCAATATCCAAAAAAATCTTCAGAAACTAGGGGTTACCCTTAACGATCAGGAAATAAAAAAAGTTACTCAACGTATCATTGAATTGGGGGACAAAAAAGAAATCGTTACCACCGAGGATTTACCTTATATTATCTCCGATGTACTAAAAAGTGATACAGAACAAAAAGTTAAAGTTGAATCATATGTACTTACCCACTCTAAGGGTTTACACCCCAGTACTGTGGTTTCCATAAATATAGATGGAGATATTTTGGAGGAAAGTGCTTCGGGTGACGGACAGTTTGATGCCTTTATGAATGCGATCAAAAAAATATATCAAAAGAAAAAAATGACCCTTCCAATGTTAACAGACTATGCTGTTCGCATTCCTCCTGGAAGCAATTCCGATGCCTTGTGCGAAACCTTGATCACATGGAAAAATGGTGGTAAAGAATTTATCACCCGTGGTTTAGACTCCGATCAAACTGTTTCGGCTATAAAAGCCACAGAAAAAATGTTAAACATCATATCTAGATAATGCAATTAAAAATCGCCTTGTTGGCCGGTGACGGCATTGGTCCAGAAGTTATTGACCAAGCCGTAAAAGTCTGCGACGCCATCGCAAAAAAGTTCAATCACGACATCATTTGGTTACCGGCTCTGACTGGAGCGGCAGCTATCGAAGCTGTTGGTGAACCCTATCCCGATGAGACGCATCAAATTTGTGTCAGTTCCGATGCCGTGTTATTTGGCGCCATTGGTCACCCTCGATTTGACAATGATCCCTCGGCAAAAGTCAGACCCGAACAAGGTCTACTTAAGATGCGTCAAATGCTTGGTTTATTTGCCAATGTTCGTCCTACATTTACCTTTCCGTCTCTTATAGATAAATCCCCGTTAAAAAGAGAACGTATTGAAGGTACTGACTTGTTGTTCTTAAGAGAACTCACAGGTGGAATCTATTTTGGAGAAAGAGGACGTAAAGACAATGGTCATACCGCCTTTGATACTTGTACCTATACTCGTAGAGAAATCGAAAGACTGGCCAAAAAAGGATTTGACCTCGCCATGACCCGAAGAAAAAAATTATGTTGTGTGGACAAAGCCAATGTACTGGAAAGCTCACGTCTATGGCGCGAAACTGTTCAGGCCATGGAAAATGATTATCCCGATGTGGAGGTTGCTTACGAATTTGTAGATGCTGTGGCCATGCGGTTGGTACAATGGCCTAACAGTTATGACGTGTTGATCACCGAAAATCTTTTTGGAGACATACTAACCGATGAAGCATCGGTTATATCTGGATCTATGGGCTTAATGCCCTCAGCCTCTGTTGGTGCTGATATCGGTCTATATGAACCAATTCACGGTTCTTTCCCACAAGCTGCCGGAAAGAATATCGCCAATCCACTTGCCACTGTACTTTCTGCAGCCATGATGTTTGAAATGTCATTTGGATTGCAACAGGAAGGTGCTTTGATCCGTAAGGTAGTCGATCAATCCCTTGTCGAAGGCATCGTGACCGAGGACCTAGTAGAAGTGGGTGCCAAAGCATTTAAAACGAGTGAGGTTGGCGATTACCTTACTTCAAAGATCGTATAGACAATCTTTTAAACATAAAATTTTTAACCTCCAATTTGGAGGATTTTTGTGATTTATCCTTTTTTTCTAATTTAGAATTGCCAAATCTTGCTACTGGCTAGAAATAACCATAAACACAGTTATTATTATAAATTATAAAAATTTCATGATGATAAAAATATCGACTATACCAACTAATTTAAAGGGTGTATTACTTTGATCTGATGCATTTGATCTGCTCGATCCTCATTTAAACATAGTAGCATAAAAGTAAAATGAATATTAAATACATTATCGCAGGACTTTCACTATTTTTATTTGCATGCCAGTCCATTACTCCCCCTGACTTAATTCCAAATACCATAGTACCCTCCCAAAAATTGATCACTTATCAGCAAATGGAATTGATCGGGTTTATCCACTTTACGGTCAACACATTTACTGACAAAGAATGGGGGTATGGAGATGAAAGTCCCGAAATTTTTAATCCCCTAGCATTGGACGTAGATCAATGGGTAAAAACAGCTCAAGCTGCGGGAATGAAACAATTAATCCTAACTGCCAAACACCACGATGGTTTTTGCCTTTGGCCCAGTCAATTCACTGAACACAGTGTAAAAAACAGTCCCTACAAAAACGGGAATGGCGATGTGGTAAGAGAATTTGTAGCCGCCTGTAAAAAATATAGCCTTAAGGCAGGACTTTACCTTTCCCCTTGGGATCGTAACCACAAAGACTATGGTACTAAGGCCTATATTACCTATTACAAAAATCAGTTGGAAGAGTTACTGACCCAATATGGAGAAATCAATGAGATATGGTTTGACGGTGCCAATGGTGGCGATGGTTTTTATGGTGGTGCCAATGAGATTAGAAAAATCGATAGAGAAACCTACTATGGTTGGGAAGACATTATTGCCTTTGTAAAAAATCTACAACCCAACATTAAAATATTTTCCGATGCCGGCCCCGATGTGCACTGGATCGGTAATGAAAAAGGCTTTGCAGGAAGTACTTTTTGGTCCACCATAAACACAGACAGTTTAACCATCGGCGCTTCAAAGACAGATTACCTCAATACAGGTGATCCAAAAGGTACAAAATGGATCGTGGGGCAATGCGATGTCTCGATACGTCCTGGTTGGTTCTACCATGCCGATCAGGACAGCTTGGTCAAAACACCCCAACAATTGGCAGATATTTACTACAAATCTGTGGGGAGAAATTCCCTCCTTTTACTAAACCTTCCTCCTGATAAAAGAGGAATTATACACGAAAATGATGTTCAAGCCCTTATTGATTTTAGAGCTATTATTGATGAATCTTTTGCAACAGACTTGGCAAAAGATCAAATTGCTTCAGCAAACAATACTCGTAAAAAACACCCTAAGTTTGCCCCGAGAAATATCCTCGATGAAAATCCCATGACTTATTGGGCTACTGACGACGGTATTTTTCCAGCAATTCTTGAAATTGATTTGAATGAAAATAATATTTTTGATCGAATTATGATCCAAGAACCCATTAGATTTGGACAGCGCATCAGTAGATTCGAAATTGATGTCATTGGAAGTAATGGTTGGGAAACTATTTTTAAAGGAACCACCATTGGTTATAAAAGGATTATTAGAATTCCTCCAGTTAATACTCGCAAAATAAGATTGAGAATTACTAAAGCAAATAATACGGTTGCCATTTCCAATTTTGGGCTCTATCGATCCTCACACAAAGAAAAAACAACCGATTAAAATATATGATAAAATGAAAAAAAGATATTTTATACTTCTCATTTCAATCCTTTCCCTATCGTGTAAACCCAATAATAGTGAAGGTGTTTTCAAGATTTTACCTCAACCTCAGGAATGGGAAATCAAAGGAAAAAGTGATCTCAAAAAATCTGATATTGAGTTTCACCACAGCCCCACCTCAAATACCCTACCTCCTGGAAGTGATTTTTTGGAGGAAGCAAAGGCCACGAACATTATAGAACAAGCCCAATTAGTATATTCCATTAATCCGGAACTTGATCTAAAATCTGAAGGTTATATATTGGATATCAATGTGGATCAAGTTCAAATTAACGCCAAAGATCAAGCAGGACTGATCTATGGATTGGCAACATTAGAACAATTAATGGAGGATGCTGGAGAGCAAGGAGTAAAACTACCTTTATGTCATATCAAAGACTACCCCCTACTCTCCTACCGTGCCATTCACTTGGACATTAAACACCACAGAGAGACTTTGGATTATTACTATAGTCTGATTGACAAACTCAAAAAATACAAGATCAATGCCATAATTGCTGAAGTTGAAGACAAAATAAAATATAAAAGACAGCCTTTAGTTGGTTCTTCAGATGCTTTGACAATTGAACAATGGCAAAAATTAAGTGAATATGCCCGCAAACGAAATATTTCGATTTCCCCCTTGGTTCAGGGGTTGGGACATGCCTCATTTGTTCTAAAGCACGAACAATACAAATCTCTAAGAGATAACCCTGAAAGTGATTGGGCTTTTGATCCCCTCAATCCCGAAACCTATAAAGTGCAGTATGATCTGTATCTTGACGCATTAGAGGCCTTACCCCACGGAAAATACCTCCATGTGGGAGGTGACGAGGTAAAAACTACCGGAAGAAACAGTGGAAAGACTCCCCTTGAGCTACAATTGATTTGGTTAAATAAAGTTTGCCAGTTTGCTGAAAAACAAGGCAGAATACCCATTTTTTGGGATGATATGCCTCTAAAACAAACCGGTCTATATCGCCCTATGTTCCGCCCTGAAATGCCCAAAGTAAAAGTAGATAGCATTTGGAATGTCAATCAGAAAAATTTGGAGGAATTTCTACCCCAATTTCCAAAAAACTGCATCTATATGCGTTGGAATTATCACACACCTGAGGCATATGGAAATACGAAAACCATGCAGTGGTTTCGAGATCAAGGACTCAAAGTTATGGGAGCTACTGCCGGACAAACCAGATGGGTTTTGATGCCTCAAAGGGAAAGCAATATGAAAAACATTCGCTCTTTTGCTTTATCTTCTATCGAAACAGGCCTAAACGGACTGTTATTGACCCTTTGGGATGACGACTCCCCACATTTTGAATTATACCACCGAGGAATCATCGCTTTTGCCAACGATACCTGGTCGGGAGATCAACTTAGCAAAAGCGAGCTCAAAAGTGCCTTCCGCCAAAGAGAATTTTCTTTTGCATTGGCAGATAAAGAATTTGCTTTTATAGATTCCCTGGAGGAATCGGTTGGTCAATGGAAAAATATTTTACTCCAAGGCAACAAAAGAAACTACCTGAAGGAAATGGAAAGTCCCGAGGAAAATGGATTGATCGAGCTCCCTGATGACAGGAACTCTGGTCAATGGACCATTAAAAATAAAGAACGTCTATCCATTGCAGAGAAAATGATAGAAAACAGCACCAAAATTGGTCAAAAAATCGAGCAAATGCAAAAGCTAGCCAAAAGGAACTCTTATGCCCTTGAGGTTTATCAAAGGGTGAACGAAATAGCAGGTTTCACACCCAAAATTTTATTGGCCCTAAAACGTTTTGATTATGCCTCTAACGATGAAGAAAGACTGATCGAAAAAGCGAAAATCATGCAGCTTAAATTGGATTTTTACAACTTAAGAGATAAAGTTGAGAAAACTTATTCTAAAACAAGAATAATTCATAAACCTAATGACTATATATTAGATCAGGATCATCATCATCACTTAGCAAATCAATTACATACTTTTGATTGGCAATTTTACGCAGAATTACTCATGTTCGATAAGATGGATAAACAACTGCAGTGGCAAAGGAAAAATATTGATTGAGATAATTTTAATCTGAAATTTGTATGTGAAAAGTAATGATATTGTACAGGTTAGATTGTAAGCTACAATACTATTTAAGCTATTCTTCACAACACATTTGCTATGAAAGAATGAAACTTAACCAAAAAAACAAAAATTAAGAATTATAATATGTAATCAGAAGAAACAAAATTGGACTCGTTAGAGTTCAAAAGGCTTTCTAAAATTTCATTATTGTAAGGATTATCTTTAGATGCAACAAATGTTCTTATCGAAAAAGACCTTAAAGCATCATAAACACTCAATGTGCTTACAGCAGAATTTTTTCTGCCTGTAAATGGGTAAACGTCGGGTCCTCTTTGGCATGCGCTATTAAGATTCACACGACAAACTAAGTTGGCCAATATATCGATAAGCGGTCCTATTTTTCGCACGTCTCTGCCAAAAAGACTTACCTGCTGACCATAATCTGATACGGACATGGCCTCCAAAGGCTCATTAATGTCTTTATAGGAAATGATGGGAATTACTGGTCCAAATTGCTCCTCATGATAGAGGTCCATGGTATCATTGACAGGATAAATTACTGCTGGATAAGTATAATTTTCTGACATCTGTCCTCCCTTTTTATTCATCACTTTTGCACCTTTAGATAAGGCATCCTCGATAAGATCTTTGATGTATTGGGGTTTATTGGGTTCTGGGAGTGGAGTCAAAAAAACATCCTTGTCCCATGGCAAACCAAAATTTAAATTATCTACGGCCTTGGAAAATTTCTTATTGAATTCATCGACAATAGACTCGTGGACATACAGCACCTTAAGGGCAGTGCAACGTTGTCCATTGTATGACAGTGTTCCAGAAATACACTCTTTAACAGTATGATCTAAGTCAGCATCTGGTAAAATAACACCAGGGTTTTTGGCCTCAAGACCTAATACCAATCGAAGTCTATTTTTGTTGGGGTGTTCGTCTTGTAGGGATACCGCTGACGAACTGTGACCAATCAATGCCAAAACATCAACATGGCCGGTTTTCATAATTGGCTGTGCAATTTTTCTACCTCGACCAAAGAGAATGTTTACTACGCCTGGAGGAAAACATTCCTGAAAAGCTTCTAAGAGGGGGGTTATCAGAAGCACACCGTGCTTTGCAGGTTTAAATATGGCGGTATTACCCATTACAATGGCAGGGATCAACAAACAAAAGGTTTCGTTTAAGGGGTAATTATACGGCCCTAAACACAAGACCACTCCTAATGGGCTTCTTCTAATGTGGGCGTAAATGCCGCCTTCTTTTTCGAACTTGGCACTCTTTTGGTCCAATTTTTTATATGCTTCAATAGTATCGTAAATGTAATCAACTGTTCGATCAAACTCTTTTTGAGAATCTGCAAGTGTTTTACCAATTTCCCACATCAATAGCTTAACAACCTCCTCTCGGTGGAGCTTCATTTTATCAGCAAAACGTTCGAGACAATTCAACCGCTCTCTAACCCGCATGGTAGGCCACTGTCCTTTTCCCCTGTCAAAAGCTTTTTTAGCAGATTCAAGTGCTTTTAAAGCGGATTCAGATTCCATATCGGGTACAGAACCCAAAAGCGTGGGAGCCATTTCACCATTCTGATTCTCTGTTCTAATGGTCGAAAAAACATCTGTCATATTACCATTCCAAGTTTTCAATTCCCCATCAATAAGATACTGATTGAAATTGGTCAATCGAGGTTTGTACTCCTCGGGTATGTGACTAGCTTTGATGTGCTTAATGTCGGATTGGATTAAAACATTACTCATTATATTATAGTTTTGTTTTATTTTTATCAGACAAAGTTAAACAATTTTAGTCAAAGGCAATGAAATATTAATCCTGACAACCCCTAAAAAATTAGCTTTTAATGATAATAAACGAAGTTTTATCGTATTAGACGATCTTTTTCATTTCGGTCATAGACTCTCTAAGTTCATAGCCGATGAGCTCTACAGGATGATAACGAATAATTTCATTTACATCGATTAATTTGCGATTGTCGACGCTGTTTCCTTTCCCCTCAGCAAAAGATTTTCCTATAACATCAGTATCAATGCCTTTCATAAAATCAACCAATAAAGGTTTTGCGGCATGATCAAACAGATAACATCCATACTCAGCTGTGTCTGATATGACACGGTTCATTTCAAACAATTTTTTACGCGCTATGGTATTGGCGATTAGGGGAGTTTCGTGAAGTGATTCATAGTAAGCAGACTCTTCTTTAATCCCTGAGGCCACCATGGTGTCAAAGGCCAACTCTACTCCAGCACGAACAAAGGCAACCATCAAAACTCCGTGGTCAAAATATTCTTGTTCAGGAATTTCTTTATCAGTAATGGTAGTTTTTTCAAAAGCAGTTTCCCCAGTAGCAGCTCTCCATTCGAGAAGATTTTTATCGTCATTGGCCCAATCCTCCATCATGGTTTTGGAAAAATATCCAGACATAATATCATCCATATGCTTTTGAAATAATGGCGTAAGGATTTCTTTAAGGGTTTCGGAAAGTTCAAAAGCTTTAATTTTTGCTGGATTTGAGAGACGATCCATCATATTGGTAATTCCACCATGCTTTAGGGCCTCAGTAATAGTCTCCCACCCATATTGAATCAATTTGGCTGCATACCCAGGGTCGACTCCTTTCTCAACCATTTTATCAAAACTTAAAATAGAACCAGTTTGTAATACACCACACAGTATGGTTTGCTCTCCCATCAAATCAGATTTTACCTCGGCCACAAAAGAGGACTCTAATACTCCTGCTCTATGTCCTCCTGTCGCAACAGCATATGCCTTTGCATATTCCAACCCATGTCCATAGGGATTATTTTCGGGGTGAACAGCGATCAATGTGGGAACACCAAATCCTCTCAAAAATTCTTCTCTTACTTCAGACCCTGGACATTTGGGTGCAACCATAATAACAGTCAAATCTTTTCTAACGGTCATTCCCTCCTCTACAATGTTAAAGCCATGTGAGTAAGAAAGTGTTGCACCTTTTTTCATCAGTGGGACAACAACTTCGATCACCGAACTGTGATTCTTATCGGGAGTGAGATTTATTACAACATCGGCTGTTGGAACCATCTCTTCGTAGTTACCAACATTAAAATTGTTGTCAACAGCATTTTGGTAGGAAGCTCTTTTTTGGTCAATGGCTCCTTGGCGCAAAGTATAGCTGATGTCCAATCCAGAATCGCGCATGTTGAGACCTTGGTTGAGCCCTTGAGCTCCACATCCCACGATCACGATTTTTTTCCCTTTGAGTGCGTTAACACCTAGTTCAAATTCCGATTGATCCATGAAACGACATTGTCCGAGTTGGTATAATTTATCTGCTAGTGAAAGTTGATTAAAATAATTTGCCATTATGATGATGGGTTTATGTTAATTATCTGATTTAAATTTTTTAAGGATTTCGCTGATGCCCATTTTAGATTTTGTAACTGAGATACGTCCTGATCGAACAAATTGAAGCAATCCAAAAGGAGCTAAATCTTGATACAAACGGTCAGTTTCGTTTCGGAATCCTGTTTTTTCTATAACGAAATACTCTGGTGAAACTGTAACTATATTGGCATGTGATTCTTTAATAATGTTTTGAATGTGTCTTTCTTCAAATAAAGCACTTGACTTTACTTTATATAGAGCACTTTCTTGAAAAATAGTTTCTTCATCGGTATGATAAAAAGCTTTGATAACATCGACCTGTTTTTCAATTTGCTTGATAAGTTTTTTTACACCTTCCTCTTGTAGTTTAACAATGATAATGAACCTGAAAACGTCTTTGATTTCGGACTGTGAAGTTGTCAAACTTTCAATATTTATATGACGCTTCAAAAAAATTGATGAGATGCGATTTAACAAGCCAACGTTGTTCTCAGAATAGATCGAAATGGTAAAAGTTTTCTCCATTTTGATTACAATTATTTAAGACGTATGTCAGAAACCGATGCTCCAGTCGGAATCATAGGAAAAACATTGTCCTCTTTTTCAACACATACCTCAAGGAAATAAGGTTTGTCAGAGGCAATCATTTCGGCCACTGCAGCGTCAAGATTTTCTCTTTTATCAACTTTCTTAGCATCCAAATAATACCCTTTTGCAATTGTTATAAAATCAGGATTTACCATCTCTGTAGAGGCATAACGTTTATCAAAAAATAATTGTTGCCACTGCCTTACCATCCCCAAAAACTCATTGTTTAAAACTACAATTTTCACAGCAGCTTGAGTTTGAAAAATAGTTCCCAATTCTTGAATTGTCATCTGGTATCCCCCATCGCCGATCACAGCCACAACCTCTCTTTCGGGAGCCCCCATTTTAGCCCCTAGGGCTGCTGGAAGCGCAAAACCCATTGTTCCTAGTCCACCTGAAGTGACATTACTTCTTGAACGAACAAAATCTGTATATCTACAAGCCACCATTTGGTGTTGTCCTACATCAGTCACCAAAACAGCATCCCCTCGGGTATGTTTGTTAATGGAAACAATGACTTCACCCATTGTCAAACCCTCTTTTTGGGGATATAAATCCTTATCTATGACTTCTTTGACCTCCACTTTCATCAATTCATCAAAACGATCTATCCATTGGTTATGGGATTTTTTCTGAATCAAAGGGATCAAGCTACGCAAACTCTCTTTGCAATCTCCAAGTAAAGGTATATCGACCTTAACATTTTTATTTATTTCAGCAGGATCAATCTCAAAATGAATAATCTTGGCTTGTTTGGCGTAAGTATCTAAATTTCCTGTTACACGGTCATCGAATCGCATTCCAATCGCAATTAAAAGATCACATTCGTTTGTCAACAAATTGGGTCCGTAATTTCCATGCATCCCCACCATACCTACATTAAGTGGATGAGCTGTTGGAAGTGCAGATAGTCCCAAAATAGTCCATGCGGCAGGAATACCGGACTTTTCCACAAAGGTTTTGAATTCGTCCTCAGCTCCGCCCAAAATGACCCCCTGACCCCAAACAATAAAAGGTTTTTTTGCATTGTTAATCATTTCAGCTGCTTGGGTAACAGCTTGAGTATCCAAAGCGGGAGCTGGTTTATAACTTCTTACCCCTGTACATTTTTGATAATTAAAATCCAGAGTTTCAAACTGAGCATTTTTTGTAATGTCGATCAAAACGGGACCTGGTCTACCTGATTTGGCAATGTAAAAAGCTTTAGCAAAAATTTCAGGAATTTCATCAGCATTTGTGATTTGATAATTCCATTTAGTCACTGGAGTGGAAATACCAATAATGTCAGTTTCTTGAAAAGCATCGGAACCCAAAAGATGAGATCCCACCTGTCCTGTTATACAAACCATAGGAGTAGAGTCGATTTGTGCATCGGCAATTCCTGTTACAAGATTTGTAGCCCCCGGACCTGAGGTTGCGATGGCGACTCCGACTTTTCCAGAAGTTCTCGCATAGCCTTGTGCCGCATGTGTTGCCCCCTGTTCATGACGAGTCAACACATGATTCAATTGATCCTGAAACTTGTACAATTCATCGTAAACGGGCATAATAGCTCCACCGGGGTAACCGTAAATCAAGTCAATACCCTCGGCCAATAAACATCTAATCACGGCTTCGGCGCCACTAATTTTGATACTTTTTGTTACTACCTCTTGTAAGGCAATTTGATCCTTTGTTTTCATTTGATTAATTATCGGTGACACAACCTTCTGAGGCAGTGGACACAGTTTTTATATATTTGTGTAAAACCCCCTTAGAAAACTTATATGGAGGTTGTACCCAATTTTTTTTTCTGTTCTCAATTTCTTTATCTGATAAATTCACACTCAAGGTGTTGGTTTCAGCATCAATAGTGATGATGTCACCGTCTTTCAATAAACCAATTACTCCTCCCTCTTGAGCCTCTGGAACTATATGTCCTACTACAAAACCGTGGGTTCCTCCTGAAAACCTTCCATCAGTAATCAAAGCGACATCTTTTCCCAATCCTGCACCCATAATGGCAGCTGTTGGTTTTAACATTTCAGGCATTCCAGGACCACCTTTTGGCCCCTCGTAACGGATCACCACTACATCTCCTTTTTTAACTTTTCCGGCTCCTATTCCAGCGTTAGCATCATATTCACCATCAAAAACTCTTGCAGGGCCAACAAACTTCAAACCTTCTTTTCCAGTTATCTTAGCTACTGACCCTAATGTTGCTAAGTTTCCTTTAAGGATTCTAATATGTCCGGTGGGTTTGATCGGATTTTCAAGAGGTCTTATCAAGTCTTGACCCGCTTTTAAAGGGGAAACTTCTGATAGATTTTCGGCCAAGGTTTTACCTGTAATTGTAATACAATCACCGTGAAGCATCCCATTTCCAAGCATAAATTTCAATACAGCAGGGATACCTCCGATAGCATGAAGGTCTTTCATTAAATATTTACCACTTGGTTTGAGGTCGGCTAGAAAAGGAGTTGTATCACTGATCTTTTGAAAATCATCTATGGACAAGTCAATACCCGCAGCATGTGCGATGGCCAAAAAATGTAAAACAGCATTGGTAGATCCTCCCAGTACAGATATTAAACGTAAAGCGTTTTCAAGAGAATTTTTGGTAACTATGTCCAATGGCTTTAGATCTATTTCTATTAGTTTCCTCATAGCTGAACCTACGGCTTTACAATCTTCTATTTTTTCTTGACTGACAGCCGGGTTTGATGAACTGTAGGGTAATGACATCCCCAAAGCTTCAATGGCGGAAGCCATAGTATTTGCAGTATACATTCCTCCGCATGCTCCAGCCCCGGGGCACGCATTTCGAATTACCTTTTTATATTCGTTTTCATCTATTTTACCGGCTACTTTTTCTCCCCAAGCCTCAAAAGCAGAAACAACATCCAATTCTTTATCTCTGACACATCCCGAGGCAATGGTTCCTCCGTATACTAATATACTTGGACGGTTAAGTCGTAACATCCCCATCAATGCACCTGGCATATTTTTGTCGCAACCCACTACGGTGACTACTCCATCATATGACATGGCCTGAACGACGGTCTCAACCGAATCAGCAATAACATCTCGCGAAGGGAGAGAAAATCGCATACCTGGAGTCCCCATGGAAATTCCGTCACTCACGCCAATGGTATTGAAAATCAAACCCAACATTTGGTAGGGCGCAATACCTTCCTTGACATGAACTGAAAGCTCATTGAGGTGCATATTACACGGGTTACCCTCGTAACCTGTACTGGCAATACCTATCAACGGTTTTTCAAAATCCTCATCTGTCATGCCGATGGCATGAAGCATGGCTTGGGCCGCAGGCTGAGTAGGATCTTGTGTAACACGTTGACTGAATTTATTAAGCGCCATGTTTCAAATTTGATACTAATTTAATGGCTAACAACCGTTGGCCATAATTTTTCAACTGTTTTACACTATACCCAAATTAATTCAAATCATTATAATGATATGATTATCAAATATTTAAAAGATGTTTAATGATACATTCAAACCAAGAAAAAATAAAAACAAATCTATTTAAGTTATATTTATAAAATAGAAGTCTAAAAATACCAAACAATGAAATATAAAACTTCTAAAGCGATTGATAATTTGTATCAAAAGCAAAAAGTATTTTTTGACTCTCAAATAACCCTACCTAACGCCTTTAGGATCAAAAAGCTAAAGGCTTTGCAAAAAGAATTAGGTAAAAGGGAAAAAGACATTTATGAAGCCCTAAAAAATGACTTGAGTAAATCGGGCTTTGAGTCAATGGCTTCTGAAACGGTTTTGGTTGAGAAGGAGATTGCCAAAATGATTAAGATGCTACCACTGTGGAACAGACCTCATCGAGCCAAAAGCAGCTTGATTAATTTCCCCTCTAAAGACTACATAGTACCTGAACCTTATGGAAAAACCTTGATCATAAGCCCCTGGAATTATCCTTTCCAGCTGTCTGTGACCCCCTTAGTAGGTGCTGTTGCAGCAGGTAATACTGTTGTTTTAAAACCATCAGAGTTTGCCCCCCATACAGCAAGCATAATACATTCTATCATAGAAGCAGTTTTTGACGAGGAACATGTGGCAGTAATTGAAGGAGATGCCTCCACCGCTACTACACTTCTGAAAAAACAATGGGATTACATCATGTTTACAGGAAGTACGGTAGTTGGTAAAATCGTAGCCAAAGCCGCAGCTGAATATCTCACTCCCACTACCTTGGAGCTAGGCGGAAAAAGTCCTTGCATAGTCGATGAAACAGCGCCCGTTAGCATCACCGCAAAAAGATTGGTATGGGGCAAATTCCTCAACTGTGGGCAGACTTGTATCGCACCGGATTACCTTTTGGTTCACGAAAACATTAAAGATAAGTTGATCCAAGAAATAATCTTACATATTGAAAAATCTTTTGGAAAAAACCAGCAAGATTCAACTGACTATGGTAGGATCGTTCACCAAAAACACTTCAATAAACTTAAAAAATCACTCCAAAACCAAAAGCTTGTTTATGGTGGACAAATGGACGAAAAAAAATTATTTTTTGGCCCTACACTGATAGAAAATCCCCCTTTAGAGAGTGAACTGATGCAAGAGGAAATTTTTGGCCCCATTCTACCAATCACTGGCTACAAAGAGGAAGAAGATATTCATAACATACTGAAAAAAAGAGAACGTCCATTAGCTTTCTATGTCTTTTCTAAAAGAAAAAAATTCATCAACAAACTCTTTCATCGCTATTCCTTTGGAGGTGGAGTGGCCAACGATTCCATTATACAATTCGCAAATGACAATCTACCTTTTGGCGGGGTTGGTCACAGTGGAATAGGAGCCTATCATGGAAAATACAGTTTTAAAAATTTCACCCATGAAAAACCCATTATAAAACGATCTTTTTGGTTTGATCTTCCAGGGCGCTATGCTCCTTATCCAAAGTCCTTATCTTTGTTAAAATTTTTATTAAAAAATCTTTAATGTCTGAAAAGAAAGTAAGCGAAGCCATTTTATATCGACGGTCTGTAAGGGTTTTTGATGAAAAAAAAGATATAGATCCCGATATCGTCAAAAGATGCATTGAACAGGGAGCACTTGCCCCCAATAGCAGCAATCTACAACTTTGGGAGTTTTATCACATTACCGATGCAGAAATAATAAAAAAAATTGTAACCGCTTGCTTTAACCAACCTGCAGCGAAAACCGCCAAGCAGTTCGTGATTCCCGTAGTGAGGAAAGACCTCTGGAAAAAAAGGATTGCCTCCAATGTAGATTTTATCAAATCTGAGTACGAAAAGTCTAATAATAAAGATCCCAAAAAGATAAAATCAGCAATTTCATATTACCAAAAAATACTCCCCAAAATATATGGTGTCGGGAATTTGGGTGGATGGTTAAATAGTGTTGCTACCCATATCAAAGGAATAAAAAAGGTGGTTTATCGTCAGGTGAAAAAGTCAGACATGCGCGTAGTTGCCCATAAAAGTACCGCCTTGGCTGCTCAAAATTTTTTAGTGAGTATGGCGGGTTTTGGTTATGATACCTGCACTATGGAAGGCTTTGATTCCCTTCGGGTAAAAAAAATATTAGGCTTACCTAAAACTGCACAGATAAGCATGATTATTGGTTGTGGTATTCGGACGCCACAAGGGGTTTATGGGCCTCGCTTCAGGGTTCCTTTTGAAGAAGTTTATTTTCACAAGTAAATAAAACTCAACTCATCCGAACCAGCCTCCTCTTTCCAACTACTTATAGTTGATTACTTTAGCAATGAAATCGATTGCTTCATACACTTAGATTGTCATACTCTGAGAGTCCGCAAAAAAACAGCACCTTCTCAAATAGCTACCGATTTATGAAATTTTATAAATGTCTTAATAAAATTAAAAAAACTACGACCTAAATCAATATTTTTAAGATTAGCAAACATTATCTGTAATTTTGAGACAATACAAATAATTAAATACAATATCATCTTTATGAGACCCTATATATTGATAGAGCGTACATGGAAAGATTTAAAAACAGAGCGTTTTGATTTAGCAATTATTCCTTGGGGAGCAACAGAGGCACACAACTACCATTTACCATATGGTACTGATATCTATGAGGCCAATGCCATAGCTGCCGAATCAGGAAAAAAAGCATGGGAAAAAGGGTCAAAAGTGTTGATTTTGCCAACCATTCCCTTTGGTGTTAATACTGGTCAGACAGATATTTATTTAGATATAAATATGAGTCCCTCAACCCAAATGGCGATACTCAAAGACGTTTTGACCGTGCTTGACCGCCAGGGAATTAAGAAATTTTTGATTCTCAATAGTCATGGTGGAAATAATTTTAAAACAATGTTAAGAGAGTTAGGCCTGGATTTTCCCGAAATGTGGCTCAGTAGTTGTAATTGGTTTCATGCCTTGGATAAATCTCAATACTTTGAGGAGGAGGGGGATCATGCCGACGAAATGGAAACAAGTATAATGATGCATATTCATCCCGAATTTGTCTTACCGCTTTCAGAGGCTGGAATCGGTCTTGAAAAGAAAAATCAGATTAAAGGATTTCGAGAAAAATGGGCATGGACAGAAAGAAAATGGTCATTAGTTACTAATGATACTGGAGTGGGTAACCCCAAAAAATCAAACCCCGAAAAAGGGAAAAAATTTTTTAATGATGTAACAGACAAGATTAGTGAATTGATTCAAGATATATGTAATACCGAACTCGATGACATATATCAATAGGCCTTTGCTCCTCTCTTACAAAATATTTTTAATTCCCCTTCTCTTGCAGTTTTTTTTTCAAACCGCTAAGGGGCAAAAGATCAATCAAGATTACATCCTAAATATTGTAAAAACCACCGAGGAAATAATTTTAGACGGACAGTTAAATGAAAAAGTTTGGGAGATTGCTGATGTAGCTGATAATTTCTCAATGATCCTTCCCCATGATGACAGATCAGCCACACAAGCTTCAGAGGTTAGGATGACTTACGACAATAAAAACATCTATATCTCTGTAATTTTCTTTAACAACACCATCCGAGGTGATTATGTAGTGGAATCATATAAACGCGATTTTAGTTTTGGAAAAAACGATAATTTTTTGGTGGCACTCGATCCTTTCAACAATATGAACACTGGTTTTGCTTTCGGGCTCAATGCCTACGGAGCCCAATGGGATGGCACCATGTACAATGGACGAAATGTCGACCTGAACTGGGATACCAAGTGGTATTCTCAGGTCTCCTTTGATGATGAAAAATGGATTGCTGAAATGGCTATTCCACTGAAATCAATACGTTACAAAGATAACCTTAATCATTGGGGGATAAGTTTTAGTCGACTGGATCTAAAGGCTAGTGAAAAGTCTGGTTGGACACCAGTGCCCCGACAATTTCCATCTATTACTATGGCCTACTCGGGTGTTTTGGCATGGGATACCCCTCCTCCCTCTCAAGGATCTAATATTTCCTTTATCCCCTATCTCTCGGGCGAAATTGTTAGTCCCCAAAAAAATATTAACAATAATCAGTTAAATCCAGGTGCCGATGTAAAACTAAATCTGACTTCCTCTCTTAACCTGGATATCACCCTCAATCCCGATTTTTCTCAGGCTGAGGTAGATCAACAAGTAACTAATCTGGATCGATTTGAATTGTTCTTTCCTGAAAGAAGACAATTCTTTCTTGAAAATGCCGACATTTTTGCCAATTTTGGTTATGACAACATTCGCCCTTTTTTCTCGCGAAGAATTGGCCTTGACAACCCAATCATAGGGGGCTTTAGACTTAGTGGTAATATTGACGAAAAATGGAGAATTGGTCTTCTTGACATTCAAACCCAAGAGGATAGTAAAAATAAATTTGCAGCAGAAAATTTTGGTGTATTTAGTTTGCAAAGAAAGGTTTTAGATCGGTCCTCTATCGGAATGATTTTTGTTAATAAACAACTCTTGGGTGGACTGGAGAATCCTAACGAAAACTATTCTGATTACAACCGAAATTTTGGATTAGAATACAATTACTTTTCCGCTGATAATGTTTGGAACGGAAAGTTAATGTATTTAAAATCCTTTAGCCCTGGAGTTCAAGAAGATGATGCTGTTTTTGCTTCCAACTTAACCTATAGCAATCAATATTTTACGGGGTATTTTCAGGCTGAATATGTAGGTGAAAACTACAATGCCGAAGTGGGGTACATTCCTCGCACTAAATATTTCAAATTTGACACCGAATTCAAATATTTATTTTTCCCAACACAAACTTCCAAAATATTGTCCCACGGCCCCTCTATAGGCAATATTCAATTCTTTAATCTTGATGGAGAAAGAATAGACAGTAGAACAGACTTTGGTTATGAAATGAATTTTAAAGACAGAAGTAAATTTAAGCTTTCCTATGAAAATCAATTCGTAGTTTTGCAAAACCACTTTGATCCCATCAGAACGGGGATTCAGAGTATTCAAGCTTTAACTGAACACAGTTGGCAAACCTGCAATCTGGAATATAACTCAAAACCACAAAGTCTTTTCACCTATGAATTTAAATCCTCCTACGGAGGTTATTTCCAAAATGGGAAAAGATGGCTTTTTTTCAGTCAAATGGGATACCGTTTTCAACCCTATATCGAATTAAACTCACTGGTAAGCTACAACCGCATCACACTAGATGAGCCTTGGGGAACCAATGGATTCTGGCTATTGGGAATAAAATCAAATTTCACCTTTACCAAAAATATTTTCTTTTCCAATCTTTATCAATACAACGAGCAACAGAAGTTGTGGAATTTTAATTCGCGTTTTCAATGGAGATACAAACCGGCATCTGATATTTTTTTGGTGTTTAATAGCAGTGATACACGTATGCTGGAACCCAACAAAAATTGGAACCTAACATTGAAAATCAATTATTGGATTAACCTCTAAGCCAATTTTAAAAAGCATAACCATTGGGCTGTTTTGCTCTTTGTCGATGTTGTTCCAAACCCGATAGCAACCAATCCTTGTAGGTGGCCGTATCGGTATATTGAATAGGAGGATTGAGTATAGTTGCGTCGGCGGTCATTAAAACATAATAAGGTTGAGATGCTGAAGAAAAATTTAAGGTTTGAAAAGTCGCCCACTTTTCCCCTAGGGTATTGATGGTTTTGATCCTTCCGTTGGGATATTGAAAGTTAAACTTAAGTGCTTTGGGCAATTCTTTGCGGTCATCTATATAGAGTGAAATAATAACAAACTCCTCATTCAACAAACGGAATACCTCGGGTCGGGACCACACATTTTCCTCCATTTTTCTACAGTTGACACAGGCCCAACCGGTAAAATCCAACAAGATAGGTTTGTCCTCTGCTTCGGCATAAGCCCTACCGGTTTCATAATCCTTAAAACACCTCAATCCTAAAGGACATTCTGAATCAGAGGGATAAACACTATAAAATACCGGAGGAGGAAATCCACTTAATAGGGTGAGGCGTCCGTCTTGATTTTTTCCCAAACCAGGTATTAAATAGAAAATAAACATCAATACCAAAAAAGTAAAAAATCGTTGAACTTTTGAGATTTTAGTTTCTTTTACTTCATGAGGAAAGCGCAACCATCCCATTAGGTACAGAAATAATAAAAAAGCTATCACCAACCATAAACCCACAAAAATCTCGCGCTTGAGTATCCCCCAATTCCCTACCAAATCGGCATTGGACAAAAACTTTAAGGCTAATGCCAATTCCAAAAAGCCCAAAGTTACTTTAACCTTGGTCATCCATCCACCCGATTTGGGGATGGATTTGAGGGCGTTGGGAAAAAAGGCCAATAAGCCAAAAGGAAGTGCTAAGGCAAATCCAAAGCCGGCCATACCCACAGTCAGTTGGTCAGCTCCACCCTCTACCGTTAGTGAACCGGCAAGTAATGAGCCCAATATAGGACCTGTACATGAGAAAGATACAATAGCCAAAGTAAGTGCCATAAAAAAGATCCCCAACACTCCACCACCGGCGGAGGCAGCATCAGAACGATTCCCCCAACTGCTGGGTAAGGTCAATTCGTAATAGCCAAAAAATGAAAAGGCAAAAAAGACAAATACCGCAAAAAAGATCAAGTTCATTACTATATTGGTCGATAACGTATTTAATATTTGAGGATCGAGCGTATCCAAAAAGTGAAAGGGTAAACTCATCAAGATATAGATCAACAGTATAAAAAACCCATAAATCAAGGCACGTCCCACCCCTTTTCTTTTGCTTAAACTCTGCTTAAGAAAAAAGGAAACCGTAAGGGGTATCATTGGAAAAACACAAGGGGTGAGCAGCGCAATAAAGCCGCCTATAAAACCCAATAAAAATAAGTTTAGCAAACGCTTATCACTATTTTGACTTTGATTTTGGATCAAAAACTGCCTATTTTTAAGTGGCAACTCCAATGCCTCCGATTTTTTTAAACTTTCCGGATCAACGGTTTTTTGTGTTACTGAAATGGCTTTGGAGGGATCCAAAACAAAGCGAAAGGGTTCGCTTCTAAAAATACATATTTTATCGTCACAGGCTTGAAAATTGATCTCTCCAGAGACTGTCCCAAGCTCGGGTTGGAGCAATCGGATTTTTTGCCGGAAAGTTGCCTTTCCCTCAAACCAAGATAAATCCATTTCAAAAACAGGATCGAAGGCCGTGACGGTTTTACTTTCTTCAGTTTTTCCAAGCAATTCAAAAGCAGTATCTAACCCTTCAAAGATAAACTCGGTAGGCAAAGGACCGTCTTTGGGAAGGTTTTGTGAATACAAATGCCATTTGGGTTGGACCGATGCTTTAAAAATCAGCAAGTATTCCATATCCGTTGTCTTTTCTATGTCGGTTGTCCAAACCACGGGTTCTTGTGCCTGGAGTCCCAGTGTACAAAAAAATAATAGAAAAAAGCCTTTTTTAATCATCGTAGCGAATTAACCACTTGTCTTTTGTTTCAGCATTGGCCAAGAAACGCTGATCAGCCCTTTCTCCAACCACCCAAACAATATCCTCTCCAGAGCAAAGCAACCACTGGGCTTCCTTTTCCAAAAGGGAATATTTCTCGTCTTTAAAATATTTGCTCAATTTCTTGCTTCCCTTCAAACCGTTGGGATAAAAATAATCA
This sequence comes from Flavobacteriaceae bacterium, assembly GCA_049439205.1. Taxonomy (GTDB): domain Bacteria; phylum Bacteroidota; class Bacteroidia; order Flavobacteriales; family Flavobacteriaceae; genus UBA8316. The sequence goes on along the minus strand of JBMTKF010000003.1, from coordinate 33,039 downwards.
CTTTGTTTCCATTTTCTCAGTAGTAAAGGAAACTTTAACTTGGATTTGTCTAACATTAGGCTTTTAGAATCTACTTTTTTAAAGGTTTTTTCTTGGGTAAAAAAAAGCCTAAGGGGAGTATCAATAGTTTTCAATCCAGAGGCAATAGAATAGGATTCGGATGGAGACGATTCTTTAGGGGTCAATAAAAAACACTCCCTGTCTTTGATCAATCGGTGGGTATTGGAAAATAGTTGTTTTCCACTTTGTGAATGCATCAACTGCTTAAGGTCTGCCAAGTTCCCAAAGCCGAAGGGGCCAAACAACGCATGCAGGTAATAATTCAATGAAGACAGGCCTTTCAAAACATCGATTGAAATTTTAAACCCTTGTTTTTGTGGGATAAAATTGTTCATTTTAAAATCACTAATAACATCCTCCAAAACATTTTGAGCCTCGCTCAAATGTTTGAGTGTTTCTTGAAACTGCTGATCAAAATTAGGATCCTTTTTTTTCCATTGTGGAATCACCTTGTGCCGGAGTGCATTGCGCAGATACTCGGTTTTTGCATTGGACAGGTCTTCCCGCCATTGAATTTTATTTTCCAAAGCGTATCGCATAATCTCCTCACGTGAAAAAAACAACATCGGGCGTAAGATTTTTCCTCTTTGCTCGGGGATACCCAACAAACCTCTAAGACCTGTGCCACGCATGACATTGATCATAAAGGTTTCCAGGGCATCATCGGCATGATGGGCAACCAAAATCAAATCATAGTCATATTGATTGGATAAAGTGTCAAACCATCGGTAGCGCAACTGCCGTGCCGCCATCTGAATGGATACTTTTTTTTCAAGTGCATGAGCTTGGGTATCAAAGCTTTGAATATGACATTCCAAACCTTTTTTAAGGGCCAAGTTTTTTATCCAATCAGCATCCTCTTTACTTGCGTGACCTCGTAATTGAAAATTACAATGGGCAAGGGCGGGCATGAGCTCCGATTTCAAACAAAGGTCCAACAAGACACAACTGTCTAGGCCCCCACTGAATGCTAAAAGTAATCTTTGACCTTTTAGGACGAAGGAGTTATCGGACAAATACTTTTGGAACTTTCTATCCATATCCAAAATTAAGGATTTTGTCACAGCCCGTTTCCAAAAATTTCAAATGAAAATATCTTTTGGAATGTGCATAGCAAACAAAAGTGATCTATGAATATTTTATAACGATTTTGCAAAAAAAAATAAAATTCGGATATTTGCGTTTCAAATGAAAGATGCAACGACATACTCCTTGGGAATCGCCGCAGTTTACAGTCCGGCTTCAATTCGTTCATGCCGCCCCTAGCGGGTACATCTCTCTATTCGAGACTCAGGTGCGTCCAGTCTCATTTTCCAAAGATTACAACATATTTTTTCAACCCAAAAACGTTTGTCAATAATGGAATTGATTATTGCCAATTCAAAACATATTATACACGCTAAAGATATTAGTACATGTATCGGCGAATCAGCCAAAATGCGTGGTACCGGTATCGCCAGAAGGAGCCCTCAATACATCAGTAAAAAGATGGAAGCAGGCAATGCCGTGATTGCATTGGAAAACAATGAATTCGCAGGATTTTGCTATATTGAAGTATGGGGACACGGCAAATACGTGGCCCACTCCGGTTTGATAGTCTCTCCTGATCATAGAGGAAAAGGACTGGCCAAACAAATCAAGAAAAGGGTATTCGATCTGTCTAAGGAAAAATTTCCTAATGCCAAAATCTTCGGGATCACGACTGGAAAAGCTGTAATGAGGATTAATTATGAATTGGGTTATCAACCTGTCGTATTTTCAGAATTAACAGACGACCCCGAGTTTTGGAAAGGCTGTCAAACCTGTAAAAATTACGACGTATTGACCCGAACTGAAAGAACCATGTGCCTGTGCACAGGTATGTTATATGACCCAAGACAATAATAACCTTTTAGCAAATCAAAAATGGAAAATAAAAAATTAGTATTGGCTTACAGCGGCGGTTTAGATACCTCATATTGCTTGATGAAACTCTCTCAAGAAGGCTATGAGGTTCATGCCATAAGTGTCAATACAGGAGGATTTGATGCTATGGAAATGGAGGAAATGAAAACCAAAGCCCTGCAGATGGGAGCCCATACCTATCAATCCATTAATGCACTAGACTCCTTTTACGAAAAGATAGTCAAATATTTGGTATTCGGTAATGTTCTCAAAAACAATACCTACCCCCTATCGGTTAGTGCAGAGCGAATTGTTCAGGCCATGGAAATCGTAGCCTATGCCAATAAGATTAGTGCCGATGCCATTGCCCATGGAAGTACGGGAGCAGGAAACGATCAAGTTCGGTTTGATTTGATTTTTCAAGTCATGGCACCGGATATTGAAATCATCACCCCCATCAGAGACCAACAACTTTCCAGAGAAGCTGAAATCGCTTACCTCAAAGAAAATGGAGTGGTCTTGTCATGGGAAAAAGCACAATACTCAATCAACCAAGGTTTGTGGGGAACCAGTGTGGGCGGTAATGAAACCCTGACCTCCCACGCTAGCCTTCCCGAATTTGCTTATCCAAGTCAACTGGAAAAACAACAGGCTCAAAAAGTCACCCTTCATTTTGAAAAAGGAGAATTGGTAGGAATTGATGGGAAGATGGACAATCCTGTAAATAACATCATCAAATTACAAGATCAAGCCAAAAAATTTGGGATTGGCAGAGACATCCATGTAGGAGACACCATTATAGGTATCAAAGGTAGGGTTGGTTTTGAGGCTGCTGCCCCTCTATTGATCATCAAAGCCCATCACCTGCTTGAAAAACATAACTTAAGCAAATGGCAACAATTTCAGAAAGAACAATTGGGAAATTTTTATGGGATGCTGCTCCACGAAGGACAATATTTGGATCCGGTCATGCGGGACCTAGAAGCCTTTTTGAGCAACAGTCAAACAACGGTTAGCGGAAAGGTTTTCGTAACCCTCCACCCCTATCGATTTGAACTCAACGGTATTGAATCAGATTACGACCTGATGAATGCAGCTTTTGGCAGCTATGGGGAAGAAAACAAGGGTTGGTCAGCAGATGACGCCAAGGGTTTTATTAAACTACTTTCAAACCAAAACAAAATATACCAATTCGTAAATAAAGAAAAATGAAAAAAGTAGGCATTATTGGGGGTTCAGGTTATACCGGAGGAGAATTGATCCGATTGGTATTACACCACCCCGCATTGGAATTGGATTTTGTTTACAGTAGCACCAGACCAGGAACACCAATGCACGATACCCATTCAGATTTACTAGGCAGTGGAGCACCGGATTTTACAGCAACCATTGACCCAGATGTCGATGTGGTATTCCTCTGTGTGGGGCATGGTAAATCGGTTGGGTTTTTGGAAAAAAATCAATTTTCTAAAAATACCATCATTATTGACTTGAGTAACGATTTTAGATTGAAAAAAGATACCCAATTTCAGGACTACGATTTTGTATATGGATTACCGGAATTTCAGCGAGAAAAGATTAAAAAAGCTAATGCTATTGCCAATCCCGGTTGTTTTGCCACAGCGATTCAACTGGCTCTTTTGCCTATTGTTAAAGCGCAAAAGATTCGGGAAGCAGTCCATATCAACGCCACCACAGGCAGCACAGGCGCGGGGGTGGGATTAAGTCCCACCGGACATTTCAGCTGGAGAAACAACAATATATCATGGTACAAACCCTTTACTCACCAACACTTGGACGAAATCAGTGAAACCTTAGGCAACCCAAAAATCTATTTCCTTCCTCAAAGAGGGAATTTTACGAGAGGGATTTTTGCCAGTTGCTACACCCTTTTCGATGGTAAACTCAAAGAAGCGATTGAAATTTACAAGGAGTTCTATAAGAGCCATCCTTTTACGCATGTATCGGATAATGAACTTACCCTAAAACAAATAATAAATACCAATCATTGTGCCATACACTTACATCAATTTGAAGATCAATTACTGATCACATCGGTCATTGATAATTTGGTAAAAGGTGCATCAGGTCAAGCCATTCAAAATTTGAACCTTATAATGGGATGGGAAGAAGATTTAGGCTTACAACTCAAAGCCAGTGTGTTTTAAAAATTAAAAAGAATAAAAATGAAAATAGCTATCATCGGATCAGGAAATTTAGGATTGAGTATTGCCAAAGGATTGGTTTACAACAATACCTACACCTCGCTTTATCTGACCAAAAGAGACCTCAGTCCCATTGAAAAATGGGAGGAATACAACAATGTCAAGATCACTACAGACAACAAAGAGGCTTTAAAAAATGCTGACATTATCATTTTTACGGTACAGCCCCGACAGTTTGACGGCATCTTGGAGGAAATAAAGGATGTGTTGACCGACAAACACGTTTTGATCTCGGCCATTACGGGCTATAGTATCCAGCGAATGGAAGACCAATTGGGAAGGGATTATCCCATTGTACGAAGTATGCCAAATACTGCCATTTCAGTAGGAAAATCAATGACCTGCTTGTGTTGTAATAATACCGGTGAGAAGAGAATTGCTATTGCAGAAGCCATTTTCAATGGACTGGGAACCACCATCAAAATTTCCGAAAAACAAATGCAGGCTGCTACCGTAGTTTGTGCCAGTGGAATCGCTTTTTGGATGAGACTCATCCGTGCAACTACCCAGGGAGGTGTCCAAATGGGTTTTGATGCTGATGAATCTATGCGCATGTCAATGTATACTGCTTTGGGAGCTGCCAGTCTTTTGATCGAAACCAACTCCCATCCAGAAACCGAGATCGATAAAGTCACCACTCCTCAAGGTTGTACCATTACGGGTTTGAACGAAATGGAACACCAAGGCTTGAGTTCTTCTCTAATCAAAGGTCTTATGGCTTCTTTCGAAAAAATTAATGAAATTAAAATGCAATGAAACCTATCAATAGGGATTTAAACTTATGAAACTATTTGACGTATATCCGCTTTATGAAGTTTCCCCCACAAAGGCAAAGGATGTCTATGTTTATGATGAGGCAGGGACAGAATATTTGGACCTATACGGTGGTCATGCGGTCATTTCAATAGGACACAGCCACCCCCATTATGTCAATCGATTACAAGAGCAATTGCAAAAAATAGCTTTTTATTCTAATGCCGTAGAAAACCCGCTACAAAAAGAACTTGCAGATGAGATAGGGGAACAATCCTGTTTACATGAATATCAACTATTCTTGTGCAGTTCGGGAGCTGAAGCTAATGAAAACGCACTAAAGCTGGCCTCCTTTCAAAACGGTAAAAAAAGAGTGGTGGCCTTTAAAAATGCATTTCATGGCAGAACCTCCGCAGCCGTTGCCGCAACTGACAATCTCAATATAAATGCACCCCTAAATCAGCAGCAAGAGGTTACATTTATTCCTTTTAATAATGTACAGGCATTGGAAAAAGAATTGCAAATAGGAGATGTATGCGCTGTAATTTTCGAACCTATTCAAGGGGTGGGCGGTCTCGATCAGCCTGAAGAAGATTTCGTATTAAAAATGGAACAATTGTGCTATCAATATAATACTGCTCTTATCGCAGATGAGGTGCAATCAGGATTTTCCAGATCGGGGACCTTTTTTGCTTTTCAAAATAACAATATCAAACCCCATATTATTACCATGGCCAAAGGAATGGGTAATGGTTTTCCCATTGGTGGGATTTTGGTCCACCCCGATATCAAACCAAAATACGGGATGTTGGGAACCACTTTCGGAGGGAATCACTTGGCCTGTACTGCATCATTAGCGGTTTTGGAAATCCTAAAAAAAGACAAACTTCAAAAACATGCTAAAGAAATGGAAGCTTATTTCAGAGACATAGCAGAAAAAATAAAAGGAGTGAAAATCAAAGGCAGAGGGCTCATGCTTGGACTGGAATTTGACTTTGAAGTAGGACCCTTGAGAAAAAGGCTTATATATGAAAAACATATATTTACGGGAGGTAGCAGCAATAAAAAGGTTTTAAGAATCCTACCACCACTGACTGTACAAAAAGTACATTTTGATCAACTTTTTGATGCATTAGAAGATTTATTATGAAGCATTTTATCACCTTAGCGGATTTACCCAATTTTGAACAGACCCTTGAATTGGCAATGGATTTAAAAAAGAATCCAACACAATCTGATGGTTTGGGCAAAGGCAAAACATTGGGCTTGTTGTTTTTTAACCCCAGTTTGAGAACGCGACTTAGCACGCAAAAAGCAGCGCAAAACTTGGGACTCCCCACCATGGTCATGAATTTTAGTCAAGAATCATGGGCCTTGGAATTTGAAGATGGCACCAAAATGAGTGGATTGAGATCTGAACACGTAAAGGAAGCCGCTAATGTGGTTTCCCAATACTGTGACATGGTTGCCATTAGGGCTTTTGCTTCCTTGACAGATAAAGAAAAAGACGAGGCTGAGATTGTATTGAGAAGCTTTGCAAAATACGCTTCGATTCCCATTATCAATATGGAAAGTGCTACTGCACACCCCTTGCAAGCCCTAGCAGATGCCATCACGATTGAGGAATTTAAACCCAACCACAAACCTAAAGTAGTATTGAGCTGGGCTCCTCATCCCAAAGCCCTTCCCCACGCGGTTGGAAATTCTTTTACCCAAATGATGAAAAATATGGATGCTGATTTCGTTATTGCACATCCGGAAGGCTATGCCCTGAATCCAAAAATTACTGAAAGGATAGAATGCACCACCGACCAAGAAAAAGCCTTGGAAGATGCTGACTTTGTATATACCAAAAACTGGTGCTCATATGATTTTTATGGACAAATCCTCAGAACAGATGATCAATGGATGATCACACCCGAAAAAATGCAACTGACCAATAGTGGAAAATTTATGCATTGCCTACCCATAAGAAGGAATATTGTTGCGACCGATGGAGTCTTGGACAGTCGAAATTCATTGGTCATTCAACAATCTCAAAACAGGATCTATTCTGCACAAGCCGTATTAAAGCAACTATTGGAAAATGGATAAACTGGCGGTGATCAAAATAGGAGGGAATGTAATAGAAGATGAAGATGCACTGCAATCCTTCTTGACAGACTTTGCCCAAATCCAAAGCACCAAAATTTTGGTTCATGGAGGGGGCAAAAAAGCGACAGCCATGGCCAATCAAATGGGGATACCTGTCCAAATAGTTGAGGGCAGAAGGATCACTGATGCTAAGAACCTCGATGTCATCACCATGCTATATGGCGGCAAAATAAACAAGAATATTGTAGCCCAATTACAAAATTTAGGATGCAATGCACTGGGACTATCCGGGGCTGATGGTAATGCTATTCAAGCGGTTAAGAGACCTGTAAAAACAATCGACTATGGTTATGTGGGGGATGTCGTCGGTGTAAATACCGAATTATTTCAAATATTACTCAAAACCGGATATACGCCTGTTTGTTGCGCCATTACACACGACCAAAAAGGACAACTCCTTAATACCAATGCCGATACTATTGCCGCCACCTTGGCCCAGAGTTTATCGCAATATTTTGAAGTATTTTTGGGCTATTGTTTTGAAAAGCAAGGTGTTTTGGAAAATATAGATAACGACAGCAGTGTGATTGAAACCATCACCCCCAAAAAATATAAGAGTTTAAAAGCAGAGCAAGTCATTCACTCAGGCATGATCCCAAAGATCGACAACTGCTTTAACGCGTTAAAAAATGGTGTTTCATCGGTTAAAATCGGGGCACCAAAAATGGTAGCGGGAATTACCCCACACACATCAATAAAATTAAAAGATGAATGAGTTAACTTCAGCAGCAATTGATTTATTGAAGGATTTGATCGCCATCCCTTCTTTTTCGCAAGAAGAAGACAAAACCGCTGACAGAATTGGAGAATGGTTTGACCAATATGGTATTTCTTATCAGAGGGTCGGTAACAATATTTGGGCGCGAAATGAAGCTTATGACCCTAAAAAACCAACCCTTTTACTCAATTCTCACCACGATACTGTTCAGCCCAACTCGGCTTATACCAATGATCCATTTGAACCCAAAATCGAGGATGGAAAGCTTTACGGTTTGGGCAGTAATGATGCGGGAGGGGCTTTGGTTTCTTTGATTGCTTTGTTTACCCACTACTATGCCGCCAAAAATCCAAAGTATAATTTGGTGATGGCAGCCAGTGCGGAGGAAGAAATTGCAGGAACCCAAAGTTTGAGAGGGCTTTTGTCTAAACTGCCTAAAATCGATGTAGCCATAGTTGGAGAACCCACCGAAATGCATTTGGCGGTAGCCGAAAAAGGATTACTTGTTTTTGATGTTGTCATCAGAGGTACCCCCGGTCACGCAGCCCATCCCAACGATGACAACCCCATTATGAAACTTCCCAAAGTATTGGAATGGTTTCAAAACTTTTCGTTGGAAAAACAGTCCAAGTTTTTGGGGGATGTCAAAATTACAGTCACTCAAGTGAATGCAGGAAAAGAACATAATGTGGTTCCCGCTAGTGTTCATCTGGTGGTAGATGTAAGGGTCAACGACCAATACAGCAATCAAGAATTGGCACAAATACTTATAGAATCTGCCCCTTGCGAAATGACTCCACGATCTCTGTACCTCAATTCCTCCTCCATTGGAATGGAGCACGAATTGGTTCAAGCGGGAATAGCCTTGGGAAGAAAAACTTATGGTTCCCCTACCCTATCCGATCAGGCGGCATTAGAATGTCCTTCTCTAAAAATGGGTCCAGGACTGTCAACAAGGTCACATTCGGCTAATGAATTTATCTTTGTTCATGAAATCGAAGAGGCGGTAAATATTTATATTGAACTCTTGGGAAAAATACTTTAACGATGAAAATCTGGCAAAAAAATCAAGCCCTAGACAAAAAAATAGACCATTTTACAGTGGGCAAAGATCGAGAGCATGATCTATATCTGGCAGCATATGACTGCCAAGCCTCCATTGCTCATGCACAAATGTTGGCAAAAACTGGAGTGATGACAGAGGAGGAGGCTGATCAACTTATCGGAGTATTAAACGATTTAAAAAGTAAGGCCGAAAAAGGGGATTTTGTCATCGAAGCTGAGTTTGAGGACGTACATTCTAAAATAGAATATGAATTGATTCAAAAACTTGGCGATTTGGGAAAAAAAATACATACCGCCAGATCTCGAAATGATCAGGTATTGGTTGCTCTTCATTTGTATCTCAAGGAAGAAATTAAAACGATTAAAGGGTTGACCCTCAATTTTTTTAATTTATTAATGGATCTGGCCGATCAACATAAGAATCATTTTTTACCTGGTTATACCCATTTTCAAGTTGCTATGCCCTCCTCATTTGGACTTTGGTTTTCGGCCTATGCCGAAAGTCTGATCGACGATGTGATCTTGCTCAATGCTGCCCATCAAATTGTGGATCAAAACCCATTGGGTAGTGCTGCAGGCTTTGGAAGTTCTTTTCCGATTGACAGGAAAGCCACTACCGAAAGTTTAAATTTTTCCGATTTAAAATATAATGTGATCGCAGCTCAGATGAGCAGGGGTAAGGCCGAAAAGACAACCGCTACTGCTATGGCTGCTTTGGCAGCTACCCTTTCCAAAATGTCAATGGACATCTGTCTATACATGGGACAGGAACACAATTTTATCAGTTTTCCGGAAGAGTTAACCACAGGTTCTAGTATCATGCCGCACAAGAAAAACCCCGACGCATTTGAACTCATCCGAGGCAAATGTAACCTGCTTCAGGGACTGCCTAATCAGTTGGCGTTACTGATGGCCAATTTGCCTTCTGGTTACCACCGAGAGATGCAGCTGGCTAAAGGACTCATTATCGAAGCTATCAATGAACTAAAATCTTGTTTGGATCTTTTTGTTTTCACCCTCCACAATATAAGTATAAAAGAAAATATTTTGGATGACCCGAAATATCAATATGTTTTTAGTGTCGATACCTTAAACGAATGGGTGAAGCAGGGAATGCCTTTTAGAGATGCCTATAAAAAGATGGGAGATGACATCGCAAAGCAGAAGTACATACCCAAAAAAACTTTGGATCATACTCATCTGGGAAGCTTGGGGAATTTAGCACTCCAAGAAATTGATCTGAAAATGAAAAAGGCAATGGAATAAAATATCCTTCTGACACTAATATAATTGGGGTCTTATTGAATTAATTCATCCAAAATTTCCTATCAGATATGCAAGGGTCGGTTTTCTGAAGCCGCCAATGCTGCTTCTTTAACTGCTTCAGCATAGGTAGGATGTGAATGACTCATCCGCGCAATATCCTCAGCAGAGGCACGAAATTCCATGGCGACGACTGCCTCGGCGATCAAATCGGCGACACGGGCTCCAATCATGTGTACCCCCAGTACCTCATCGGTTTGGGCATCGGCCAAAATTTTGATAAAACCATCGGTATCTCCACTGGCTCGCGAACGACCTAAGGCACGCATGGGAAACTGTCCACTTTTGTAATTTACCCCGGTCGATTTAAGTTCTTCTTCAGTTTTGCCTACGGCTGCTACTTCGGGCCAAGTATAGATCACATTGGGAATGAGGTTATAGTCAATATGGGGTTGTTGTCCGGACAGTATTTCAGCGACCATCACACCCTCCTCTTCTGCTTTGTGGGCCAACATCGCACCGCGAACTACATCACCAATTGCGTAAATGTTAGAAGCAGAGGTTTGAAGATGTTTATTGACTTCTATTTCTCCCCGTTCAGTGAGTTTTACCCCCGCCGCTTCAGCGTTTAATCCATCAGTGTAGGGTTTTCTGCCAACAGAAACCAGGCAGTAATCTCCCTCAAAAGTTACTTCCTCCCCTTTTTTATCTGAGGCCGTTACGGTAACAGTATCTCCATTGCGCTCCACCTTGTTTACTTGATGGGAGAGATAAAACTTTATTTTTTGCTTTTTCATCACCTTGGTCAATTCACGAGATAAGGCACTATCCATGACAGGAGTAATGCGGTCTGCATACTCAATGACAGAGACCTCTGCCCCAAGTCTTTTATATACCTGACCTAACTCCAAACCAATGACCCCTCCACCGATGACGATCATGTGTTTGGGGATTTCTTTCAAATCCAATGCCTCGGTAGAGGTGATGACGCGTTCTTTATCAATATTAATGAAGGGTAAGCTCGCAGGTTTAGAACCTGTGGCAATAATGATGTTTTTGACCGAAATATCCTCTGGCTTTTCTCCTTCGATATGAATGGTGGCAGCATCCTTAAAAGAACCCAAGCCATTAAAAACGGTTACTTTATTCTTGTCCATCAAAAAATCAATGCCTTTGGTAGTTTGTTCGACCACGGCGGCTTTTCGAGCAATCATTTTTTCCAGATTGACCTTCACCTGCCCGGGAATTTCAATCCCATGTTCTTCAAAATGCTTTACAGCATCTTCATAGTGGTGAGAAGAATCCAGTAATGACTTAGATGGAATACAGCCTACATTAAGGCACGTCCCCCCTAAGGTATTGTATTTCTCTATCAGTGCGGTTTTCATTCCCAACTGGGCACAACGAATGGCAGCTACATATCCTCCAGGGCCAGATCCAATTACGGCAACATCAAATGATTGCATAGTTTAAATTTTGATTTACAGTCAAAAATACAAATGTTTACAGTGTTAAGATAGCTTTTTTGAACGAATCGATTTATTTAATTTTTTTAAAATAGAAACTAATCTATCTTAAAATTGAATTATGTTTCAACTTTACTTATTTGATAAAAATTTTAAAATTTAAAATTTTTAAAAATTATTTAAATTGTGAAAAATTTTTAAAAGTTTGAAAACCCCTAAACTATCCCTATCGGCCGCTTTACTGCCCTTGATCATTTTGGTCGTAATGTTGACCTATAATGTTACTGTTTTTGGTGATGATGCACTGAGTGGTTCCAACCAATTTATTCTTTTGTTAGGTGGAGTTGTAGGGGGCTTGGTAGGTCTACGAAACAATGTCACTTATGGGCAAATGTTGCAAAAGATTAGTGAAAACTTACAATCGGTCACAGGCCCCATTTTGATTTTACTTTTTGTCGGTGCTTTGGCCGGGACATGGCTGTTGAGCGGTATCATTCCTGCCATGATAGAATATGGTTTACAAATTGCCAATCCTTATTTTTTCTTGCCCGCATGTGTATTGATCTCGGCCTTGGTATCTTTGGCCACAGGGAGTAGTTGGTCCACTTCTGCGACCATTGGGATCGCATTGATAGGTATTGGTAAGGCTTTGGACTTGCCCGTGGGTATGGTAGCAGGTGCTGTGATTTCCGGTGCCTATTTTGGAGATAAACTCTCCCCCATGAGTGACACCACCAACTTGGCTCCTGCAATGGCAGGAAGCGAGCTCTTTGCCCATATTCGTTATATGCTCTACACAACCCTACCCAGTATTATTATTACCCTTTTGTTATTTATTTTTTTGGGATGGAGTTTTTCAAGTTCTGGAGAAGTAGATACTTCCTTACTGAGTGAATCCATTAGAGAGAAATTTAATATAAGTCCCCTTTTGTTTTTAGTCCCTCTGATAGTTATCATAATGATTGTCAAAAAAACTCCTCCGCTTTTGGCACTCTTTGTTGGAATACTTTTGGGAGGTCTTTTTGCTCTGATTTTTCAACCTCAATTGCTAATGGATTTGTCAGAAAGTTCAGTATTGAATTTTAAAACCATTTATAAAAGTATTTTTAATGCGATTACTGTCGATACTCACATCGAAACAAATGATTCTCTTTTGAATGAATTATTTTCATCGGGAGGAATGCAAGGTATGTTGGGCACGGTTTGGTTGATTATTTGTGCTATGGTTTTTGGTGGGGTGATGGACGCAATCGGAGCCTTACAGGCCATCAGCAATGCTTTTTTAAAATGGGCTAAAACCAATTTTCAACTCATTGCTGGTACGGCTGCATCCAGTCTGACTGTTAACCTTACCGCTTCAGATCAATACTTGGCAATTGTTGTACCTGGAAAGATGTTTACACAAGCCTACCGAGATCGAAAATTGGCTCCCGAGAATCTGAGCAGAACACTTGAGGATGCTGGAACAGTTACCTCGGTATTGGTGCCGTGGAATACCTGTGGGGCATATCAATCGGGTGTATTGGGCGTAGGTGTAACAGAGTATTTTATCTACGCTTTTTTTAATTGGATTAGTCCTTTAATGACTTTGATTTATGCCTATCTTAAAATAAAGATAAAAAAATTAGATGTTGATTGATATCCTGTCAGAAATGATCAGAAATTCTTATAATCTTAAAGAAATTAATTATTATCTCTTGTAAATTTTACTCCAAATAAATTTAAATTTGAAATGTCAATATAAATTTTAAACCAAACACTTATGAATAATCATGCGAACGGAAACGGTGACATCGCCAAGTGCCCCTATTTAGGTGGGGTATTAAGAGAAAGCGCTGGGGGTGGAACGATTAACCGAGACTGGTGGCCAAACCAATTAAATTTAAATATTCTTCGTCAGCACTCTTCTCTTTCTGATCCAATGGATCCGGATTTTAATTATGCGGAAGAATTTAAAAAACTGGACCTAGCAGCTGTCAAAGAGGATTTACATGAACTGATGACTAATTCTCAGGATTGGTGGCCTGCCGATTATGGACACTATGGACCATTCTTTATCCGTATGGCATGGCATGCAGCTGGAACATATAGAATTGCCGATGGACGTGGTGGTGCTGGAGCAGGGACTTTACGTTTTGCACCACTTAACAGTTGGCCTGATAATGCCAATCTAGAAAAGGCAAGATTGCTTTTGTGGCCCATCAAGCAAAAGTATGGCAAAAAAATTTCTTGGGCAGACTTAATGGTGTTGACAGGTAATGTTGCAATGGAGTCCATGGGATTTAAAACTTTTGGATTTGGAGGAGGTCGTGAAGACGTTTGGGAGCCTGAAGAAGACATATATTGGGGTCGGGAATCAGAATGGCTTGGAGACAAAAGATATACAGGAGATCGAGAGCTGGAAAACCCGCTAGGAGCAGTACAAATGGGACTAATCTATGTCAATCCAGAGGGTCCCAACGGAAATCCCGACCCACTAAAGTCTGCAGTTGATATTCGTGAAACCTTTGGTCGAATGGCAATGAATGATTACGAAACAGTAGCTTTGATTGCCGGTGGACACACCTTCGGGAAAACACACGGAGCGGCCAATGCAGATCAGTACGTAGAGGCTGAACCTGCCGGTGCCCGAATTGAACAAATGAGCATGGGTTGGAAGAACAACTACGGCTCCGGAAAAGGGGAGCACACCATCACAAGTGGTTTGGAAGGAGCATGGACAACTACACCTACAAGATGGAGTAACAATTACTTTGAAAACCTTTTTGGTTATGATTGGGAATTGACAAAAAGTCCTGGAGGGGCACAACAGTGGACACCAAAAGGTGGTGCTGGTGCCGGTACAGTTCCGGACGCACACAACCCAGACAAATCGCATGCTCCAATTATGTTGACTACGGATATTGCATTGCGTATGGATCCCATTTATGAACCCATATCGAGACATTTTTATGAAAATCCCGACGAATTTGCCGATGCTTTTGCCAGGGCATGGTTCAAGTTAACCCACAGAGACATGGGGCCTATTGATAGGTATTTGGGGTCAGAAGTTCCTAAAGAAACATTGATTTGGCAAGACCCTGTACCAAAAGTTGATCACGTATTGATTGATGAAAAAGATGAAGCAACATTAAAAGCTAAAATTTTAGAGTCGGACTTAAGTGTTTCTCAGTTAGTCAGTGCAGCATGGGCTTCAGCCTCTACTTATAGAAACTCTGACAAACGCGGTGGCGCAAATGGAGCAAGAGTTAGTCTTTCTCCACAGAAATACTGGGATGTCAATCAACCAATTCAACTTGGAAAAGTTTTGGATGTATTGACAGAAATCAAAAATAAATTTAATAATACAAGTCAAGGTAAAAAAGTTTCATTAGCAGACTTGATCGTTTTGGCTGGAAGTGCAGGAATTGAAAAAGCCGCTTCAGATGCAGGACATCAAGTTAAAGTTCCTTTTACTGCCGGAAGAACAGATGCTACTCAAGATCAAACCGATATTGAATCCTTCTCTGTACTAGAGCCTTTGGCAGATGGTTTTAGAAATTATACGAAAAAGCAGAACGATATAGGGGCAGAAAAATTATTGGTTGACAAAGCTCAATTGATGACTTTGACAGCCCCCGAGATGACTGCTTTGGTGGGAGGAATGCGTGTTTTGAATACCAACTTTGGAAATTCTAAGCACGGTGTTTTGACCCATCGTCCCGAAACCCTAACCAACGATTTTTTTGTTAATTTACTTGACATGAATACTACTTGGGAGGCTACAAACGAAAGTGAAAGTGAATTTGAATGTCTTGACTTGACTACAGGTGAAATCAAATGGATAGGCACACGGGTGGACTTAATCTTTGGTTCCAATAGTGAGCTGCGTGCTATTGCTGAAGTCTACGGCTGTGCCGATGGTGAAGAAAAATTTATCAAAGATTTTGTGGCCGCTTGGAGTAAAGTAATGAACCTAGATCGTTTTGATTTGGAATAGGTCTGTGTGAAGACTTCATAATGGTAAAACCCCGACTATTTATAGTATCGGGGTTTTTTTAGTCCAATGATTTCGGATGAATTTGTATTTTTGTTTGATAAGCATTATTCATGATCAGAAAGCGATCCCAACCCCGACTCCCTGAATTTTCGGAAGATAAAAATCCCCATGTCAGGAAAAGACAAATACTTTTGGGAAGTTTTTTACTGTTGTTGGGATTTTTGATGACTGTTTCATTCGTTTCTTTTTTATTCCACCACCAATCGGATCAAAGCACTCTAGAATTATTTTTTGATAAAGAGGTTCCGTCGCAAAATCTTTTAAATAAAATTGGAGCCTTGGTTAGTCACTTTTTTGTCTATCAATTATTTGGAATATCTGTTTTTATTCTCCCATGTCTACTTTGTTATTGGGGTTATTTACTTTTTTTTAATCGTGAGAAAAAAAATCTAATAGTCCACTGTAGTTGGGCAATGCTTTATTTGATGTGTTTGTCGGTATTTTTCGGATTTTACCACATTGATTCTCCGTTATTAGGTGGGTTGGTTGGCTACGAAATTAATAGTTTTCTTGTGGCATATCTTGGAAAAGTTGGTGTATCAGGTTTTCTCATTTTTTTATTGATTGCCATATTAGTAATCCAATGGAAATTCACTCCAGAAAAAGCCATTTTGTTTTTTAGATCCCTAATTAAAAAGGAAGAGACTAAAACTGATGTCAGTATCGAAAACAGCTTAGATATAGAAATCGATGATTTTATTGAAGCTGCTGCACCTGACATTGAGGCAAAACAAGTCAATACCATTGAAGTTGAAAAATCAATAGCTGAAGATGAAGTTAAGATGGAAGTGGAAACATATGAAGAGGAAGAAAGTTTGACTGACAACTTGGCGCAGTCTTTGGTTGAAAAACATGGTTTTTTCGATCCAAAACTGGAGCTTAGCAAGTACCGTTTTCCCATACATGACCTACTCAAAGATTATGGAGAAAATTCCATTACCATCGATCAAGAGGAATTGGAATTGAACAAAAATAAAATTGTTGAAACTTTAAAAAATTACAACATCGGCATCTCAAAAATCAAAGCAACGGTAGGGCCTACCGTAACCCTTTATGAGATAGTCCCGGAAGCGGGAATTAGGATTTCAAAAATAAAAAATTTGGAGGACGATATTGCTCTTTCCCTTTCCGCATTAGGAATAAGAATAATTGCTCCAATTCCAGGAAAGGGAACCATTGGAATTGAAGTCCCCAACCAGAAACCCAGTATAGTTTCTATGCGATCTGTGATCACATCTAATAAATTTCAAACCGCTGAAATGGAGTTACCTATAGCCTTAGGTAAAAACATAAGTAACGAAACTTTTGTTGTGGATTTGACAAAAATGCCACATTTGCTGATGGCTGGGGCAACAGGTCAAGGAAAATCGGTAGGATTAAATGCGGTACTGACTTCCCTACTTTACAAAAAACATCCCGCCGAGATCAAATTCGTTTTGGTTGATCCCAAAAAAGTGGAGCTTAACATCTATAGCAAAATTGAACGTCACTACTTAGCTAAATTACCAAATACTGAAGAAGCAATCATCACTGATAATACTAAAGTAATCCATACCCTTAACTCCCTCTGTATAGAAATGGACAATAGATACGAATTGCTCAAAAATGGCATGTGTCGGAACCTAAAGGAATATAATCAAAAGTACCGAGAGAGAAAATTAAATCCTGAAGAAGGGCATAATTTTTTGCCTTATATCGTTTTGGTAGTAGATGAGTTTGCCGACCTGATTATGACCGCAGGAAAGGAAGTTGAGACACCCATTGCACGATTGGCGCAATTGGCAAGAGCTGTAGGGATTCATCTGATTATTGCCACCCAAAGGCCCTCAGTTAATGTCATTACTGGGATCATCAAAGCGAACTTCCCAGCTAGAATTGCTTTTAGGGTGACATCAAAAATAGACTCTCGTACTATTCTGGATTCAGGAGGAGCTGAGCAATTGATAGGCCGTGGAGACATGCTCTACACACAGGGCAACGACTTGACACGAATTCAATGTGCTTTTGTAGATACACCAGAAGTTCAAAAGATTTCGGATTACATAGGATTGCAAATGGGCTATGCCAGCGCTTATATTTTGCCTGAATACGTTGAAGAAAATTTAAGTAGTTTAGACCTAGATCCCTCGGAGAGAGACGAACTCTTTAAAGAGGCAGCAGAGGTAATTGTAACAGCTCAACAGGGATCTGCATCACTTCTGCAAAGAAAACTCAAACTTGGTTATAACAGGGCCGGAAGGATTATCGACCAAATGGAAGTTGCTGGAATTGTAGGGCCATTTGAGGGAAGTAAGGCAAGGCAAGTACTTATATCAGATTTAAATGCTTTAGATGCATTTTTGAATAATGAAGATGCATAAATTTGCAATATGAAAATAGTAAACTACTTTTTGTTGTTTTTTATCGGTACTATATTTTCTGCAAGGACACAAACCTCTGTCGAAGCCCAAAACCTATTGGAATTGACTTCTAAACAAATGGGAAATTACGAGAATATTGAATTCGAATTCAGTTATATACTTAACAATCGTTTAGAGCAAATCAATCAGGAAAGTTCGGGACAGGTAACCTTAGCAAAAGAGAAATACAAATTAAAGTTTCTTGATGCAATACAACTTTTTGATGGAAACGTATTGTATACCATCGTTCCAGAAAATGAAGAAATAACTATTACCCAAGCCGATGAGGAAGAAGAATTTGGTATAAACCCAAAAGAATTATTAAATTTTCATAAAGATGGTTATGATTACTATTGGGACATCAATCAAAGGGTAAAAGGAAAAAATATTCAATTCGTTAAACTGATTCCTAAACAAAAAGACGGGGATGTCGTTTCCTTGTTACTAGGTATCGATACGCAAAAAAATCATTTACATAAACTAATTGAGGTAGGAAAAAA
This sequence comes from Flavobacteriaceae bacterium, assembly GCA_049439205.1. Taxonomy (GTDB): domain Bacteria; phylum Bacteroidota; class Bacteroidia; order Flavobacteriales; family Flavobacteriaceae; genus UBA8316. The sequence continues at coordinate 14,513 of JBMTKF010000003.1, read as the reverse complement.
TGGGACCGTAACCACACTTACTATAAAAAATATGAAAGTGGACAGTTATCTACCAGAAAATTTTTTCATTTTTAACCAAGACGACTATCCCAATTATTTCATCAACAATTAGGGTATTGAAAATACTTGATCGCTATATTATCCATCAGTATTTAATCCGCTTAATTAGCGTATTTGCTATCTGCATGATGATTTTTGTAGTACAAACCTTTTGGTTATATATTGATGATCTCGCTGGGAAAGGTCTGGATTTCGAAACTATTTTTAAATTTTTAATTTACTTTGTACCCAAGCTTATTCCCATTGTCCTCCCTCTTTCAATATTGTTGGCCTCTTTGATGACTTTCGGAAGCCTTGCAGAAAATTATGAATTTGCTGCAATGAAATCTTCAGGTATCTCACTGATCCGTTGTATAATGGGTTTATTTATGGTTCACATTGTGATTGGTGTAGGTAGTTTTTATTTTTCTAATCATGTGATCCCTTACGGAGAAGTAAAATCTTATAACCTAAGAAGAAACTTAGCTAAACTAAAACCTGCCATCGCAATCCGAGAGGGTATTTTTAATGATCTGGGTCAAATGAGTATCAAAGTAAAGCGCAAGTACGGGGAGAACAAAAGATTACTTGAAGATGTGATTATTCACGAAAAAACCAATGATTATAAAAATCGAATTGTCATCAAAGCCAAAAATGGGGAACTAAAAAGTAAAACCACAGATGCAACCCTTCAACTGGTTTTGTATGATGGAAATCGTTACGAAGAAATTGCAGGTAAAAATTATGAGGAACGAATGAGGTTTCCTCATGCTAAAGTTCATTTCGAAGAGTATGTAATGAACATTGACTTGTCCAAATTCAATAATGTAGATCTGAATGAGGAGAATTATACAACTACCTACAAAATGCAGAAAGTTGATCAATTAAAAATAAGCATCGACACATTGGAACGTGATTTTAGTGCCCAAAGAAAAATATTTAGTGAAAACTTCAATAAAAAGCACTATGGCAGTCATATAAAACCAATGGAAGAAGAGCATGAATATGTTAGAGATTCACTCATAAGAGCGAATATTCTTAATATAATCAAAACAAAAGATGATTGGAATGGCGATCAAATTTTGGAGATGTCTTTGAGTGATGTCAGAGGAATTTTGAGAAGTTTGGAAAATAAGAAGAGAAACTTTTTTGTATTTCAAAAATTGATCAACTTACACAAAATGATCATGTTAGACAAATTCACTTTAATTTTCTCATCAATCTTTCTATTCTTGATTGGTGCCTCTCTGGGGGCAATTATCAAAAAAGGGGGATTAGGCTTACCTCTGGTGTTATCCGTTTTGATTTTTTTATCCTATCATTATATTGGAATCTTTGCAAAGAATGCTGCTGAGGACAATAGTATTGATCCGGTTTTAGCCAGTTGGTTGTCTTCTATCGTATTAGCTCCTTTTGCTTTTTATTTGACCAAAAGAGCTTCATTTGATCAAGGATTTGTGAATTTGGATTTTATAACGGTACCCTTCCAAAAAATATATTCCAAATACTTGGGGCCAAAATCATAAAAAATCTATGTCAAAAATATTACTCAATACTGTAGAGGAGGCAATTGAATCAATCAAAAGAGGAGAAATCATAATAGTTGTTGATGATGAAAACCGAGAGAATGAAGGGGATTTTGTAGCGGCCGCTGAGGTAATTACTTCTGAAAAAATCAATTTTATGGCCACCCACGGTAGAGGCTTGATTTGTACACCGCTTACCGAAAAAAAATGTAAAAAATTAAAATTAGATCGAATGGTAAGTTCGACTTCAGATCCTATGGATACAGCTTTTACAGTATCAGTAGACTACCGAGGCGATGATGTCACTACAGGGATTTCTGCTGCGGATCGCTCAAAAACCATCCGTGCTATGATTGATAAAAAAACACGAGCAAATGACCTTACGCGTCCTGGTCACGTATTTCCTCTAATTGCCAAGGAGGGTGGGGTTTTACGTCGTACTGGACATACAGAAGCCGCCATTGACTTTGCACGATTGGCAGGATTCGAACCTGCTGGTGTAATTGTGGAAATTATGAATGAGGATGGATCAATGGCTCGACTACCGGAACTGGTTAAAGTGGCAAAAAAGTTTGATCTAAAAATTGTCTCAATTGAAGATTTGGTAGCTTATCGAATGCAACACGACAGCTTGATTGAAAAAAAGAGTGATTTCCAAGTTGAAACTCGTTTCGGACCATTTCGATTAAGAGCTTACCAACAAACCACCAACCAACAGATTCATTTGGCACTAACCAAAGGTAGTTGGGAAGAAAACGAGGCTGTATTGACCCGAATCAATTCTTTGAGAATAAGCAATGATGTCTTGAGTATGTTGACAGGAGAAATCACTAAAGGATTGGATGATATTTTTTCTATTATTAACAAAGCTGAAAAGGGTGCGGTTATTTTTATCAATCAACAACAATCATCAGAAAATCTGCTTTCTAGAATTCAAAAGCTAAAGGGGATGCAACAACAGGGTAATGTTGACAAAGCACCCCCTATCGTTATGGATATTAGAGATTTTGGAATCGGTGCGCAAATTTTACATAATCTTAAAATCAAAAATCTGAACTTGATAAGTAATTCCAAAAAAAAGCCTAGAGTAGGTATTACTGGTTATGGTCTTAAAATTGTGGGTTATATCAATTATTAATTTTCACAAATTACTGTCCGATATTTTATCTGAAAAATCAATGGATTGAAAATCAATAAATATTATATTTGCAGACCAAGGAGAAATGGCAGAGTGGTCGAATGCGGCAGTCTTGAAAACTGTTGAGGGTCATACCTCCGGGGGTTCGAATCCCTCTTTCTCCGCTCTATAGTCCTGGAATCCCTGCGTTTCTAGGACTCTTTTTTTAAAGCAACCTCTTGAGCTGCCTTTTCTAATTTTAGAACTATCAATTTATTTTACTTACTCAAATCTATTTAACCAATCCATGTCAAAAGATAGAGTAAATAGAAATAAGCTTTAAAATTTTTAACTTTTAGATTAATCTCAAAAAAAGTTTTAATATCAAATCAAACTTAATTCAACAAAAAACCCTGCAACTGCAGGGTTTTTTAATTGAAAAAAAAATTAATTATTTAACATCCCAAAAGATTGAAGTCTGTTGAGTATCATTACCACCATTTGCAGCTTTCACATTAGCTCCATTAATTGTCTGTTCTGACTGAGGATATGTATATCTCTTTGGAACAGGAAGATCTAGAGTACCAGCATTTGGTAGAGTTGGTGAATCAAATAATCTATAAACTGTCCACCCTTCAAAACCTCTATTATACATTGCAATCCAAAATTGCTTAGCAATTTTTTCATGATCAGTACCAGGTGCAGTTGCAAATGCAACGTTATCTTGAGCCAAATATGCAGTAGTATGATCACTTGAGACACCCCACTCAGACATACTTGCGGTTATTCCGTTTTCATAATGCTGAGCAGCAGTACCTCCAACAGAAAAACCTCTTCTAGCTGCCTCTGCAAGAATAAAACTCATCTCAGCATAATCCATCAATACACCTCTAAAGTCTGCGGCATATAGAGTTTGCGAAATGTGAGAATTATCATTGAAAGGTGTAGAAACTCCATATGGACCACCTTGATAAGCCCCGTTAATTAATGAAGTTGGATCAAAAAACTTATCTGATCTTGGATCAGTTAGATCATTCATTACATTAACAAAAGTGTCAGCTGGAATAAAATCCTGTCTTCCTGATTGAACAAGATCTTCCCAAAGTGGGTTTGTGTTAGGAGGTGAACTCTCAAACTGAAAATAAGCATTATCAGCATTAGAGGATATCCCACTAGCATAATTTGATTCTATCAAACTTTTGGCAGTAGCCTCATTTTGATCCACTATTCTTGAACCTAACTTAACCAATAATGAGTGACCAAATTTCTTCCAGTGGGCTATTGAGCCTGAATAAATTAGATCATCAGAAGTATAACCAGTGCCTGAGCCAGACAATCCACTAACTGCAGCTTGAGCACGTGAAATTAGGTCAGCATAAATAGTTGCATCGTCGTCATACGCTGGAGCTAAGTTTGGTGTCTCAGCACCTGCTTTTAAAGCTTCAGTATAAGGGACATCACCGAATGCATCAACAAGCATCTGGTATGCATAAACTGATAGAAGCTCAATTTGCGCAATCTTAACAGCGTCTGTAACTAAATTTTTTGCATTATCTAAATCACCAAGAATGTCTCTGTAAAATTCAGAAAACATATAGTCCGGGATCGCTCTGTTTTGCATTTCATAGTTAGCTTCGTCGGTATATTGGGTTTGTGTCCAATATTGAGCGTAAAGTCTAAAGTTGTTCTCATTTACGTTAGTAGACTCAACAAAATCAATCAAACTATTTGTAGCTGATACAAATAATTGGGTATCTGAAACCTCAGCAGGAGCATTAGGATTTTTATTTAAACCCTCATAGTCTTCGTCAGAGGAGCAACTTACTGTTAAAGCAAGTGCGAAAGTAAGAAATATGAATTTTTTCATTTTTAATTGATATTTTGAATTCATTTTAGAAATTAAACCTGACATTTAAACCATAAGTTTTAACCGCAGGGAAAGCACCCGTTTGATATCCTTGACGATTACCAGCGCCCAGTCCTGCTTCAGGATCTGTGTATGGAGAATTTTTTGCGATTATCCACAAGTTTCGTCCCACAAATGCTACAGAAGCACTTGTAAATGGAGTTTCTGCTAGAACACTTTCTGGGAAAGTATATCCTAATTTTAACTCTCTTAGCTTAGCAAATGAAGCGTCATGAACATGCATTTCATGTGGAGCTCCGATAGAGGTCCAACCTTCAGGGTTTGCATAAAAGTCATATCTACTCATTACATCGGTGTTTTGAGTACCGGCAACGTTAGCTACACCATCTGTTATCACTGCATTGTCAGGTAAAATTACTCCATCTAGTCTTAATCCACCACCATTTGGAATGGTCAGTCTCATATCGTTTCCCTTATGGTTGAGTCCAACAGACCTGTCGTAGGCGCCTGTTCCAAAACCATACCAGGTATCAAGTGAAAAGAAGTCTCCTCCCTGCTGGATGTCTATTAAAAAACTTAAATCAAAGTTTTTATAAGTAAAGGTATTTCTAACACTTCCAGTCCAATCTGGATTTATATCTCCAATTACGTTATCAGAATTAGATGTTCTTAAATAATGAGCATAATCATAAGATCCGCTTCTAACTCTTAAAACTTTATTTCCATTTGCATCTCTTACATGAGCGTGACCACGAATTACTCCATAAGGCTCACCAACTTGTCCTCCTATTTCAATTCCACCTTGAGGTGACATGTATCCAAGATATTGGATTGCATTTCCTGTTGCATCGTTACCAAGGCTAAGAATTTCAGAAGTGTAGGTGTTATAATTCATTGTGACATTCCAAGAAAAATCAGCAGTACTTATTGGGTTAATTCTAACTAATGCTTCAAATCCTTTATTTTCAATGCTTCCAGCATTTGTAACAAGGCCTGAAAAACCAGTTGCAGGAGAAACCCCTAAGGAAGTTAACAAGTCATCAGTAGTTTTGTTGTAAAATGAAAAATCAAAACTAAGCTTCCTATCTAGCATATTGATTTCTAATCCAATTTCATTTTCAGTTGTTGTCTCTGCTTTTAGATTAGAATTTGGAAGCGTGCTAGGATTAGACGCGGATGCAGCTCCATTAATTGCAGGGTTAATCGTGTATGCTCTGAAAACATTATATGGTGCCGTATCATTTCCAACAACAGCATGGTTTAATCTCAGTTTAGCAAAAGAAATCAGATCGCTTTCAATAAGATTAGAAAGTATTGCAGAACCAGAAATTGAATAATAGTTATATGAGTTATTGTCAACTGGTAAGGCAGATGACCTATCTCTTCTGTAAGTTCCTTCAGCGTAGTAAGTATCACTAAGACCTAAACTAACAGATGTGTACATCCCTTCAACTTTTTTCTGTGCGTCATATTGTGAGACATCAGCTGCAGTTAATGGATTCACTGAGTTTGTCAATGCAAAAATATTTGGGAAGTTAAGACCTCCATTTGTTTGTGCAGTTGTATGATCCCAATTCTGAACCCTTAAATTATATCCGAAAATTGCAGATAAATCTATGTTATCAGTCAAATCTCTAGTGTAATCTACTATGAGATCATAGTTATACTCAGATCTTATTCTATTTTGAGTTTGATATCCTGGTTGATCATCAAATAAGTTTGCTCCTTTACCGCCTGTTCCTACAGCTACATTTGCTCTTTGTTCTCTAGCCTCAGTTACATTGTCAAAAGTGACTCTACCTAATATATTTAGATTTTCAGATAAATCATAAGCGAGGGAAACATTACCAAAATGTCTATTTCTCGAATCAGTAGTATAGTTATTATATCTAGACCAGTATGGATTATCAAAGTATAATGGCTGGTGATTGGGAGATCCATTAGGATCATCAGTATTGGTTCCAATCATGTTCCAAGAATAGTTTTTTCCAGTTTCTTCGAAAACTCTTTTTTGCTCTAAAATACTTGCACCAACTGCCCACCATTGTCTGAAACCTTGCATTGGATTAAGTCCATCATATCCAGTTCCAAAACGACCAGTTGTTTGAGTATTAATAAAGCTAACAGATGCATCAGCAGATAACTTTCCAAAGTTTCTATTTGCTCTGAGTGTTACAGTATTTCTATACATCTGTGAATTTGGAAGTACACCATCTGTCTGTGCGTTGGTATATCCCAATCTGTAGGATCCGTTATCGTCTCCTCCTTCAAATGAAATAGAGTTTTGTTGTGTTACATCTGTTTCAAAAAAGTCATTGGGCGTATCACTTGGTGCAACAGCTGGAGCAGTTCTTTGATAAAGATCTGTCCATTCAGGCACCATATTGTACCAATGATGAACTTCTTGACCAACAAGTTTTGGACCATATGATCCATCGTCACCAGTGTAGAAAGCAGAATTGTTTCCCCATTGTCCATAATAATTTCCAGTCCACTGTTCACCAGCAGCAACAGTAGATGGTCCTATATAAGCTCTTCTATATTGACCATATCCATATCCGTATGAATCTTGAAAAACGGGTAAAGTTTCAAGGTCAACATTACCTACAGTAATTTGAGAATTAACAGTAATGCCCATACCTTTCTTTTTAGAACCTTTCTTTGTAGTAATTAATATTACACCATTAGAAGCTCGAGAACCATAAAGAGCTGAAGCTGCAGCACCTTTAAGAACTGATACTGATTCGATATCTGAAGGATTTATATCCATTGCAGCATTACCAAAGTCAACACCACCTCGACCAGTTTGCATATCAGTGCTATTTCCTGTTGAATTGTCGATAGGGGTTCCATCAACTACAAATAAAGCTTGGTTTGAGCCAGATAAAGATGAATAACCTCTAATTACTACGTTTGCTGATCCACCCATCGTGTTGAATGCCTGAACATCAAGACCGGCAACCTCACCTTGAAGTGCCTCAATTGGGTTCATTGATCTTACATCTTCAATCTCATCACCTCCAACAGTTTGGATAGAATATCCGAGTGATCTTTTTTCTCTTGTTATACCCATTGAAGTTACAACAACCTCAGAAAGTTCAAGGTTAGAGCTCATTTGAATATCGTAAGAATCTGTTTGACCAACAGTAATTGATTGGTCAGCAAAACCTACAAAAGAGAAAATAAGTGTACTACCATCTTCAACAGAAATTTCATAATTCCCATCAAAGTCAGAGGCAGTTCCTTGCCCAGTTCCCTCTACAACCACGTTAACACCCGGTAAAGGAACTCCATCAGCATCTACAACAGATCCTGAAATCACTTGCTGAGCAAAACTTAAATTTAAAGTTAGTAGACCAACAAGGATGAAAAGAAAATAATTTTTCATTTGTTAAAATTGTTTTTATAATAATAAATTAATCATAATTAGATAGAGTAAATAGCTAGATATGAGGTTTTTTAAAATTTTTTTTATAACTATTTTAATATGCATGCATAAGAAAAATAGGTATCAAATTTATAAAAAAAAAACAAACAATATATTTAATGCACTAATTTTTAGACATTTGCTATTATTTCAGCTCAAAAACTGATCTGTTTACATGAAAATTATATTTTTTATGTGAGGGTTATCATTAAAATATGATATTCTTAATTAATTCAAAATTATTTTTAAAATCCTCCTTGAATTTATTGAATTATTTAAACAGGTTTTGCAGCTATATTTTTTTGAAATGAGTTTCAAAAATTTATGTTTCTTTAAAGTCCATCAAATAAATTATTTAAATGAAAATAGCAGTCTCGTTCCGTTTACTATATAGACTATTTTCAATTGTTTTATTGGTATTTTTTATTAGTTGTAAGTCCAATAGTGCCCCCAACGAATCTATAGTTCTTGATTATGATAATAATTGTCCTAATTGCATCTGGTATGAAGAATTTAATGGCCCCACCCTGAATGATGATCATTGGAATTATGAGGAAGGTTACGGTAACAATGGTTGGGGAAATGATGAGTGGCAAAAATATGTTAGAGGTAATTCTGAAATTATTGACGGTCAATTGGTTATTACTGCTAATACCTCAAATGAAAAAATTGGTAAAAGGGATGGTAGTATACTTTCCTCAAGAATTACTACTCAGGGAAAAATTGAATATGGTCCGGGTATGAGGGTAGAGGCTAAAATTAAGGCACCCTGGGGCCAGGGAATTTGGCCAGCATTCTGGTCAATTGGCAGTAATTTTTCTCAGATAGGTTGGCCTAAATGTGGAGAGATTGATATAATGGAGTTCATAGGCGGTAATCCAATATCTAACACAAAAAATAAAACCAATCATTCTACATTACACTGGGATGAATCCGGTAATCATAAATCTAGCTCTAACTCAATTAGAATAAATCAACCGCTCTCAAGTGACTATCATATATACGAGCTTATTTGGACAGATGAGTACATAGAATCCAAATTGGATGGAAAAAGGGTACATAAGGTTGACATCAGACCAGAGAAGTTCAATACACCTTTTAGGAATTCTCATTTTTTTATACTTAATATTGCAGTAGGTGGAAGATGGCCTGGACCACCAAACGATAATACTTCATTCCCTCAAAAAATGTATGTTGATTACATTCGTGTTTTTGAATTTAACGATTAATTACACATTTTTTTTGGACAAATTATAAAACCTTGATTAAAGTTAGTTTCGAATTTTTAAACAAAGTCACAATAAACCAATCCCAAAATATTGAAATATTACGTTTGTCTTAAATAGTTTCGATTTTTTGAGGTGTCTTTTAATTATTTTGAAGAATAGACATTTATGTCTGAAATAACAAAACAAGAGGAGATATTTGTTTTTTAAAAACATAAATTAGAAGTATTTGATTTTGAGATTATTTTAATTTAGTTTGCTTGAACTTTTTAATTACACAGTTATATGAAAAAAGTCATTTTTGGCATATTTATTTTTCTTGCAGCTTTATTGCTATACATAGTATATCCCATTTGGATTAATCCAAAAAGTCCAAAAGAATCAGAGGTTTATAAATTTCAAGGATTAAATATTGAAATTAGCTATTCAAGACCTTCCAAAAGGGGACGATTAATTTTCGGTAATGAAGATCAAAAACCATTACTGCACTATGGAAAATATTGGAGGTTGGGTGCTAATGCTCCTACAACAATTACTTTCAGTGAGGATGTTAAATTTGCAGGCAAATATCTAAAACAAGGGAAATATTGCATGTTTGTAACCCCTTATGAAAAATATTGGAAACTCACATTGAATTCACAAATTAATTCATCTTCATATGAGCGTCCAGACCCTTCATTTGATGTTTTTAGTAAAGAAATAAAGCTAAATTATAATTCTAAATTAGTAGAACAATTGAAAATATTTTTAAGTAATAATCATTCAAATATTGATTTATCCATAGAATGGGATAATGTTTCCGTGGATATACCAATACAATTAAATTGATCTAAATCATTAAAAAGAACTTATGTTTTATCTCAGGAGTTCTTTTATATTTTTTGATAAATTTTAGTCAAGAATATTAAACTCTCGACAAAATATTTTTATTTATTTAGCAATTATTCTTGATTTAGTGCCCAGTTAAATATTACACTTTAATTATTTTTCCTTTCAGTTAATCATTTTATAAAATTGTCTAAAATGACAACCTTAATAATAGTTTACTGATATTATTTTCCATAATTCAGTTTCCTTTTTTTTTTTTCGAAAAAAAAAAATTTTATAAATTATCCCCCCTAATTGCTAAAAATATTCCAAAATGAAAAAAATTATTTTCTTTTTATTACTATCTCTAGGACTAAATGCTCAGTTTAATTATCAGGCTATAGTCAAAGATAACAATGGCGTAATACTAACAAATAATCAGGTTAAAATTAAGTTTTCGGCTTCTTATGAATCGTCTTCAGCTTCACCTGTTTTCATTGAAGAACATACCCTTACTACCCCAGCTGACGGAGTAATTAATATTTCAATAGGAGAAGGAACAACTATAGATGGTTCTTTTTCAAATATCGATTGGAGTCAGGGTGTATATATTAAAGAAGAGCTAGATTCAGGAAATGGATATCAAGATATGGGAACAAGTAGAATTTTATCTGTTCCAATTGCAGAATATGCCAAAAGAACTTCACTTACTTCATCTACTTTTTTAGACGAAAAATTGAATCTTTCTCTGGGTACAAAAGTTCCTATGTCTGAAAGTAATGCCTCTACTGGAAAAAATACTGGTATAGGTCCAAATACTCTTGTTAACATCGAAACTGGATCAGAAAACACAGCAATTGGATATAATTCTCTTAATGCAACTACAATTGGTTCTGCAAATGTGGGTATTGGAAATAATACTCTTGAAAGCCTGGAAAATGGATATGACAATGTAGCTATTGGAAATTTATCCTTATCAGCAAGTGTCTCAGGAGTCGCGAATGTTGGTATTGGAAAGGGAGCACTAGCTTATGGAGATAAAGGTCATAACAATATAGCTATAGGTAAATGGGTTTTGGCTGGCAATAAAGCGGATATGAATATTGGGATGGGTGCATATGCTCTTACAAATAATGTTACTGGAACTAACAATATTGGTATTGGACCAAGTGCACTTAGGTTCAACGAGGACGGGAGTAATAACGTTGCAATTGGTCCTAATGCTGGTCAATATTTAAATAGTGAAGCAAATGTTTTTATTGGTAATCACGCTGGAAATTTAACCACCACAGGAAGAGAAAACATAGCCATAGGTGCTAATGCATTTCAAAATAATAAAGAAGGTAGAAATAATACTCTTGTTGGTGGTGGTGTAGGATCGAATATTGATGGAGGAAGTTACAATGCAATATATGGAGATCAATCCGGTCTTAATGTAACAACTTCTAGTAATTTAACTTTGATAGGAAGAGGAGCTGATATCGCATCAGCTGAGCAATTACAAAGCCCTACACAGATCCAGAACTCAACTGCCATTGGAGCAAATGCAATTGTAACTACATCCAATACCATACAATTAGGAAATCAAGGTGTCACCCTTGTAAATACATCCGGAACAATTTCAGCTACAGCTTTCATTGGAGACGGATCTGGACTTACAAATATTGGAGATTCGATTGGCATTGATTCAAACGGAAACCTGTTAATAGTAGATTCATATCCCTCTTTGACTGTGAGTCAAGTTCACAATGTTCTTCTTGGATTTGATGTTGCATCTCAGCTTACTGATGGAGAAGGGAATGTTGCTGTAGGTAGCTCAGCACTTGCATCTGCCACTTTGACATCTAATAATGTTGCTATTGGTGCAGCTGCTCTTTCATCTATTACTGGAGAGAATGGATCAGCTGGAATGAATACAGCAGTTGGTGTAGGAGCATCTACCAGTTTAACTGAAGGATGGATAAATGTTAGTGTTGGATTAAACTCTATGAGAGATTTTGAAAATGGTTCTAGTAATGTTGCTGTGGGTGCAGGAGTCATGGAGAACTCTCTAGGAGGTGATTATAATACGGCAATAGGAACAAGAGCTCTTCAAAATATGAATCCCAATGGTACTGTTACTTTAACTGTAAACGATGGAGGTTTTCAATACCCTTCGGGACAGGGAAATACTGCAGTGGGTAATAGTGCAATGCAGAATGCTACTGGCGGAAGCTATAATACTGCAGTAGGTGAAGCTAGTTTAGCAAATAATACTACTGGATTTAATAATGCCTCATTTGGATCCCACTCGCTTAGTGCAAATGAAACTGGAAATAGTAATGCTGCATTTGGCTGGGGTACACTTATGAATATAGAAAACGGGCATGGTAATACTGCAATTGGTGGACACGCTGGACAGTTCATTGGTAATGGGGCTGATTACAATACTTTGATTGGATTTGGAGCAACCACAGCTGAAAGGTGGCCTAATGACAATGTTAGCCCAACTGACATTGTAAATTCAGCTGCAATTGGTGCATTTGCAACTGTTACAACTTCTAATACAATCCAATTGGGTGATCTAGAAATTGAACTTGTGAATACCTCAGGAGTTGTTTCAGCTAGTGGCTTTATAGGAGATGGATCTGGACTTACGAATATTGGCACAGCGGGGATTGATCAAAATGGTAACCTTATGATTCTTGATATTGAGCCTACATTGACCACCAGTCAGACTCACAATACTTTACTTGGCGCTGGTGTAGCTCCTGAATTGACTGATGGTTTTAACAACATTGGAATTGGAGGCTCTGCACTGGCCTCAGCTACGACAACATTTGATAATGTAGCGATAGGTCCTTACACACTGAGCAGTGTAAGCTCAAATTCAAGCGGTTTAAACATAGCAGTTGGTAACAGTGCACTTAAGTCTATGGAAAATGGTGCCTATAATGTTGCTATAGGCGCAGGAGCAATCGAGGATGCTATAATGACCGAAAGAAATGTTGCAATCGGAGTGGATGCACTTTATGGAGGTTATAAAAATTGGAATTCTGTTGCAATCGGCTATGAAGCTCTTCTTAATATAAGAAGTGTAATTGATGAGGGAGATGCTACATTAGAAGAAATAGTTGAAAATTCAGGTAATCCAAGTACCACTTTAGATGAAATGGCATATGGATTTCCAGGAAATGTTGCAATAGGTACTGGAGCGTTTGCCTCTCCACAAACCTCAACAGCAACTTATACAGAAGTTAGTATGGGAAATATTGCTATTGGACATATGCCAATGTATAATGCTACAAAAGCTACTAATGAGAATATTGCAATAGGTACTTTTTCTTTGGCTGAATTAGAGGATGGTGGAGGTAATATTTCTATTGGTAGAGAAAGTATGAGTCAGTTAAATGTGGGTTCAGGAAATATTGCTATTGGTCGAAATTCAATGAGGGAAGGCGAAGATATTCGAAATAGTATAGCTATTGGAGAATATGCTATGGTTAAAGCAGAACAAAGTAGACAAAATACTGCTGTTGGAGCAAGTTCATTAAGAATAATTGGTTCTGAACTAACGGAGGACATTGGATGGGTTAAAGATGAAAATGGTAATGATATATGGAACCCAATAGCAACCTCAAATGTAGCAGTTGGTACCTACAGTATGAATAATACCAAAAGTGGATATCAGAATGTTGCGGTTGGAAGAAGCTCACTTTTGTATAACAATGAAGGTTTTGATAATGTTGCTGTTGGGGATAGAGCACTAAGAGATAATAACGCGAGCTTTAATACAGGACTTGGAAGACATGCTCTCGAGCAAAATATAAATGGTAATTACAACACCTCAGTTGGATATTTTTCTGGTGGTCAATTAAATACATCTGGTGTTTCCCCCACTATTGGTGGAAATAATAATACTTTTATAGGTGCATTTGCTGATACAGTAAGTGGAGTTTTGATTGAAAATTCCACTGCAATTGGTGCAGGCGCAATTGTAACTTCATCAAATACAATTCAGTTAGGAGCCAATAACACAGCGCTTGTCAATACATCAGGTATTATATCAGCAACTGCATTCTATGGTGATGGATCAGGACTCACTAACGTAGGGGGATCCTCTGAAATTGATTCAAACGGAAATTTAATTGTTGTTGATGTTGAACCTACATTTACTCCTAGTCAGACTCATAACATACTAGTTGGGGCTGGTGTTGCTCCTGATTTAACTAATGGGTATAACAATATTGGAATTGGAGGCTCTGCATTGGCCTCTGCAACTACAACCTATAATAATGTTGCAATTGGTCCTTATGCATTAGCTAGTGCAAGCTCAGCTTTTCCTTCTAACACCTCTTCATCTTCTTCAGGTTTAAATATTGCAATTGGAATTCATTCACTTGAGTCACTAGATTCAGGATGGGTTAATCTAGGTATTGGATCAACCGCTTTAAGAAGTTTGGAGAGTGGCGGGGGAAATATTGCATTGGGCGCTGGTGCGTTTGAAGATAATATTGAACTTGCA
>JBMTKF010000002.1:0-143198 GCA_049439205.1 Flavobacteriaceae bacterium | reverse complement strand
GAACCCGCGACCCTCACCTTGGCAAGGTGATGCTCTACCCCTGAGCTACTTTCGCTTGTGGTCTGCAAAAATAGTAAAATCAATCATTTCTGCTCGAAATTTGCGTTAACTTTATTAAGTGGGGAACAAAAATCTTTCCCATGACAAAATAAAAAATACGAATCAAGTGGAAAAAAATTGGCTCTTAGTTTCACCTTTTGACCTACTAATTCATATCTGTAGGATTGAATGCCTTTGACTATATTAACTTCAAACGTTATACAAGGAGGCTATTTTCTTACACTCGGGTCGAGTGGGAATAGTCTCTCACAATCTCAGCATAAAGTCTTTGGGAATATTTTCCGTTGGAAAAGAAATATAGCGTTTTCGAAAATCGGAAGTTTAAAAACTATTGCTTTAGTTGTCTTTTAATCTCATTAAGCTTCATCAAGGCTTCAATTGGAGTAAGAGTATCTATATTCAGATCTTTGATCTCCTCCCGCAAGGTTTCCAATAGTGGATCATCCAAATTAAAAAAGCTCAACTGCATCTTGTCTTTACCTACTTTAAGGCTTTCTGCATTGGTTTCAACTGTATGCGACTTTTCCAATCCTTTGAGTTTTTGGCTAGCTCTACGAATAACAAACTCAGGCATCCCCGCCATTTTAGCCACATGAATTCCAAAACTGTGGGCACTTCCCCCGGGAACCAATTTCCGTAAAAACAAGACTTTGTCCTCTAATTCCTTAACCGATACATTAAAATTTTTAATCCTTTGAAAATCGTGGGTCATATCATTTAACTCATGATAATGAGTAGCAAACAGCACTTTGGCTTTGGTAGGATGCTCGTGTAAAAATTCGGCGATAGCCCAAGCTATGGAAATTCCATCATAAGTACTAGTTCCTCGGCCTATTTCATCCAATAATACCAAACTATTTTCAGTAATATTATTTAGTATCGAAGCCGTTTCGTTCATTTCCACCATAAAGGTCGACTCCCCCATAGAGATGTTATCGCTGGCACCTACTCGGGTAAATATCTTGTCCGTCAAGCCCATTTTAAGTGAGGCTGCAGGGACAAAACTGCCCATCTGTGCCATCAAAACCAAGAGAGCAGTTTGCCTCAAAATTGCTGATTTTCCGGACATATTGGGCCCTGTGATCATAATGATCTGTTGGGTCTTCGGATCGAGCAGAAGGTCATTGGCAATAAATGGGGTTCCGGCAGGCAATTGGTGTTCTATAACTGGGTGTCGACCCTCTTTAACTTCCAATATTGTACTTTTCGAAAATTCAGGTCGGCTATAGTTATGCTTGATAGCCAAAGCTGCAAAACACCACAAAATATCCAAATGAGCCACCTGTCGGGCGTTTACTTTTAAAGGTTCAATATGCCCTTGGAGTTTGGTTAATAATTCAAAGTACAATCGACTCTCAATGGACTTTATCTTTTCCTCTGCCCCTAAAATTTTGGTTTCGTATTCCTTTAACTCCTCAGTAATATAACGTTCTGCACTGACCAAGGTTTGTTTACGGATCCAGTTCTCTGGCACCTTGTCTTTGTGAGTATTTCTAACCTCTATGTAGTAACCAAAGACATTGTTATAGGCAATCTTTAGAGAGGGGATTTGAGTACGCTCACTTTCTCTTTCCAGCATTTTATCCAAATGATCCTTACCGGATCGCAAAAGATCTCTCAGTTCGTCTAGTTCTCTATCAAACCCGTCGGCAATAACTTCTCCTTTGCTTACCAAAACCGGTGCCTCAGGTTTTAGTGTCGACTGAATCATGATGCTGATGACTTTTCCCTCCAGAAAACCTTTGGCTCTTTCTTTTAAAACTAAATTCGAGTGATCCGATAAATATGCCTTTACCTGACTAATTTCATCCAGTGATTTAGCCAATTGTACTAAAGCTCGAGGGCTGATCTTCTGAGTCGCTATTTTAGCAACGATCCTTTCTAAGTCAACTATTTGGTTGAGGTGCTGAGCCATTTGGTTGTAGGCATCGGTATCTTTTACCAAAGCCTCAACCATGTCCAAGCGCTGCTCGATAACGCTCAAATTTCTCTCGGGAAAAGCCAATCCGTGTTTGAGCATTCTGCCCCCCATTGGAGTAAGGGTGTGATCTAAAACGTCGATAAGTGCCACTCCATTGGGGCTGGTGGATTGAAACAACTCCAAATTCCTCATCGTAAATCGATCCATCCAGACATATTCCTCCTCAAATATCCTCCTGATGGAGGTAATGTGGGGAATTTGATTGTGATGCGCTTCCTTGAGATAATGCAATATGGCCCCGGCGGAGATCACCCCAGTCTCTATATCTTCTATACCAAAGCCTTTCAATCCAAAGGTCTTAAAATGAGTAGTTAATTGCTCCATAGCATAGCTACTTTCAAAGATCCAATCCTCTAAATAAAAGACATTGAATTGTTCCCCCATCTGATCGGCAAATGTTTTTTTGGAAGGTTTGGCTACCAAAACTTCTGCAGGAGCAAAATTTTGCAACAACTGTTCTATTTGGACCATACTCCCCTCAGATATCCAATAATCTCCAGTAGTAATATCTATAAAAGATACTCCGGTTTTGGCTTTTCCAAAATGAACTGCCGCCAGGAAGTTGTTTTTTTTTGGTTCCAGCACCTCATCATTTAGAGATACACCAGGAGTGACCAATTCGGTCACCCCCCTTTTAACGATTTTTTTGGTCAATTTAGGATCTTCCAACTGGTCGCATATCGCTACCCGGCAGCCTGATCTTACAAGCTTGGGCAAATAAGTATTTAAAGAATGGTGGGGAAACCCAGCTAGCTCTGTTTCGCTGGTGCTTCCCGCTCCTCTTTTGGTTAGAATAATCCCCAAAATCTTAGAGGTTCTTACAGCATCCGAACCAAAAGTTTCATAAAAATCTCCTACCCTAAACAACAACAAAGCATCAGGATACTTTGCCTTAATTTGGTTGTATTGTTTCATTAAAGGCGTTTCCTTAATCGACTGGGCCACTGATCTAAAGGGTTTTATACGAATGTAATTATTAAAAAATTCTTGCAGGGATAGGGTTTTAAAAATTTGTTAACAAGGCTAGTACCAAACATTATTTACTAATTTTATAATCATGCGAAAATTAAAAAACAGCGAACTTAACCGAAAAACAGTAGCGGCTTTTAAGGAGGCTCATAAGATTCCTTTGATCTTAATCCTTGATGATGTAAGAAGTCTCAACAACATTGGTTCGGTTTTCAGAACTGCCGATGCTTTTTTAATAGAAAAAATATACCTCTGTGGTATTACCGCAACCCCTCCCCACAAAGACATTCACAAAACTGCTTTAGGTGCCACAGAATCGGTGGAGTGGGAATACCACAAAGAAGCTCCTGAACTAGTCAAGCAACTCAAAGAGGACAAAATAAAAGTTCATGCCATCGAACAAGCCGAAGGTGCCATATCACTTGAGAATTTTAAAGTCACTAAATATGAAAAACACGCTTTTGTCTTGGGCAATGAAGTCAAAGGGGTGTCTCAAAAAGTTGTGAACCGATGTAATGATGTCATTGAAATCCCACAAGAAGGCACCAAACATTCTCTTAACATTGCTGTAGCTTCAGGAGTAGCTCTATGGGATTTTTATCAAAAGTTTAAAAGGCTTTGATACGCTGAAGTATGATTTGATATGCCCTTTCATCATGGACAAAATCAAAATCGGTCAAATCAATTTTTTGGTAGGGAAACGACAATTCTGAGTTTTGAAAATTCTGATAACCCTCTTCAATTTTTTCCAAATAATCGCTTGTGATTTTTCGTTCGTAAGAACGCCCTCTATTTTCGATCTGTTGCATTAATTTTTTGACGGGCTGTCTAAGAAAAATTATTCTTTGATTAATGAATAATTCAGCTGATAATTTCTCAAAATTTTTCTTAAAATCACTAAAATGGTTGGGGGAAAGGTTAATTTTGGCAAAGATCAAAGATTTGAAAAGTGAGTGATCAGTAACGGCTGTTTTTGGGGTCGCTAAAGTCTTTAAAAAATTACTAAACTGACTATAGCGATCCTCCAAAAAATAGTTTTCTAAACGAAGTGCAAAACCTTCAGGTTGATCGTAAAATTTTTCCAGATAAGGATTTTGACTAAAGTTTTCCATCAGTGAAGGAACTTGATAATCTCGGGCTATTTTTTGGGCAAGTGATGTTTTTCCTACACCGATATTCCCTTCAAAAACAAGTATTTGTTCTTCGATCAATGAATTCGGAGACCAGTATTCTAAGGGTAATTTTTTAGTTTGTGAACTGTCCTTGCAGATTCTAGATAAATCTGCCAAACTTTTACCCAAACGAGGATGGACAAAATCAGGATCAATTTCACACATGGGAGTTAAAATAAATTTTCGTAATTCCAGGCGAGGGTGAGGCAATTTCAAATTCTCATTATCAATAACTTTATCTTCATAAAACAATAAATCCAAATCTATAGTTCGTGAACTATAGGCTAATTCTACTGGCCTTTTCCTTCCCATTTGTTGCTCTATCGCCAATAAATTTTCTAATACCTCTAGGGGCGTATGACCTGTTTGAATTCCAATACAAGCATTTAGAAAATTGGGCCCTTCAAAACCCCAAGCTGGGGTTTCGTAAAGGGAGGACAAATCGGTTAAAACTCCAATTCTTTTTTGAATTTGAAACAGTGCTTTACGAATACCTTCGAGACGTTGACCCTTGTTAGCTCCCAGTGAAATATATGCCTTGTTCATTTTAATACTACATTTAAATTTCGTAAAACAATTCCACAAACCATATCTTTGGAACAAAATAAGATTATTATGAATTTCTTTAGGAGTTTATTAGCCTCTTTTTTGGGAACTTTTATTGCTTTAGGATTTATAGCACTATTCTTTTTTATGGGCATTGCTGCCATTACAACAACTGTCAACTTTGAAAAAACAGATGGCAGTTGGGTCAGGGAGAACAGCATCTTGAATTTAGATCTCAACATCAATATAGTCGACAGAGGACCTGCCTTTAATCCCATTGAAAGTTTTTCAGATTTTGATTCTGGAACGGTAGGAATGGACAAGATTTTAGGCAGCATTCATAAAGCCAAAAACGATAAAAATATTAAGGGAATCAAAATCAAATCTGGCGGAATCACAGCTGGATGGGTACAAGCCAGGGAAATCAGAAATGCTCTTAAAGATTTTAAAGAAACTGGAAAATTTATCTATGCCTACTCAGATTATATGTCACAGATGGGTTACTATGTAAGTTCGATTGCAGACAGTGTGTTTATGAATCCTACAGGTATTCTAGAACTTAAGGGTCTTTCTTCAGAGGTACTTTACTACGAGGATTTCCAAAACCACTATGGTATCAAAATGGAGGTGATTCGTCATGGAAAATACAAAAGTGCAGTAGAGCCTTATTTACAAGATCATATGAGTGATGAAAATCGTATACAAATCCAAAGACTTCTTGATGCGAGCTGGGAAACCCTCAGAGATGAGATAGCCCAAAGCCGAAAATTAGCACCCAGTACCATAGATGCACTGGTCGATGACCTTTTGATTAACGATGCCGATAAAGCGTTGGCACAGGGTATGATCGATGGAATGGTTTATGAAGATGATTTTGAAAATAAAATCAAAGCTGCTTTACAAATTGACAATAAAGAAAAACTTAGATCCTTAAATTTTAAAAATTTGAATATTCGTATTCAAGAGTACGACAAGGAAATAACCGACCGCATTGCTATTGTCTATGCACAAGGACCTATACTTTACACTCAAGGAAGTGAAAGTATTATTGGGAAAGATGCTGTCAAAGATGCCTTTCAAGAGATTTCAGAAAGTAAAAAAATTAAGGCAGTTGTTTTGCGTATTGACTCTCCAGGAGG
This sequence comes from Flavobacteriaceae bacterium, assembly GCA_049439205.1. GTDB lineage: Bacteria > Bacteroidota > Bacteroidia > Flavobacteriales > Flavobacteriaceae > UBA8316. The sequence goes on along the minus strand of JBMTKF010000002.1, from coordinate 137,331 downwards.
AGATGCATTGACCTCTGAAATCTTACTCAATGCATCCAAAATACTAAAAAACAAAAAACCCTTGGTGGTCTCCATAGGCAATGTTGCTGCATCGGGGGGGTATTACATCGCTTGTTCAGCCGATAAAATTTTTGCAGATCCTATGAGTATAACCGGTTCCATTGGTGTACTTGCTGCATTTCCTAACATAAGAGGCATGACTGATAAAATTGGAATTTATGCTGAACAGGTGACAACCCACAAAAATGCAATGGGATACAGTATTTTCGAACCCCTGAGTAAAGGGTTTGAAAAAAGTATCAAAACAAACATTGAAAAAATTTACCACACTTTTAAGTCTAGAGTAGCCGAGGGAAGGTCACTGAATATGGAAACCATCGAAGAAATTGCCCAGGGCAGGGTTTGGTCTGGAAAAGATGCCGTCGAGATTGGATTGGTTGATTCATTGGGTGGACTCAATGAGGCCATTACCTCGGCAGCAGAACTGGCAAAGCTAAAAAAATACAATTTAGTGGATTATCCCAAATTTGATGACGATTTAGAGAGTATTTTGTTAGGTGCCTTTTCCAAGGTAAAAAGTAAAGTACTGCAGCATCCCATGGAAAAATATACCTCAGAATATATCAAACTAAGTCAACTTGAAGGAATTCAAACCCGAATTCCTTATTCTATAAAAATGAAATAAATGAACCCACAAAAAAAGGCATTAGCAGCCAAAATCTATTTGTATCTTGCAGCCTTGTTTATTACCTCATTGGTAGTGTCAAATCTTATCTTTCAAAAGTTTTTTTATTGGTATCCCTTTGATAGAGAAATTTTTGGAAGTCGTTTGTTCGAGTTATCTGTCGGCATCCTGCCATATCCACTTACCTTTCTGATTACCGATTTGATTTCGGAAATTTATGGGAAAAAAGCCGCAAACCGTGTAGTAACAGCAGGGATTTTCGCTTCTTTTTTTTCAATGGTAATTTTACTAATAGCTGATTATGTTCCCGCTATGGAAAATTCGCCCGTTGACGATGCTACCTTCAATAAAGTATTTTCTCTTTCACCACTAGCTGTTTTGGCTTCCATGATTGCCTATTTAATAGCTCAATTTGTTGACATCAGGATTTACCATTTTTGGAAAAAACTGACCCACGGTAAAATGCTGTGGTTGAGAAACAACTTTTCTACTTTTGCCTCACAGTTTTTAGATACCTTTTCTGTTGTGTTATTACTTTCCATTTTTAAAATTTTACCCTGGGATTTGTTCTTTGGACTAGTACTATCCGGGTTTATTTTTAAAATCATTGTTGCCGCTTTAGATACGCCACTTCTATATCTGCTAGTTTGGATATTCAGAAGGAATTTCGATATTAAACAGGCTGAAGAAATCAAATTATAAGATGGATAAATCCTCTCTGACACGAATTAATAAACACCTAAGTGAACTTGGATTCTGCTCACGCAGAGAGGCTGATAAATTAATAGATGCTGGAAGAGTTTTTATTAATGGTAAAAAGGCAGAAATGGGAGCCAAAGTAAATGCTGATGACAAAGTAAGTGTAAATGGTGAGTTATTGAAGCCAACCAAAAACAAAAACGTTTATCTAGCTTTCAATAAACCCAGAGGAGTAGTTTGTACCACAGACACCCGAGTAGAAAAAGATAATATTATTGACTTTATAAATTATCCCAAAAGGATATTTCCTGTTGGAAGGCTCGATAAACCTAGTGAGGGATTAATCTTTTTAACCAACGATGGTGAAATAGTCAATAAAATTCTTCGCGCTCGAAACCATCACGAAAAAGAGTATATTGTTTCAGTAAATAAACCCATCAATAAAGATTTTATTTATAAAATGAGTAACGGAGTTCCAATTTTGGACACAGTTACCAAAAAGTGTTTTGTCAAGCAGACACATAAAAATCAATTCCGTATCATCTTGACCCAAGGCTTAAACCGACAAATTAGAAGGATGTGTGAATATCTGGACTATAGAGTAACATCACTCAAAAGGGTGAGAATTATGAATGTGAAATTAGATTTAGAGGTAGGGAAATGGCGTTATCTGAAACCTGATGAACTAAATACACTTCATCAATTGCTGAGCCAATCTTCAAAAACCGCAGGTTAGGTCTATTTAAATGTTAAAACATCATTCAAATTTTGAAGTTTGTTATTCCCAAAACATATTAACAATCTCTATACCTCTTTCAATCCTAACTTTTTAATATTTTTTTACAGTGCCTTATTTTTAGGTTAAAATGTATATGAAGAACTTTTTGTCATATATATTTATTGATGTTCAAAATGGAAAAGTTTAAATTGGTAACAACTCTATGAACCTTCTAAAAAAAATCTACTACCAATGCCAAAGTAGGGGTAAAAATAGAAGTTATGGATTCTATCAAAAAGAATATGTGCAAATTTTAGAGTTTGTATATGTAAATTAGGCAATGGTCATTTCAATCACAGTCCCTTCATTAGAACGAATATTATAAACCGTTTGGTCTCCAAAAAGCAGGTATTGTCCTTTTATCCCTTTTAGCACTCCACTGTAGCTTTTTTCTTTTTTGAGATTTAAGCTTTTGACTTTCTCAGGGTATTGTAAAACAGGAAATTGTAATTCAGTAAACCGATGATCCAAAATGAGGTAAGGTTTTAAATCTTTGGGTAAGTTGTCTATGGCCATATTGATAGCATCCTCCCAGTTTACCTTTTGGTGATCGTTCTGTAACATCTTTCGCCAGTTCGTCTTGTCGGAAAAATGATCTTTAAGACTTACCTCAGCTACCCCTGCTAAATAACGATTAGGGACTTCAAGCAATCCTAGAGCTTGATGCGCACCTTGATCAATCCAACGGGTGGGGATCTGACTTTTGCGAGTAACCCCAACTTTTAGATGACTGCTCAGTGCTAAATATACCCAATGGGGTTGTAATTGTACTTTTCTTTCGTATTCCAAATCACGATCCTCCTCTCCCAAATGAGCTTTACTCAACTCGGGCCGCATGACCCAATCCCCAGCTGAAGGAATTTCAAAAAAACAACTTTGGCAAAAACCCTGTCTAAAAATAGCCTTGAATGCATGACAGTTTAAACACTGGGTTCCTGCAAAATCTATTCTGATTTTTTGATCTAAAAATTGATTTACCGCCACAAAATCATTTTCCAAATTGAGGAAATAACGAATAGGCGTTTCAAGCTCTGTTATCATTTTCTTTAAAACGCCCTTAAACATTTTTGATTTAAAGTTTTTACTTTTGACATAAATATACATCATTCTTATGCCAATTCCCCTTTTCAATTCCATCGCCTCATGGTTTTTAAAAAAACGGATCCATCAAATGGAACTTTTTATGAAATATCCCAATGAGGTACAGCAGGAATTATTATATGGATTATTGAATAGCGCATCTAAAACTGAGGTTGGAATTTATAATGATTTTCAATCCATCAAAAATTACAGCGATTTCAAAAACCGACTGCCAATAGTGGATTATGAAAATATAGTAGATCAGATTGAGCGTAGCAGAAATGGAGTACAAAATATTTTTTGGCCTTCTCCAATCAAATGGTTCGCCAAATCCAGTGGGACCTCTAATTCCAAAAGTAAATTCATCCCAATAAGTAACGAATCTCTTGAAGATTGTCATTATAAAGCTGGGAAAGATATGCTTTCTATTTATTATAATAATAATCAAGATGCTCAGATATTGGCTGGTAAATGTTTGAGATTGGGAGGTAGCAGTGAGTTGTACCAAAATACAGATAGTTATTTTGGAGATTTATCTGCCATCATCAATGACAAGCTCCCTTTTTGGGCAGAATTGGGCAGCACCCGAAGTCAAAAGGTATCCTTGATGTCAGAATGGGAAACCAAAATGGAGGCCATCATCAATGAGACATTAGAGGAAAAGGTCACTAGTCTGGCAGGTGTTCCCTCATGGATGTTGGTCTTACTTCAAAACGTATTGAAAAAAACACACAAAGCAACGATTACCGAAATCTGGCCCATGGTAGAAGTTTATTTTCATGGTGGGGTAAGCTTTCATCCATACCGAAAGCAGTTTGAAAAACTATTTCAAGGAAATGATCTGAACTTTTTTGAAATTTATAATGCCTCCGAGGGATTTTTTGGAATGCAAGATCAAAACGATTCTACAGAATTACTACTGATGTTGGATTACGGTATTTTTTATGAATTCATCCCCATGGACCAACCTAACAGGGATGATACTGAAATAATTGTTCCACTTAGTGAGATAGAATTAGGGAAAAATTACGCTATGGTAATTAGCACCAATGCCGGGCTTTGGCGTTACAAAATCGGGGATACAATAAAGTTTACCTCTATCAGCCCATACCGAATTCAGATAACGGGTAGAACAAAAAATCACATTAATGTATTTGGAGAAGAATTAATGATTGAAAATGCCGAACTGGCACTTAGTAAAGCCTCCAAAGTAATGGATTTGGAAATTGTGGACTATACAGCAGGTCCCATTTTTATGGAGGCTTATAAAAAAGGGTCGCATCAATGGTTGATTGAGTTTAAAACCCCTCCCCGAGACATCAATAAGTTTACAGAACTTTTGGATCAATTCTTAAAAGAGGTAAACTCAGATTATGAGTCCAAAAGATATAAAGACATGACTCTAGTAATGCCTAAAGTCAATATTGCAAAAAAAGACCTTTTTTACAATTGGATGGCTAAAAAAAATAAACTCGGGGGTCAACACAAAGTTCCACGACTTTCGAATGAAAGGGACCTACTGGAAGAATTACTGGAAATAAACCATTAAGAAACCACTTTAAGTGCTGGCAATTCTATTTTGGATAATCTTTGCTCGGCATAGCTTTTGGTAACTTTGAGGATTCTAACATCAGATTCAGGCAACTCGAACATAGCTTCATTGAGAACGGCCTCACAAAGCGATCTTAATCCTCTTGCTCCCAGTTTATAATCTAAAGCCTTTTCCACAATGAATTCCATGGCTCCTTGAGTAAACGAAAGCTTGATACCATCCATTTCAAAAAGTTGAATATATTGTTTTATCAAGGCGTTTTTGGGAGTAGTCAATATGGAACTCAAAGTTTCTTTATCTAAAGGATTCATGTAGGTCAAAACAGGTAGCCTTCCTATGATCTCCGGAATCAACCCAAAAGACCTAATATCCCGGGGAATAATATACTGCAAGATATTATTTGAATCAACTTTTTTCAATTCCTTGTTTGTATTGTAACCTATGGCTTGCAGGTTCAAGCGATTATTGATGACACGTTCTATACCATCAAATGCACCTCCAGCAATGAATAATATATTGGAAGTGTCCACCTCAATAAACTTTTGATCTGGATGCTTTCTCCCTCCTTTGGGAGGAACATTAACGGTGGTTCCTTCCAATAGTTTAAGAAGGGCTTGTTGTACCCCTTCGCCGGAAACATCTCGTGTAATAGATGGGTTGTCTCCCTTTCGGGCAATTTTATCTATTTCATCTATGAAAACAATCCCATATTGAGCCTTATCAACATCATAATCGGCAGCCTGTAGCAATCTGGTTAAGATACTTTCGACGTCTTCTCCCACATAGCCTGCCTCAGTCAAAACGGTGGCATCAACAATGGCCAAAGGCACTTTGAGCAACTTTGAAATGGTTTGAGCTAAAAGGGTTTTTCCGGTTCCGGTTTGTCCCACCAAAATGACATTACTTTTTTGGATTTCGACCTCACTTTTACTTTTGGAGTTATTAATGCGTTTATAGTGATTATAAACTGCTACCGAAAGGATTTTTTTGGCGGATTCCTGACCAATGACGTATTCATCTAAAAAGGATTTTATTTTCTTGGGAGGATGAAGTTCTATATTTAGTTTATGCTCTAAGTTTTCTTCGGTAGTTTCTTCCTGGACGATTCCATGGGCTTGAAGAATGCACTTATCACAAATGTGAGCGTCCAGACCCGCAATAAGCAATTGAGTTTGAGGTTTGGCGCGTCCACAAAATGAACAGTTTAATTCTTCTTTACTCATAGTCATTTATTTTTCAGCTCCCAAGACTTCATCTACCATACCGTATTTTTTAGCCTCCTCGGCTTTCATCCAATAGTCACGATCACTGTCCTGGTTTACTTTTTCTATGCTCTGACCCGAATGTTTTGCAATGATTTTGTAAAGTTCATCTTTGAGCTTAAGGATTTCCCTTGCTGTAATTTCGATATCAGAAGCTTGGCCTTGTGCTCCACCAAGTGGCTGGTGAATCATAACTCTGGAGTGGGTCAATGCAGAACGCTTACCATTTGCACCAGCACAAAGCAATACTGCACCCATCGAAGCAGCCATACCGGTACAAATAGTAGCAACATCCGGTGTAATGAATTGCATGGTGTCATAGATTCCCAATCCTGCATATACGCCTCCACCGGGAGAGTTTATATACATTTGAATATCTCGTTTTGAATCGGTACTTTGTAAAAATAAAAGTTGGGCTTGAATAACATTAGCCACACTATCATTGATTGCTGTTCCTAGAAACATAATCCTGTCCATCATCAATCTTGAAAAAACATCCATCTGAGCTACATTCAATTGACGCTCCTCAATAATGTATGGAGTCATGCTACTGACAATCTTGTCGAAATACATAGAGTTGATCCCATGATGTTTTGTAGCGAACTCCTTAAATTCTTTTCCGTAGTCCATTTTGTAAAATTGTATTTATAAAATTAATGAAAAAAATTAGCCCTTAGCGTATGCCTCTTTTACAAAGGCATCAAAAGTCAATTTTTTCTTTTTTAATGAAAGATTGGATTTGTAGAATTCCAAAAGTTTTTTGCTCATCAACTGATCAGAAAGTTTACGCGCCTCGTCTTGATTTGACATTACCCTGGAAACTATATCCTCAAGCTCTTCATCGGGCAATCCTGCTTGGCCATATTGTTGCATTTGCATGGAGATCATTTCTTTGGCAAAAGCTTTCAACTCATCAAATTTGATTTGTAGATCATGATCAGCAATGATTTTTCCTTGAATCAATTGGTATCTTATTCCTTTTTCAGAGCGAACATATTCCTCGTCTGCAGCCTCAGCTGTTAAAGGTTTTTCACCTGAATTTTGCATCCATTTTTTTAAAAATTCGGTCGGTAGATCGAACTTTGTTTTAGCAACCAAATACTCTGTTACGTCATTCAACAACTTTTGGTCAGACTGTTGTTCGAATTGTTTTTCGATACCTTCAATGATCTTAAGCCTCATTTCCTCCTCAGACTTCACTCTGTTAGGTCCATATATTTTATCAAAAAACTCCTGATTCATCTCGGCTAAGACTCGTTCATTAATTTCTTTTATGTCAAAACTGATCTCTCCCTCAATCTCTTTTAGTTTATCCACAGAAACACTTAATATTCTTGTTGCAGTGGGTTCATCTTTAAAAAGACTCTTATACTTTAGTTTAACCATATCCCCAACAGTTGATTTTCTAAAAGCGGCAAGATTAGCCTTTCCTTTGATTTCACTCAAGTCAAAAGTATGCACAGTTTCGATCTCAGCAGCTTCATTTTTTATGGAAGCAGTGATCTCAAATTCACCTTTAGGATTTTTTTGGGCTATCAATTTACCATATTGCTTGCGGTAATTTTTCACCTGATCATCAATCATAGAGTCTGGGGCAGTAATCTGATAATGAATCACTTTATTTTTTTCGGTAAGATTTATCTCAAATTCAGGGGACAACCCCAATTCAAAATCAAACGAAAATTTGGGTGCTTTCCAATCCAAATCTTCTTGAATAACGGGCAATGGATTTCCCAATAAATTAAGTTTTTCCTGCTTGATATAATGATCCAGATTTTCTTGTAAAAGTTTGTTGACCTCATCAGCAGTTACTGCAGTCTCATATTGTTTTTTGATCATCCCCATGGGCACATGTCCTTTTCTAAAACCAGGGATATTTGCTTTCTTCCTGTAATCCGAAAGCACCTTATTCACTTTTTCTTCAAAGTCATTACGTTCGATATCAATTGTAATAAGGCTATTAAGGGGATTATTGTCTTTGCGTGAAATCTTCATCTATATCGAAAAAATATGGGTGCAAAATTACGTTATTATAGTGGTTTGACAAGAAGATTTACACACTTAAAATTTTTAATCAATTGAATGTGTAATTTAATTGTTATAATTTTTGCATCCACTAAGTGTATGTATTTCAAATATTATACTAAATTTGCAGCCCAAGAATTAATAATCCCAGAGGTCGAGAACCTCCACAAATTAATATGATATGCCCGTAAGAATAAGACTTCAAAGACACGGAAAAAAAGGCAAACCTTTTTATTGGATAGTTGCTGCCGACAGCCGCTCAAAAAGAGACGGCCGTTATTTAGAAAAAATCGGAACATATAATCCTAACACCAACCCGGCTTCAGTTGAATTAGATGTTGACCAAGCTGTAAAGTGGTTGGAGAATGGTGCCCAACCCTCTGATACTGCAAGAACTTTATTGTCATACCGTGGTGCCATGTTAAAACACCACTTAAATGGAGGAGTTAAAAAAGGTGCATTTTCTCAAGAGGAAGCCGACAAACGCTTTGCAGCTTGGTTGGAAGAAAAACAAACCAAAATTCAATCTAAAATTGATGGTTTGGACAAGCAAAAAGCAGATAGTCTTTTGAAAAGATTAGAAGCGGAGAAAGCAGTTAATCAAAAGCGTATTGCAGAGCTAAGTGCACCCCCTGAAACTGAGGAAGTGATTGCTGAAGATGCGGAAGCAACCAAAGTAGAAAATAATGAAACTAATGAAGTAGCTGCAGAAACTGCCGAAGAAAATGCTGCTGCTGTAGAAACTGAAATTACCCAAGAAGTTGAAATTTCTGATGAGGAGGTAACAGAAGAACCTGCTACTGAAGGACCCGATGCTGAAGAAACTTCTTCGGAGGAAGTTCCTGAGGAAGCTTCTGTTGAAGAACCCAAAGCTGAAGAGACTCCAGCAGAAATTTCTAACAGTGAGGATACCACCCCCGAAGACAAGGATAGCGAAGATACTTCTGCCGAGGAAGAGGAAACAAAAGAATAAACTCTGCCCTTTATTTCATTATGCTAAAAGAAGAATGCTTCTTTTTAGGTACCATCGTTGGTAAGTACAGTTTTAAAGGTGAAATTTTAGCTAAACTGGATACCGATACTCCTGAGAGCTATTTAGATTTAAAATCATTATTCATAGACACTCCACAAGGACTAGTTCCCTATTTTATTGATCGCAGTCAGTTACACAAATCCTCCTTATTGAGGATAAAATTTGAAGGTATCGAAACTGAAGTTGAGGCAAAGGCTTTACATAAAAAAGATTTATTTCTACCTCTGAATATGCTCCCCCCTTTGGAAGGAAATAAATTTTATTATCACGAGGTAACGGGTTTTTTGGCCATAGACCAGTTTGATTCAGAAATTGGTACCATAATTTCAGTAAATGACTCCGGACCTCAACCCCTTTTTGTCATCGATGCCGATGGAACTGAAATACTGATTCCTGTTCACGACAATTTTATCAAAAAACTGAACAGAAAATACAGAAAGATACATCTTGATTTGCCTGATGGTTTATTAGATATATTCAAGTAAGTTTTAAAAGTCAACCACGAAGCCAAAGGAGGGGATAGGAATGTTATTGTTTTCTTCGGTATTTACTTTTACCAAACTACGCGGAAGGATCAAGTTACCATCTTCAGTTCTATTAAGACCATACTCATCAGGTCTTGGTATACTTTGTGCCAAGAAGTTTTGAATCTCAAAATAGAAATTGAAAGAATAGCGTTTGAAATTCCATTTTTTATCAAACCGTATATCTGCCAAATTAAATGGATCTAACTTTACTTTTCCCAATTGATTATAATCTAATACAACTTCTGGATAAGCTGCCAGAGTCGCATTTTGATCAACCGGTACATATGGAGTCTTTCCTGAAAATCTCCAACGGGCACTTATCTCCCAATTTCTTTTCAATTTGTAGCCCCCAGAAAAAGAAATCAAGTGTCGGCTGTCCCATACCGAAGGAAGATAATTACCCTTGGTGGTAGTAAATTGACTTTGAAAATAAGTGTAGGCAAAAACACCATAGAAGTTTTTGGAAAGTTTTTGTTGGTAGAGCGCCTCCAAACCATAACTTTTGCCTTTACCGTCACTGGTAATAGCTTCATTACCCAACACCTCAAAGCCTCCACCTTTGTTGGCCAACGAAACTCCGTCAATTAGTGAAATGGGGTATTGACTGTATTTCTTGTAAAATCCTTCAAGTGTAATTCGGGAAGCATTTCCTGGCGCATATTCCAAACCTGCAACCAGATGATCACTTAAGGTGTATTTAGCATCTTTGTTGACAAATCTTCTTTGAGTGCTCTGATATCCCAAGATTGTATAAGTTGGTATCTTATAGTACCTTCCAACCGATGCATTAATTTTCCAGGTTTGATCTTCCGTAAGATTGATGGTCAGTGCCATTCGGGGGGAAAAATTATCTATTATACTTGATCCTTCTGAAAAACTGTCCGCATCCACTCGAAAACCAAATGAAAGCCCCAAATTATCCTGAAATAGTTTGCGTTCTGCTTTAACAAAGAATCCGTATTTAATAAAATCGATCCCCGTATTGTAGTCAAGATCGTAAAGAATACTTTGAGTTGCGTTACCATAGTCGGAATATTGAATATTAGTTCCGGCAGCAACTTTCCATTGATCAAGGTAGTGTTGAGTCTGAAACCTGAGTTTAGTTTCCTGTTCGTGAGAATCATTTTGAAATAATACTCCAGTTTTTCTGGTGTTGTCTTTATAACGAGAAAAAATATTTTGTAAACGATTGGTACTGATTGCAGTAATCATGGATCCCTTACCATTTTTGAATTTTCTATTCCAAGATACCCCCACAGTAGTGGTTTTTTGTTGAATGATAGGCACTTGTTCAATAGTGGCTTGTTGCTCTGCATCAAAGTCATCTGGAGCTTTAACCGAAAAATCATCAATTGTTCCCAATCCCAAAAAAACAATTGTATTGTAAGCATTGATCTCATGATTGACTTTCCACTGATAATCCCAATAATCGGGACGAATAGGCAAACCGATAAGTTCAAATAAAAATTGGAGGTAACTTCTTCTTACTGAAAACAATAATGTGGTTTTTGAGGGTTTATCTTTGTCTTTTCTGAAAAGTGGCCCCTCTAAAGTCAAAGCTGCTTCACTGGCTCCAAACCTAAAATTTCCTCCGAAACGATTAGGGTTTCCCTCCCTTTGTTCAAAAGATAATACCCCGGAAAGCGGATTATCATACTCTGCACCAAAGGCTGAGCTGGAAAGTTTAACCTCTCTAATAAAGGATACATTTAGCATCCCGACAGGACCTCCAGCACTTCCTTGGGTACTAAAGTGGTTGATATTGGGGATTTCAATCCCATCGAGATAATAAACAGATTCATTGGGTGCGCCACCTCGTATGATAATGTCATTCCTAAAACCACCAATAGAAGGGGAAATTCCAGGCATGCTTTGGATAACCTTAGTAATGTCGTTGTTACCACCTGGATAGGTTTCAATTTCCACGGCAGAAAAAGTTTGGGTAGATAGTGGTGTTTCTATTGTTGTTCTAAAAGGGCTTTGGTACACTACAATCTCCTCCAATTCGTTGGTGGATTCCTCCAACAGTATTTGAAGTGGAGAGGTTCCAAATGTCTTTACAATAATGTTATATACAGTTTGTGTTTGATACCCCAAATGAGTGATTGTCAGGTTATAAGTTTGAGTAGGTATATCCCTGAAAGTAAAATAACCTTCTTCATTTGTGGCAACTCCCATAGCAGTTCCCTCTAGAATAACACTGACCCCTTGAATTGGAAGTTGAGTTTGTTGATCTAAAATTCTACCGCTGAGCTGACCCGTATTTTGAGCACTTATAAAATATGCATTAAATAAGATTCCAAGGAAGAGTTTTCGCATTGTTTTTTCAACAAAAGTAATCTAATTTGAATATTAGATTATTTTTTGTTTAACATTTTTGTAAAATGTTTAAACTAAAGTGATTATATTTGAGATATAATTTGAATGAAATGAAAAATAAAAGAAGAGATTTTTTAAAAAATGCTTGCGCTCCTGTAGCTTTTTCAATGTTTGGTATTTCAATGCTTGAAGCGTGTAGTTCAGGAGGAGACGATGATTATCAAGGTAATTCTGTCATTGGAGGTGGAGACGACAACTCTATGTCTGAGGAGGAAGATAAAGTTATTATTGACCTAAGTAACTCCAACTTTTCAGGTCTATCTGAGGTAGGAGGTTGGATGAATTACACTGCAGAAAAAATGCTTCTTTTAAGAATTAGTGATTCTGAAATCAAGGCATACAGCAATGTTTGTCCACATCAAGGAGCTAACAATCAATGGTCTCACAGTGGCTCACAGTTTACTTGTTCTAACCACAACAGGTCTTTTAGCGATGATTGTAGTAGCTCAGGGCTAACTTGTTACAGTACTACGATTGAGGGGAATACATTAACCGTTTCGCGTTAATCAGTATTTTTTTTCTCTTTATTTTTCCTTTTTTCTTTTCTTTCCTCTTTTGATCTCTGTTTTGACAACGCTTCCTCTTGTTCCAATTTCTTTTCTTCGTTTTTGAGATCAAACTCTGATCTAAATTCTTCTAGCTCAGCAGCGTTTATTTGTATTTGATCAGGAGCTTGAAGGGCCATATCATCTTTATTAAAATTTGCCTTATCAGTTTGTTTCCTCATAATTTCTTTTGCCGCATTTAGGTTATAATATACCCCAGGGTCAATCATTTTATTGGCTATATAATTCTCTTTTTTGGTCTTATTCCAACGAACAAAAACAAAACCTCCATTAACACTATCTAATTTAACTCTAAAGACACGTGCTTTATTTGGCAAGGTTTGATAGATTTGAATTTTCTCAGGGACATAACCGGCAATATCCAACAATTCCTCCACAAAAAATCTTTGTCCTTCAGCAGAGGGATCGTTGATGGGCTCTAAATACTCATCTTCAGAGGCTTGTCCAAAGAGATTTGTTTGAGCTAATAAAAAAATGAAAAATAATAAGTGGTAAACTCTCATATAATCAATGATGTATCTTAATCTGTAACATTACATTTCTTCCCATTTCATCTGCGTAAAACCGCAATCTATTTAGATAATTTCTATAAGATGTGTCCAATAGATTATCAAAAATAAGAGATATACTAATTTTATCAGAGAAAAACGGGTAAGCCCCCCAATGAAACTCCATGCCCAGGAGATAATAACCGCTTGGGGGTGTACTAATGTCAACAATCTTGTCAACTCTTTTTCCATATTCAACAAAAGAAGTTTCAAAATTATGATTTGGGAATTGATTTTGCATTATAGTAATTTTATTAGAAACATCCATTGAAAACGATTTGAATTTAGGGATTGAAAAATGGATATAATTAGTTGATGTAAAAGGAGGCATATTAATTATAGGTGTCTTACTTTTTATCTCAAATCCTTCTATCCAAGAAGAACTACTTCTAACTGATAAATTTTTGTTTAGCTTTAAACTAAAGTCAAAATCGAAACCTCTAATTAAAGAGCTTATTGATCTATACTCCCAAACTGGAAAAGCACCTCTTATCGAATACTCAATTCCCGTAGGCTCTATAATAATATAATTTTGACCAATACTATAGTGGGGACTAAAATTGTATTTAAAGCTTCCAATATTTTTTTCAAAGTCTAAAACAAATTTTTGTGTAGTTTCACTTTTTAAAAAAGGATTACCGTACTCAATGGTTGCTAATGAATGATGAAGTCCATCACTAAACATCTCTGCAATGTCTGGAGCACGCTCTGTATGAAACAAATTTAAGCTTAGTTTAAACTTTTCCAATATAGAAAGTTTCACTCCTGTGTTTAAAGACAAATTGTTAAAAATCAACGTTTGCTCGACGAGCTTTTGACTTAACACTTCATTTATCACATAAGCACCCAGCCTTTCCTCATAATTTTCTTCTCTCCAACGCTTATTTTTGTAATACTTCTTAATGTGATTGTTTTGATGCCCAAAGCGAAATCCAAACGCTAGACCAAAATTATTCGATGGAACTAAACTAGCAGTAAAATATGATCCTAATTCTGTTTTAAGATAATCAGGGATTAGCCTTCTAGTTCCTGTGTATGGATTTGAATAGTTATCCTGAATTTGAAAAAAAACTCCTGAGTCTAGTGACCAATTTGATTTCTCCCAGGTATAATTAGATATTAAATCGTGGGTATTTAATGTAAGATCAATTGTAGGTTTATATTTTAAATTCCCCCTTCTCACATCATACTCCCTTCTGTTATTTCTTTGCCAACTATATTTAGCATTTAATTTACCGTTTGAACTATTCCTTTTAGAGTATTGAATACTTGCAGTATGATGTTTGTTTATTTGTTTTGGAGAATTTACTTGATAATCAAATGGATTTATAATTGTGGGTTTATCTGACTCAATTGCAAAAACCAAATCATTAACATTTCCTACATGTGAACTCCTTAGGATACCAATTTCTTGACTGAAATAACTAAAATTTGTTTTCCATTGGCTAAGAATTTTATTTTTTCCCACCGAAAATGAAATATTGTTTTCGTTTGTACCCGTATTAGACAGTAAATAATTTGGTGAAGAAAAATCACCTCTTCTTTTAATTGTTCCTTGGGCTTTAAAATAATTTCCATTACTGTAAGATTTTGTCCAAGAACTAATAAAATTTATACCACGTCCATTTGTGTAACCATTTAAAATTGATTTTCCGTACAAAGAATCATTAATTGCTGGAAGCCTATTTTCAAGAACTACTATACCCCCGGGAGTGTCACCAGAATATTTTAAAACTCCTGCTCCTTTAACTAATCGAATTTCATCAAAAGCATTTTGATCTATATTCGGAGCATGATCTTGTCCCCATTGTTGGTTTTCAATCTGAATACCATCGTAAATTATACCAACTCGACTCCCAAACATCCCATGAATCATCGGTTTAGATATTCCATTGCCAGTAGTCAAAATATTTACTCCACTGATTTGTTCCAAAGCTTTCGCTAAACCCCTTCCACTGTATATATCCTTTTGAAGTTCAGAAAGTAAATAAGTCTTAACTGAAGTGGAAAGTTCTCTAATTTTACTATCTTCTACAATTACCTCATTTAAAGATTCTATGTGGTGCTCAAGAAAAAATTTTTTAAAAAGTGATTTATTTAAATTAAGCTCCTGAAATAAATCCTCACATTTGAGATGCGAAATTTTTATATTAATTTTTCCTG
Organism: Flavobacteriaceae bacterium; assembly: GCA_049439205.1. Taxonomy (GTDB): domain Bacteria; phylum Bacteroidota; class Bacteroidia; order Flavobacteriales; family Flavobacteriaceae; genus UBA8316. The sequence goes on along the minus strand of JBMTKF010000002.1, from coordinate 122,034 downwards.
AACATAGGTTTTTAAATTTGAAAAAACCCTCATCATCTGAGTATACTTTTTGGTCACTATCTGTAACTTGGATGACTGCTTGACTTATGGGTGAGTTATCATGTAAGTCTAAAATTTGCCCTTCAAATTCAATATAACACTCTTGGCAATAACAAAAAGAAGCGGCCAACAGTGACAAGCCGACCGCAGCTTTTTGTTTATTACAGCAACTTTTACATTTAGAGTTTTTAGTATTTAAGCTAAATAGCTTAGCAAAAAAACTTAAAAAACTCATTCTTCAACGTGGACTTCAAACTCAATTTCAAAGTCAGTAGCACCACCAAAATCATTTCTTGTAGAGCCGGTTTTTGAAGTTGGCTCATGAATAAGATATCCTACAACATCCCCAGAAGTTTCTCCTGTTGTTGTCCAGGTCGTTTTAATAAATAATGGATTGCCATCACCATCATTAGAATCGTTTGATGCAGATGATATTGAAAATCCACTCAGTTCATCTGTAATTGCATAAAATATTTGGTGCTCGTCTGCCTCCTCAATAATCTCAGGAGTAAGATCTTCAATATTATCTGGATCTGTATCATTGAAGATTTTCATGGATACATTGTAACTTGAATTGGCCTCTAGTTCAATTTCAGCATGCTCTCCTTCATGATCACCATGATCGTCACCCTCTTCTTCTTCATGATCCTCCTCACCGTGATCATGACCTTCAACTTCAAAATTATATTTTGTGGTTTCAGATGATCCTACTTTAGTTACCTCTAGAGTAACCAAGCTAATTACTTCCTCCTCATGAGCTGGTTTGGGATCTTCATCTTTAGAGCAAGCAAAAATTAAAATAAATAGAAATAGGGCAAAAATTGGTTTTAAGTATATATTTTTTAACATGATATTAATTTTAAATGATATAAGGTGTAATTGACCCTGTTGGGTCAAAAGAAAAAATTATCGAAAATTATACCTTAGGTGGACCACGAAGTGTATCATGTATATCTATAGAAAAGGAATCTCCCTCGTTGAAAAAAATTATTTTTTTTTGCTGAGAAGTATAAACAATGGAACGATAAATATGAGTTGAAATTTGAACACTGGGCGCAAATTGATATTCAAGAATATCGCAATCTAAATCAAGTTCGTGAAGGTGGGTTTCATAAATTTCACAAGTTTTATGCTCGTGATCTTCAAAAAGGTGAGATAAAGAACCCAAATAAGGCAACATCAAGACAGCCGTTAAGAGTGAGGACAAGAAAATTTTCTTTAGATTGTGTGCCATTATCTCTTAAAGAATAAACACATCAAATATAGGTGTTAATCTTTAATTTTATCATATTTGCTTCACACATAATAGACAAATGAAGACCATAACCACTGTCACAATATTACTTTTTATTTCGAGACTGTTATTGAGTTGCAATTCTAATGTCCCAAAACCCAAAAAAGAAGCATCCTTCAAAAAACCTCCCAATGGAATGGTTTTGATCCCTAAGGGGACTTTTATGATGGGCAGTGAGGGCCCTCAGGCACGCCCAGACGAGAACCCGGTTCACCTTGTTAAAGTTGATGGCTTTTGGATCGATCAAACGGAGGTAACCAACTCGCAGTTTGCTACTTTTGTGGAGGCCACTGGATATGTCACCACTGCCGAAAAACCTGTGAACTGGGATGAAATGAAAAAACAACTTCCCCCTGGAACCCCAAAACCTCACGATTCTCTATTACAGGCCTCCTCGCTGACTTTTAAATCCACCAATGGTCCTGTTGACTTAAACAATTATTCCGCCTGGTGGGAATGGAAACCCAAGGCAAATTGGCGGCAACCCCGCGGAAAAGGTAGTTCCATAGAGGGTAAAGAAGACCACCCAGTGGTACATGTTTCATGGGACGATGCCAATGCTTACGCCAAGTGGGCAGGTAAACGTCTTCCTACAGAAGCAGAATGGGAATGGGCAGCACGAGGTGGACTGAAAGATAAAAAATATCCCTGGGGGGATGAGGAAATCACCACTGGAAAGATAAAAGCCAACAGCTGGGATGGTTCTTTTCCCTACGACAATACCAATAAAGATTTATTCTTTTACTCCGCTCCGGTGAAGTCTTTCGAAGCCAATGGATACGGTTTATATGATATGGCAGGAAACGTTTGGGAGTGGTGTTTGGATTGGTATCACTTCGATTACTACAAAACTTTAGAGGGAAAAACATCTACCAATCCTAAAGGACCTGATGACAGTTACGATCCATACAATCCCTACATCTCACAGAGGATTATCCGTGGGGGGTCTTTTTTATGCAACGACACCTACTGTTCTGGCTATCGCGTAGCTTCTAAAATGAAATCTTCACCCGATACGGGGTCACAACATACCGGTTTTCGTTGTGTAAAGGACCTTTAAATATTTCCTTTTTTCATCTCCTCAATGGCATGATTAGCAGCTCTGGCCGTCAAAGCCATAAAAGTAAGCGAAGGGTTTTGAGTTGAGGTGGAAGTCATACAAGCACCATCGGTCACGAAAACATTTTTGCAATGGTGCATTTGATTCCATTTATTGAGTAAAGATGTTTTGGGGTCATGCCCCATTCGAACTCCACCCATTTCATGAATGTCATTACCTGGCTTACGTTGATTATCACTGGTTTTAATGTCAGTAAAGCCTGCTTTTGTGTACATCTCTGAAAATTCGTCAAAGAAATCCTGTAACATTTTTTCATCATTTTCGTCATAATCAACGTCAACCTTCAGCTGAGGAATACCCCAAGGATCTAACAAATTTTCATCGAGGCTGACATGATTACTTTCTTTAGGCAGGGTTTCTCCCATCATATGAGAGTTGACACTCCAAACATCGCTTTCTTTTACTTTCAGTAAGTTGTTATACAAATCCTCTCCTATCGATGATGTGTCATAATCCATTTCCTTGCTGGCTCCAAAACCAGCGGCATAACCTCTAAGAAATTCTGTTTCCTGACGGTATACATTTCTAAAGCGAGGAATATAGGCAGAAGTAGGTTTTTGACCATCCACGCGTCGGTCTTTATGACCCTCGTGAGTGGCGGTGATTACACCCCTGTAATTGTGAAAAGCAATGTATTTACCCAACAGCCCACTATCATTGCCTAAACCTTTTGGGAACCGATCTGAAGTAGAATTCAATAAGATCAAATTAGTATTCAGGGTAGAGGCATTTAAGAAAATGACTTTGGCGAAATATTCGATAGCACTTTTAGTATGGGTATCAATGACCCTAACACCAATAGCTTTTTTGAGGTCTTTGTCGTATATGATGGAATGAACGACACTATCAGTTTTTAGGGTTAAATTCCCTGTTTTCATCGCCCAAGGTATCAGTGTTGAATTGGCATTAAAATAGCCTCCAAAAGGACAGCCCCTGTGACAAATATTACGACTGGCACAAAGACCTCTACCCTGTTCCACATAGATGGGCTTACTCTCAGTTAGATGGGCACATCTCCCATAAATTACATGGCGATTCTTATAGTATTTCTTCATCTGATCACTGAAGTAATCTTCAACACAGTTGGTTCCAAAGGGTTTAAGAAAATCTCCATCTGGAAGAATCGCCAAACCGTCTTTGTTACCACTCACACCAACAAATTTTTCCACATAAGTATACCATGGATCAAGATCCTTGTATCTAATTGGCCAGTCCACTGCAAATCCGTCACGGGCAGGGCCTTCAAAATCCATGTTACTCCAACGTTGTACCTGTCGGGCCCACATAATCGACTTCCCTCCTACCTGATAGCCACGAATCCACTGAAAAGGTTTAGTTTGTATATAGGGGTGTTCATTGTCCTTTACAAAAAAATGCAAGGAATCTTCTCCAAAGGCATAACAACTTGCGGCAATGGGGTTTTCCTCTCGGACCTTAGCGGGAGCATCACCACGAAACTTAAACTCCCAGGGCAACATATTAGTTGTGGGGTAATCCTTTATATGTTCCACATTCCTACCCCGTTCGATCAATAAGGTATTAAAACCTTGCTCACAAAATTCTTTAGCTGCCCAACCTCCTGACATACCTGCTCCAATAACAATGGTGTCAAATTGATTTTCTTTCATCATTTTCTTTGCTGTTTAAACGGTAACACATCCCAAGTGTCTGTTAGGGATAAATTCGTAATTAAGAAACTCCGTCATATAACGCTCGGATGTCATAAAATGACTTAAAGACCAATCACGGTTTTTACGCATAAAAAAACCTAACTCACCCGGGTGGCCTAAAGCCCTTTGAATTGTGTAGTTTTGAGTATCAAAATCCAATGCTTCATATGGTTTTAAAAAAGTCTGCTCGACCAATCCTTTGAATATGGTTAGGCCGTTTTTGTAGCTCTCCAACTCATGCGCTGTTAGGTTTCCAACCATCTGATTGAAAATGAATTCTATTCGAGTCTCTGGAGTTGGAAAGTCTTCACTTTTAGCAGGTAAAATGGACTCAGTCAATAGACTCACAATTTGTTGATCCTTTTCACCCAGAAGGGAGAGCAGTGCGGGAGGGGAAGTACAACGGCTTAATAGTCCAAATCCTCCCAAACCCAGAGCTATGTTCCGAATCGCTTTTCTTCTCCTCATTTTTCAAAGATACATTTAAATCAGAAAAATCACTTTGAAAAAAAATAACAATTAATACTTATTGAATTACAGTAAAATGAGTACCAAATACTATGAGTATTGGTATTAATTAGAAATTGAAATTCTGTTGTTAATGACATGCTGATCGACGGGTATTCAATTAGGGGGGGGGGTAAAACCCAAAATAAAGGAGTTTTAAAAACTTTTAAAACCAAACATTATTCCATAGTCCTTATCAAGGATAAATACAATGCGTATATTAGAATTTTAAATAAGGGTAAATAATAATAATGCACTTTGATAAATTATTTTTTTTGCTTTTGACCTCATTAATTTTAATGGGTTGTACAAACCCAAAAAACAAATCTATCAAAGTTATGACCTGGAATATATGGCATGGAGGCCTTCATGGAACCAAAGCAGATGAGTTTAAAAAAGACACTGCCAACATACTTAATGTTCTAAAAGTACTTCAATATGAAAAAGCAGATGTTCTCTTGATGCAGGAAACCTATTGCTGTGGTATGAAAATTGCCCAACAAGCAGGATATCCTCACTCCATCAGAGCAAGTTCTAATTTATCAATACACAGCAGATATCCTATTATTGATTCAATAAAAATTTTTAAACCTTTTAATGCTCATGCGGTAGTAATTGATGTAGATGAACAAAAGCTATTATTTGTCAATACCTGGTTGCACTATCTACCCGACTCTTTTGAAGGCATTAAAAAATTGACACCCGATTCTCTGATCGCTAATGAAACACCTACAAGATTAAAAGAAATAACCGCAATAATAAGTGCTGTAGATAGCTTGGAAAAAAGTTTAAATATCCCAGTTATTGTGGGAGGAGATTTTAATTCACCCTCTCACTTAGACTGGGTCGAAAGCACCAGGAAATTTCATTATGGAAAGGTGGTAGCATGGCCAGTGAGCAAGTTGATGCTGGTGCATGGCTACACTGATTCATTCAGGGAAGCCCATCCCGACCCTACCCAAACCTTAGGAGGGACATGGGGCTATCTCTCTCCAAGGGATATAATTTCGGATCGGATTGATTTCATTTATTACAAAGGGCAAAATCTAAAAACTCTATCATCTAAAATTGTCATGGAAGATCCCGAGGGGGGGTTTTTCAATTCGGATCATCGTGCAGTTTTAACAAAATTTGAGTTGAAAAATTAACATCAAATAAAATCTCATAGAAAAAAATTTTATTTGTGCTATTTTTTGGAATATATAAATAAAAAAAATCCGCAACATAATGTTAAACATATAGTTACGGATTCTTAAAGTACCTCGGGTGGGAATCGAACCCACACTCCCTAAGGAACTGGATTTTGAATCCAGCGCGTCTACCAGTTCCGCCACCGAGGCAAAGAGATTTGTTGATCAAATCAGGACATAAAAATAATAAAATATTTCAGCCTCCGATTTAAAAATTATCAATATGATAAAGCATAATTTTATTTTTAAATTTGTCAACAACTATATTCTATGGAAACTACCGCAAAAATTTTCTCTTGTACGCAAAGTACAGCCCTTGGCAAATCCATTGCCAATCATTTTGGAATTGAGATTGGAAAAGTCAACTTTTCGCGCTATAGCGACGGAGAATTTCAGCCCTCTTTTGAGGAATCAGTTCGTGGTGCTAGAATCTTTATTATAGGCTCTACTCACCCCTCCTCAGAAAATTTGATGGAAATGCTGTTGATGCTCGACGCTGCAAAACGCGCCTCAGCCCGACACATTACAGCGGTTATGCCCTATTTCGGCTGGGCAAGACAAGACCGAAAAGACAAGCCTAGAGTTCCTATAGGAGCAAAATTAATTGCGAAATTATTAGAATCAGCAGGAGCTACACGAATCATCACCATGGACTTACACGCCGATCAAATTCAAGGTTTTTTTGAAAAACCAGTTGATCATCTTTATGCCTCCACCATTTTCTTGCCCTATATCAACTCACTCAAGCTTTCAAATCTAACCATTGCCTCACCCGATATGGGAGGTTCAAAGCGTGCCTATGCATATTCAAAATTCCTTAGTAGTGATGTTGTAATTTGCTATAAGCAAAGAAAAAAAGCTAATATAATTTCACACATAGAACTTATTGGAAACGTAGAAGGAAAAAATGTAATTTTGGTAGACGATATGGTAGATACTGCTGGAACCCTAACCAAAGCTGCGGATTTGATGAAAGATCGTGGTGCCATTTCTGTTCGTGCCATCTGTACTCACGCTTTGCTTTCTGGCAATGCTTATGAAAAAATTAAGGAGTCGCAACTCGAAGAATTAATTGTGACCGATTCTATTCCTCCAAAAATTAGTCACCCTAAAGTAAAAGTGTTATCTTGCGCGCCATTATTTGCTGAGGTAATGAAAAATGTTCATTCCAATCAGTCTATAAGTTCAAAATTTGTAATGTAAATATAATTTTATGAAATCGATTACGATTAAAGGATCCAAAAGAGAAAGCGTAGGGAAGGTCGCGACCAAAGCCTTACGTAATGCTGATAAAGTTCCCTGCGTATTGTATGGTGGTGAAAATCCCATACATTTTTCCGCAAATGAGCTTGACTTCAGTAAATTAGTTTATACACCCAATGCACACACTGTTGTTTTAGATATAAATGGAGATCAAAAGATAAATGCTATTCTACAAGATATCCAATTTCACCCGGTAAGTGATAAAATTTTACATGTTGATTTTTATCAACTCTCTGAAGATAAAGAGGTGAATATGGAAATTCCCGTGGTCATTGAAGGATCTGCTCCTGGAGTATTATTAGAGGGAGGTACTTTAGTGATCAGCAAACGCAAACTTAAGGTAAGGGCACTCCCTAAAAATTTGCCTGATTTTATTAATGTAGACATTTCTTCCCTCAAACTGGGAAATAAAATTTTTACTTCTGAGCTTGAAAGTAAAGATTTTACAATCCTACATCCAGAAAATACAGTAGTTTGTAAAGTAAGAACTTCGAGAGCCTCCATGAGTCTTGAGGCAGAAGTGGAAGAAGGAGAGGTTGCTGAAGAAGCTGAAGCTACTACAAATGTAGAAAGCAACTCAGCAGAGGAATAAATAACTTCCATCAATTTTAAAAAAAGCATCTCTCCTTGAGGTGCTTTTTTATTTAATTTTGCAAAATGCTATTAAAGTGGCTTTTTGGCAAATCAAAACCCATTGACATGACAAAGTATTTGATTGTAGGTTTGGGAAATATTGGAAATGAATACAATAAAACTCGTCATAACATTGGTTTTGAGGTAATTGATTTTATCGCCAAAAAGTTCGAAGTTCAAATGGCTGATCTGAAACTGGGATCAATGGGAAGTTTTAACCACAAAGGAAAAAAAATCATTCTACTAAAGCCCTCCACCTTTATGAATCGAAGCGGTAAATCCGTCAGGTATTGGGCTTTAAAAGAAAAAATTGCTCTTCAGAATATTCTTATCATAACAGATGATCTTAACCTTCCCCTGGCATTACTTCGAGTAAAAGGAATGGGAAGTGATGGAGGTCATAACGGGCTTAAAGACATTGAGTCACAACTCAATACCCCCCACTATCCCAGACTTAGATTTGGTATTAAAAGTGAAGAAAAAAAATTCAATCAAGTTGACTTTGTTTTGGGCAAATTCACCGAAAAAGAAGTTGAAAAAGTTGAAAAAAACCTATCCAAATGTAACGAAATTGTTCTTCACTTTACACAAATGGGATTGGACAAAACCATGAATAAATTCAATACCAAATCTACTAAAGAGATGTTCTAAAAACCCCAATAATTGAATAGGAAATGTTTCCCTCTTTATCTCTGGTAGTAACTTTCCAATAATAGTATTGATCAGGATTGAAAGTGGCTGTAACACTGTTTGTTGTTAACTCCTCCAAAGCCAAGCTTAAATCATCGGGGTCAGCTCCGATGTATACGTCGTAACTTTCTATATCATTGTCCAAATCAATTGTCTCCCATTTAAGAACTAAAGTCCCGTTCTCTAAACTTACCCTAGAGTTGTTTTCCGGACTCAGTAGTTTTGCGGGAAAAGGGAAGTGACTATTGGAAGAATTACCCTCCAAATAAAAAGTCCAAACTTCACTTTTTGTAATATTTTCTGTTTGATCTGATTTCGAATTAACCCACCAAGAGTATTGTTTTCCTCTTTGGAGAACAAGATTGGAAGTAAGGCGGAGCGTTACTTTTTTTTCATCCACATTAGTTAAGATATCTCTTATCACCAATTCGTATTCATCAGTATGAAGAGCCTCTTGCCAACTAAAGTTTACTTGGCTTTGTTGGTAACTGATCGGAATAGCTGAATTGCATTTGTCGTTGTTCTTTGGACCTATCAAAAGTGCTGGCTCAGGATCTGGGATGACTTCTTTTTTACAAGTCCCCAACAACAATATAAAAATCCATAAATACCTTTTCATCAACGCTTTAATAATTTAAAGTTTTCTACTCTATCTCCAGAAATTACATGAACTAAATACATCCCGGGAGGATAAGAATTTACAGAAATTTGACAACTTCTTTTAAATAAACTAAGAGCAACATCCCTTCGATGCAGGAGGTCACCCTGTAAATTGAAAAACAAGATTTCTGCCTGCATTGCTTCTCCACCCACCAAAACATTTACTACTTCTGACGCAGGGTTAGGATAAATACTCGAATCCTCAGAGACATATATTTCTTTTACCGTCTTGCCCTGACAATTCAAATCCGTAGTAACTTCTATCAAATTCAAGCCCGACCTAAGAGCAAATTGATGGCGTCCTGTCTGGAGTCGATAATTACTATTGTTGAGCCTAAGACTATAATTTTCTCCACCTGATAGGTCAATGATTAAAGACAAATCTGACGCATTGAATTGAGTAACGACTTTCAAAGGATCCGGTTCGAAAAGTTCCGTTTCATAACACCTTTCAAAATCATTATCATCCGGAGAGCTAATACAAATTGTATACTTTCCCTTACCCAAATTAGAAATTGTCATTTCATTTTCGTGATTAAATAATTCTTCTTTTCTAAAACCATTGGGCCCACTGATATTTAGTTTATAATCGAAATGTGCGATGGCCGAAATGGAAATGGAACCATTATTTTTTCCTACACAAGTAGGGCTTGACTTCCTCAAACTAAAATTATCGTTAGAGTAGAGATCACAAACATCTCCAAAGCCATCCCCATTCGAATCGGCTTGTTCTGCATTGGGAATGTTTGGGCAATTATCCAATAGATCTGATACACCATCATTGTCTGAATCCAAAACCACATTACCTCTATAACAAACAGTAATCGAAAATGCATCCAGTGAACCTGCCAAAAAATCATCGTACCAATCCTCAATTTCGAGTGACCACCTTCCTTTTAGAGTTTTTCCATTGAGGACAGATAAATCTTCCTGAGGCCGGAATGAACCTGTAAATGGAGCCAGGGCAAATACAATGGGCCTTGGCGATTCTTGATCAAAAACTGTATCTTTATAGTCCTCTTGATTATCACCAATATTTTGAGCCAATTTGATCCTAGTGTTGTCTGGTGCGACTAGGTAAAGAGAGATGTCCCCAATATAATTATGATCCAGGCTTACATTCACATTGAGGTCTTGAATGACCGCCTGGTCGTATATGTCTAAATTCACTACCGTAGTTCTAGCTATACTTCCAACCGCATCTTTAATTTGAGCAGGCAATCCTTCAGCACTATAAGTATTGCAATTGACAGTATAGGTTCTAAAGGCTCCAACTTCAGAATAGGTCCCTTGACCACAAGAATTAATTGGTTTTACCCTCCAAAAATAGTCTGTACTAAAATCCAAGCCCTCTACAGTGGAGAATGAAGAATAGACAGTTTTGGAATGAGTTAAACTGGTAAAAGCTTCCGATTTAGAGACTTCAATGATATATTTGCTTGCATTTGGAAGGGCAGTCCAACTAAGGCTTACTGTTCTGCTATGTTCAGCCTCTAGGTTATTCGGAGCCAACAGATTAACTCCTACAAAATTATCTTCCCTGATTTTTACCTCCAAATCAATAAAACGGGTCAGAGTCTGTCCCGCTGCTCGTAATGACAAGGTCAAGTCCTGAGGAGGAAGGCTTTCAAAACCGGAAATCGTTATAGTTCCCGAGGCGTCTGCATTCTTTAGCTGGCTATTGGAGAACTGAACCGAAAGAGCTGTGTGAAGATCATTAAAACTCAAATTCACACTCTCATCGGCGTCCGAAAATATCTCAAAATCAAATGCAAAAGTTACTTCGTTCTGGCAGGCTTCTTGATCAAATCGATCGAATGTAAGTACAAAGGGAGAGGGAGTAATCTCGATATCATGGGAATTTATAGCAAAATAAATAGAATTGTCAGGTACAATTTTGATCCTGACCCGGTCAGAGCTAATACCTCCAGGAACAGTTATAACCTCCTCACCATCGTTGGGAGTTGAAGAAAGCAATTGTTTTGCAAAGGTCTCTCCTCCGTCTGTAGACAAAAATATGGAGACAAATTTTGTGTCAATAGGGGCTTGGTCAGTTTGTGCGACCTCCCATGTCAAAGTCTGTTTTGATCCGCCTTCCCACAGAATCCCCTCTTTATTTTGCGAACTCACTACAAAAGGCCCAGCATCTGAAACAACTTTAAGTACTTTAACATCAAAATTCATTCTCCCTTTCGCATCATTGGATACAGGATAACGATCTCTTACAGTTACTGCCCAGGTCAATGTCCTGTCGACCATAGAGACGGTTTCCCATCGACCGTCTGTCTGTGGATCAACCATCGTCAAAGCACCATCCAAGACAGCATCCATTCCTGGGATGACTCTAATCGGACTTTTAGAGGGAGGGAGAGACCTTGCCTGAGCCCCCAAATGATTGTAAGGTCCAAAATTGTTAGCATCTACTTGGCCCGCATCTAATTGCTCCCAGCAATAATAAAGCACATCACCATCGGGATCAGATCCGGAAGCTTTCAACTCATAAGCCGTTCCTATGGGCAAAGAATAGTCTCTTTCTGCAGAAGCAGTTGGAATTTGATTTTCATTTATTGTTGAGGTGAAACAAGTTTGCGTTTCTATATATTCATTGATGTTATGGATGCTATGATAATGAAAATAAGGATCGCTATGACTCTGAACATTATCCAAGCCAACAATCCCGGCATACCCCATGATTGTCGATCCACTTCCGGGTTCTGTGCTGTATCCTTCAAACTCATTGGTATGGGAAAAAGTGTGATATGCACCAAATTGATGACCCATCTCATGTGTCACATAGTCAATATCAAAGTGGTCATTGAGAAAAGGTTCATCTGTTGTACCCTCAAAAGGATGTGCGCTGAAAGCACCCCCTTTAGTACCGTTACGACAGACACTTCCTACTGAACCGGCATTTCCGTTTCCTCCATCTCTAGAGTAAGCAAAAAGATGACCTATATCATAATTCTCAGCACCGAAAATCTCGTCTATAGTCTCTTGAGCCTGATTATTCAAATCACTAGTGTATGGGTCAGTATCGACATTAGGGAAGATCAAATCCAGTCCTGAGACTAACTCCAAATGTATACCTAACTCGGTTTCAAAAATCTCGTTAACCCTATTGATAGAGCTCACTACCGCAGCATATGCATCCTCCTTGTTAGTTCCATTTGAGGGATCATTATCTCCCCAAAAAGATGTATAACCCCCTGAAGTTGATATGGCTAATCTAAATGTTTTAATGTCTCCGGAATTTGTTTTTCTAGAACTTTTAAGATTGCTGTTTAATAGTCTATGTTTCCAACTGTCTTTAGTAGAAGTATTACAATTAAAGCCACCCTTGACAATTTCGGTTGATCGTCTATAGGAAACGTAACGATTTTGACTATTTTTTAACGGTTGTAAAAATCTATTTTCTCCATTGGGATAGCGGATCCATGCATTGATTCCAATTGGGGTATAGGAAAGTCTGACACGTATATCTGGGCGCTCACGGCTTTTTCCGACATAGGTTCTGATTGAAGGAAATTCTGCTTGTAAACCAGGCGATAACACAGCCACATTCTTGAGTTCAAATATCTCTTCTTTACCATATTCATTGGGTAAAACCATTTCTACTTGATCTTTTTCCGCCAAGAATATCATCCCTTTGGACTCAGTTAAAGTGTTTTTAAATTTAACAGTATCGAAATCCAAATAAATTCTTCCTTTCTCATCAGAGATGGGAAGATAAACAATAGGATCATCTGAAGCATTTGACCAAAATTGCTGCGCTCCAACAACTGACAAACTTAGAAAGTAAGCCAAAAATAAGTGTAGACAAAAACGAAATATTGACAAATTGGGATTTTAAAGACATAATTTAAAAAAAGAATTTTAGTCTTGAAGAATTTTAGATGTACTTTTGACAAAAATCAAAATTTTTTGATGGAGGTCATCCATAATATAAAAAACTACCAACTTAAAAAACCTTCAATACTCACCATCGGAACCTTTGACGGGTTTCACATTGGTCATCAAAAAATCATTCGCAATTTGGTATCAAACGCAAAAAAAGAAGATTTATGTGCTATGGTGCTCACATTTTTCCCACACCCAAGAATGGTTTTACAAAAAGACACCCAACTCAAAATGATAGATACGCTAGAGGAAAAGAGGCAACTTTTGGAAAAATCGGGAGTGGAAATCTTGATTATTCAGCCCTTTACAACAGAATTTTCTAGAATGACGGCCATAGAATACACTAGAGACATTTTGGTTAATAAACTTGGTATATCAAAACTCATCATTGGATACGATCACCGTTTTGGAAGAAACCGAGAAGCAACAATTGATGACCTAAAGCGCTTTGGGTTAGATTACAATTTTACTGTAGAAGAAATTCCACTTCAAGATGTAGAAACCATAGCCGTCAGTTCAACCAAAATTAGAAATGCTATCATTACAGGGCATATTAAAAAGGCCAATCAATATTTGGGAAGACCCTTTTCTATTTGTGGAACAGTAATTAAAGGAGATAAAATTGGAAGAAAAATAGGCTATCCTACCGCAAATATTAAAATAAAGGAAAAATACAAGCTCAAACCACAAAATGGTGTTTATCTAGTTCAAAGCCATGTGGATAATCAAAAATATTTTGGCATGATGAATGTTGGCAAACGCCCAACGATCTCAGGTAAAGAAACTCAAATCGAAACCTATTTTTTCGATTTTGACAATAACCTTTACGGAAAAAAGTTAATCATTGAACTACTGGAAAAAATAAGAGACGAACAAAAATTTAACTCACTAGAGTTCTTGGAGGAACAACTCGGTATAGACCAAAAAAACTGCCAAGAATTAATTCCAAATTACCTTTAGATTTTTATTAATCCATTGGTTTCCGCTAACTTTAAACCAAAAAATAATAAGATGTTACCGCTTGCATACCTCAGAGAACAGACCGAAAAAGTCAAAGAGGGATTGACAAAAAGAAATTTCAAACAACCGGAATTAGTAGACCTATTACTTGAGACAGATCACAAAAGAAGGTCACTCCAAAGCCAATTGGATGAAATCCTTTCCAAAAGTAATCAACTAGCGAAAGAAATTGGAATATTTTTTAAATCAGGTCAAACAGAGCAGGCCAATGAACTAAAAACACAAACTACAGATTTAAAAACCAAAGGAAAAGCTCTCCAAGAGGAACTTCAAAACGTTGAAGCAACTCTTCTCTCTATCCGAACTCAAATTCCCAACGTACCCGACGAAAGTGTTCCCCCAGGTAACTCGGAGAAGGACAATGAGCAGGTATTCACCGCAGGAACCATTCCCGATTTAGATGAGTATGCGCTATCCCACTGGGAATTAACTTCAAAATACGATTTGATAGATTTTGACCTAGGCAGTAAAATTGCCGGTGCGGGATTTCCTGTTTACAAAGGAAAAGGTGCCAAACTCCAAAGAGCTCTAATTCAATACTTTTTGGATAAAAACACCGAAGCAGGTTATACAGAATTTCAAGTACCCCATTTGGTCAACGAAGATTCAGGATTTGGAACCGGGCAATTACCTGATAAAGAAGGACAGATGTATCATATCCTCGAAGATGGACTCTATCTAATCCCTACTGCCGAAGTACCTCTAACCAATCTTTTTAGAAGCCAACTTTTAGATGCCAAAGACCTTCCTATTTGTCTTACAGGTTACACCCCATGTTTCCGAAGAGAGGCAGGAAGTTATGGCGCCAATGTGAGGGGACTAAATCGACTACATCAGTTTGACAAAGTAGAAATTGTAAGGTTTGAAGAACCTCAAAATTCAAGAGCAGCATTGGATCAAATGGTTGATCATGTTAAGAACATCCTACATGAATTGGACCTTCCGTATCGTATTTTAAAACTCTGTGGCGGCGACCTCGGTTTTACTTCCGCTCTAACCTTCGATTTTGAAGTCTACTCAACCGCTCAAAAAAGGTGGTTAGAAATTAGCTCTGTTTCGACCTTTAATAGCTTTCAGTCTGAGCGTTTGAAATTGCGATACAAAGACAAGAATGGAAAAAAACATGCTGTACATACCTTAAATGGAAGTTCACTGGCACTCCCTAGAGTGGTTGCAGGCTTACTCGAAAACCATCAAACCCCCCATGGGATCAAAATACCAAAAGCATTGGTTCCATATACCGGTTTTGAAATAATCAACTGATCAATGATAGTTTATAATGTCACATGCAATGTGGCACCAGAGGTCGAAAAACAATGGCTGGAATGGATCGATCTTCAACTCAATGATATTTCTAAATCTAAAAAAATAAGTGGCACTTCCATCCTAAAACTAAATGCCAACAAACCTATGGAAGGAGTAGTCTATGCACTACAGTATAAAATTTCCAACCATGATTTGCTCCAAAGTTTCATAAAAATCGAAGACCAAGCCCTTAAAGAGCAAATAAGGACAGTTTTTGGTGAATCCGTACTCCACTTCAGCAGTCAACTAAATATCATAAAAGAATACCCATGAAAGCCGTTTCTCCTAAAAAAAAATTAGGACAACATTTTCTGAACGATTTAAACATCGCTCAAAAAATTGCGGACTTACTTCATCAACAAAGTTGTAACAACATCCTGGAAATAGGTCCGGGCATGGGTGTACTCACCCAATTCTTGATCCCAAAAGTCAAAAACCTAAAATTGGTTGAAATTGATAAAGAATCTGTAATCTACCTCAACCGAAAATATCCCGAGCTGCAAAAACACCTCTTCAATGAGAATTTTCTTAAAATGGATCTCTCAAAAATATTTGATGGCCAAGCCTTTGGAATCATTGGAAACTTCCCCTACAACATTTCCAGTCAAATTGTTTTCAAAGCCTTGGAATACCGCCAATACCTCCCTTTTTTTTGTGGTATGTTTCAAAAAGAGGTCGCCCAAAGGATCTGCGAAAAACCTGGTACCAAAGCCTATGGAATTCTCTCTGTTTTGTGTCAAGTCTATTACCTCACCCAATACCATTTCAATGTTTCCCCCGGTGTTTTTTCTCCCCCGCCAAAAGTAGATTCAGGAGTACTCTCACTCAAAAGAAAGGAAGGTCTGATCATCGATTTCGATGAAAAACTACTCTTTAAAATCGTTAAAACCGGATTTCAACAACGCCGAAAGACACTGAGAAACAGCCTTAAAAGCCTGAACATTCCCCAACTTATATTAGAAGATAGTATCTTTGACCTGCGGCCCGAAAAATTGTCTGCGGCCCAATTCATAGAATTGACCAAAAAAGTGGGAAATGCCAAAATTTGAAATTGACAGTACCGGGATAAAGTTCATCAAGGAGTTGATCGATAACGGCTCCGACAAAAAGCTGCTAAGTAAACTCAAAGATCTACACTATGCTGATATTGCTGAGATCATCTATGAACTTTCAACCGATCAGGCGACCTATCTGGTCAAATTATTAGGCAGTGACAAAACAGCCGATGCTTTGGCAGAAGTTGATGAAGACATCCGAGAGGGCATCTTAGAAAACCTCTCCGCTAAAGAAATTGCAGAGGAAATCGAAGAACTGGACACTGACGATGCCGCTGACCTAATTGGGAAATTGCCCGAAGATCGACAAGAAAGGGTCATGTCACAGATCAGTGACACGGGACATGCAAAAGACATTCGCGAACTCCTTACCTATGACGAAAATACTGCAGGAGGTTTGATGGCCAAAGAATTGGTAAAAGTAGAAGAAGGGCTCAGCGTACTCAAATGCCTCAATACCATGCGCGCCCAAGCAGAGGAAGTGACCCGAGTACACTCCATTTATGTGGTTGACGACAAAAACGTTCTCAAAGGACGGCTTTCCCTTAAAGACCTCATTACCGCCAACTCAAGGGCTATCGTCAAAGACATATACATCCCCAACGTCGATTATGTAACCGTAGATCAACCCGGAGAAGAGGTAGCCGACATCATGTCCAAATACGACCTGGAAGCCATCCCTGTGGTCAATAACAAAAAACAACTCATGGGACGCATCACCATCGACGATATCGTGGACCTAATCAAAGAAGAGGCCGAAAAAGACTACCAATTGGCGGCGGGAATTTCCAACGATGTAGAAGCCAATGACGGTATTTTTGAACTCACCAAGGCCCGGTTACCCTGGCTTTTTCTTGGACTACTGGGCGGTTTGGGCAGTGTGTTCATCCTCCAGGATTTTGAGAAAGTTATGGAACTGCCAGAACTGAGAAGCTTATTCTTCTACACCCCTCTGATTGCAGCCATGGCCGGGAATGTAGGCGTACAATCATCCGCCATCATCGTTCAAGGTTTGGCCAACAATGTGGTTAAAGGTTCACTGATCTACCTGCTATTTAAAGAGGTCGGATTAAGCCTGATCAACGGTTTGGCCCTCTCTCTTATTCTAATACTTTTTGGCATGATCATCCAACAAGACTTCATCATAAGCCTCACCATTGCAGGATCCATGATGGGCGTCATCATCATTGCAGCATTAATCGGTACTTTTGTTCCCATAATTCTCAACAAAAAAGGTATTGACCCGGCCATCGCTACTGGACCTTTTATCACCACTGCCAATGATATTTTTGGTATTTTCCTTTTCTTTTATATGGCCAAAATCCTTTTGGGCTTTTAAATCCAAAACATGAAAGTCTTACACCTAGAGGAAAATCACCCCGCCCTAATCGAAGGGCTTCAAGCCTTGGGATTTGAAAACGATGCGGCCTATACCGATTCACTCCATGAAATATTAGCCAAAATAGATCAATACGACGGACTCATCATCCGGAGCAAATACCCCATAGACGAGGATTTCTTGTCCCGAGCCAAAAAACTCAAATTCATCGGTCGTGTAGGAGCAGGACTAGAAAATATAGATTTAAAAGCCGTTGAATTGCGTAATATCCATTTATTAAACGCTCCCGAGGGCAATCGAAATGCAGTAGGAGAACACACCCTGGGCATGCTTTTGTCTTTGATGAACCGACTCAAAGCAGGAGATGCCGCCATCCGATCAGGCCAGTGGGACCGGGAAAGCCACCGTGGATGGGAACTCTCCGGAAGAACCGTAGGCATCATTGGCTACGGTAATACCGGAAAAAGTTTTGCCCAAAGAATATCGGGCTTCGAGGTCAAAACCCTTTGTTATGACATTTTGGACAATGTGGGGGATCAATTTGCTCTGCAAGTCAGTTGGGAAATGCTACAATCTCAGTGTGAAGTCATCAGCCTCCATATTCCTCAAACCCAACAGACCCGCGGAATGATCGATAAAAAATTTATTGCCGGTATGGCGCACCCCTTTTGGCTGTTGAATACCGCCCGAGGATCGGCTGTGGTTACAGATGATCTTGTCACAGGACTAAAATCCAAAAAAGTCATTGGCGCTGGACTGGATGTTTTGGAATATGAAACCCAATCCTTCTCCTCCATCTTCGATGAAAAAGAACTACCATCTGCACTTCTATATTTGATTGAAGCCGAAAATGTGCTACTTAGTCCCCATGTGGCAGGATGGACGCAGGAGAGCCATTTCAAAATGGCTAGCACCATTGTAGAAAAAGTCAAAAAATTGTTTTTTTAGGTCTACTCCTTCACTACAAACTGTGCCGTGTTTAGGGTTCTCTGCTCTAAGAGTATTTCGCCCACTTTATTTTTAATAAAATTGATCGCCGGTTTGTCAAAATGGCGGATTGTGTAGAGGGAAACCCCCTCAGTAACCTCAACTTTAAACTTTGTTTTAAGCGCTTCCAACAAAGGTTCCAGATTATCATATTTATTATAAATACATATAGAAAAACTAATGGCCGAGTTTTGGATCATCTCCACCCGCATTTGATATTGGTGCAAAAGTGCAAAGATCTCACTGATGTTCTCCTCCACAATAAAAGAAAAATCTTTGGAGGACATTTTTAATAGGGTTTGATCATTTTTGACAATATAGCAGGGAACTTCCGGATGGAGTGTTTTACCTTTTGACACAGCTGTACCCTTATTTTTTGGATTTTCAAAGGATTTAACATAAAGAGGTATTTCCTTGCGTTGGAGTGGCTGAAGAGTTTTGGGATGTATTACCGATGCTCCGTAAAAAGCCAATTCAATGGCCTCACGATATGAAATTTGATTTAATAAAACCGTATCTTTAAACTTTCTTGGATCTCCGTTTAACACCCCAGGAACGTCCTTCCAAATAGTAACCGAATTAGCTCTCAACGCATAAGCAAAGATGGCTGCACTGTAGTCAGACCCCTCACGGCCCAAAGTGGTGGTCAATCCATTGGGGGCACTGCCGATAAAGCCTTGTGAGATCAGTGTACTTTTTCCATTGACAGCCTGTTGAATGGCAGCCTCGGTATCTGTCCAGTATATATTTGCATCGCGGAAATAAGAATCTGTTTTGATGCATTCACGGGAATCCAACCAAGTATTTTCCATACCTTCCCTTTCCATATAGTCACTGATGATGGTGGTGGAAACCAACTCCCCCACACTAACAACCTGGTCGTAAACCAAACTGTACTCCTTGATATCGGTAGTGTTTAAAAAAGTTAAAACCCCATCAAAGAGGGCATTTACTCTTTGACTGATCAATACACTTTCCGACTCAAACAAATCCTCAATAATACGGTGGTGATCTTCCCTAACCTTTTGCAGGTCTTGAGGAAACTGCTCATTGTTTTCAAAAAAGGAGAGAACCACTTGCTCCAATGCATTGGTGGTTTTGCCCATGGCCGATACCACGATCAGTGTATCTTTAAAACCAGTATGGCGTAAAACACGTAAAATGTTTTTAACCCCTGCGGCATCTTTGACAGAGGCACCTCCAAACTTGAATACTTTCATTATTATGAATTAATTTTTAATATATAGTTGTCTATGCTTTTTTTGTCCATTTGCACACTTCTCCAATCGTCCAACAAAGAAGCTCCGCTTTTTTGGTAAAATTCGATCGCCGGGAGGTTCCAGTCCAAAACCGCCCATTCAACCCGCTCTACTCCCTCTTGATGGGCATGTTTCAAAAAAGCTTGGTATAATAGCGTTCCTATCCCCTTGCCCTTCATAGACTCCGTAACGATCAAATCCTCTAAGTGGAAAGTGGGCCCCTTCCAAGTGGAATAGCGCGGATAATAGAGTGCCATACCGACAACTTGATCGGCCACTTCGGCTAAAAAACATTCAAATAAAGGACGGGCTCCAAAACCATCTTTTTCAATTTGAGCCTGAGTTACGATCACCGCCTGCGGTTCCTTTTCAAAAATCGCCAATTCTCGAATCAAAATTAAGATCGATGCGGCATCAGATTTTACAGCCTTTCGGATGTTAACGTTCATAACGCGACAAAAATAAACAGGACAAATAAGCATCATAACATTTTGTTATATTTTATCACATTTTAGTAGTTATGTGTAGAAAATATAAATCCTAAAAACTAGATCAACCATTGAGTCAAAGTCCTAAAAAAAAGTAGTGGCTGCTCGGCATGCAACCAATGTCCGGCACCCTTAATTTCCTTTAGTTCTGCTTTGGGAAAAGTCTCTGAAATCAAATCCTTATCAGTAATTGGATTGATGTAGTTGGAGTGTTCCCCGTAAAGAAAAAGGGTCGGTTCAGGGAAGGTTTTTTCGGACGAAATGGCAGCACCTATGGCTTCTGCGGCATTTTTTAATACGACTATATTGGTGCGAAGTCCCAATTTTCCCTCGGAAACCCAATAAAGATTTTTGAGTAAAAACTGACGGGTACCTGCATCAGGAATGTAATTTTCCAAATGCTCGGCGGCGGCCTTTCGTGAGATAATCTCTTCAAAATCTAGGGTACTCAGTCCGGCCAAAATCTGTTGGTGATGGGGCGAATAATATTTGGGGGCAATATCGGCGATGATGAGTTTTTGGACCCGATATGGATATTGCAGGGCAAAAGCCATCGCTGTTTTTCCACCCATAGAATGACCCAACACAATACCTTGTTCAATCCCATGGTGATTCAGGTATTGAAGCAAATCGTTTGCCATTACCTCATAATCAAATTTATCACTCCAAAAACTCCTGCCGTGGTTTCTTTGGTCAACCAAATGAACACAATATCCTTTTTCGGCCAGCAGTTTGGCATGGGTCTTCCAATTGTCCCCCATCCCCAAAAATCCGTGTAAAATGATAAAATGATCGCTCCCCGGTCCAACGATGTTGGAATGTAAAATATTCATCAATTCAGGCGTTGCAAGTACATGGGGATAACATTTTCAAAACCCAAATAGAGGGACTCACTCACCAGTGCATGGCCAATGGAAACCTCCAATAAATTGGGAATGTTTTGTGCAAAAAAAGCTGTGTTTTCCAAGTTAAGATCGTGTCCAGCATTGATGCCGATGCCCATATCGTTGGCCACTATAGCCATTTTGGTATAGGGAGCCACTGCTTTTTCGGGATTTTTCTTAAAATTTTGGGCATAAGCCTCTGTGTATAGTTCTATTCTATCGGTTCCCGTATTTTTAGCCCCTTCCACCATTTTTTCAATGGGATCAACAAAAATGGAGGTTCTGATACCGTGGCTTTTAAACTCACTGATGACCTCAACCAAAAAATCTTTATGTTTGATGGTATCCCATCCGGCGTTGGAAGTAATAGCATCCTCGGCATCGGGGACTAGGGTCACCTGATTGGGTTGGATCTTTAAGACCAAATCGATGAATTTTGGGATGGGATTCCCTTCGATATTGAATTCGGTGGTCACTACACCGGGCAAGGCCAAGGCATCATCGTAGCGGATGTGGCGTTGATCCGGCCTTGGATGAATTGTAATTCCCTGAGCACCAAAGCTTTGTATGTCTGCCGCTACTTTGAGTAAATCGGGGATATTTCCCCCACGAGAGTTTCTCAGCGTGGCGATTTTGTTGATATTAACACTTAACCTGGTCATGATTTCCTTTTAGACAGCAAAATTAATAACTATTAATGTCATCGGCTAAATTTTAGCTATCAAAAGGCAAGCCCGATAAAGTTTTGTAATTTTATACCTTAAGCTTTTAGGATGAAAATTGCTGTTTTTTGTGCTTTTGATACGCCTGCCACCATCGAGTATGCCAAGGCTACCGTTGCCTATTTGGAAAACAAAGACCACCGACTGACGCTGGACAGCCGTCTGACGGAACACCTGCTTGAGGAAACAAAGACTTACGATGCCTTTGATGCAGGTGCTACCCTAGATTCAGACCATAATTATTTATTCTCCATAGGAGGTGATGGGACATTGCTGCGCTCTATCCCATTTGTAAAAGACACCGAAATTCCCATACTGGGTATCAATACGGGACGTTTGGGCTTTTTGACCAGTCTGCAAAAAGAATCCCTTAACGAGGCTTTGGACAAGTTTTTTGACGAAAAATTTAAATTGGTCAAACGCGCTTTATTGGCCGTGGAGCTGTCATCTACCTCTTACGAAATTGAAGCTTTTGGTTACGCACTAAATGAGATCAGCATCAACCGAAAAAATACGACGGCTATGTTGAGTATCGCCACTCGAATCGACAAAGAGTTTTTGACCACCTACTGGGCCGATGGGCTGATCATTGCCACTCCCACCGGATCCACAGGCTACTCTTTGAGCAGCGGAGGTCCAATTTTAACCCCAGAGACCGAGGGGATCGTACTCAATCCGATCGCCCCGCACAATTTGAATATCAGACCCCTTGTGGTACCGGACAAAGCTGAAATAGAAATCCGTGTGGACGGAAGGGGGGAAGATCATTTATTATCTCTGGACTCTCGTATTTTCACCATCGAAAACGGTACTTTGATCCGCATTAAAAAAGCCCCATTTTCTGTCTTTACCATAGAACTGGAAGGAGACAATTATTTTAAGACACTTCGCGACAAGCTTTTTTGGGGTTATGATGCCCGAAATAGGCAATAATTCTAGCATTTGTAAGTTTATGAGTATAGGTAATAATTGCTAAAATTAGTACCCCGCTGTTCATTATACCCTAAATTTAAATGAAAAGGTCGTGGCTTTTTATTTTATTTCTATGCTTTTGCCTCAACTCCAAAGGACAATTTCACGAATTAGGTTTTTTTTTGGGGGGTGGAAATTATATTGGGGATATTGGAGCTACTTATTTTGTCTTTCCAGAAAATCCTGCTTTTGGTTTGGTATACAAATGGAATAGAACCACACGATATTCGCTTAGGGCTAATGCCATGATTGTGAATATTAAAAAAAGTGACTATTCTCCTTCGGATTTTGCCAGATTCAATCGTAGGTATAGATTTGAAAATCAGATCATGGAGTTTTCTTTGGGAGGTGAAGTTAATTTTTACGACTTTAACCTCCATGAAGATGAAAAGATGATAGCCCCTTATTTATTTTTTGGGGTAGGTTTTGTCCGTTATAATTTATTTTACCATGAAAACAAAACTCTTGAAAATATTGAATACGGCAAAGGGATTGACATAACATTACCAGCCATAGTAGGTATAAAAGCAAATGTATCTCCTTTTTTTATCTTAGGTTTGGAATTGGGAGTCCGATATACATTTACAGATAATTTGGATGGTAGTGCCCCGGTGACTGAAGATAATCTCATAAATGATTTAAAATTTGGAAATTTACACAATAATGACTGGTATGTTTTTACTGGTTTAACAATTTCATTTACCTTTGGCGATCTGCCGTGTTATTGTAAAGAATGATCATGAGCACTTTGAAAAATGATATGCCAAGACACCTTGCCATAATTATGGACGGTAATGGTCGTTGGGCGGAACGCAAAGGAAAAAATAGAATTCATGGGCACTCTTATGGTGTTAAAGCTGTTAAAGAGACAGTAGAGGAGGTTGCTCAGCTCAATATCAAGTACTTGACTCTCTATGCATTTTCAACAGAAAATTGGAACAGACCACAAGATGAAATTAGTGTTTTAATGAAATTACTGGTCAACACTCTTAGAACTGAATTGGAAAAGTTATTGGAAAACCGAATCAAATTGAATGTCATTGGAAGTATCCAAGAACTTCCTGATATTGTTCAAAATGAATTGGAACATGTAGTGGAACAAACCAAAAACAACAGTGAAATGACCTTGACCTTGGCATTGAGCTATGGAGGCAGAGAAGAACTCACTAATGCCCTGAAACAATTGGCATATAAAGTCAAAGATGATTTAATTTCTCCAGAAAATATTGACCAATCCATTATAAATGAGCATCTTTACACGCAGAATCTTCCTGATGTGGATTTACTGATCCGAACCAGTGGGGAGAAAAGAATTAGTAATTTTTTATTATGGCAAATTGCCTATGCTGAATTGTATTTTTCAAAAGCACTATGGCCCGATTTCACAAAAAAACATCTACATAAAGCATTAATTAGTTACCAAAAAAGAGAGCGCAGATTTGGAAAAACAAGTAAGCAAGTTCTTGAGTAAGTCATTCAACCAGTTGGGCATACTTTTGTGCTCACTTTTATTTTGGGGTAATTATACCATCCAAGCACAGAATTTTGACGAATATGTCAAAGGAAAACTCTATACTATTGACACCATTACAGTTACTGGTATCAAAACATTTAGTAATCAAACGGTTATTTCTTACAGTCAATTGCGAAAGGGTGAAAAAATCAATATCCCAGGAGATAAAATTAGCTCGGTTATCAACAAGCTATGGAGTCTACAGCTTTTTAGTGATATTAATTTTTACATCACTCAAATTGAGGGAGACAGGGTTGCTTTGGAGATTGAGATCGAAGAATTACCCACTTTGAGCGAAGTAAAAATTAATGGTTTAAAAAAGTCAAAAATAGAAACACTACTTAAAGAAACAGAGTTAAAAGCTGGGAAAAAACTCTCAGAAAGTTTCTTGGCCAATACCAAAAACTACATCATCAATAAATTCCAAAAAGAAGGTTTTCTTAATACCAAAGTCGCTTTTAACACAATCAAAGACACCATCAATTCCAATACATTCAAAATGGTAGTGAATGTAGATAAGGGTGAACGGGTAAAAATTCGAGAAATCAATTTTGAAGGTAACGAAGTATTTAATGATAAAAAGTTGAGATCAAAACTCAAAAAAACCAAGCAAAAGTTCCCTTTAAGATTTTGGAGAAAATCTAAATTTATCGAAGAAGATTATGAGGAAGGAAAACAAAACCTTCTTGACTTTTATAAAGAAAAAGGATATCGCGATGCCAGAATTATCCAGGATACTATAATTAACAATAAGGACAACAACATTACCATTAATTTTGATTTAGAGGAGGGCAACAAGTATTATTTTGGAGACATTTCGTATCTGGGAAATTCTGTTTACACTGATTACCAACTAAGTCAAGTATTGGGGATCAAAAAAGGAGATGCTTACGACGGAGTATTGTTAAAAAAACGTATTGCTGATGAAAAGCCCGATGCCAATGATCTTACAAACCTTTATCAAAACAATGGTTATTTGTTTTCTAACATCAATGCTGTTGAGGTAAGTGCAGAGAAAGACACCATCAACTTTGAGATTAGGGTTTCTGAGGGGAAGCAGGCAAGCTTTAATAAAATTTCAGTTGTAGGAAATAACAAAACCAATGATCATGTAATTTACAGAGAATTGAGAACTAAGCCAGGAGAATTATACAGTAAAGATTTGGTGGTCAGGACAGTTAGAGAATTAGGACAACTTGGTTTTTTTGATGCAGAAAATATCAATCCTGATTTTAAAAATGTCAATCCCAATGCTGGTACAGTAGATATAGAATATGGATTAACAGAGGCTGGTGCAAGCCAAATTGAACTTCAGGGTGGATATGGTGGTGGAGGATTCATTGGAACACTTGGTTTATCATTTAATAACTTTTCTATTAAAAATATATTCAACTTAGATACCTACAAGCCCTTACCCATGGGAGATGGTCAAAGTTTGAGTTTAAGGCTCCAGGCCAGTCAATTTTTTAGTACATATAGTTTCAGTTTTTCAGAACCTTGGTTAGGGGGTCGTGAACCAGTACAGTTTTCAACTTCCTTATCACATACAGTTCAATATCGTTACGACTTTCTAACCGGAAGAGCTGACGAAAGTCAATATTTTCAAATCAGTGGTTTGACTCTAGGTTTAGCTAAAAGATTGAAAGTTCCTGATGACTTTTTTACCTTGTCCCAAGCCATCTCATATCAGTATTACGACTTGAATAACTATTACACAGGTTTGTTTACTTTTGGTGACGGTAGCTCCAATAATCTTAACTATACTATCTCATTGTCGAGAAACAATACTTTTACCAATCCTATTTTCCCTATTGGAGGATCAAAATTTACCATTAGTGCAAAACTGACTCCTCCATATTCATTAATCAATGGGATTGATTTTAGTGACTTAGGAGATCGTAAAGAGTTTCAACTTCCCAATGGGGAACCTGATACAGCAAAAATAGATCAAGAAAAATTTAGGTGGTTAGAATTCTACAAACTTAAATTTAGTGGGGAGTGGTATACTAGTATAATAGGAAAGCTTGTTTTTAAAGCTCAAACTGACTTTGGCTTCATTGGAGCCTACAACCAAGAACGTGGCAATATTCCATTCGAAAGATTTTATTTGGGTGGAGATGGAATGCAACAGTGGGCTATGGATGGTAGGGAGACTATCGCATTGAGAGGTTATAAAAACCAGTCACTATCAAGCAGAGATGGTTCTTTATTGTATAATAAATTTACTTTAGAATTGCGTTATCCAATTACCTTAAAACCGAGTGCCTCTATTTTTGCACTTTCTTTTTTAGAATCAGGAAATGGATATGATAGTTTCAGAGACTTTAATCCTTTTAATTCTAAACGTTCTGCTGGTATGGGAGTTAGAATTTTTATGCCGGCCTTTGGATTGCTGGGTATAGATTTTGGATATGGGTTTGACAGTTCAAACCTCAATAATGATAATGCTAACGGTTGGGAAACGCATTTTATCATTGGACAACAGTTTTAAAAACTAAGCTAAATCATTAAAATAATCTCACATTTTAAGCGTTTATAGTTTTAAAGTTAGTCCCACAGAATCATGAAAATAAAATTATTTTTTTTGTTATTCCTCTGCACGCTTTACATGGGTGTTCATGCTCAAAGAGGAGCACGGATAGCCTATATAGATATGAATGTAATCTTAAGTAAAAACAAGGAATTCATCACCGCTAATCGTATACTGGACGAAAAAATCGCCCAATGGAAAAAGGAAATCGAATTAAAAAAAATCCAACTCAAGCGTATTGAAGATCAATTTGCTGTTGAAAAAATATTGTTGACACCCGAATTGATCGCTGATCGAGAGTTAGAAATCAAGGATTTTGCGACGGATGTAGTTTCACTTCAGGAGAAAAGATTTGGTCCCAACGGTGATATGATTATTCAAAAAAATCAACTTTTAAAACCTGTTCAAGATCAAGTGTTGAGTATTGTTCAAGATATCGCTAAGGAGAGAAAATACGACTTTGTTTTTGACCGATCTTCTGATATAATTATGTTGTATTCGGCAAAAAATTACGATATTAGCGAATTGGTTCTCAGAAGAATCCAGGTTCAAGAAAGAATCAAAGAGAGAAAAGAAAAAATAAACTCTGCTAACAAAGTTATAGACAGCGTAAATAATTAAAATTCAAAAAGTATAAACCAATGAAAAGTTTTAAAAATCTTTTTTTACCCCTTTTGTTTTTATTGACTCCATTATGTATGGTTCATTCCCAAGCCAAATTAGCCCACATTGAAGTTCAAAAATTGATAAGTGAAATGCCAGAGGTAATTGCGGCTCAAAAAGAATTAAAAAAACTGGAAGAATCCTATACAGTGGAAATGGAAAATACTTATAAAGAATTCCAAACCAAAGCTCAAACTTATGCTGCTGACGCAGCTAACCAAACTGAAATTACCAATCAATCTCGTCAAAAAGAGTTGGAAGGAATGCAAAGAAATATAGAAGAATTCCGACAAACTGTTTCTCAGGACCTTCAAAAAAAATCTGTTGATATGATGAAGCCACTCATCGATAAAGCTAAAGCAGCCATTGATAAGGTTGCTGCTAATCTGGGTTTTGAGTATGTTTTAGATTCATCTGCAGGAGGAAGCGTAATCATAGCAAAAGGAAAAGACATAATGGCTGAAGTGAAAAAAGAATTAGGCTTTTAGTTCATTTATTAATAATACTTTAAATTCCCTATTGTGGAGTTTTTTTCTCATTTAAACCATGAAGCATAATGAATATAATTGGCAGAAATTCGCTCAATTTCTCCCTTTTGTAATTCAGGACTCACTTCTTTGATTTTTTTGGCAGGAACCCCTGCAAAAACTGTTCCCTCAGCAACAATAGTGTTTTTGGGCAAAACACTGCCAGCAGCAATAATACTGTTTGAACCTACTACACAATCATCCATTATGATGCTTCCCATCCCAATCAAAACCTTGTCTTTAATAGTACAACCATGAACAATCGCGTTATGACCTATGGATACATCATCTCCAATGGTAGTTGGTGATTTTTCAAAAGTACCGTGAATAATTGCACCATCTTGAATATTGACTCGATCTCCAATGGTAATGGAATTGACATCTCCCCGAAGAACCGCATGAAACCATACTGAACAATCCTCTCCCATATTAACTTGGCCAATCAGTGTAGCATTTTCAGCAAAAAAACAACTTTTGGAATACTGAGGGGTAAATCCCCGAACTGATTTAATCAACATAATTTTGGTTTGCTGTCTAAATTATAAAATTGATCTCTAAGATCCTTAGCTTTATTTTTACAACATTTGTTTTTACTAAATTTGTAAAAAAAGAATAAAACTTAGGATAGGGATTTAAAAAACTAAAATAAATCTATGAATAAAGGGCCTGCCTGATGGTATAAAGTAGAGGCTAAAAAATAATCAATAATCTAATTATTTTTAATTTAATGAGATGAGAAACACCCGTATCATAGCCAATTGTAAAAAGGGCGCAACGATTGCAAAATTCAATATTTCTCCCCCCCTTGATATATGTATATCAAAGACCTATACCAATGTTGACCAAGCAGCAGATGCCCCTTTGATAAGACAATTGTTCTTCCTCCCTTTTGTGAAAAAAGTGACAATGAAAAATAGCACACTGATCGTAGAACGATTCGATATTTTAGAATGGGAAGAGGTTATCCAAGAAGTAGCAGAACAGATCGAGGATTATCTCAATGAGGGAGGTGAAATACTCAATGAAATTAAGGAAGTAGCAAAAGTACCAATAACTGTTTATGCAGAAAGCACCCCTAATCCATCAGCAATGAAATTTGTGGTCAACAAAAAAATTACAGATCAGACTCTCTCTTTCGAAAATATTGAAACTGCTCAAGACGCACCTCTAGTTAAGGGACTTTTTAATTTTCCTTTTGTAAAAGAAGTTTTTATAGACGAAAATTATATTTCAATTTCCAAACATGAAACTACTCTTTGGGAAGAAGTTGTAATGGAGATAAGAGCGTTTATCAAATCCTACTTGGAAGAAGAAAAAACGATTTTTGGCCCCTCCTTTGTTTCAAACCCTCAAAACACAAACATTACAAACCCTGACCAAACTTTGAATGATACCGAGCTGGAGATCGTAAAAATTTTGGAAGAGTATGTCAAACCTGCTGTGGCCTCAGATGGGGGAAACATCATTTTTGACTCCTATGAGGACACCGACAAAAGGGTTAAGGTCGTTCTTCAAGGTGCATGTAGTGGTTGTCCCTCCTCTACCTTTACACTCAAAAATGGCATCGAAAACATCTTAAAAGAAATGCTTCCCGGTAAAGTTGAAATGGTGGAGGCCGTCAACGGATAATTTATTCCCCGATCTTCTTGGCTATAGTATAAAAATCTTTTAGATAGAAAGGTTCAAAGTAGGCCACATCTTCAAAATTTTTGTCTTGAAAAGTTTTCCACGCCAAAGAAACCATTTCTGCAGCAGATGGATAACGGATATCGCTACGGTATTCTATTTGGGGGGCATCAAATACTTGTTTACATTTTTCGGCACCTTCGCCCATGAAAACCCATTGGACATCGGTTGGAAATTCATTAAAACTCTCAGCGCTCAAAACTTCAGCAAAGCTAGGCTTTAGGATTTCCTTCTTCTCGTTGAGTACCATAACATAAACCTCCATCCGACGGGCATCAAACATGGGAAATAAAATGGCTTGATTAGTGTCCTGATACTTTTCGGATAAGATTTGAAGTGAATTTACTGCTATCATGGGCAAATCCATAGCAAAGCAAATGCCCTTGGCAGCAGCGACACCGATTCTCAAGCCCGTGTATGAACCCGGCCCCTTACTTACGGCTACAGCGTCGAGGGAGGACATCTCCATTTGGGCGTCCTTTAACACCTCTTGAATAAACTCGTGTAGTCGTTCACTGTGACTGAATTGTTCCGAGTAAAGTTCCTTCAAAGCAATCATCGATCCCAATTGACTGATCGCTACAGAACAGTTTTTGGTGGCCGTTTCTATATGTAGTATTACACTCACCCCACAAAAATAGAAAAATCAATGGGTCGGGAGTAACCTAAAGTTTTATAAATCTACAGGCTAATGGTAATGCCAAAATAAAATTCAAGGACTTTCAATTTGAAAATATAATCAAACTTAGCCCTTACCACATCTGAAGCAGCAGCCTCAAAGCGTTGTTTGATTTGGTTAAAATCAAATATATTCATCACGCCTGCCTCAAAACGGTTAACAGCATCTTCGTAAGCTTTTCTCCGTGCCAATTCTGTTTTTTGGGCTGCCTCATAAAATTTATAGGCACCTTCTGCATTATTATAGGCTTGATTGATGGTATTTTCCAAATTGAGCTTTTCTTGCTCCAATTGATTTTGAGATCTCAAGAGGTTTACTTTGGAACGCTCAACTCTATTTCTGGCAGTAAAGCCATTGAAAATTGGAATGTTTAGCCTCAGACCTATGTTGTGTCCTGCATTCCGGTCAAATTGCTCTCCAAAAGGAACCGCACCAATGGCCTTATTGCCTTCAACAGAACGCAAAACAGGTTCATTGGTTGAGGGTAAGAAACCAATGGGGACATCGGTAAAATTTCCATCTCCTACAATCCTATCGGCATAGGAAACTCGGGTGTTGTAACCGTAGAAGGCACTGAGACTTGGTTGAAGTGTCCCTTTTGCCAACTCCACATCTCTTTCGGCAATAGCAATGTTGGTCATTGATAGTTTAATGTCTTTTCGATGGGTCAATGCTTTTTCAAAAATATCCTTGGGATTATGAAATAAAATCTGACCAAAAGGAGCCTCCACATTTATGGTTACCACATCGAAATTTTCATAATCCGTGATCAAGAGCATTTGAGCTAGATTGATTTTGGACAGCCTTAAATTATTTTCGGCTTGAATTACAGCTTGTTCCTGTGTGGCTTTAGTTGCCTCAATTTCCAACAAATCGTATTTTACCATGGTACCGGCATCGATCATTTTTTGAGTCCGTTCTGCATCCTTGCGGGTAATCTGCAATTGGGCTTTTTGAACCGCCAATATTTCGATATTGAACAGTATTTGTAAATAGGCATTGGTTACCATCAATCGAACATCATCTTTCATGTCCTCCAATTGATATTCCCCTGCTAAAATAGCAAGGTTTGCCCGATGCAACTGGTTTAAATTTCGAAGACCATTGTAAAGATCTACATTGAAGCTGGCTCCGAAAGAGGAGTATTGTGTCGTTCTGTTTTCCAAAAGACCCCGAGTAATATCCTGATTCAATCCTATATTCCAAGTATGGTTGGCCTGAGCATTGAAGGTCGGCAAAAAGTTCCCTTTGGCGTCATCTTTGTTGATTTCGGCATCGTTTAGGGCAAGTTCACTTTGTTTGACGCTGATGTTTTTTTCAACTGCCATCTCAATACATTCCATAATATTCATGGGTTGGGTTTGAGCGTTTAAATCAAAACCCAAAAACATTAAAATGACGATAAAAAAGAGTTGGATTGATTTCATGTCTAAATTATTTGTTTTCAGATTCCTCTTCCTCGCCCAATTTGATAGGTTCTGTCTTATTCCAAACTTTTATTTTATCCTCAATGCTCAGCCCCGAAATGATTTCAACGTTGATTCCATCGGAAATTCCTACCTGAATATTTTTACGTTCAAATGTTCCTTTGTCGTTTTTTACCTCCACATAGGGGTCGTTAGTGATTTTATCAAATTGTAACAATGCCTCTGATATCCCCATAATACTGTCCTTTTTTTCGAGTATCAAGGAGGCATTGGCGCTGTATCCTGCCCGGATGAAAACCGAATTGTCCAAATAAACATCTCCTTCAATTTTGAACTGAACGGTTCCTTGTTCTTCATTGCCTTTGGGGGCTATAAACTTTAACTGGGCATCAAAATCTTTGTCTTGAATGGCTCCTAAGTTTACGGTAAGTGGCATTCCAATAGTCAGTTTTGCGACCTCAGCCTCGTCTACTTTCCCCTCAAAAATCATTTTGTTCAAATCGGCTACTGTTGCGATAGTAGTGCCTGCATTGAAAGTATTACTCTCAATGACTTGATCCCCCTCTTTGACCGGAATTTCTAGTATGGTTCCTGCAACTGTGGCTCGAATATTGGTATTAGCAATCGTAGAACCTCCTGCAGAACCCAGTTTGATGATTTGAAGATCGGAGCGAGCATTTTTTACATTTTGTTCGGCCTGATCATAACTGAGCTTTGCATTGTCGAATTGTTGTTTGGAGATGATTTCCTTTTCGAATAGGGATTGATTCCTTTTGAATTCAACTTCGGCATTTTTCAACAAAATCAAGGTATTGGAGAGTCTTCCTTTAGCAGTGTTTAAGGCTTGTTCGTTAGGTACAACCTTGACTTTGGCCAACAGATCTCCATTGCTAACCAAATCGCCTTCCTCGACAAATAGCTTTTCTATGATCCCCGAAATCTGGGGTTTGATCTCTACTTCATCCTCCGGAATTACTGTACCGGTTACTACTGTCTTTTTTTCAATGCTTTGAATCTTTGGAGACTGAATGTCATACTCAACAAGTGGTTTACTATTGGTCTTTATAAAATAGAGCGTGGCAAAAACAGCTCCAAAAACAAGTAAGCCAATTCCTAAATTTTTTAAAATTTTCATGTTAAAATGTATTTATTATTCTTCTCTTAATGCGTCTATGGGTTTTATACTAACAGCGCGGTGGGCAGGAATCAGTCCGATCAGTGTTCCCAATACAACCATGGTAATCAAAGCGCCAACCACCAATGGAATAGGTACGGTGGGATTGGTATAGGGAAAATCGGATAAGTCCTGTGTGGCCAAATTGATGATGGCCAAAACAGCTGCGCCCAAAATGATCCCTACTACACCTGCTATGAGAGTCAAAAAAACAGACTCTAGAAGAATTTGAGTTCTTACTTCTCCCGGAGTAGCACCCAATGCACGTCTTACCCCCAACTCTTTGGTTCGCTCTTTGACTGAGATCAAAAGTATGTTTCCAATACCTATCACTCCAGCTAAAATGGTTGCTAAACCTACTACGAGAGATAAAAATGTCATCCCGTTGGCAAAGCCGCTGATCCTGTTAAATACTTCTCCCAGGTTGAACGACCCGAAAGCTCTGTCATCTTCTGGAGCCACCTTGTGTATTTTTTTTAGTACATCCTTGACATTTTTTTCTACGGCAACAACATCGGCATCAGCATAGGCTGCAATGGTAAACCAGTCTACCTCTACACCGGTGTTGTATAGATTCCTGAACGTATTAAAAGGGATAAAAATATCGCCATCGGTTTCAAAACCTCCTCCTTCAAGATATTTGTGCACTCCAATCACTTGGAAATATACATTGTTGATCCGGATGTATTTTCCCAAGGGGTTTTCATCTTCTTCAAACAACTCCTCTTGAGTCCGTTCACCAATGACACAAACTTTACGGTTGTTCCGCTGGTCTTCTTCATTAATAAATCGTCCCCCTTTGTATATTTTTTTGGTAGCAATTTTAGTGTACACCGGAAAATCTCCATAAATATTATAGGTACGAGATATTTCTTTATGAACTACGCTGGCCGGTTGACTGCCCCCAAATACCCCTCTAGCGTTTCTTGGAGCGATGTATTGAATTTCGGGGATCTGCTGTTTTAATTCTTTAACATTTGAAATGGTAAAACGGGGATATCTTCCCACCTTAAAACCTGCGTAGGGAACACTAGTTCTCTGAGGCCACACAAACATAGAGTTCATGGCCATATCTTCAAATTCACGTTCAAAACCGTTGTCCAACCCTTTGGCCGCACCGGATAGAGTAATGTAAATAAAGATCCCCCACAATACCCCGATCACGGTAATTACGGTTCGAGTTTTATTCTTAGCAATAGAACCAAAAATCTCCTGCCAGGTATCGAAATCAAATATGACCTTTAAACTATTCATCTCTTAAAGCGACTATAGGTTTGATACTGGCAGCCCTTTTTGCAGGGATATAACCTGCGATGGCTCCAAAAAGAATTAGCAAAATCGTTGCTACTATAGCAGTAAAATTATCTATAAAAGGATCAACGATAAAAAACTCCTCCAATCGATCTGCCATATTACTCAACAAGGCAATCCCACCTATCATTCCGGTGATACCGGACAATGTTGTGATAAAAATAGACTCTTGTAAAACCATCCCAATCACACTTTTGGGCGTGGCACCAAGGGCTTTTCTGATCCCCAATTCTTTGGTGCGTTCTTTAACCACAAAAACCATAATATTAGAAATCCCAATGATTCCGGCTATTAAAGTACCAATACCTACAAAAGCAACAATCATCTGTAATACACCTGCGAATCTCTGGTTTTGACGTATTTGGTCAGCTACATTTCTGATTCTTATGCCGTTATTGTCTCTGGGATCAATAGATTTTTTCTTTTTTAAGAAAAGACGCAGTTGTTTTTCAAAAACCAAGGCAGAAGTGTAACCTAGTTCGGGTCTAAAACTGACAATGATGGAGTTAATTTTATCGTTATTTTTTTCGATTAACTGTTGGGTAGTATAGGGCATATAGATCAATCTTTCTTCTCGATCTCCACTTTGATCCTGGAACACACCAACGACCTTGAAAGCACTGGATCCTATTTCTAAATATTTTCCGATGGGGTCTTCATTCTTAAAAAGATCCTTGGCCACCAAACGACCGATTACTATGTTTTTGGTTTTTTTATCTATGTCATCCTGATTGATGAACCGACCCTTCATTATGAGGGTTTTTTCTATGTACTGATGGTCAGGAGCTACCGCTCGGGTAGAGTAGTTGTCCGATTCTCCCTTATACCTCATCCGCGCATTTCTGTTGATTCTGGGTGTAATGCCCTCTAAGAAAAATTTGAAATTGTCTTTGATATCTTCCAAATCACTATTTTCAAATTCTATCCTTCTGTTGGCTTTGAATCCACGATAAGGTTTTGAAGTCTTACCGGGGTAGACCCACAATGTATTGGTAGCGTCATCTAAAAAAAACTGTTTGAAGGTGTTTTTTAATCCATTCCCAAATCCAAAGAGAACGATGAAAATAAAAATCCCCAAAGCCACCGTAAAACCAGACAAAAAAGTTCTGAGCCTGTTCTTGCGAATGGTTTCAAAAATTTCTTGCCAACGGTCTCTGCTAAACATGATTCCCAACTATAACCTGGTCAACGTTTTGATCTTCAACAATGACACCATCTTTTAAGGTAACGATTCTTTTACACATGTGTGCAATATCCAATTCATGGGTAACCACTAAAATGGTTTTACCTTCATTGTTAATTTGTTGGATCAAACTCATGACTTCATTTGATGTTTTGGAATCCAATGCTCCAGTGGGTTCGTCGGCCAGCAGAACTTTTGGTTGAGAAGCCATGGCTCGGGCGATGGCCACCCTTTGTTTTTGTCCCCCAGAAAGCTCGCTGGGCAAATGTGTGGCCCAATTTTTTAATCCTACCTTTTCCAGATATTCCAAGGCTTTTGCTTGTCGGATTTTTCTTCCTAAACCCTGGTAATAAAGTGGTAAAGCAACATTTTCTAATGCATTTTTATAATTGATGAGGTTAAAAGATTGGAAAACAAACCCCAAAAATTGGTTACGGTAGTTGGCTGCAGTGGTTTCAGTCAAACCTTCAATCAATACATTGTCGAGTATGTATTTTCCTTCATCTGCCAAATCAAGCATTCCCAGTATGTTGAGCAGAGTGGATTTGCCCGATCCGGATGATCCCATGATGGCCACCAACTCTCCTTCTTTGATATCCAAATCAATCCCTTTGAGAACATGTAATGAACTGTCTCCCATCTTATAGGATTTGTGAAGATTTTTGATGTTGATCATGCTAATGATTTTTCTGAGGGCAAAGGTACTTCTTACTTAAAATATAACGCCTGAAAAGAATATTAATTGCAAAGAAGTATTTTATTCTTTTTTTAGGAGCTTGAAAATCTGGTAACCCACAAAACCAACCAAAAGGTAGGGAATGGCCATTAAATAAATGATACCATTATTGATTCCTTTGGCTGTCTCTTGTGCCTCACCCGATTCCAAAACTGCCCTACACATAGAACACTGAGCGGAAGCCTCTGCAACCGTCAGTAGGATCAACAAAAATGAGATAATTATACGCATGGGATTAATAATAGGGTGCTATCATCAAATACACCACTACCCCGGTTATGGCGATGTATAACCAAATTGGAAAAGTAATGACAGAGATTTTTTTGTGATCAGCAAATCTTTTGGATATGGCTCTGACATAGGTAATCAATACCATGGGTATGATCCCAATGGAAAGTATAATATGAGAAATAAGGACGAAATAGTAGATGTATTTCACCGCACCCTCACCACCAAAAGGAGTGGGGTCTGAGGTCATGTGATAGGCTACGTACATCAACAAGAAAACCAAGGATAGAGCTATGGCTATCTTCATCAATGTTTCGTGAAGTTTAATTTTTTTCTGTCGAATCGCCACATAGGCTACTAACAAAATCAAAGCAGTAAACGCATTGATGGATGCATAAATGGGGGGCAAAAAATCAAGAGGGGCTACATTGGGCAATCTCACTGTAAAAAGAATCGCAACCACCACAGGGATCAAAATGGATACAGCCGTAATGAACTTGCTGTATTTCTTAGAGGGATCGCTTATACTTTGCTCTTTCATTTCATTCAATTTTATTCCTTTAATAACCTCTTTACATCCTCCAACAGCATATCTACTCCCTGTATTTCTTGATCTTCACGATCCAGACCGGAATAGTATACGATGGGATTGTCAAAACGATCTACCCGTGATCGGATGTAACCGTTTTTATCGATCAAGGCAAAATATCCCTGATGTTCAAAACCACCAGCTACTGCGGGATTTATTCCTGCAAAGATACTAAATCCTGAATTTGCAAGTTGATAAACCTTAGTTTTGTTGTCAGTCAAAAAATGCCAGTTTTGAGATTTTACACCATAATCTTCTGCATATTTTTTAAGTACGTGGGGTTTGTCATTGTCTGGATCAATGGTGAAAGAGGCAATCCCAAAATCTTGGCGATCACCAAAACGGTCGTCCAAAATCTTCATGTTCTTATTCATTATGGGGCAAATGCTTGGACAGCGGGTAAAGAAAAATTCTACCAAATAAACTTTTTCTCTAAAATCCTCATTACCAATCAATAAACTGTCTTGATTACGCATCAGAAACTGAGGAACTTTTTTGGCCTCACCGTTGAGTTTGATATAGGCCAAGGGTTTTGCCGGTGCGGTACGATTACTCTCTACCTGAGTATTATTAGCTACCCGATCGACAATTTTAGGGATAAACAAAAGACCAAAAACAATCAAAACAATGATTAATCCTATATAGCTAAATTTTTTCATGCTAGGGAGTAGTATTCTTGTTGTACTTCTTCCATGCGCGGCGGTATTCGGCCAGGATCACCTTGATATCATCTACCATTTTGTTGTTGATTTCAGCAACAGACTGGGCATTGAAACCAAACAGAGTTCCCTCATCCTCGTCGTCATCGCGTCCCCTGAGGTTGCGTTCTTTATCGATGATAAAAACATAGGGTAAGCTATTTTTGACTGTGAGTTGCAAAGGAGTTTTCAAACTCTTGAACAGAGATGCAATTTCATCATCATTTCCAAAGATAAAGCGCCATTTGATCAAGTCAGTTCCAACTCCTGATTTTAATTCCTTTTTGAATTCCTCAACTTGAACCTGTTGGCCCTCTTGCACTACCATGACAAATTGAAAGTCATTGAACTGATAAAAACGTTTATAAATTTTTTGATTGAGGTTTAAAGCATCCCCTTTCTTATCTGAAAGGTCTTCCCCCCAAAAACCCAATACAGTGATGTGGTCTTGAAATTGAACAGTATCGCCTGAGAGGGTCTTCCATTGACGGACATCATCTACTGAAGGGGTCAAAACAGGTAATAGCGCAAAGTTGTTTTTACCGGAGGCAAAAAACAAGTAGATTACTATTGGAAACACAAAGAGAATAAAGAGGACAATATATTTTTTAAAAGATTTACTCATGAAAAAGAATGTGTCCTTTAAATCCTAAAAATTCCAACTCACAAAACCGCTATTCATTACTTCAAAGATGTAGTCAGCTTCGAGAATTAAAATAAATATCAAATAAGGAATCAAGATGATCAGCGGTAAAACTATGGCACCTTGTAGGCTGCCCCTCTCATCTCTAATGTGCATAAAATCCCAAGCGATATAATAGGCTTTGACCAATGTCAAAATGATAAATATCCAGTTCAACAATTTCATACTGAGAAAATAATTCATCAAAAAATCAGGTTTGACAATCCCCAAAGCCACCTCAATGGTGGTTACGATTGATAAGAAAATCAAAACGCCCCAAATTTTTTGAACGTTAGATTTGAACTTTAATAATCCTCTAAAAATTGCAAGTTTATGTGCTCCTTCAGCCATCGGTTATAATTTTTGGGTTAAACGAGATAGAAAAATGTAAATACAAATACCCAGACCAGATCGACAAAGTGCCAATACAGCCCTACTTTTTCGACCATCTCATAATGTCCTCTTTTTTCATAGGTTCCTACAATCACATTGAAAAATATGATGAGGTTGATGATGACCCCTGAAAAAACGTGGAAGCCGTGAAATCCCGTTATAAAAAAGAAAAAATCAGCAAAGAGTCGGTTTCCATATTCGTTATGGACGAGGTTTGCACCTTCCACTACTCCAACGGCATTTTCTATTTTATCCAAGGAATCGTCTCTGGAGAGAATAATTTTTTGACCATTTTCATCTAATTTCTCACTCCTGATAACAAGATTATCATTGGACTCAAAGCCTTTCAATACTTCGGCTAGGGAGTAAGTGGTTAAAGACCCTTCACTTTCGTACCAAATCCCGTTGCTACTTTTGTGAGAGCTGCGTTCGGTTGGGATAGAAATAGCGAAATCAGCAATGGCAACTCTTTTTCCGCTGTCAGCGTTTACAAATTGTAAAATTTGACCTCCTTTGGTTTCCAAAGCTCCGTATTCTCCCTTGATAAAATTTTTCCATTCCCAAGCTTGAGAGCCAACAAAAACTGCACCTCCAATGATGGTCAACAACATGTAAAAAGTTACTTTCGATTTATTCATATGATGTCCTGCGTCTACCGCCAATACCATAGTGACTGAAGAGAAAATCAATATAAAAGTCATTAAGGCTACATAATACATTGGGGCATCTACTCCGTGTAAAAAAGGAAAGTGGGTAAAAACCTCGTCGGCAATGGGCCAGGAATCGATGTTTTTAAAGCGGGAAAATCCATAGGAAACCAAAAATCCGGAGAAGGTAAGTGCGTCAGACACAATAAAAAACCACATCATCAGTTTACCATAACTGGCGTTGAGTGGTCGCTGACCTCCAGACCAAAGATTGGCCTCTTTTTCAGCTGCAGTTAATTCCATAAAGTCAAATTCAAATTAGTTAGCACAAATTTATATATTTTACCTGTACAGCACTACAAATAGGTACAAATAAATCCACAAGATGTCTAAAAAATGCCAGAACAAATGGGCCAATTCAAAGCCCAAAGTGTTGGATCCGGAATAGCTGTCTCTGAGTAATCGTATATACACCACCGTCAGGACTATCATCCCGGCAAACAAATGCGCCAAATGCAACAAGACTAAAACGTATAAAAAAGAAGTGGTGATTGAACTTTCAGCACCTGTAAAGTAATATCCTTGGGCAATTATGTCTCCGAATCCCTTAAACTGAAAAAAAACAAATAATATGGCCAACACAAAAGTAGTCAAGACCCAAATTTTTGTTTGCTTTATATTTTTTGACCAGAGGGATTTTTTGGCCAAATAGAAACTGATACTACTCAACAAAATTAACAGAGTACTGATGGCAAAAGCTGCGGGCATCTCAAATTGAGACAACCAGTCAGCTCTGGTACTGCTAACAACATAGGCACTGGTCAGCCCTGCAAAGGTCATAGCCATGCTGATCATCCCCACCCAGAGCATCATCTTCTTGGCTTTGTTCTGTTTTATCACTTGTTCGTCCATTGCTAGATCCATTTATCTAAAACATATATTATTTGTAAAAGGCTAATGTATGCAATGCTGGCGTACATTAATTTTCTGGCTGCCTCTTTACTCTTGTTCTGCATCAATTTTAGGGCGTGGTAAAGAAAATACAATCCGATCAAAACCAGGCAAACAACTGCCCCCAATGACAAGGTCAATGCACCACTATACTGGGTATAGGGCATTATCGAAATGATGATGGTCCAAAAAGTGTAAAATACGATTTGAAATGCGGTAGCCCGATCGGGGTTTCCGGTGGGTAACATTTTAAATCCTGCCTTTTTGTAATCATTGTCCATCATCCAACCGATGGCCCAAAAATGGGGAAACTGCCAAAAAAATTGAACCATGAAAAGCACCCCAGGTTCGATCCCAAAACTAGCTGTTGCAGCCACCCATCCCAACATAAAGGGTATGGCACCCGGAAAAGCTCCAATAAAGACTGATAGGGGGGTAACAGACTTTACGGGGGTATAGACACAGGTGTATATGAATATCGAAATTGCGCCGAAAAGAGCGGTTTTGAAATTGATGTTGTTTAGAATAAATAGTCCCAGCAGCGTTAGCAGTGAGGCAATAACCAGAGCGGTAAGGTTATTCATACGCCCAGCAGGAAGCGGACGGTTCTTAGTTCGGTCCATCAGGGCATCTTTATCCCTTTCAATCCACTGGTTGAAAGCATTGGAGGCTCCCACCATTGCAAAACCACCGAAAAACAATCCCAGCAGTATGGAAACTTCAATTTGATCAACGGCTAATAAATAACCTGCAACTGAGGAAAACACCACACTGATGGCTAAACGAAACTTTGTGAGTTGTAAGAAATCACTTACGAATATCACAAGGTTAAAGTTTATTAAGGGTAAACTATCAGAGTGGGTCTTCATCATCAATTATCCATCTGCAAAGATAGGCTACAAATCATCCCTATGCAAACCTGTATGACGATTTTGGTAAAGCTATTTCAACCTAATTAGAGCGGAAATCTATGGTAATAAAATAGGAATCCTTCCTACTTTGCATCTTTGTTTAGTAGGTATCATTTTTAAAACTTTTTCGATAATAAGTTGGACTTCTTTATCTATATTCTTGTATAGAATCTATGTTTTAATATCATCATTTTTCCATCTTTAAAAATGATGAAATCTCAGATATAAGCAGCCATATATCCCAATTATCAGTAGGGTTTTATGATACCTAAAATTTTTAATTCAAATTATATTTAAATGATGAAAACAAGTTTTAAAAAAAAGATAAAGATTAGCTGGAACTGTTTTTTAAACCCCATTAGAATTATTTTATGTTCTACAATTTCGAGGTATTTGGCTGCATCATTTCATAAACAAACAGAAAGTCTTAAAACCATGGCTTTAAGATTTTTCATAAATTTATTAGTTTCTATTGTAACCTAAAAGTAATTGGGATGCTGAATGGAACCCTGACTGGTCGTCCTCTTTGTTTTCCAGGAGTCATGTTGGGTAATTTACCAATAATCCTCTCTGCTTCTTTCTCAAGATTTTTATCTGGGCCTCGCATTCTGATGTTACTTATGGATCCGTCTTTAGCAATAATAAAATTGACATAAACCCTTCCTTGTATTCCCATTTCCTGAGCAATTTCCGGATATCGAAAGTTTTTTCTAATGTGTTTGTTGATCTGTTCTTGAAAACATTCTCTTCTTTTGGATTTGGCAACCCTTTCACATCCAGGAAAAATTGGGACGTCTTCAATTACCGCAAAGGGGATATCCACGTCATCAAAATCATCTTCAATCTCTACCTCCTCTACCTCGACGATTTCTTCTTGGTCAGTCTCAGTAGATTCAATTACAGTCTCTTCCACTTCTTCCTCGTCTTCTACTACCTCAATGATCTCGGGAGCAGGTGGTGGGGGTGGAGGTGGAGGTGGAACTTTTATTTGTTCTGTAATAGGAATTTCTTCATCATCATCATCATCAACGTTCAATGCTTCATATCCATAACCACTTCTATCGTATGTTTTCCATTCGATGGCTTGCCATGAAACGAAAAGAATAGAGGTCAATCCAATAATAAAATAAAGGCTACTATTCTTTGATAAATCAGCTTTTTCGTTTTTTTTGGGTTGCATTATGTAGAGTATATTAACTATGCTAAACTAAAAAAAAATCAATAATAAACAAGATTTTTTTTACAAGTACAACTTGCTATGTTTGAATTAATTGCTTGTATTGATTGGCGTCCAATAAATTTTTGATTTGGGTGGGATTGTCCATTTTTATTTTAATCATCCATCCAGATTCATAGGGTTGCTCATTAACCGCCTCAGGGGTATCTTCCAAATCAGTATTAAATTCTAAAACCTCTCCACTTACGGGCATGAATAGATCAGAAACTGTTTTTACAGCCTCTACCGTTCCAAAAACTTCTTCGCGATCCAAAATTTGCCCTATGGTTTCAATTTCAACATATACTATGTCTCCCAATTCTCGCTGGGCAAAATCTGTTATACCAATAGTAGCAACTTCGCCATCTAATTTCACCCACTCGTGGTCTTTACTGTATAGGAGATCGGAGGGTATAATCATTTATTTTATTTTAAATACAAACACAAAGTAATACAATTCACTTTTAGTTTCCAAAATTATATCTAATGGTAATGCCTGATCTTATGGAGGTCTGAGGAAAGGCGGTTGAAATGGCAAACTCAGAGAAATTGTGGTCATAGAAAAGCAAACTGGTCAGATTCCTTGAAAGGTTATAACCTGCTGAAAATTTTATGGACATAATGGTTTGTCCGGCGGTAACTTGATTGTTGTCATATTCTAAGTTTCTCAATAAAGTGACGTTTTTTCGATACGAAAAATCCGCTTTTAAATTAAGATCTCCACTTAGCATGACCCTTCTCCCACCCAAATTTGTTCTTATTCTCAAGTCTTTTAGGCGGTAACCCATACCCAAGATGTATTCATTTCCACTTTGTTCCGTGAGAAGACTGTTGTCCAAACTCAGGGACAAACTTCGATCTCTCCTAATTTCGGCAAGTATTTTAAGAGAACTTCTAAATTCTACATCCAAACGTATCAAAGGATTGAATTGTTCCGCCAAATTGATATTGGAATAAAACCTTGAGGTCATATAGTTTCCCAATTTGTCTTT
Organism: Flavobacteriaceae bacterium; assembly: GCA_049439205.1. GTDB lineage: Bacteria > Bacteroidota > Bacteroidia > Flavobacteriales > Flavobacteriaceae > UBA8316. Next base: position 78,304 of record JBMTKF010000002.1, on the reverse strand, counting down.
GATTAGAGGTTGATAGGGATCGTACTCCAAATTTGTTTGATAATTTGTAAGAGTATAACTCGAACGATAACCGTGTGTTAATGATAAACGATTGAAAATTTTGGACAATGATTTTATTTTGGTCAAGCCTGTATATTTTAAGTTCCAATTTGGTAAAGGCATACCTTGAATTGGATCAAAAGATATATTATGAGGATTTGTTCCGGAATATGCCGAAAGGAAGGAGGCTGTCAAAACAGTTTGGTGGTTTTTATTAAAGCCTGCTGGGAAGCCATTTTCATCACGATTGTTAAGTGAGGTCCCATTCTGAGCAGCGAGGCGGTTGGCTATGATCAAGCGGTTTTCTCTAAAGTTTAGAAAATTTTTATTGATTAAATCAGTCCCACCCGAAAAAGCAGTTTTAATAAGAATAGTAGATATTCCAAAGTTACCATATTCATTTGTGTTTAAGGCAATATAATCCAAGTCTGATACTTGATAGTTTTCAGACAAGTTATTTGAGTAATTACGTTCTGCATTCAAATCAATGGTTAAGTCTTTAAAAGGATTAATTTGAGCAGAAATATTGAGTTTACTGTTATGGACTTGAACGAAAGGCTCGTTGAAATTTGGGAAGTTGGTTAACCACCCTCTTTTGGCAACTTCATAACGGACATCGGCTTGGCTTCCAAAAGTAAAACCAAAAGATGGGTCTAGTGTCCCCATAAACCCTACATTGGGTAAGTAACCGGGAATGACTTTACCATTATTCTCTGAATAATTGAACTGGGCTCTTTTGATCGAAGAAAGTAAGTCAATAAAGTAGGTAGCCCCTTTTCTAAAGGCATTTTTTTTTGGTTTTTTTTCTTGTTTTTTTGCCTGAGGATTATTTGCGGCGGTGGCTTTGGCAAATGGCTGATCAAAAGGTGATCTTTTGGATTTCAATCCCAAAACGGTATAGAGTTTTTCGAAGGAGATTGATCCTGTCAGGGTTTTGGTATTAGCATTTTGAATAGTATTGACAACACCTAATGGCTGTCCCTCTTCAGCGGTAACAGCTGCCATAGCGTTGGAACCTCTTTGCCAACTGAAATCTCCTGTATAGTTATAATTGGCATCAATAAAATTGAGAAAGGGTATTAATCTCAGTGGTAATTTATAGTTCAGGGAAAGAGACTGAAAATGGCGATCAGTTTGACCGGTATCCCAGATTCCATCCCAGATATCTAGACTTTTGTTAACCCTCCCTATAGAATTATTGGAATCTCTCTCAAAGAAATTTCTGACTATATTGTTGTTTGAAGCAGTAAAATTTAATCGTAATGAACGGGTTAGATTGTGACTGAGAGTATAAGACCAATCAAATAAGTAATTCCTTAATTGTAAATTGGGTAGAGGAATTTGTGAGGCAGCATCAACCCCGTCCATATAGACCTGACGGAAACGTTGACTGCTGAAAGATCGATTGATATTGGTGGTGATTTCTATGTTGTTGGGTATCAAATTAAAATTAAGTTCTTTTAGCCATTGCCAATATTGCTTGCTATTTAGAACACTAATTTTCCTAAATGGGTTGATTTCAAATGGCTTAAAGGAATGTCCGTAGTTGGCTCCCAACTGTAAGTTTTTATCGGTTTGATTTTTAATTTCATAATCCTGGTGGTACAACTCGTTGTAGGCGTATGAAAAATTAAAATTTTCAGGGCTTAATAAACGTGTCGGTTTATTGTTTGTTTTATTTTTCCGTATACCAATCAAACTTATACTTTTTCTTAAGGTATAGTCAATGGCCTGATCTTTAATGGAATCTCTTTGTGAGTTTCTTTTGGAGTTATCTAATCGGTCTTGAAACAAGATATCTTGATAAAAAGGATCATACTCGGGTGTAATAAAGGTTTCTCCAATATTTAGGTTAAGAGGTATTTGCAACCCCCACTTTTTAGGCATTAGTTTTCCCAAATTTATGTTGGTCACTAAATCGTACTGTTTCATATCCTCCCGATTACTTTGATTTGGAGTCTGGTCTATAGATCCGAACCCGATGGTTGAAATGCGAGCTGTGGCGGCTACATTAGCCAAATCAGCAAAATTGGCATCCATAGCACCTACGGCTGCCCAGCCTCCTTTGGAATCGATTCCTGCTATTCGCAATTCATTAAACCAAACTTCCCCACACAAATCGTCTCCCAATTGGTTGGAAGGGTTTTTCACTCCTATCATAAGGGTCTTAATGGATCCCAAGGAAGGGTTTCCCTTAACGGCAAATTTGTATTTCTTGAATCCAGGTAAGGCACTGATGGGGGAGAACTCGCTTACAGGATTCATTTCCTCATCAAAATAAGAAACCCTGCCCAAACCGGAATTATTAATAGCGATTGCTTTTAGTTTTGAAAGTAATTTAATGGGTACTTCCAAAGCATTTGATTCGGGATGCCAAACTTCATCGGCGGTGAATTTGTTTGATGAACTTTCTTTATAATCCGTCGGTTTAAGTGGAATTTCGACTTGATAATAGTTATCTAAGATGTCTGTACCCAATCGAATAAATGCAACCATACGTCGGTCATAATCTTCAGATGTACCTTCTCCGGGTAAAGGTTTCTGGCCTACTATGGATTCTGCGTGCAAAAACATCTTTAGGTTTTTGTATTGTCGAATGTCAACATTTACATTTTTAAAAACGGCCCTATAGTCCATTGGTTGAAGATCACATATTCTTAAGGACATGGATTGTTCATTTTGTCGAACTATAGTGTTGTTGTTATTGATTTGTTCTCTTTGAATATCTGGTGGTAAAACATAATTTATGGGAATCCGGTTTTCGTTTTCCAAAATATTTACAGTACTTATATCTACCGTGGTATTATTGTTTTTGGGGAGGCTTTTGTTCAGTTTTTGGTTGTATCTTCGCCAATCTCCCCTTACCAAATCCAGGGTACCAAATCGCAATACCAAGGGCTCTGAAAAACCTTTGAGTACCATTCGCATAAAACGTATAGAACGCAAATCTTCGATGTTGTTGATGGCGTCAAAATATTGATCAAATTGTGTGTCCTCATAATAACCTTTCTGAACAGGTATTTTGAATTGAATCCACCGAGTAGTTATTTCATCTCCATTGGGTACAGACACTTTGACATTTTCACGAACATCGGTAATAAAAGGATGATTACCAACACCCATTGATTTTGAGATGGGTACGCGGTATTCAAAGTAACTGTCAATGGTGTTCATGCTTTGATCTCGGTTAATGTCCTCAGAATCCGGCTCAGTGGTATTTCCTCTGTTGGTGTCAGAAAAAGCAACAGGAGAGTTTCCTTGAGTACCGTTGTAATTTTTATATCTTTCCAACACACCTCCTTTTGCTGAAACAAAAAATTGATAATTGTCTCCTGCTGGGTCTTCTTCGGGACCATTGGTATAGATCAATCTCTCTTCAATATCATCCAAACCATCAAGCCCCAAATCTTGAGCTTGTCTATCTTCAGGAATTGTATTAAAAGCATAAAGTAGTGATTGTGTTGAGGGAACCAATCCCCAAGAGGTTTCATGAGCTAAAAATTGTGAATTGGGTCCAGGCAAACCATTTTCAAATTGTTTTCTGCCATCTTTAAGAATGTCCTCCGATATATTTCCCAAATGGAAATAAAGTTCCCCTAAGTTATCCTCCATTGGAGATAACTGACTAAAAGTGTCTAAGAGCCAAAACTCGATAAATTCCACATTGGACTGTTCAAAATTGGTAGCATTTATGGGACGCATAATACCCGCCCAATTTTCAGCTCGATCTTCTCTAAATTCATCCTCAGTTACATTGTTATAGGGTCCTTTTTCCTGAGGATAATAAGCTAAATCTAGTGTGCTTTGGACTGTTGTTGTTCCTTGGACAAGATCCTGTTCGGGGAAAATCTCTTTAATGAAAATCCTTCGGGTGGTGTTTAGAGATATATCGTCATTATTTATCCCCGATGGTCTTCCACCGGCGTAGAATATTGGGTCAATGGAATACCAAGCGAGTTTTGCTCTTCCAAAACCTCTGCTGATCTCGTTGTTTTTAATCTCTGAGCCTTTAAAATTTTTGTAAGGGACGCTTGAAAGTTTCCAGGAGTTGAAACCCTTGATGTCAATATTAGTTTGTGCCCCTTCAAAATCATCAATATAAACATTTGTTTCGCCCTGAAGTTGTGTGTTTTTTGGTTTTCCTGCAATAAGGTTAGCTACTTCTCCTCTAAAAGACAAGATAGAGGGTACATTTGTCTTTATGGTGGGAATCTTATTGACCCAGCGCGTTAAAAAAGGGAGTTCAGTCGAAAAATTGGTGTTGAAACCGATCATAGTATTATTTACTGGTTCTGTTCCATAGTTTGCTTTTTGAGTGAGTGGATTTTCACTCAAATTCAGCAGTGTTCCTCCAAAAACAACTTTATCGTTCACTTTATGAACTATATTGAAGCCAGAGAATCTTTTGTTTTGTTGATTGAAAAAAGAGTTGTTTTCTACAGATATGTTAATTGGAACGTTTGAGGCTTGTAAGGCAGGATCTAAAATCTTGACCCTTCCAATAGCATAATTGACCGTATAATCAATGCCCTCTCTTAATAACCTTCCCCCTGCTGTTACCTTTACGGATCCTCTTGGAACATTAAATGCTCCTATGGGAATGCCATCACCTCCTTCGGATTTGTAGCGACCTTTAAGCTGAAATTTATTTTTCTCATTAGTTTCCAGAGCAGCTGCTTTGGTTTTCAAATACATTTCACTGAAGACGTATCTTTTCTGGTTGACGTTGTAAGTTTCAATATTTTTGTATTTTTCTTTTTGTGAATTGGGATCATCCAATAATTTAAAAAGATATTCTCCAAAAGGCTCTACGTTGGGAAAAATTATTCTCCCATACTGGGATTCTATGGTAACTCCTGGTATAAAATCAAAGAATCCATCACCCTCAGGTTGTGGGTCTTTATATAGGTTGAGTTTATCTAAATTAAAAGTATTCAAAAGAACTCTGTCTTTCATATTTTCAGGCCAAATGGATTTGTCTATGGGAGTCAAATAATTGATGGGTGAAGGATCTGAATATAGAATATTGAGTCTGAAATTTTCTTCCGCAAGCTGGAAAGCACCGGTATTGTATATATTTTTCATCATCAAGTCCCAAATGGGTTGACGAACATCAGTAATGTTACTTTTGAGTAGTTTGACCACCAAATTATTATTTACAATACTCTTAGGACTCCCATCGAGATTAGTATCAACAACAGAAGTGGTTTCTACACCACCATTTGCAAATTCGCCAACTTGGTAAATCTTTCCCCTAAAGGTGTATTGAAAAGCGACAGCTAAAACTTCGTCATTACTCAGCCTCTGATTAAGCGATATGTAGCCCAATTGTGGGTGAAGTTTGTATTCACTTTGGCTGAGCTTTCTGGCACTTTCTAAAACAGCATAGTCAAACCCCTCGTTGAGGGAATTGTTGTAAGCACCAAATGAATTAGGAATTGAGGCAATATCACGAATGTCACTACTTAAAATTCCTCCCTTGCCTATGGTTTCAGGATCTAATTGATTATTTTCATTGGCGGGAGGGCTCGAAAAAGCTTTTCCATTAAAAAAGTTTATAATTCTGTCATCTAATGAAGATTTGTCGGGATCACTTTCTCCCAAATCCTGAAAACCTACAATATTTCTGATGTTTCTAGTTTGAGATCCTCTGTTAGTTATCCATACTTCAATCCTTGTAATCTGAATCGGGGAATTGATGTAAGGGTAGTTTTTAAGAAATTTGTCGTAATTGTCCCTAAAATATTGGGCTAAGAAGTAGTGACGGTCTTCCTCATAGTCAAGTGCAAAAATACTGAATTCTTGGAGGGTTCCACCTCCCTGAGCGATTACATTCTGGGATTGTGACCTTTGTTCTGAAAAAACAGCCGAAATGGTGGTTTTTCCGAATTTGAGATCGGTTCTTACTCCAAAGAGACTTTGAGCACCTTGGATGAGGTTGCTGTTAAGGGGCATACTTATATTTCCGATACTTATGTTTTGTAAAATAGCATCTTCGGTAACCTTCCCATTAAGATAATCAGTAACATTGTTTCCCAACCCCATCAGGTTTTGATTGGAAAAAGAGTCGGCTTTTGCTTTTAGATTTAGAATTTTTTGTTTAGCCTCGTCATAGGTACTCTGAAAATCGCCAATTTTTTGTTGTATATCCGCTGCTTTTTTGGTAATATTCTTGGTAGCAGACAAAAAATTATCCACACTGGATCTCTGCAGATCCCCTTGAACATTAGCTGACTCAGGGATTATGTCCGAAACTTCTGCTAACTGGGGCGGATTGAATTCTATTTTAACCAAGTTTTGAAAGTCAAAAGTGGACTCAGTATCGTAGTTGGCCGTGATTTGCAACCGATCACCAATTTTACCCAATAAACTCAGACTGATCCTTTGGTCAAAATCAAAACCAAAACTTCTTCGGTTTCTAGGAGATGCCGCTGGATTGTCGTTTTTTTGATATCGGACACCAAGGTCTATTCCCACAGATCCTTGGGGAACGATATCGATAATATTACTTCCAAAAATAGATTGAAAAAATTTGCTGTTAACATAAACCTCGGGAAGGAGGTTTTTTTGGGTTTCAGTTAAGTTTTCAGCATTACCACTAAGAGCAGCTATTTTACCCTGAAAATACCCTTTCATCTGCTCAGCAAGTACCATCGTCTGAAATTCCTTGGGGGATAAAACCATAGGTGTATTGATTGGATATCCGTCTATAGTTTCAGTATATAAATACATCCCTGTTTTGGAGTCATAAGTGTACTTTGAACTGATACCCCCAGATTGGGTATATCTGGATTTGGACAAATCATAACTGCTTTCTACCTGTCCCCAAAGCGAAAAATCGCAAAAAATTAATAGGGGCATCAGGAAGAAGGTTAAACCTAAATATTTGTTCTTTTTTTTACAGATCAAAGAGATTTAAAGTTTATTCAAGGCAGATTTAATTAACTCCTCAACTGTCCTGTTGGGGTCACCTTGAATGAGTTTATCAACAACTTTTTCAGAGGCTTTTCTTGAATAGCCAAGCACCTCTAATGCTGATAACGTTTCTTCTTTAATTGTATTGCTTTTGAGAACAGGAATTTCTTCGGTTCCTTGTAGGTTTTTGATCTTATCTTTAAGTTCAATAATTACCCTTTGAGCGGTCTTCGATCCAATACCTTTAATACCCTGAATGGTGGCGACATCCTCGATTGCGATGGCCTGCTGGATTTCGGCGGGAGTGAGAGAAGAAAGCATTGTTCTTGCCGTGCTGGTTCCAATACCGGAAACAGAAATTAAAAGCCTGAAAACAGCTCTTTCCAAAACCGTAAAAAAACCATATAAAATGTGAGCGTCTTCTCTAACTTGTAGATGAGTGAATAATTTAATATTCTCTTCAGACGAAAGACTTGAATAAGTGTGGAGTGAAATGTTTATCTCATATCCGATACCATTGCAATCTACCACCAATTGAGTGGGGTTTTTTTCAACGAGCCTCCCTTTAATTTGTGTTATCATTTTTTTGTTTCAATTTTAATTTTTCTTGCGCATCTATAACAGCTATGGTAGCCATATTTACAATTTCATCTACAGAAGCTCCCAATTGAAGGATATGAGCTGAATCACCAAGTCCCATCAAAATAGGCCCAATTGACTGGGTTTTGTCCAATTCCTTGATGATTTTATAAGTAATGTTAGCAGCATCCAAATTGGGGAAAATCAAGGTATTGACTTTTTTGTTGTTAAGGGAAGAAAAAGGAAAACGCTTGGCCAACATTTCATTATTTAAAGCAAAATCGGACTGAATGGGCCCATCGGCAATCAGATTAGGAAACATTCGGTGCAAATAGCCTACTGCTTCAGATACTTTTTTGGCCTGAGGAAAAGAGGAAGATCCAAAGTTGTTATAAGATAAAAGTGCCAAAACAGGCTCTAAACCAAATATTTTGACTGTTTGGGCGGTCATATATGCAATTTTGGCTAATTCTTTGGCAGAAGGGTCTACATTAATGGAAGTATCTGATAGGAAAAGCATTCCTCTTTTAGTTAGCATCAAATTGGTAGCTGCAACACGATCAACGCCTTCGGCTTTACCTAAGACTTCCAAAATGGGTTTTACAACCGCAGGATATTTTCTCGAAAAACCGGAAAGCATGGTATCGGCATCTCCTGTTTTTACCATCATTGCAGCGTAATAATTTCGTTCTTTGAGAAGACTATCACATTCATAAAGGGTTTTTCCTCTTCTTTTTTGGGTTTCCCAAAAAGCCTTGGCATAACGCTGTCGGCTTTCTACATGCTCCTCAGTTTTGGGGTCAATAATACTGATAGATTCATTAAAATCAATCGAATCCATCAAATTTTGGATCGTTTCTTTATTACCCAATAAAATCGGAATTCCGATTTTTTCTTCATGAATGATTTGTGCCGCTTTGATTACATCCAGCTGGTCTGCCTCTGCAAAAACGACAGATTTAGGTTCAGATTTTGCGCGATCATTGATCATTCTGAGAATTTTTTGATGTCCTCCCAATCGTTCGACCAACTCTGCTTCATACCGCTGCCAATTATCAATAGGTTCTTGAGCAACACCGGATGCAATTGCGGCTTTAGCAACTGCAATTGGAACCTCAACAATCAAACGAGGGTCGAAAGGTTTTGGAATGATATAGTCTTTACCAAAATTGAGTTTGGTCTCTTCATAGGCGACATTGACCTGTTCTGGGACAGGTTGCTTAGCTAATTTAGCCAGTGACTCTACTGCAGCCATTTTCATGGATTCATTGATTTTGGTTGCCCTTACATCCAGTGCACCTCTAAAGATAAACGGGAAACCCAAAACATTATTGACCTGGTTGGGATGATCAGACCTTCCCGTTGCCATTATGATATCATCACGGGTACTGCAAGCCAAATCATAGTCAATTTCAGGGTTAGGATTGGCCATGGCAAAAACAACTGGGTTTTCGGCCATAGACAACAACATGTTCTCATCCAAAATATTGGGTTGAGACAAACCGATAAAAACATCGGCTCCTATCATAGCCTCGGCCAAGGTATTGATCTTACGGTATGTGGCAAATTCTGATTTTTGGCTACTTAGGTTAGGACGGGAATTTCTGATGACACCCTTGCTGTCCAACATGACAATATTTTCTTTTTTAGCCCCAAAAGCTTTGTATAATCTAGTGCAGGATATAGCTGCAGCACCTGCACCAGATATAACGATCTTGACCTCTTCTATTTTTTTTTTGGATAATTCTAAAGCATTGATCAAGGCAGCACAAGAGATTATGGCCGTTCCATGTTGGTCATCATGCATTAGAGGAATTTCCAATTCTGCTTTTAGTCGATTTTCGATCTCAAAAGCCTCGGGAGCTTTAATATCTTCAAGGTTAATTCCTCCAAATGTCGGAGAAATGGCTTTTACCGTTTGAATAAATTTTTCAGGGTCTTTTTCATTGATCTCAATGTCAAAAACATCAATGTCTGCAAATATTTTAAACAAAAGTGCTTTTCCCTCCATCACTGGTTTTGAAGCCTCGGGACCAATGTCTCCCAAACCCAAAACAGCAGTTCCATTAGAAATAACAGCTACCAAATTACCCTTGTTGGTGTATTTGTATACATTTTTCAAATGCTTTTCGATCTCCTTACAGGGAATAGCTACCCCTGGAGAATATGCAAGAGCAAGGTCTCTTTGGGTGCGATAACTCTTTGTAGGTACTACCTCGATTTTACCCGGTATGGGTTTAGCATGATAAACCAATGCTTTTCTCCTTTGCTGGTTTTTTTTCATTGATTTCACTTATTTTTACAAAATTAGTGATTCAAATATAGCTCCATCTGGTGACTTGGTCTGTATTTTTGATTACATAAAAATCTGGAAAAATTAACAAAATCTATTGCTAATTCATCATTGGTTCAAAATAAATTTGCCATAAACATCAATGGGTTGGTTTTGGAAAGGATTAATAATTGAATCCATTAAAATTGCAAAATTTCCACGACTGATATTCTCACGGGTAGTAATTTCGATACCTAAAAATTCATTTAGGCTTTTTGAGTCCCTAATCCAATCAGGGAAGGGATTATCTGAAGAAAATAAGTTATGTAATTTTTGGAACCATTGTAACATATCTTGATTTTTACGTGAATCAGGGGTTGGTATGTGCTTGAATTGTTTTAATACGGAAAGGGCATGATCCAAATCCGACTGAGACAGCTCCTTATCTGGATAAAACCAAGTTTGATTTTCCCAACCCACATTCATTCCTGTTCCTTTTAAAATTCCTGTTGACCCTATTCTTTGATAGGTTTTAAAATGAGGGTGGTCTTTAGGAACGTCCAAATATGGCAAAAGGTATCCCCCCTTTTTCAAAAGCCGGTTTTGCACTTTTCTTACGCTCACCTTTGAAGGGGAAAGGTTTTCTTGGACGCTCAAAGCCGCAATCACCCCTGCAGCCTGTCCGATTTGTAAAACAACGGGTTGCAGACGTGTGGTTCCATTGACAATATTGGTAACCGAAATGGATTTTTCGGCCACTATAAGATTATCAATATTTTGAGGGAGTAAACACCCCATCGGTACATTATAAGAGGGAACAGGATAAAAATGGAGTTCTGGTAAATTTTGAGCATCAGGATGACTTGCATGATGATGATCCACTGGGTAGTCACCCACGGCGATTCCCGTTCTATAAAGAGGTTGCAGCTGGTCATAAGGTTCTCCAATATGATTTACAGTCAATGTGGTGATACCATGAATACGTCTTGATTCCCTATGATATGGGATAAGAGGAAAACCGTCGTCAGTAGGAAATTCATCAGCAACCAAGCCATAGGTGTTAAATCCCAGTTCGCTTTGTAAATAATACAAAAACTGTAAGGATTTCAATTTGGCTTTTTCAAATGATTGTTGTCGCTCCTCTGAAGTTTGTTCTATAACGTTAACATAATAATCGTTGCCATTGATAGGCCAATTAATCATTACTTTTCCTTTCGGCAAACGTCCATATGATAACAAACTGTCCTTAGGCCAGAGGGTTCTGTTCATCTTTTCACCTATTTTACACTGATCGCTTTCACTAGCACAGTAAAAAACTTCCGGATCATAATCCTGAGGTTTTTCGATAGTCATATCTTTAGCATGATCCTTTAAAATCATAACATATGTCATATCCTGGATGACGTCGTTTTCCTCTATGGGGGCAATATCCTCCCCATGGGTTTTTCTGCTATCCATACCCACATCATAAGCTGCTCCTACTCGAGCAGCGATATCACCCAATTCTGTAGCATCAATTACTATCTTAGCAAAGAGTGTGAAAGTTTGACTGGAACTATTAAACTTAATTTTCCAACCCCTTTCTCTTTTTTCAATTGCAATGACCTCAGTTCCAAAAAAGGGCTCAAGAAAAGTTTCATTTTTAATCATATTTTGGAAGATCTGATTCCCTACCGATGGCTCAAAAAGGTGATTGCTTACCCAACCTGTCCGTAAAGCTTTTTTACTCCCATAACGGTTAATCAAACTGTCTCTAAATTCCCCCCAAATACCGGAGGGTAATTTGGCATTACCGTCTACAGCACTTACTCCCGCTGCAGTAAGCATTCCTCCCAGCCACGGCCCCTCTTCCAACAGGTAGGTTTTTACTCCTTGACGCGCTGAAGATAGTGCCGCTGCCACACCACTGGCTCCTCCTCCAATAACCAATACATCCGTTTCTAGAGGATCCTTTTCACAGGAAACTCCCAAAAAGTATAATATTAAAATTGCTATTCTCTCTCTCATATCTTAAGTCGTTTTGAAATTTCATAAAGTTGAAACAAAGCACGGGGTACATGGAAACAACCTTTCCATTTCCCCCCTTTTAACGGAAGGAGTACCTCCCCGGAACGGTTCAAATAGCCATACCATTCCCCTCCTCTTTTTAAATCTCGAAAATGGCTCCAAGTGTAGTGATGAATTTTTTCAAACCACTCCCAACAGGCATCAGATCCCGTCAATTCGTATCCTTTCAAAAAACAGATCATGGCTTCTAAGTGAACCCACCACAGTTTTTGATCCCATTCCAATTGTTGAGGGGGATGCCCCTGAGCATCCAAAAAATAAAAAATTCCTCCATGCTCATTGTCCCAACCATTTTCGACTATAGACAAGGCCATTTCAACCGATCGGTCGATCCAGTCCTTTCGATTCAATTGCACTCCCAAATCCATAATAAACCACATGGCCTCCAAGCCATGTCCGGGATTGATCAGGCGGCCATCAAAAGTATCGGAAAAGGAACCATCAGGGGATATATTTTCCAGTATTACCCCTCTTTCCTGATCCCAAAAAAGATTAAATATTTCGTTTACGCAGGCATGGGTACGTTGTTCTTTTTCCTCCTCCGGCACCAAATCTCCCAATTCATTGAAGAGATTACAAAGGATCATGGGCAAGGCAAAGTTTTTAAGGGGGCGCGTATCGGGATAAGATTTATCCCAACGATCTTTTGGTTTAGCCGCCCTTTGGGTAATTTTTTTTAAAGTCTCATCCACCACAATTTTGTATTTTTTTTCTCCGGTAATGTGATGCATTTTTCCCATGGCCATACAAACAAAAGTGTAGGAAAAAATATTGTAGGGAACTACCAAAGGCTGACCGTCTCTATTAAGGGAAAAAAACCAATTGTAATTACCGTCATGTCCATATTTCTCCAAAAAATCACTCCCTGAACGGGCAATCTCAAACCAAGTTTGTTTTTTTTCAAAACGGTCGTATAAAGTTGCGAATGTCCATACTTGTCGGGCTTGTAACCAAACGAATTTGTCGGTATCAAAAACCTTGTGCTGATCGTCAATACAAGTAAAATATCCACCGTTTTCTCGATCGATACTGTATTTTTCCCAAAAGGGTACTACCTCCCGGGTCAACTCTTTTAAATATAATTTGGCAAAAGAATCACTGCTCATTTTTTTTTGTTTAGATAATCTAAATAACGATAGTACAAATGCCTGGCTTGAGGGTAGGCAGATTGAGGGCTCATAAAATGGGAGAACTCGAAAGTAATGGCTTCCGAAATACCCGCTTGGGCGGCTGTTTCCAGTTTGTACCTCAATTTATCCCACTTGATAGGCAAGAACTTGATGGGCATGTCCCGGTCAAAAGTTTCTGAATTGATCCATGAAGTTATGCTATTTTGATCGGCCAGAGATTTATTGACCTTAATAAAATCCTCCAATTGGTCGTAATCCACATGGCCGTCCTGAAAGGCCACTATATCTACACTTTTTTGAATACCCTTGAAAATGGATTCCCAAGTTTTAAAATGTTCATCCAGTGAGATTGATTGTTCCCGATGACTTTGAGTAGTGTATTGAGAGATGTTTTTTACCCCATCGATATAAGGTGATATCAAAACGGGAAGTCCCCTGGAAATTTGCTTACAATACTGACCCAAACCGGCATAAAGATCAATTATCCCGCCTATATTTCGGTTGCACTCCTGAGACAAATACCAGCCCTTAAAAGCTTTATGGTTCCCATACAACTGCCAAACCTCATCGATCACTTTACAATTGAGTCTTACCTCCTTTTCATAATCCCCGGAAGTCCAATATTTACCGGAATCGTACAAACCAAAATAAAAATCCATGTTGTTTTCTTCGCTCAACCGTAAAAATATGCTCACGAGATCGGAATAGGGAGGAATTGCCTTTTCTTCCGTTGTCAAAACCTGTGAAGGGTAGGTAATCCAATTTTTATAACCACTACGGATCAAGATCACTTTATCGATGCCTGCAGATTTCATATTTTTAAAATCCATAGACCACTCCTTTTCGCTCCAATTTTGATGAGGAATGTCGTGACTGATCTCGTCCAAAAAGGTACCCTTGATCAAAACTTTATTGGCCATATTAAATTTCTTCTTTTTTTAGAGGATCGTACCAAAAATACTTTAAAGCCATAGAAGTAACCGCAACCACGGCAAGAGATAGGGCCAAGGCATCCCATTTTTTGACCATCAAAAAGATGGGCCAGACCACTAAGGCCATTTGCCATACGATTCCAATCACCACATTAAACATATCTCTGCCAAACATCCGATTGGGTAAAAAAGTAGGGTCGTTTTTTTGGACTTCAATCAAAACCGGTTTCCAAAAACCCCAGGGCCTAACATTTTTATAAAAGCTTTTCAGCACTTCGATCTTATCAGGTGGGCTGAGGTAAGACCCCAGTAGGCAACCAAATATGGAAAAAGCAAAAATGATTGGAAAAAAATAAATATCGATCCAATCGCCAAAAAAGATGAGTTTTGCGGTAGAGGCCAAAAGCCCTGCCAACATCCCCCAAAAATAGCCGTATCCGTTAAAGCGCCACCATATCCATTTTAGTACATTTGCTGCGGTATAACCTCCGTATAGGGAAGCTGTGATCCAGAGGGTAATGGCATTGAGAGAAGTGGCAAAAAACCCAAAAAACACACCGATCAAAACCAATAGAAAGGAGGATAAATAGCCGTAACGGACATAAGTTTTTTCTGTTTTTCCAGGCAATAAGCTGTTTTTCAGCAGGTCATTGGCAATATAGGCGGGTGCAGCATTGATTACGGCTGCAAAAGTCCCCATAAAAGCAGCCATAAGTCCTGCCAACAGCAAACCTTTAAGTCCAGAGGGAAGAAAGGTAGCAATGGCGGTGGGCAAAATGGTTTCAAAATCAATCTGAGGGTTGGAAGACAACTCGGGGGTAAGGAATACAATGGCCAAAACAGCAAAAGCAGCTATCATTAAATAACGGGGGGAGAAGAGGACAGCAATGGTAAAACCACTCATTTTTGCTGCATCAAGAGGAGTTCTTGTGGAAAGTAATCGTTGCATATCGTATCCCGGCACGGGTCCAGCCAAACTGGAAAAAAAGCCCTTAAACAACATCATCATAAAAAGCGTGCCAATCCACTCAAAACCATCCGTGGCAATTTTTTCATTCAATTGCGGGAGTATGCCCGACCAATCCAAATCCATCTTCCAACCAAAAAACAACTCGTCCCAGCCCCGGGGAACACCCTGCATGATCTCTGCATGGCTCACCACATTAAAAGCAATTACGGCAATGGCAATACTAGAAATGGTCATAATGATGTACTGAAACACCTCGGTTGCCACCACACTCATCATTCCTCCTCTAAGGGTATACAATGTGGTAATCCCGACGATGATAAGCGCATAAACATTTTCTGAACTTATATTAAGGATTTGATTTTGAAGGGTTAGATCCCAAGGAAGTATGGCAGCACAAAATTTGCCTATACCCTCAAAAAAATAAGCAATAAAACCTATCGCACCTATGACGGCAAAAACAATAATTATATTTTTAGACAAAAAGCCTCCTCTGCCACTAAAACGGGTAAGAATCCAAGATGCACCGGTCATTACGTTGGAACGCCTGATCCAAACAGCTAGAAATATCATTACAAAAACCTGATTCCAAACCGGCCACAACCAAGGGATCCATGCACTCTTAAGGCCATAGACAAAAAGTAGGGTAACCGTCCACATTACCCCCGAAATATCAAACATTCCGGAAGCGTTGGATAAGCCCAAGAAATACCATTTGATTTTATTGCCTCCCAAGAAATACTGATCCAGATTATATCTTGCCAGTTTAGAAATCCAGAGTCCAACCCCCAGAACAATTACGAAATACGTAATTATGATGACGTAGTCTAGCCCGTTGAGGTACATAATCAAATGTGATTTTATCTAGCGAATGATCTACCCGCTTTTTCAACTCTAAAAGTTTCAATATAGCCCCGGTCTTGAAGGGTTACATAGGCAGTCTTTCCATCCTTACCTCCAAAAGCTATGTTTGAAGGTTTTTTACCTTTCATTTGTACCTCCAACAATAGCTTTCCCTCGGGTGACAACTTAGCCACCGTTCCTTTGCCATATCGTGTGATATACAAATTCCCTTCAACATCACAACGCATACCGTCCATCCCAAAATCAACAAATTGATGAAAAAGTCTTTTATTGGAAATATTACCCTTGGTGTCCAGATCAAAAGCCCATACGCTTCTTTGTACACTCTCATTAACATACAGAGTCTTTTCATCGGGGCTTACCTCTACCCCATTGGTCGTTCCCATTTCTTTTGACAAAAGGTGGAATTGGCCATTTTCTACTCTCCAGAGCTGACCTGTATTTTCTTTCCAATTGGGATCCGACGCAAACATTCTATCATTGCAACAGATCGCCAGATCATTTGGCTGATTCAAAAGTGAATCGTGAGCATAAACACTGACCTCTTTAGATTGTAGGTTCACTTTCAAAACATTGTGTCCGGTGTAATCTGCTAAATACATGCTTTGATCTTGACCAAAGCGTATTCCATTGGCAGTACTTCCTTGAGGGAGATGTTCAATAAATAAACTAAAATTTCCTTCCGTATCAACTTTCCCTACAGAACCACTATGCCTTGGGTTAACAAAATAAAGGTTGCCATCTTGGTCGACTGAGGGGCCCTCAAGGCCAGACGTATATTGGCCTACAAACACTAAATCTTGAGATTGATACTGCACTTCTTTTTTCTCGCACGAAATGTAAAATGGTATTAGCACCAAAAGGACTCCAAATACATAAGTTTTCATAAGCAATAATTTCAATTTGTAAATTAAATAATTTAATTTTAAACTATGTACAAACTTAAGTTGATAAGTATTATTGTATTGATTTCTTTTTGGAATTGCTCTGATATGAACACAAAAAGGAAAAACCTTTATGTTCCAAAAATCTCTGCTAAAGATTCTTTGAACTTTGAAAACATATCATTTGCCCTAGAAAAAAATTGCTCACTCAATAAAATAAATTGGTTGGAATGGGACAAATTTTCATATCAACCTGAAGTGGGATTTAGAATCGCCCACAG
This sequence comes from Flavobacteriaceae bacterium, assembly GCA_049439205.1. Classification (GTDB taxonomy): domain Bacteria; phylum Bacteroidota; class Bacteroidia; order Flavobacteriales; family Flavobacteriaceae; genus UBA8316. The sequence goes on along the minus strand of JBMTKF010000002.1, from coordinate 61,374 downwards.
TGATAGCCTTTTATTTTTAAAATATTATGTCAAGGAAGAGCATGTTTTGGCTCAAAGAACAGATCCCAATTCGGCAGTTCACAGAGACAGTTGTGTAGAGTTTTTCGTAGATCCCCTTCAAGACGGAAATTATTACAATTTTGAATTTAATTGTATTGGTACTACACACCTTGCATATGGTCCAAGTCGAGGAAAGCGAACTTTTATTGATCCTAAGTTGATCAAACAAAAAATCAAAACTTGGTCTACTCTGGGCAAGAAACCTTTTGAAGAGAGATCCGGTACTTTTGAGTGGGAGATGGTGATCGTGATTCCTTCTTCCATATTTACATATAATGATGGTTTAAGTTTTTCAAAACTTGTTTCCAATGCTAATTTTTATAAATGTGGAGACGATACTTCAAAACGACATTATTTAAGTTGGAATCAAGTAAAAACCCCAAATCCTGATTTTCACCGCCCAGAATATTTTGGAACTTTGAATTTCCAATAAAAATTTATAATGATGATGATGATTGATAGAATGATAAATTTATTAACGCGCAAATTTCAAGTATTCTACTTATTTTTATTTGTTAGTTTTTTTAGTTGTAAGACACATAGAAGCAAAGCTCCCCTATTTCTCCCAAATGGCTTTGAAGCTACGGTATTTGTAGATAGTATTACAGAAACAGTTCGTCATATGACAGTAAATAAAAATGGGGATTTATATGCTAAATTCAAACGTCCTAGTGAAGCAGGAGTGATAGCCGCCATCAGAGACCTTAATAAAGATGGGATAGCAGATTCCTTGGTCAAGTTTGGAGAATACCACATGCCACAAAAAGGAAATTATTCAACTGGTGCTAGAATTTACAAAGATTACCTTTATTATAGTTCTCAACTCACCGTCTATAGGATTAAATTGGATGAAGAACAAATGGTTCCTACTGGAAAACCTGAAATTATTGTCCATGATGATCATGCTCATGGGTCACACGAACATATTGCTAAACCCATTGCTTTTGATGAAGAAGGACATATTTATATTCCCTTTGGTGCTCCCAATAATGCCTGTCAAAATCCCAAGAGAACCCCCCTTGTACCTGGTCAAGATCCCTGCCCATTATTGAAAGACCATGGGGGAATCTGGCGTTTTGATGCAGAAAAGATAGGGCAAACCCAAAAAGATGGAGAGTTTTATGCCAGTGGTCTTAGAAGCATTGTTGCATTAGATTGGAATATATCTGATCAAAGCCTCTATGCAGTTGTTCATGGAAGAGATGACCTACACCGACTTTGGCCAAATCACTTTAGCCAATGGGAAAGTGCATTGCTACCGTCAGAAGAGTTTGTTAAAGTTGAAAAGGGGGATCACTTTGGTTGGCCCTATTGCTTTTATGATCAAATGCAAGGTAAAAAGGTTTTGGCTCCAGAATATGGTGGTGATGGAACCATCATTGGTCGTTGTGCAGATTACAAAGATCCGATTATTGGTTTTCCAGGTCATTGGGCTCCTAACGATCTAGTATTCTATACTGGAGACGCTTTTCCTGATCATTATAAAAATGGTGCTTTTATTGCTTTTCACGGTTCCACCAATAGAGCTCCTTACCCACAATCTAGCTATTTTATTGGTTTTGTTCCTTTTAAAAATGGAAAACCTTCTGGAGAATATGAAATTTTTGCCGATGGTTTTGCAGGCGTGGATCCAATTATCAATACTCGTGATGCCTCCTTTCGGCCCATGGGAATCGCCTTTGCTCCAGATGGTTCAATGTATATAGGTGAAACAGAAAAGGGGAGAATATGGAGAGTAGAGTTCAAGGGGGATCGTAATCAATTTGGAACAACTCAGTTGGCAAAAATGGAAAAAAGAAAAACTTTAAGCCATATCAGAACTCCGGATATTATTAGAGACAGAATTGAAAATAAAGATATGGCCATTGGACAAAAAATTTACAACCAATATTGTATGGCCTGTCATCAATCTAATGGCATGGGTGCTTCGGGAAGATTTCCTCCTCTCAATGGTACAGATTGGGTGACGGGTAATAAAGAAAGATTGGTTCACCTAATACTTAACGGTATGGAGGGAGAAATTGAGGTAAACGGAGAAATTTATGATGGTCTGATGCCCCAACATGCTTTTTTAAATGACGATCAAATAGCTGATGTTCTTACCTATATTAGAACTCATTTCGACAACCAAGCCGGTAGTGTTACGGCAGAGGAAGTTGAAAAGTATAGAGAATCAAACAAAAATAACCGCAATTAATTGTATTTTAAACAAACGAAAATGAAAAAATCAATAATATTATCTTTTGTACTTATAATGATGAGTTTCTCACTCATCGCCCAGACACATGATATTATCATTAAAGGAGGACATTTAATCGATCCCTTTAATAATATCGATCAAATCATGGATGTTGCCATCAAGGGCAATAAAATTTCTGCTGTAGAGAAAAGTATTCCAAAAGGGCTGGCAAAAAAAGTAGTGGATGCATCAGGACTTATAGTGAGCCCTGGACTTATAGATATGCACACCCACAACTTTTATGGAACTGTCCCAAACCGCTATTTAGCTAATAGTTTTTCCGCTGTTCCCCCTGATGGTTTTACTTTCCGAACTGGCGTTACAACTGTAGTAGATGCCGGTAGTCCTGGCTGGAGAAACTTTGAGCTATACAAATCTCAAGTTATTGACCGATCAAAAACCAGGGTATTATGCTTTTTGAATATCGTTGGGGCTGGAATGAGCGGTTCACACAGAGAACAACACATAGATGATATGAATCCTAGAATGGCCTCAATAGTAGCAAACCAAAATAAAGATCATATTATTGGGATTAAGCTAGCCCACTTTATGGGTTATGACTGGACTCCAACAGAGTTGGCTGTAGAGGCTGGTAAAATAAGTAGTATCCCTGTAATGATTGATTTTGGAGGAAGTAACCCGGAGCTGCCCCTAGATAAATTATTTTTGGAAAAACTTAGACCCGGAGATATATTTACCCATGCCTATGCTCATGTAAACGGGAGAACACCTATTGTTGATGAAAATGGTAATGTGAGGAATTATGTTTTTAAAGCACAAAAGAGAGGAATTGTTTTCGATGTAGGACATGGGGGGGGGAGTTTTCTTTTTGAACAAGCTATTCCAGCGATTAAACAAGGATTAAAACCGGATGTAATTAGTACTGACCTTCATACTGGAAGCATGAATGGAGGAATGAAAAGTCTAAATAATGTAATGTCTAAATTTTTAAACATGGGGTTGACTGTTCAAGAGGTAGTTGCTGCAACAACTTCAAGACCTGCAAAATATATTCAAAGAAAAGATATAGGTCATTTGTCTGTTGGTGCAGAAGCAGATGTGGCAATTCACAAACTAAGAAAAGGAGACTTTGGATTTATTGATGTCCGAGGCAAACGAATGAAAGGTAATCAGAAACTAGAGTGTGAATTAACCCTCAGAGCAGGACAAGTTGTCTATGACTTGAATGGCTTAGCCAGCCAAGATTGGGATAAATAATAATGAAAGTACTCTCAAAATATTTTTTTGCACTCTCAGGCTTGATGTTCGTCCTTTCCATAGGACTCTATTTCTTGGGTAATTATGCCATGACAGGTCCTACGCTCATATTGTTTTTTGTGAGTTTAGCTGTGGCTATGAGAGGAACTAAGACTTTAAAAGGTTTTTCTTTTACAGTACTAATTTTTGCCGCTGTAAGCCTATCACTGTACTACCCTCAAACTTTTGATCAATGGGGAAATTTTCAATTAAAAAAACTAATTGTTCCATTATTGCAAATCATCATGTTTGGCATGGGAACTGCCATGAGTTTTAAGGACTTTTATGGGGTGATTAAAATGCCCAAAGGAGTTTTGGTGGGGTTAGTTTGTCAATTCAGCATCATGCCTATTTTGGGATTTTGTCTAGCTACCTTATTTAATTTCCCGGCAGAAATTGCCGCAGGAGTAGTACTTATCGGTTCCTCGCCCAGTGGCTTGGCCTCTAATGTGATGGCATACTTAGCTAAGGCAAATATTGCTCTTTCTGTCACACTTACTGCCGTAGCTACTGTAGTGGCTCCCTTTATGACACCTCTTTTGATGAAATATTTTGCTGGTGCCTTTGTCCCAATTAATTTTTTAGCCATGATGCTGAGTATTATGAAAATGGTGATTCTACCCGTGATATTGGGATTAATTTTCAATCATTTTTTTCACGGTAAAACAAAATGGTTAGACAAAACCATGCCAATTGTATCTATGACTGCCATTGCTTTAATCATTGTAATCATAACTGCAGCAGGAAGAGATTCTCTTTTATCCATTGGAATCTTCCTGATTTTAGCAGCTATCATCCATAATTTGTTAGGTTATTTGCTGGGATACTGGAGTTGTAGATTACTTAAAATGAAAGAACAAGACTGTCGTACCATTGCTTTGGAGGTAGGTATGCAAAATGGAGGGTTGGCTTCGGGAATCGCATTAGAAATGGGAAAAGTGTCTACTGTTGGGTTGGCACCGGCCGTATTTGGTCCATGGATGAATATTTCCGGATCCTCCTTGGCCACTTGGTGGCGAGACAAAGACCCAAAAAAAATAAAATTTAAAATAACAACCAAATGATCTTAAAAAAATTAACTAAATCACCTTTTATTATTTTTTGTGTATTGACCCTTAACAATAGCTTTGCCCAAAACCTGAGTGTCGATCAGATGAAATTTTTGACCCACCATTGGGAAGGAGAGCGATTTGGGGATGGAAGACCCAAAGTCCCGGCAGACATCTTGGAACGGATGAAAAAAGTAACCATCGAAGAAGCTTGGGGTGTATTGAGAAATGAGGGCTTTCACAACCAATTCGAGGGAGGTTGGGAACCCCTCCACGATGACGTAACCGTTGTAGGAAGAGCACTCACGGTCCAGTACATGCCTAACCGACCCGATGTGGCTGATCAAATCAAACAAAAAGGTTTAAAAGCTGGAGAAATAGGGAACACCAACTCCTGGCCCATTGATCGATTGGTAGAACACGATGTCTATGTAGCAGACGGTTTTGGTAAAATTGTAGATGGAACATTGATTGGAGACAACTTAGGGAATTCCATATATGCCAAATCTAAAACAGGTGTCGTTTTTAATGCCTCGAGCAGGGACATGGAAGGACTCTCCGAAATCAAGGGATTCAATGCTTTTGTCAGAGACTGGCATCCCTCATTTCTTACTGAGGTTATGCTGTTGAGTATCAACGATCCTATCAGAATCGGAGCTGCTACGGTAATGCCTGGTGATGTAGTCTTAGCCAAAAAAGAAGGGGTAATTTTTATACCTGCTCACTTGGCCGAGAAAGTAGTGGTCACCTCTGAGGTAGTAAGGCTTAGAGATCTGTTTGGTATCACAAGGCTCAAACAAGGAAAATATACCCCAGGACAAATCGACAACAAGTGGTCTGAAGAAATAGAAAAAGATTTTTCTAAATGGATCAGAGACCATATCGATGAGCTTCCTGTACCAAAAGACCAAATCCAGGAATTGATTAAAAAAAGAATGTGGTAAAAGTTTAACTCTTAAATTTAAAACAATGAAACACAACCAAAAAAGAAGATCCGTATTAAGAAATATCGGGATGGGCATGGCCGCCCTTTTCGGTGTCACTGCTGTAAAAGCAGCCCCATCCAAAAGTAAGAAAGAGGTCGTTGGTCCGATTGTTGAAGATCAAAAAATTCCATTATTTTCCGGAGCAGTTCGACATGGCAACACACTTTACATTGCAGGAAAGGGTGCACATTTTGATGGGGACATCAAAGATCATACCGACCATGTATTAAAAGAATTACAAAAAGAACTAGAGCGAAACGGTTCCTCTATGGAACAAGTACTGAAAGTGAATGTTTACTTAGCTGACCTTGCTGACTATCACAAAATGAATGAAGTCTTTAGAGGTCGTTTTGGCGAAAATCCGCCGGTAAGAACTACTGTTGCGACCTATGGTGGCGTTCCAGGAAACTCTCTGGTTGAGATGGATTGTATTGCAGCCGTTGAATAACTTAAAAATAAAAATGATGATTAATAGAAGAAAAGTACTCCAATCACTTGCAGCCCTTCCGTTTGCTGGAAGCTTGTTCGGTGCAAACAGTTTATCTGCTCATACAAATACCGCAGCGGTTGTCTCAGGCTTGAGACGAGATTTTTTTAAAGAACTTGGACTCCGAACATTTATAAATGCCGCTGGGACTTATACCTCTATGACCGGCTCTTTAATGCCGAAGGAGGTTATTGAGGCAATAAGCTATGGGGCCAATGAATACGTGAATCTTGATGACCTACAAGATAAAGTGGGAGAACGTATCGCCGAATTGTTAGAATGTGAATACGCTACGGTTTCTTCAGGTTGTTTTGGTGCGATGAGTATTGGTATGGCAGGTATTCTTACCGGAAAAGATCCCAAAAAAGTAAAACAACTTCCCAATACTGAAGGCATGAAAAATGAGGTTATTATCCAAGAGTCTCATACCATAGGGTACGCCCAAGCACTGACTAATGTTGGTGCAAAAGTGGTCAGGGTTAAAACCGCCAAGCAATTGGAAAAAGCTATTACTGACAAAACTTGTATGCTTTGGTTTCTTAATGCACATACAGATAGGGGGGAAATCAAATGGGAGGAATTCGTTGCCTTGGGAAAAAAACATAATATCCCTACATTTATCGATTGTGCAGCTGATGTACCACCTGTAGAAAATCTATTTCGCTTTACCAAAATGGGATTTGATTTGGTCGCTTTCTCGGGAGGTAAGGGATTGAGAGGCCCTCAAAGTGCTGGTTTGCTCTTGGGTAAAAGGGAGTTTATTGAGGCTGCACGAATGCATACTCCACCCCGGGGTGAAACCATTGGTCGGGGGATGAAAGTCAACAAAGAAGAAGTCTTAGGTATGTTGGCGGCTTTGGAATTGTATCTTGAGAAAGACCATCGAAAGGAATGGGAAATGTGGGAATCACAAATCCAACTCATCAGTGACAGTGCTAACTCTGTAGTGGGAGTAGAAACAGAGATCCACGTTCCGCCCTACGCCAATCATGTTCCTAGTCTACGCATCCGTTGGGATGAAAAGAAGGTTAAAATAACTCCTAATGAAGTAAGGAAACAATTGACAGAGGGTCACCCTTCTATTCAAACCGTTGGAGATTCCAAGAGTGTAGGAATGACGACATGGATGATGGTTCCTGGTCAGGAGCGTATCGTTGCCAAAAGAGTGAAAGAAATTTTATCATCTGCTACATAAATTAAAGTCATGAAGAAAATTATTTATTTACTGGTTTTGAGTTTTGGGCTATCCCTGGTATCTTGTGGTTCACCACAAGCACAAAATAAAAACGTTGAGGTCAAATCCGATTTCAATCCGGAGGCTAAACTTGATAGCATGGGAATCTTACTCCCCCAGCCGGCTACTCCAGTTGCAAATTTTGTAAATACTGTACAGGTCGGAAACTTACTATTCCTTTCCGGCAATGGTCCTTTGAAGCCTGATGGCAATTTTATTACAGGAAAAGTTGGTGCTGATTTAAGTATTGAACAAGGTTATGAAGCTGCTCGACTAACCGGTATAAATCAAATTGCCATACTAAAAAGTGTATTGGGGGACCTGAAAAGGGTCAAAAGGATTATTAGAGCAACAGGCATGGTCAATGCATCACCAGACTTTACTCAGCACCCTAGTGTTGTTAATGGTTTTTCAGACCTGATGGTAGCTGTTTTCGGTGAAAGGGGAAAACATACCCGTGCTGCTGTCGGAATGGCATCTTTGCCTTTTAACATTGCGGTCGAGATCGATGTAATTGTCGAGGTTGAATAAAAAACAACCCTTATGAAAAAAGTGATATTTCTTTTTTCAATGGTATGGAATCTTGTACTTCTCGGTCAAGACTCCTTTTCAGTTCGAATCAACAATTCCTTGGAATCTAAAGTTGATTCTATTGTAAAAGCAGGAATTCAAAATAAAGCCTATCCGGGAGCTCAAGTTTTGATTTTTAAGCAAGATAGTGTCCTACTGAATAGAAGTTACGGGTTCCACACCTATGATTCTATTGTTCGAGTTGAAAATCACCATTTGTATGACCTTGCCTCTGTAACCAAAATTTTGGCCAGTACCTTAGCATTTATGAAGTTGTATGAAGAATACAACATAGATTTGGATCGAAAGGTTTCGTACTACATTCCTCTGATCAAAAACACGAATAAAAAAAATTCCACTTTTAGGGAAGTCTTAAGCCACCAAGCCGGATGGTTGCCCTACATTGAACACCAGAAAACAGTTAGGCGTAAAAATGGGAAATTGAAGGGGAGAACTCTCTCCAGCATTCAAAATAATCGATATACAAAACCACTCACTGATTCCCTTTTCATTCATAAGAGTTATAAGAAAAAAATAATGCGCAGAATCAAAAGGACTCCGGTCGAAAAAATTGGAGAGTACCGCTACTCTGGGCTATTGTTTTTTCTTTTACCAGATCTGGTTGAGAAGTTAAGCGGGCAGTCCTTTGATCAATTTTTAGACAGTCATTTTTACGACCCCATGGGCATCGAGCGATTGACCTTTAACCCTAGTTTTAAATTTCCAAAGGAAGAAATTGTACCTACCGAAAAGGATTCTTTATTTAGAAAAACTTTGGTACACGGTTGGGTTCACGACGAGGCCGCTGGATTAATGGGAGGTGTTTCAGGAAATGCCGGTTTATTCGCCAATGCTAGCTCGTTGGCCAAATTATTAAAAATGTTTCTTGATTTTGGGCAATTTGAAGGAAAACAATTTTTAAAACCTGAAACCCTTGAACTCTTTACATCACGAACTTATCCTAATTCTGAAAATCGAAGAGGGCTTGGCTTTGACAAACCCTCATTGGATTCAATCCCCTCAGAGCGCTATCCCTCAGAAAAATGCTCAACTGAAAGTTATGGTCACAGTGGATTTACTGGGAATTTGGTATGGGTGGATCCTGTTCATAAATGTTTTATGATTTTCCTTTCTAATAGAGTTTACCCCACCCGAGACCAAAGAGCCTTATACCGTTTGAATATAAGAAGTAGTCTTTTGGATGAAGTCATAAAAGCGAATTAGGCGTTTTAGTTCCTAACCTCTCTATTGCCGGAATGATCCATACCCTGAGCTCTTTCCAATTCCACCATTTTTTTCGGTCTAAAATTGAGAATGAATGCCCTTCGGTGACGAGAAGTATTATTGCCGCGGCTATAGTGTAGTGTATGTCCATGATGGATGGCACAAGAGCCCGGTTTTAAGGGAACTGCTATACTCTCATTCTCTGAGCCTGAACATTGTAACGCCCCTTTTCCTAGTGGCTGAAAATGTTCCCTCAACGGGGATTGATGAGATTTAGGAGTGTACCACATACAGCCATTTTCAAGAGTAGCCTCGTCAATGGCAAACCAAATACTCAACGCTCTTTTATCTGGCATATCAATCCAATAAGCAGCATCCTGATGCCATGGGGTAGGTTGATTCGTGTGTGGTGCCTTATTGATCAGCATATCAAAATCTAATATCATATCTTGCCCCAAAAGTTGTTGTGCAATTGCTAAACTTTTTTGATGCATGGAGAGATCAAGTAAATCAGGATAAATTTTAGAAGGAAGCATGATTTGGGTAATGTACTCCATGTCATTGTCTTCTTTCCCTGATAAATCTGATCTTAAATCGGTAGTATCAAATTCATTATTGATAAATGCATCATAAGTTTTGGAGTAAAAGACTATATCTTGTTCACTGAGAATTTTTTCCAGTTCGAGATAACCTTCCTGGTCAAAGAATTTTATTTGATTAGAGGAGATCATAGGCCTATTTTTGGATAGTTTTATAAATCTTAGGAGTATTGTTATTCCTGCTAAAGATCAAAAATTCTTCACCACGGGCAGAAATAATTTTCTGAATGTTTCTGACTTCGCCTGCCAACATCAAGCCTGTTTCTGAAGCATCTTTATAACTGAATTGCCCCTTTCCATTGCCCAAAAGACAGATTCCCCTGATCGCATCATAATGTCCAAATTTCACCCTAGAGGCGGTAAAATTTCCCCCCATCACAATGTCTAGATTCCCATCTTGATCAAAATCACCAGTATTGACACCATAAATAGGTGATAACTGAACTTCTTTGGGAAGGACAGAAATCTTAAATTGTCCGTTGCCCAAATTCTCAATATAGCTTGTCTTAAAATTTTTGGCAAATAAAACTTTCGACCCTTCTAATTCTTCAGTAGTAAAAACTTGATCAACAGTCAATCCTGCATACTCTTTGTATCTTACAAATCTATTTTTTAAAATGGTTAATTGTTGCTGGATGTCATCTTTAGAAAATACGGGATAATTCTTCCCTTCATCATAACATGAAAGAATAGGATCTACAGAACCATTGTTGTCATAATCTTTTGCATAGATGCTCACAGGTTGTTCAATTGATGTAGTCAATTGTGAGTTTAACCCAAAATTACCGGCAACATAATCCATATCTCCATCTTGATCAAAATCACCTTGAACAATACAGTTCCACCACCCCTCTGTATCTTTAAAACCTACTTCCTTGGTAATGTTTTGAAAGGTTCCATTTTTATTTGTAAGCAGTGTGATTGGCATCCACTCCCCTACTAGCATTAGATCCATTTGGTTGTCTCCATTATAGTCAGTCCAAAGGGCATCTGAAACCATTCCAATATTTTTCAATCCTGGAGCTTTGTCATCTGTGACGTCTTTAAAAATTCCTTTACCGTTATTTTCCAAAAGGTAACTATTAGGGGCAAAAGGATATTCGTTGGGTAACACCCTTCCTCCAACAAACAGATCTTGATCACCGTCATTATCAAAATCTTGTGCCTTAACAACCGACCCACTGGAGGTAAAATCAGGAAGATTATTTTTTGATTTGAAAAAATTTCCTTTTCCACTATTGATATATAGTCGATCTTTTAGGGCAGGATCCGTTTTTTCAAATTCATTTCCACCACTGACTACGTAGAGATCCAAATCCCTATCCCCATCTGCGTCGAAAAATATGGCTCCCATATCCTCAGAAAAGGCATCGGACTGTAGGTCAATTTTATTGGACTTGATAAACCCCCCTGAGCGGGTTTGTAAGTAAATTCCTCCTGCAGACCCTTTTGCCCCACCTATAAAAACATCCTCTATTCCATCTTTATTGACATCTCCTACTGCAAGCTTTGGCCCAAGGGTAGATAGCATATGAGGTAGCATGATCTCTCTTTTAAAATCGTTATAATTATTTTCCTTATGGGTAAAATCAAGTTTAGTAACCTCCTGGAATAATTTGGTCTTGGAGTCTTTTTTCATTTTCGAACCATTCACAGCATCTTTTTGAAATAGGTTAAGGGTTTGATTGGGTTTCACATTGGAAATAATCTGCTTTTTTTGGTTGGGCCAAATCACTTCTACTAGGTCGACAGTGGTAGATTTACCAATCCCAAAAATTAGGTTAAAATCTACGGATGATTGATAGCCTCTGGTATTCAATAATTCTTGTGTTTGAGTCATTCCTCCAGCAGTCACATTTACCTTGGCCCCAAGACCTAATCTATTTTTCTCAGCACCCTTTAAAGTAATTTTTATAAAGTTGTTTTGAGTAAACTTTTCGGCATTATTTCTGTAAATAAATGCCTTTTCGTCAATATTATTGACAATCAAGTCCATATCACCATCATTGTCCAAATCCGCATAAGCTGCCCCATTGGAAAGAGTTTTTTGATCGAGTCCCCAATCTTTATTCATCTTGGAAAAAGTCAAATCTCCATTGTTTTTGTAGGTATAGTTTTCCTCTACTGTGGAGGGCATTTTTTCAATGAGTTCAGTAAGTTTAATTTTTTCTTTGGTCTTTCGTTCATTAATTTTTTCCTGGACTACATAATTCATAAAATCCATGTTGGTATAATCTTTACGGTAGCCATTGGTAATAAAAAGGTCTTTAAAACCATCATTGTCTAAATCGGTAAACAATGAAGCCCAACTCCAATCCGTGTTGGATACTCCAGAAAATTGACCAATCTCAGAAAAATAATCTCCACCTCGATTGAGTTGTAACATATTCCTCATGGTTTGATGATAGAAACCATTCTTATCCAAATGACTTAACTTTTCAAAATTATCTGGCCCAGAAGTCATTTTAATTCTATAATTCCCCTCAGGAAGCATGTCGAGTGTCATTATGTCTGTTAGCCCATCATTATTAATATCGGCAATATCCGACCCCATTGAATAAAGGGAGATGTGTCCGATATAATCTTCCAATCTTTCTGAAAAAGTTCCATCTCCATTATTTAGGTATAAATAGTCTTGTTCATTGTAATCGTTGGAGATATACATATCCAACCACCCATCATTATTCAAATCAGATATAGCAACACCTAAACCAAATCCAAGTATATTAGAAATCAATCCTGCCTGGTCACTTACATCTACAAATTTTCCATTGTCATTTCTCATCAATTTGTCAGAGTAAGATTTATTTTTTTGTTTTTTGTGGTGCCTTGAAATTTTTCCCAATCCTGCATATTCTTGAGTAGAGTGATTAAGAATATAAAGGTCTAAATCCCCATCTCTATCATAATCAAAAAAAGCAGCTTGAGTAGTATATCCTGAATCATCTACGCCATATTGTTTTCCCATTTCTGTGAAAGTCATATCACCATTATTAATGAAAAGTAGGTTTTTTCTATTGTCAGGATTTTTTGCTGCAGAACGACAAACATAAATATCAATAAGTCCATCAGCATTAATATCTGCCATTGTTGTTCCGGTATTCCAATACCCTGCTGCGAAAACCCCTGCTTGTTCGGCTATTTCTGTGAAATTGAAATTACCTTGATTAATATATAGCCTACTCCCAACCATATTTCCAGTAAAATAAATGTCAGGAAGACCATCATTATTTATGTCTCCAATCGAAACACCACCACCATTATATAAATAGCCATAATTGAGAACGTTAAACTGCTCCGTTTCCTTTAAGGGATTTTTAAAATTAATCCCAGTAACACTCGAAGGCATTAAGGTAAACATTTTGTCAGCTGAGGGAGTACAGGAAAAGAGGACCAAAAATAATATAAAAGGTATTCTTGACACTAAGGTAGGTATCATAAAATAATTTTTAGAAAATCATTAATTACAATTTAAAAAAAAAAGCCTGTAAAGATACAGGCTTTTTTTACTAAATATAATAAACAACTAGAAGTTTCCTCCAGGCTTATCCCACCATAGTCGGGTATTAATCTCATCGGGTCCTCCAAGAGCGGATACTCCTGAAGCATAACCAGATGCATTATTATTTTTCTCACCAACAGGGAATACCATTCGCTTCATAAACTCATCAGCTGGAACAATTCCAAAGTCTGAATTACTATCATTCTTATAGTTGTAAGGAAGTTTTGGATATCCAGTTCTTCTGTGATCAACCCAAGCTTCAATAGAATTAGTGTAGGCAGCAATCCATTTTTGAGTAATAATTTTCTCTAAATTTTCCTCATCGGTTCCAGTAGGATTCCAAGCTACAGTTGCAGTTATTCTGGAGGTAAAGTCATTAACATCACCTGTTTCAACCACATCATCATAGTCAAATGGAGTACCAGTATTGTTCGCTAGGTAAGCGTCAACTCCACCTGCTCCCCAATAAGCGAAAGATTCTCTAACTCCAGCTTCATAGTGATCTTGAGCAGTTCCACCAACAGACCAACCTCTTAGTGCAGCCTCAGCAAGGATTAAATGAACCTCAGCAGCATCTATTAACTTTCTGTTTGATGCAGTTTTAAAGTCGCTGCTGATAGTTGAATAAGGAAGGTGAAGTGCCTTAGAGGCAAGGAAAGCACCATTTCTAATTCCTTTGTAAGGAAAGTCTGGGTGGTCAGCTACAAGGCTAGCATCAGCCACAGGATCCCAATACTTTCCAGCTCTAGGATCATCATAACCTCCTAAAATAGACTCCATAGATGCACTCATACGAGTATCATTCCATGAGAAACAAATTGTTACCTCATGAAAAGGCCTTCCATATAGATCTAGCATCATATTGTCTGCATTAGTGGTGATTAATCCACCTGGATCATTAACAGCTTTTTCAACTTGAGTTCTTGCAAGGGTTGGATTTGCCTCAACAATTCTCATACCCAATCTAAGTCTTAAGGAATTTGCCATTTTAATCCAATGTGGAATACTTCCATTATATGTTGCATCAAAATCAGAAAAGCCTGAGTAGCTTGTGTTAGCTGAGAATGTAGAAACTATCTGGTCTAGCTCACTAAACCATGTATTGTACAAACTCTCTTCACTGTCATACAAAACATCACCTTGAGTCCCATAATTAGAGTAAATAATTGGACCGTGATAAGCACTAAGTCTAGATGTTCCAAGTATTTGAATAAGCTTTGCCCACTGAACGAACATATCGTATCCATCTGCCTCTGCAATTTGGATAACCTGTCTTCCAGGAGCCATTATTGAACCATAAATTCTGTTCCAATACTGGTGTATCCATCTAGGATAGTAAGTAGTGTTATTCACTCCTCCAACAAATGGAGTTGGAGTAGCGTAATGTCTTACCCATGAATCATTATTAAGGTTGTGCATTACCTGATTACCACTCAGTGCTTCAAGCATTGAAGGGAAATAAGCCCCAATGTGGTTAAAGTTTTGCTTTAATGACTCATCAGTAATTTGATTAGGGTTAGTATTCAACTCGGCGAAATCGTCCGTACAGGAATACAAAGTAACTAATCCGATTAGTAAAATGTAAAAAATATTTCTTTTCATTGTTTTCTGTGTTTAGAAAGTTAATCTTAAGTTCATTCCAATAGTTCTTGTAGAAGGAAGATTGAAATTGTGTATCCCTTGATTATTTCTTGAAGTACTCATTGCCAATTCTGGATCAAATGGAGCCTCTGCTGTATAAAAGAGATTGTTTCCAATGAGAGATAAACTAGCACTATCAAGTGGTAAGCCTAGTGACTCAGTGTCAATATTATATCCTAAAGAAAGCTGGGTTAATCTTATGTTAGTTCTGTCATAAAGATAAGCCTCAGCAATACCATTTCTGTCACCTTGAGATTGATACCATTTTACTGGATCTACAGAACTTACAGCAGTACCATCCTCTAATGCAGCATTAACAGAAACACTTCCAGCATCTCTAGCCTCTGCAGTTCTAGCAGATACACCAAAACCATTTAACATTGTCTCAGTGTGAGAGTATACTGTACCTCCGAACTTACCATTTATTATAAATCCAGCAGTAAATCTGTCACCAAATGTAAAGTTGTTAGACCAACCAATGCTATAGTCTGGCTCAGCATTTCCAGCAAACTCTCTATCAGGAGAGGCAAGAGGCACTCCGTCAGCACTTAATAAAATTCTACCTTGAGCATCTCTTCTGTGCATCCATACATACATATCTCCAATAGAACCACCAGGAACAAATCTTGATTGAACTGCATCACCACCACCAGTACCAAGACCAGCAAGGTCAGGGTGAATACTTACAACTTCATTATTATTTTTAGTATAATTCAATACAGAGCTCCAAGTTAGATTCTCTTTTTCAATAATTTTTCCAGTGATGCTAATTTCAACTCCATCATTTACGATTTCACCGGCATTAACAAAATAAGTTGTATAACCTGATCCTGAGGGAGCAGCTAGCGAAAGGAATTGATCAGTACTTGTTATGTTGTAATAAGCCAAATCAAGACCAATCTTGTTGTTTAAAAATCTTATATCTAATCCTAACTCAGTGGTTTCAATCATTTCAGGCTTTAAATCTGTAAATGGCTTTTGTGTGTTACGATTTACACCACCTGAAGCTGTTATAGTATTAGCAGGACTAATTCTATTAAAAGGAACTTCATTACCCACAGTAGCAGCTGAAGCTCTAACTTTAGCAAAACTTATTATTTGAGGTAACTCAACCATTTGAGATACTATGGCAGAAACTCCATAGGATGGATAGAAATATGACTCATTATCCGTACCAGCCAATGTAGATGCCCAGTCATTTCTACCAGATACATCAACAAAAAGGAAATCCTTGTAACCAATAACGAAGTTTCCAAAAAGAGCTTGCTTTTCAATTCTGCTACTTAATGTAGATTGAACTTGAACGTTTGTTGGTAGGTTTTGGAAATTGAATTCATTAGCGTAGAATAATAATCCATCGTTTCCAGAACTAACACTTACACCATCGCCAAATTTTTGATGTTGGAGAGAAGCACCAGCAACAACATTTAAGCTTATATCACTATTAATGTTGTCTGAATAAGAAAGGATTCCGTCAGCATAGAAGAGTTCATCATTGAATCTCTTATAATCCCACCTTCCATTGTCTCCAGTATTTGTTGGGTTGGAAGATGCATAATGCTGTTGTTCATATGTCTTGTTTGAATAATCAAGAGAGGCTCTCGCCTGGAAAGATAGTTTTTCAGAAAACTCATAATTGATATTCAAACTAGATATAGCCCTTTTAATCCTGTCATCTTTAGGCTGTCTGTTAAGAACCCAATTTGGATTTGAAAGGAAGTGATAGTTAGCATAAATATTCTGCTTGTAAGTATTAGTTGCAGCATCAAATGTTTCATAGTTAGTCATGAAATCATTAAAGTTTCTTTCTCTGGGGAAAGTGTAAAGCGCAACTAAGGGATTCAAATAATATCCAGAAGGACCTCTATTATGAGTTTTCTCATCCGCCAAAATAATATTTGAAGTGATGGTCATTTTATCATCAAAAAGTTTTGTAGAACCCTTGAAAGTCACATTATTTTTTTGATATTTAAATGTTGGCATAATCCCATCAGAAGTAGAATTATAGTAAGAAAAATATGCAGTAGTTTTATTATTTCCTCCAGATACAGAAACTGAATTTATATAATTTGCACCTGTATTGAAAAAATCCTCTACATAACCACCATCATAATTACCTTTGGTGGTAGACCAGCTATTTTTGTCACCATTCTGTGCTCCATAGCTGTACTGAAGATCTGGTAAATTGATTACACTCTCGAATGTTACTCCAGAATTTACTGTAACTTTAGCTTGACCAGCTTCACCAGATTTAGTGGTAATCAAGATAACTCCATTAGCACCCTGGCTACCATAAAGTACAGAAGCATTTGCCCCCTTTAGGATACTAATGCTCTCAATATCATCAGGGTTTATTTGCGAAAGTCCGTCTCCTTCATCAATACCTCCCCAAACACCTGGCTGATTACCAGTGTTATTTACCATAGGTATACCATCAATTACGATAAGAGGCTGACTATCTCCATTAAGTGACTTATTACCTCGAAGTAGAATACGTGTTGATCCTCCAGCACCTGAACTACTTTTTCTAATTTCAACTCCAGCAGCTCTACCACTTAAACTGTTAGCAAAGCTCATATCTCTTGCCTGAGTCAGTTCTTCAGTATTAACTGTCTGAGTTGCGTATGTTAGAGTTTTTTCTTGTCTCTTAATACCTAAAGAAGTAACGACAATCTCATCAAGAACATTACCCTCTTGCAAGGAAACGCTATAAGTAGAGTCAGAACCAACCACAACTTGCTGGGTTTCATAACCTACAAAGCTAATTTCTAAAGTGGTACCTTCTGCAGCTGAGATAGAATAATTTCCATCAAAGTCTGTTGTTGTTCCATCATTAGTTTCAAGAACAACAATGGTCGCTCCAGGAAGTGGAACCCCATCTTGATCAGTAATAGTACCATTTACGGATTTTTGCGCAATCAATAAGCCGCTAAACAAAAAGCAAAGGCTTAAAATTGCTTTTTTAATTGATTTTTGTTTCATAATAAACTTGAATTTGGTTATTTAAAAATTCATCTTTCTACATAGATGCAGAACGTGTAAATATAGTGAATAACTGTTTAATTACTAATTTTTTGTTAATTTTTTGTTTTTATCGCAATTAAGAGCTCTAAAGTTTGATTTAAAATAAAATCTCGTTGACAATGTACAGGATTACATTATTGTTGTAAATTGTTGATCAGATTGAACTTACAAAAAATATCCACTATGTTCCCATCACTTATTCAAGTTCCAAAAATGATCATTTTTTTCATCACATATTTGATGCTTACTTATTCAATGTCAGCACAAGAGCAAAAAATAACCGAAGAAAGTGTTAATTATCCAACCTATTTCTTTGGGGATCCAAATCCACTGCCTTCTTTCGTTTTTAATCCTAAAATATATCCATACCACAAATTTCAGGGCTATGAATTTCAAAAATCTGACAAAATTTTCAAAAAAATCACTCTGGAAAATAAATGGATAGAAGTAGAAGTTTTTCCTGAAATAGGAGGAAAAGTTTGGGGTGCCATTGACAAAAGTAATGGGAACGAATTCATTTATAAAAACGAAGTTGCAAAATTTAGAAATATTGCCATGCGTGGCCCTTGGACTTCAGGGGGTATCGAATTTAATTTTGGAGTAATTGGTCACCATCCTGGCACCGGCACCCCTGCAGATTACAGCATCACAGAACGTGCAGATGGTAGCTTAATGTGTACAGTTGGAGGAATTGATTTGCCCTCTAGAACCCAGTGGCGAGTAAAGATTATATTGCCCAAAGACCAAAGTGCCTTTACTACCAAAGCCTTATGGTACAACCCCACAGATACGGAGCAAGCCTATTACAACTGGATGACTGCCGCTGCTGCTGCTCAAGAGGATTTGGTGTTTTACACTCCAGGGAATCAGTTTCTAACCCATGGTGGAGTGGCAAAAGCCTGGCCAATAGACCCTCTTAACAGAGATTTGTCTCAATACAACCAAAATAATTTTGGCCCAAGTAAATCTTACCATGTCATTGGAGAATACAATGATTTTTTTGGTGGATACTACAAGGATAGCGGCAAGGGATTTGGTCATTGGGGACGATATGACGAAATTCCTGGACAAAAACTTTGGCTTTGGAATCTCTCAAGAGCCGGAGGCATTTGGGAAGACTTGCTCACCGACACAGATGGTCAGTATATAGAATATCAGGCAGGGAGGCTTTATGTACAATATTTTCCCGGTGAAGAAAACCCTATAAGCCAAGCTACTTTTGATCCCCACCTCACCGACCAGTGGACCGAAGTATGGTTTCCTGTCAAAGAAATTGGCGGAATAAAGGAGGCTTCTCCTTTTGGTGCCATGAATGTTTTCGAAACTGACAATATTGTAGAAGTAAAAATCAATGCTTTTAAAGCAGCTGAATCCAATATTACCTTTGAATCTGGTGATAAAAGACAAAATCAAAGAATTAAAACCACTCCTAACAGTACCCATTCTCTTACTTTTCAAAAGCCTGACGGGAATTATTCCATTGACATTCCTGGATTAGAATTGCATTACAATAAAAAGCCAAAACTAATCAAAAGGAGCTTTGAAAATCCTAAGGTGATAACTCAAAATACACTGGAAAAAACTTTTTTAAAGGCCAAAGATGCCCAGCGATATCGAGATTACCAATCAGCAGAGACACTACTCAATGAAATTATCGATGAAGACCCACTTCATCTTGAAGCCAGAAAAGAACTTTCGTTTCTCTACTATAGAAATGGTGATTATGATAAAGCCCTTTCGATTGCCAATATAGGTTTACAAATAGATGCCTATCACAATGGACTTAACTATACCGCTGGAATTACATACATGGCAAAAAAAGATTGGATCAATGCTAAAGAACATTTGGGTTGGGCATCCAGATCAGTGACTTATCGATCCTCTGCTAATACTTTAATGGCGCAAATACATATCATCGAAAAAAAATACAGCGATGCTATGCATTACAACGATATTGCTCTGAAATTTAATGCTGATAATATCAATGCCCTTTCACAAAAAGCTCTGCTCTATAGAATTATAGGTGACAAAGAAAATGCACTTAAGACAATATCAGAGATCGAAGAAATTGACCCCATTAATCATTTTGCAGTTTATGAAAAATATTTGCTTAATGAAAATATTAAAAAAACAGTTGTTGATTCTCATCGATCGGAATTTCCATACCAGACTTTCCTTGAATTAGCATTATTTTATTACAACAGAAACATTTTTAATGAGGCTATTAATGTCCTTGAAATAGGACCAAAACATCTTCTCAATTCACTCTGGCTGGCATATCTAAATCAAAATCAGATGGCCCTCAGTGTGATGGATAGTGAGTCCATTGCTTTTGTTTTTCCTTTTAGGAAAGAAAGCTTGAATATGCTTGCATGGGTAGTTGATCATAATCCTTCTTGGAAATCACAATATCTTATGGGTTTAAATTTATTAGGACGTTCACAAATAAAAAAAGGTATTCAAATTTTTAAAGATTTGAAGCAGAATCCTAACAATCATCTTTTTTACTACATAAGAGGTATGTTGTTTAAAAAATATCAAATTTCAGGGTATCAAAAAGACTTAGAAAAGGCCTATAAACAATCTCCAAAAAACTGGCGCTATGCATTTTCACTAGCTGAAGACCATTTTCACTCGGGAAATTCTTCAGCTTCTCTAAAAATCATTCAGAAGACTTTTAACCAAGATAAAGACAACTATTTTGCGGGTATGCTTTTGGCACAAAACCTAAATAAACTTAAAAATTATGACCAGGCTATAAATTTGTTGAAAGATCTCAAGATATTACCTTATGAACATGCTACCGAGGGTAGAAGAATATACACTGATGCATATGTTGGAAGTGCTTTGGAATCCATAATTAAAGGTGATTATTCCAAAGCGAGTAGCAGGCTTAATTCTGCATTAGTATGGCCTGAGCATCTTGGTGTTGGGAAACCATTCGATCCTGAGGAACGATGGGAAAGATTTCTATTAGCTTACATTGAATATAAAAACCAACAAACTGAAAAGGCTCACAAATCGTTGGAGGAGATAGCCAAGATATCAAAGGAACAATCTTTTAAAGCTTCAAACAATCATCTTTTGGGGATCTATGCTATTGCAGAGATCAATGGGCAGGAGGATGCTCAAAAATTCGTAAAACAGCTAATGGAATCGAAACATGGATCGACAACTCAAACCAAAAATTTAGTTGAATTTTATTATGCTAACCCAAAACCTGAATGGAGTAATAGTTTTGTTTTAAAAGTATCTGAATTTTTAAATCAGAAAGACAAATAAATTTTAAGTTGAAGGCTTTTTATGATATAAAACATTCAATACTAGTCAAGATTTTTTGTTATTAAGATTTTATTTGAAGCCTTACAAAATTAATTAAAACATGCGCTGTCATAATCCTCAACTTGAACAAAAAAAGTTTCTATAGATTCTTCATTTTCATGACTAACTGATAAAACATCCTCATTAACTGTCCAAGTAACCCTTTGAGGGTTTTGATTTAAATTTTGTAAAACTAGGTTTACGCAATTATTCTGTTGAATTTCTCCGGTATAGTATGAGGCTATATAAACAAGTTTGTGAGGTGAATTTTCAATAAGTTCAACATTGTAATTTTCACAATAATCTTCAAAAAAACTAAAGTTATCTCCCCAATTTAGAGACAAATTTCTTGGGTTATCAGAAGTGATTTCACAAACATTTATAAAAGTAGAACCCGCTGATGAAAGATAATTATTGAATTGAATATATTCATATTCAGTTTGATTTAAATCATAATTAAACTCAGCATACCATATTTTATTTGAATGGTTTTCAAAAAAAGTTGATTTTTTTGATTCGGATACTTCTTTAGAGCAACTAAAAAAAAGTATGATACATAACAACAAAAAGAAATTTCTCAAAATTATTTCAAATTCAGTTTTTCAATGATAAAGTTTCCTAGATTTCGACCCTGCTTTAGACCTTCTACAATAGCCTTTCTATAGTGTATTCCACCATACATTCTACTAATAGCTGCCTCTTCTGCTGCATGATTAAATGATCGATAGCTTCGAATAGGAAGATCGTAAGGCAATTCGGTGTCATCATCAAAGGCAACATTGTCTCCAAAGAAATTAGTTAATATCACAGAGGCCGCTCCTGAAACGACAGAATGACCACTGGTATATTCAGGAAAAGGTGGGGTCTGCAGTATCGGATACCAATCTTCATCCAAAACTTTATTAATTATTGTCTCTGGTCTGATTAAATTACTCCTATATTTCTCGTCCCAACAACTGATAAAAGCGTCGGCTATTGCAATGGCAGTATGTGTATATGCAGCAACTGTGGTATTATAATCAGCTTTACTATTGCGAGCTACAATTTTTGTAATCCCCATCCAATGAGCACCGGGACTAATCTTTTTGAGAGCAAACATTACATGCCCCTTGTGAGTTGAAACGTAGGGATTACAGTCCCAGAATTTGGCGATCTCCTCCCGTTCGTCCTGCTGCTCATTTTTCTGGATCTCCTGCACTACCTGGTAAACTTCTAACAACTCCTTATAAAATGGAGATTCAGGCTCCATAGAAAATGGGGGTGGTGGTTCGGGTTGAAACTGTTCCGGGGAATTCAATAAAAAAGGTCTGATTTTACTCCAATGCGGTTCTATTCCATCCATATAATCTGGGGGAGTAGGTTGCCACCGTGAAGGACTATCATAGTCTACGAAGAACTTAGGGAAAGTTCGGGTTTGCTTGTAATTGTCTTTGTCATACCATTCTTTGATCTCGCCTACCACCTGCATCGCGTAATCGTGTGAAGCCTTATAAATTTCAGGATTAAGTTCTTTCCATTGCTGTGATAAACCATCGATATAGGCTGACATTCTGTCCACTGAAAAAATGAGGTTTTTCCCAACCTCTAAAAAAGCGATCAGCGCAGAAAGTTTGTGGTCGACTAAACTATCTTTGACTGGACTGATACCCTTAAATCCATTTAGAACCCCTGCATAACTAGAATGAGGATACTCCTTTTTTTGGGAAAGGATCTCATAGGCAGCAATATTGGAATAGGCATAGACCCTACTAGCCAGAGGAGGAGAAAAGATATCGTGGACCATTACTGCTGTCAACTCATCTTGTGCTATGTGAAAGTATTCTGCACTAATTTCTATGGGTGAAGGCTGTTTTTGGCAATTAACGAAAAATAAAAAAAGAGAAATGAATAAAGCTGAGACTCTCATTGGTATTACTTAGGTAATTTTAGAAAACTCTTAGTCATTTAGATTTTTTTCAAAATTAGTTAAATTTAGATTTAGAGTACAGATCTGTTTTTTTAAAACCAAACCTACTAAAAACTTCTCTAATCTTGGATTTTGTAACTATCAAATAATCTAAAACAAAGCTTATGTTGATGTAAATTAATTTTACAAATTTTCTAAGTTATTGATTAACAAAAGTAAGGTTTCTTTTGAAGCCTTCATATCGTGTTCTTTTGATTGCACTGTTTTTAAAAATAGTCTCAAAGGTCGCCTCAGTCAGTTCTTCCCAATCTTTTCGTTTAAAATCCAAAATTTCTGGGTTTGGGTCAAACAAGGGTTCGTTGTGTGATTTAGAAAATCGATTCCAAGGGCATACGTCTTGACAAACGTCACATCCGAAGGTCCAGTCGTCCATTTTCTTTTGAAATTCGTTAGGGATCTGATCTTTGAGTTCAATGGTAAGGTAGGAAATGCACTTACTGGCATCAATATTGTAGGGGGATAATGCCTCTGTAGGGCAGGCGTCAATGCAGGCGGTACAAGTTCCACAGTGGTCGGTCACGGGAGTGTCGTATTCCAATTCCAAATCGATAATCATCTCGGCAATAAAATAGAAAGACCCTACTTTTTGAGTAATCAGATTGGTATTTTTTCCTATCCATCCCAAACCACTTCGAGCGGCCCATGCTTTGTCCATCACAGGAGCAGAATCAACAAATACCCTTCCATTGATCTCTCCTATTTCCTCTTGAAGGATTTGGAATAGTTGCTTGAGCTTATCCTTGATAACAAAATGGTAATCGTTTCCGTAGGCATACTTAGAGATTTTGGGGACTCCTTTTGCTTGTTGTTTGTCGGTATAATAGTTAAGCAAAAGGGAAACTACGCTTTTGGCTCCAGGGACCAAAAGTCTGGGATCAAGGCGCTTGTCAAAATGTTTTTCCATATAGGCCATTTTACCATGTTTGCCCTCTTTTAGCCATTGCTCAAGTCGTGGGGCTTCTTCCTCCAAAAATTCGGCTTTTGAAATACCGCAAGAAAGAAAACCCAGGTTTTTAGCGGCAGTTTTGATAAATTTTGAATAATTAGCGTGCATCTCAAAATAAACCCCCTTGGTTGTCTTTAATCCTTCCCAAGTGTCGATAGGCCAATTCTGTGACCTCTCTTCCCCTGGGCGTTCTAACCAAAAAACCCTCTTGGATCAAAAAGGGTTCATAAACCTCCTCTATGGTCTCTCCATTCTCAGAAACTGCAGTGGCAAGTGTGGTAATACCTACAGGACCTCCTTTAAATTTGTCAATTAAAGTAATGAGGATCTTATTGTCCATATCGTCGAGACCATAGGCATCGACATTAAGTGCATTTAAAGCATATTGGGTTATTTCCATATCGATTTTCCCATCCCCTTTAATTTGGGCAAAGTCTCTTACCCTTCTAAGGAGTCCATTTGCAATTCTAGGTGTTCCCCTGCTTCTTCCTGCGATTTCTATGGCCGCCTCGGAACTAATGACAACATTGAGAATATTGGCACTGCGCTCTAAAATGCAAGATAGGAGTTCAGAATTGTAATATTCCAGTCGGCTGGTGATACCAAAACGGGCACGCATGGGTGCGGTAAGCAATCCAGATCGGGTTGTGGCTCCAACCAAAGTAAAGGGATTCAGGTTTATCTGTACTGTTCTGGCATTGGGACCCGTTTCGATCATGATATCAATTTTGTAATCCTCCATCGCCGAGTACAAATATTCTTCTACTATAGGACTGAGCCTATGAATCTCATCAATGAATAAAATATCTCTTGGCTGAAGATTGGTAAGGAGTCCAGCTAGATCTCCGGGTTTATCCAGTACAGGTCCGGAAGTCATTTTGATACCAGCCTCCAATTCGCTGGCTAGAATGTACGCTAAGGTCGTTTTTCCTAAACCCGGAGGGCCGTGAAAAAGTGTATGATCAAGTGCTTCTTCTCTTTGATTGGCAGCGGCTACAAATACCTTTAGGTTTTCCAAGATACTTTCTTGGCCTGCAAAATCATCAAAACTTTCGGGCCTCAAGGCTCTGTCAATGTCTTTCTCTTCAGGTGAAAGCTGGTCACCGGATGGATCTAAAAACTCATTCATCATCAACAAAGATAAATGTTTTAAGCCTTTGATCTTAAATCCCCTAGAAATGTTCTATAATCATAATCCATCAGATCAAATCTTATTACAAAACAGTTTTCTTAAAATCAAATTCAATAATAAACTTAAAATAAATTCTCCTTTTCTCTTGGAAATTGAATATGACCTCCTACGCTATTGATTGATTTAGATTGACCTGACTTGTACTTTGATCTATGACACCACTCTAAAATAAACTTCATATACTTTGGTTTGTGTTTGTAATATGCTCGGTCATGACAAGTTGTTTCCTTTCCCAAAGCTAAAGCCTAAACAAAACTTTTTTATTTTTTCCAAAAATTATCTACATAGTAATTTTGACATGGGAATAAGGATTATAAATAGAGAGCTAAGATTGAGTATTCCCAATTTTTTGGACATCAATTCTTTAAAAGTAAACACCATTATGGCAACCCAATATTATATTCAGTTAAATAAAACTGAAAAAAAAGCTGCCCTAAGGCAGCTCATCAATGATTGTTTGGTTAATTTAATGTTGTAGTTCTTCTTCCCCCTTTTCTAATGGTATGTGTTGGGGTACAAAATCTTCCTCATGTCCGGGCTTGGAATAGTCATAAGCCCAACGGTGTACCTCGGGAATTTTTCCTTCCCAATTTCCATGGATGTGTTTGATAGGTGCCGACCATTCCAGTGTGGTTGAACGCCATGGATTTTGCTCCGTAGGTTTTCCATAATAAATACTATGGATAAAGTTGTAAAGGAAAATCAATTGTGCAGCTCCAGCAATTAAAGCAAATACTGTTATCACTACGTTGATGTTAGCCAAATCATCAAAGTAAGGGAATGCCGTATTTGTGTAATATCGCCTTGGAAGACCTGCCATACCGATAAAGTGCATAGGGAAAAATACGCCATAGGCACAAACGGCGGTTACCCAAAAGTGAATGTAACCTAAATTTTTGTTCATCATTCGCTTAAACATTTTAGGGAACCAATGATAAACACCGGCAAACAATCCGTAAAGCGCAGAAATACCCATCACTAAGTGGAAGTGAGCCACAACAAAATATGTGTCGTGAACATTGATGTCCAGGGTACTATCACCAAGTATGATCCCTGTCAAACCACCGGAGATAAAAGTAGATACCAGACCAATAGAAAACAGCATAGCCGGATTAAGTTGCAGATTTCCTTTCCAAAGTGTAGTGATATAATTAAACGCCTTTACTGCTGAGGGGATGGCAATCAATAATGTTGTAAAAGTAAATACAGAACCCAAAAATGGATTCATTCCTGAGATAAACATATGGTGTCCCCATACAATGGTAGACAAAAAGGCAATGGCTAATATAGAGGCAACCATGGCACGGTAACCAAAGATAGGTTTTCTAGCATTGGTTGCAATTATCTCGGAGGTGATACCCAAAGCCGGTAACAAAACAATGTATACCTCGGGATGGCCTAAGAACCAAAAAAGGTGTTCATACAATACTGGAGATCCTCCTTGATAGTGCAATACCTCACCTTGTATAAAGATGTCTGAGAGAAAAAAAGATGTCCCAAAACTCCTGTCCATGATCAACAATAATGCTGCTGACAAAAGGACTGGGAAGGAGACCACACCAATAATAGCTGTGATAAAAAATGCCCATATGGTTAGGGGCAATCGACTCATGGTCATTCCTTTTGTTCTCAGGTTTAATACGGTTACGATATAATTTAACGAACCCAAAAGTGAAGAGGCAATGAATATGGCCATAGAAACCAACCAAAGGGTCATTCCCAAACCGGAACCAGGTTGGGCTTGTGGTAAGGCGCTCAATGGCGGATAAATAGTCCATCCCGCTGCTGCAGGCCCAGCTTCTACAAACAGGGAAATAACCATGATAACACTTGAAATGAAAAACAACCAGTAAGAGATCATGTTGAGTAACCCGGAGGCCATATCTCTAGCACCGATCTGTAATGGGATTAAAAGGTTACTGAAGGTACCACTCAATCCTGCAGTGAGCACAAAAAATACCATGATGGTACCATGAATAGTTACCAAAGCCAAATATACATTAGGATCCATGACTCCATCAGGGGCCCATTTTCCTAAAAGAGCTGACATGATGCCCATTGGCTGTTCTGGCCACGCCAATTGTAAACGGAACAATAGAGACATTGCAATACCTATAATTCCCATAAATAAACCAGTGATCAAGTATTGTTTTGAAATCATTTTATGGTCCTGACTAAAAACATACTTTGTGATGAACGTTTCTTTGTGATGATGTCCGTGATCCTCCTCTTCGTGTACTTGCGCTGCTACTGTTGACATAATCTTAAATTAATTTTAATAGGTTATTGAATGACTTCTGCAAAAGTTTGTTGATCAATCATCCATTTTTCAAATTCTTCTGGGGTTTCAACGACGATTTTCATTTGCATATTGTAGTGGGAAGCCCCACAAATTTTATTACAAAGTAACAAATAATCGAAGACATATGGCTCTAATGCTTCCTCTCCTTTTGCAAGAAGTACCTGACTATTTTCTCTCCTGATGGCATTGATCTTTTTGACTTTGGCCTTAATATCCTCATTTTGTCGCATTTCCTCAGTTGTAACTGTAGGAATAAAAGCAAATTCTGTAATCATGCCGGGTACACAATTCATCTGAGCTCTAAAGTGGGGCATATAAGCCGAGTGCAATACATCCTGAGAACGCATTTTAAATATGACTTCCCTTCCTGCTGGCAGATGTAATTCCTGAACCACTACATCGTCAAAACCATTGGGGTCTGTTGCATCTATTCCTACAAGATTTTTGCCATCGAAATCTTGTAAGAAACGAACATTGGCATCACCCAAAACACCGTCTTCTCCCGCATAACGAGCTTTCCAATTGAACTGTTGTGCATATAATTCAACTACTAATGCATCTTCATTTTCCTCGACGGTCATGATGTCTGTCCAAGTGTACAATCCATAAAGAATCAAACCGGCCAAAGCGATCACAGGAATGATCGTCCAAATGGCCTCTAAACGGTCGTTATCAGCATAAAACAAGGCCTTTTTACCTTTTTCACCTCTATATTTATAGGCAAAATAATGTAAAAGGGCCTGGGTAATAGTTTGAGTAAAAAAGATAATAGCAAATGATATCCACATCAAGTTATCATATTCTAAACCGTGCTCTGAAGACGCATCTGGTAATAGAACATCTCCCCACTTCCAAAATGAATATAAAGTAATGGCATATATGAATATCAAAAAGCCGAACATCAACTGCCCATTCCAACGATTATCATCATCATCTGCTACTTGATTATTCTTTTTTTTGGGTTGAGACAATTCAAATATCTTGGTGATTTGCCAGAGGGCAATTGCAATTAAAGCTAAAACCGTAAGTGTCAATAAAATCGTCATTTATCTTACCATTAATTTTTAATAATGAAAACGTTCACTCTCTCCCATGTATGGATCTCCAGCCGCATGAAGTGGGGCTTTGGAAATTTCTTTAAAAACAACAAATATGAACAGACCAAAGAAAAAGAGAAAAGCTCCAATCTCAGCAATACCAATAAACCATTGGTCTCCTACTGCCGAGGGCATGATCATATTAAATACGTCTATATAGTGGCCCAATAGAATAACGATTCCCGACATTACTATAAAGTAATTTATGCGTTTGTAATCACTATTCATCAAGATCAATAAAGGGAATACGAAATTCATGACCAGCATACCAAAAAATGGGAGGTTGTAATCTTCAATTCGACTGATAAAGTATGTAACTTCCTCAGGAATATTGGAATACCATATAAGCATGAACTGTGAAAACCACAAATAGGTCCAAAAAATACTGATCCCAAACATGAATTTACCCAAATCATGTATGTGGCTATCATTGACTTTTTCAAGATATCCTTTGGATTTAAGGTAAATTGCGATTAAGGCAATAGTAGTTATCCCAGACACAAACATACTGGCAAATACGTACCATCCAAAGAGCGTACTGAACCAATGGGGGTCAATGGACATAACCCAATCCCAGGCCATCATAGATTCTGTTACAATGTAGAATACCAAGAAAGCTGCAGATATCCTAAAATTCTTTTTGTGGTTGGACGCATCACTGGCTTGATCTTGTGCCAACGAGAATTTTCTAGAAAAATAGCGATAGGCTGACCATCCTGCTATATAAAACAATGCCCTTGCCAAGAAAAAAGGAGTATTTAAGAAAGCTGTTTTTCCTTGGATCAACTTGTCATGTGCCACCACTTCAGGATCCATCCAGATAAAGAGATGATTGAAATGCATTCCGGAAAGGGCGAGAATCACAAAAACGATAATTGCACCGGGCAAGAGGTAGGCTGTAATTCCTTCCATGACCCTAAATAGGGCAGGTGACCACCCTGCCTGAGCTGCACGATTGATGGCGTAAAAAGCCAAAGTCCCAAGGGAGATCATCATAAAGAAGAATGCCGCTACATATAGGGCAGCCCAAGGTTTATTTTGCAGTTGGTGGAGCAGGTGTTCATCATGGTGATCTTCCACATGTTCTTCTGCATGAGCGGAGGTATCTTCATGATGGTCATCATGAGCAGTATCGGAATGGCTATTACCGAGACCTTCGCCATGATGCGCATCTGCAACCATTAAAGTGGCTTCTTCAACGGTCTCGGGAGCAGTTAAAAAACCATAGGTCAAACCTAAAAATCCGACAACCATCAGAGTGATGGAAAAGTTTCTTAATTTATTTGTAAAAGTATACATACCGTTTTCCAATAAATTATTTAATTAGGTTTTGTCTCAACTCCATAACATGCTGGGCAATTTGCCATCTTTCTGTGGCATTGACTTGTCCTGCATGGGAACCCATTGCGTTTCTACCATACATCAATACATGGTAAATACTCCCAGGGGTAATATCGCGATCTGCATAACTGGGTACCCCTAAATACTTTTCTCTGGTCATCAAAATACCCTGTCCGTTCCCTTTATCACCGTGACAAACAGCGCAGTAGATACCATATAATTCTTTTCCTTGTTTGAGGTGATCGGCATTGACTTCGATGGGTGATTTCAAGTCAGCCTTGGCTGCCTCGTATCCTTCGTTACTGTCAGGATAATCATAAGGTATCCAACCTCGGTTGATGGAGCCCTCTGCAGGAAGTTGTGCTTCGATACCGTTGGCAAAAGCATCTGAATCCGCATAGGTTTCATAACCTACAGGTTCGTACATATTGGGGAAATACTGATAGTTGGGTTTCGACGTATTAAAACACGACTGTAAGCTCAACAGCAGTAACATAAGCAACCCAAAACAAATTATTCTATTCATGATCGCCTTTTTTTTCAATGGTTTTAATATCAATAGCACCTGTTTCTTTGAGTAGTGCTTTAAGTTCTTTTTCGTCACTATGTAGCTCTATTTCGATCAAGAATTTGTCGTCTGTGGTCAGTGGATTCGGATTTTCAGCTTCTTTGAAAGGCCACAACTTACTCCTCAGATAAAAGGTGATTACCATCAGGTGGGCGGCAAAGAATACGGTCATCTCAAACATAATGGGGACAAAAGCCGGCATGTTTTCCAAATAGGAAAAACTGGGTTTTCCACCAATGTTTTGAGGCCAATCTTCGATCATGATAAAGTTCATCATCAAAATGGCTACTGAAAAGCCTATACATCCATAGATAAAGGCCATGATTGAAATTCGGGTATCAGCCAACCCTAATACCTTGTCCAAACCGTGGACGGGAAAGGGGGTATAGACCTCTTCTATATGATACTTTTTTTCCCGGATAGACTTAACTGCCGACAACAAAGTGTCATCATCGTCGTACAAAGCATGTATTACTTTATTACTGCTCATTCGCCATCTCTTAATTTTTTATACTTCTCACCGGAGGATTTTAAAATGGTTTTTACTTCTGCTTGAGCAATCACAGGGAAGGTTCTGGAATAGAGTAAAAACAGTACAAAGAAAAATCCAATCGTTCCTATAAATATTCCTACATCCACAAATGTGGGGGAGAACATGGTCCATGAGGATGGTAGGTAATCTCTGTGGAGTGATGTTACGATAATTACAAACCGTTCAAACCACATTCCAATGTTGACTACTATGGAAATGATAAAGGAAAATACAATACTGGTTCTCAATTTTTTAAACCACATAAACTGAGGAGAGAAAACGTTACAAGTCATCATCGACCAATAAGCCCACCAATAAGGTCCTGTAGCTCGGTTAAGGAAAGCATACTGTTCATATTCAACCCCGGAATACCATGCAATAAATAATTCAGTAATATATGCTACCCCAACGATGGAACCGGTGATCATGATGACTATGTTCATCAATTCAATATGCTGTATAGTTATATAGTCTTCTAAATTGGAAACTTTACGCATGATGATCAAAAGGGTTTGTACCATGGCAAACCCTGAGAAAATTGCACCTGCAACAAAGTAAGGAGGGAAAATAGTGGTGTGCCATCCGGGAATTACGGAAGTAGCAAAGTCGAAGGATACAATGGTATGCACTGAAAGTACCAATGGAGTGGCTAATCCCGCTAATACAAGTGATACCTCCTCAAAACGTTGCCAGTCTTTGGCCCTACCTGACCACCCAAAACTCAAAAGACTGTATATTTTCTTCTGGAAAGGCTTGATCGCTCTGTCACGAATCATTGCAAAATCAGGGAGTAAGCCCGTCCACCAAAAGACAAGAGAAACTGACAAATAAGTGGATATTGCAAATACGTCCCACAAGAGTGGTGAATTAAAATTCACCCATAGTGAACCAAAAGTATTAGGGATAGGCAATACCCAATAAGCCAACCAAGGTCTTCCCATGTGTATAATTGGGAATAATCCAGCCTGAATTACAGAGAAAATGGTCATGGCTTCCGCTGAACGATTGATGGCCATTCTCCATTTTTGTCTAAACAAAAGAAGTACGGCAGAGATCAGAGTACCGGCATGACCAATACCGACCCACCATACAAAGTTGGTGATATCCCACGCCCAGCCTACTGTCTTATTCAAGCCCCATGTACCGATACCGGTTCCTATAGTGTAAGCAATGCAGCCCAGCCCCCAAAGGAAGGCTGAAAGAGCAATTCCAAAAACGATCCACCATTGGCGATTGGCTTTTCCCTCAACGGGAGCAGCAACGTCAACTGTCACATCGTGATATGTTTTATCCCCTGTTACTAGGGGTTTCCTTATCGGTGATTCGTAATGAGATGCCATAGTTTGTTTTTCTATTTCTAGGATTTATCAGTATTTCTTACGATAGCTTGATACATTACATTGGGTTTAGTCCCAACACTTTCCAGTAAGTGATACATTCTATCCTCATCTTTTAAAGCAGCCACCTGACTGTCTTTATCATTTATGTCTCCAAAAGTAATAGCACCATTGCTACAAGCATTAGAGCAAGCAGTTTGGAACTCTCCGTCTTTAATCTCTCTTCCTTCAAGCTTGGCATCTAAAATGGTTTTTTGAGTCATCTGGATACACATGGAACACTTTTCCATAACACCTCTTGAGCGAACCACCACATCTGGGTTCAAAACCATACGACCCAAATCATTGTTCATATGATAATCAAAATGATCATTTTTATTATAAAGGAACCAATTAAACCTCCTTACTTTGTAGGGGCAGTTATTAGCGCAATAGCGAGTTCCTACACAACGGTTATAGGCCATATGATTTTGACCTTGTCTTCCATGAGAAGATGCTGCAACTGGGCAAACTGTTTCACAAGGGGCATGGTTACAGTGCTGACACATAACGGGCTGAAAGGCAACCTGCGGGTTTTCTGATGCATTTTCCATCTCGCCAAAAGTGGTCAATGAATCCCCTAATCCTGAAATATTTTCTTTGGTTTGATCGTCTTCCTCAAAGGTTTCTCCTGAGGAGTAATAACGATCAATTCTCAACCAATGCATGTCTCTGGACTTCCTTATTTCTTGCTTTCCAACCACAGGAACGTTATTCTCTGAATGACAAGCAATCACACAAGCACCGCATCCTGTGCATGCGTTGAGATCTATAGACATATTGAAATGATGGCCCACAGAGCGGTCAAAAGCCTGCCACATATCGACCTCGGGAGAGGTAACTTCGTACTCAATATGGTTCTTGGAAACTTTTGGTATTGCGTTCCAATACTCCTTGTCTTTAGTTTTGAAAATCTCTAAAGAGGTTTCTTTGATAATGTCTCCTCTACCCATCAATGTATTATGCAATTGCACACAGGCAAATTCATGGTATCCCTCTGCCGGACTTACTTTAACTTGCTGAATCGCTTCGAAGTTATTATATAGGTGATAAGCATTCACACCTACCTGCATTTCATCTTGTAAACCTCTTCTTTCACCATATCCAAATGCCATACCTACAGTTCCTTGTGCTTGACCCGGCTGAATAAGTACAGGCACTACAAGGCTTTTATTTCCTAAAGTCACCTTAGCATAACTACCATTGAGCGCTCCGTCGGCTACATTCACGTTTTTTAAACCTATTTTTTTGGCATCTACTGCAGAAACCGTCAAATAATTGTCCCAGGAAACTCTGGTGATAGGATCTGGGAATTCTTGTAACCAAGGGTTATTGGCCTGTTGACCATCTCCCATTCCTGTTTTACAGTATAATACCAAAGAAATATCACCGGCTCCAGAGGAAGCATTTAATAAAGAATTGATTTGACGACTTACATCAAATGAAATATTTTTGGATTCGATCTTATCATCAACTGATATAAAACCATCGTGTAAGGTTTTATTCCATGAATTCTCCTTTAGTATATTTTCAGACCAATTAGATTTTATCTCTTCATAATAGGATTTGTTGCTACCTGAAAGCTTTAAGAGAATATCTTGAAATTGTTGGGTATCAAAAAGAGGACGAATGGTTGGTTGTGCCAGTGCATAGTGTCCTTTTTTAAATTGATAATCTCCCCAACTCTCAAGATAGTGTGGTGTAGCAGCGATAAATTGGGCTGCTGCTGCAGTTTCATCTTCTTTCATAGCGAAAGCAACGGATAATTCCAATTTGGAAAGAGCCGTATTAAATGCATCAGAGTTGGGTAATGTAAAACCGGGATTTACTCCGGCAGTAATTAATCCTTTCAACTTACCACTTTCCATATCATCAAGTAGCCGTTTGACAAGTTTATTACTTCCTTGACGAATAAATCTAGGTTGTGAGACATCAATTACTTCTGATCCTAAATAATGATTGATGGCCAAAACAACTTCTTGAACAGCAACATCTTCAATTCCTGAAACAATAACTGCCTTAGATCCAGATTTTTTTAGTCGATTAGCTGCTTGCGAAACAACTTTTGCAAGTTGAGGGCTCAAATCATTACTTAAAGAGACACCTGTAAGTTTGGCATATATTTGAGCAATTATTTTTTTTTGGGTGTTGGGATCAGTTGGAATTCTTTTGTCTGAATTAGCTCCTGAGAGCGTCATATTTGACTCAAACTGAATGTGGTAAGACATTTCAGATTTTCCAAATTGTTTTTTTGGAATTCTGGACTGGGAATAACCACTATCGTATCCTCCTCCTTGCCAGTCACCTAAAATATCCGCTCCTACAGAAACTATGGTTTCTGCAATAGAAAAATCATAATCTGCCAAAGCCCTAATGCCATAAACATTTTCGAAAGCATCCAATGCATGACTTGAAGACTGAGTATCATAGACCAAATGACTCACATTTGGAAACTGTGCGATGAATCTTTCAATTATCTTTTGAGTAGTTGGGCTGGCAAATGTTTGCGTAAGTAAAACAATTGGCTTATTAGTAACGGCCATTGCTTTGAGTTTGGCACCAACTCGATCGAGGAAATCGCTCCAGTTAATATCCTCTCCCTCAGCTTTTGGTCCTTGCAATCTGTTGATGTCATACATAGACAATATAGATGCATGGACTCTCGCATTACCACCTCCTAAGGTCGGTGCCTCTTTATTGTTCTCTACTTTTATGGGTCGACCCTCTCGGGTTTTTATGATAACACTCCTAAAATCAAAGCCGTCGGCAATTGCAGTAGCAAAATAATTTGCAATTCCTGGGATGATTTGTTCGGGTTGCACCACATAGGGTACAGATTTAATTACAGGGCCCTCACATGCAGCTAAACTGGCAGCAGCAGTACTGAATCCAACATATTTGAGAAAATCCCTCCGGTTAGTATTGGATAGACTCATGGTTTGTTCATCTCCTAAAAATTCGTCGACTGGAATTTGATCGACAAATTCTTTTTGTTCCAGCTTTTGAACCAACTCATTGTCTTTATCGAGTTGCGCTACGCTTTTCCAATAAACTTTATTTGATGACATAATGCTGTTTAAACGTAATTAATAATGACACTTACCACATTCCAAACCTCCCATCTGGGCAACGGTCAATTTTTCGACTCCATATTTCTTGGATAATTCATCGTGAATTTTGGCATAATATTCATTGTCCTTGACCTTTATGTTGGTTTCTCTATGACAATTGATACACCATCCCATTGTCAGAGAAGAATGCTGATACATGACCTCCATTTCCTCAACTGGTCCATGACAAGTCTGACATTCTATACCCCCCACTTGGACGTGTTGGGCATGATTGAAATATACAAAATCAGGCAGGTTGTGAATCCTTACCCATTTTACAGGTTTGGTATTGCCGGTGTAAGATTGATTCTCTTCATCCCAACCAACAGCATCGTATAATTTTTTAATCTCTTTGGTGTAAAACTCTTTGGTGTATCCGTTTTCTGTGTCTTCATCACCATTATATTCTGCAATATTTTTGTGACAATTCATACAGACATTCAAAGAAGGAATCCCTGAATGTTTAGAAACCCTGGCAGAAGAGTGACAGTATTTACATTCTATTTGATTGGCTCCTGAATGAATTTTATGCGAGTAATGGATGGGCTGAACGGGCATATATCCTTGGTCAATTCCTATTTGCATTAAATAACCATAAACAAAATATGCACTGCTCAATAGAAACCCAATTACCATAAGAAAAATCAGAAAATGATTTTTGGCGACCAAATGCCATAAAGGAGTTCGCTTTTCTTTATCCAGGGGTCTAATATCTACACCACTGGCCATGGCAATACGTTTAAGTGTTTTTTGCACCAAAAACAACATTACTACCAACATCAGGAATACTAATGTAAGGGCAGCTAGTATCAAATCATTACTGGTGCCAGAACCGGAGGTTGAAGCTACATTTTGTTGGGTTGCAGCTGAAACTACAGGTGCTGGAGGAATATAATCCGTGTAGGCTAAAATGTTGTCGATGTCGACATTAGACAACATGGGAAAAGCATTCATTGCCACCTTATTGTATTCTTCCCAAACAGCTACCGCTTGAGGATCTCCTGCCTTAATCATGGCCGAACTGTTTTTGATCCAACTATAAAGCCACTCACGATCGTATTTTGCAGAAACGCCCTTGAGAGCTGGCCCAACAGCTTTCTTGTTCAATTTATGACAAGAAGCACAATTGGCATTAAAAAGTTTTTTTCCAGCTTGGACGTCTACATCTTGCGCAGAAATAATAAAAATTGAAAAAAAGGTGAATGCTGAAGACAACAAGAAACACAACCTTGATGAGGCTAAGCTAAATGATAAAACAATGTTCAATTTAATTGGTAGGAACAACAATTTTTGTATTCTAAAATCCTCAGCAAATTTAAGTCATAGACTTGTTAACTTAAAGCCTCACATTTAACATTTTTATAATTTATACCAATTCTAAATAGCTGTTTAATTTTGCAGCTAATTTTGAACACTATTTTTTGTTTTTTTTTGTTCTTTTGTGAAATGACAAAACTTGTTTATTACTTGATTTACTGGTCTATTCTGTTATTTTTATATGTTCCTAAGCTCTCAGCTCAAACTGCTACATTAAAGATTGAACAAGATTCAACAATAATTAAGCTAATGGAGACTAAAATTAAGATTGACACTGAAAATTACACCTCAAAGTTTTACACTATACAATTATACTATGGAGGTAACAAAAGAGCACTGGAATTATACGAAAATTTTAAAAAAAAATTTCCTGATTGGGAGGCAGAATTGAGTTTCGAAACCCCCAACTACAAAGTTCAAGTGGGCCGATATAAAGACTATTACGTTGGACTGAAAAAACTGAAAGAGATGAAACAATATTATCCGGCATCTTTTCTACTGGAAATAAAAAATTAGAGTTTCTTTTTGACGGCTATCTCTTGGAAACATTCCAACACATCGAGCTGTTGGATATCATTGAAATTTTTGATTTGTATACCACAATCATAACCTTTGGCTACTTCTTTGACGTCGTCCTTAAATCTCTTGAGGGAAGAGAGGTTTCCAGAGTGGACAACCACTCCTTCACGTATCAGACGGATTCCAGAGTTGCGGTAAATTTTTCCGCTGGTAACCATACACCCTGCAATGGTTCCCACCCTCGAAATTTTATATGTTTCTCTGATTTCAGCTGTACCAGTAATTTCTTCTTTCATCTCGGGAGATAGCATTCCCTCCATTGCATCTTTAACATCGTTGATAGCGTCATATATAATGGAGTAGGATCTAATATCAATTTCCTCCTTATCTGCTATAGCTCTTGCATTACCCATTGGCCTGACATTAAATCCAATGACAATAGCATCCGAAGCTGAGGCTAACAAAACATCAGACTCTGTTATGGCTCCCACTCCTTTGTGAATAATATTCACTTGAATTTCGTCAGTAGAAAGATTTTGTAAAGAATCAGTAAGGGCTTCAACAGATCCATCAACATCACCCTTGAGTATCATATTCAACTCTTTGAATTCTCCAAGAGCAATTCTTCTTCCGATTTCATCCAAAGTAATGTGACGCTGTGTCCTAACGTTTTGCTCTCTCAAAAGTTGTGTTCTTTTTGCTGCTATTTGCTTGGCTTCCTTTTCATCCTCCAAGACGTGGAAATTGTCTCCTGCCTGAGGAGCTCCATCCAACCCTAAAATAGAAACCGGAGTTGACGAAGGGGCTGTTTCTAAATGATTTCCACGCTCATCGAACATGGCCTTGATCTTTCCACTGTGCTTACCAGCCAATAAGTAATCTCCAATTCTTAGGGTTCCCGTTTGTACCAATATGGTGGAAACATAACCGCGACCCTTGTCTAAAAAGGCCTCAACTACAGTGCCTTTAGACTTTCTGTTGGGATTGGCCTTAAGTTCCAGAAGTTCGGCTTCCAATAATACTTTTTCCAGTAATTCATTGACCCCTGTGCCCTTTAAAGCTGAAATATCTTGGGATTGTATTTTTCCACCCCACTCTTCTACCATCAGATTCATTCCTGCCAAAGCTTCCTTTATTTTATCAGGGTTAGCATTGGGCTTATCTACTTTGTTAATAGCAAATATCAATGGAACTCCAGCAGCTTGAGCATGGCTGATAGCTTCTTTAGTTTGTGGCATAATGTCATCATCTGCGGCAATTACTATAATCGCAATATCGGTAACCTGAGCACCCCGCGCACGCATCGCAGTAAATGCCTCGTGACCAGGTGTATCCAAAAATGTTATTTTTTGATTGTCTTTTAGTGTTACCGAATAAGCCCCAATGTGTTGGGTAATTCCTCCAGATTCACCAGCGATCACATTTTCCTCTCGGATGTAATCCAATAAAGAGGTTTTACCATGATCAACATGACCCATTACCGTTACGATGGGTGCACGTGGCTGTAAATCACTTTCTTTATCTTCCTCTTCTGCTATGCTTTCTTCTAACTCAGTTTTAACAAATTCTACTTGATACCCAAACTCCTCTGCAACAATACTCAGGGTTTCTGCATCTAGTCGTTGGTTCATAGTCACCATAATCCCCAATGACATGCAAGCAGAAATTATTTCAGTAGAGCCGACTTCCATCAAAGTTGCGACCTCTCCTACAGTAATAAATTCTGTAACTTTTAAAATTTTACTACTTGCCTCTTGTTCAGCCTGCTCGGTTTCCGACTTTTGACGATGCTGATCTCTTTTGTCTCTCCTGTATTTTGCTCCCTTAGATTTATTTGATTTACCTTGAAGCTTTTCAAGGGTTTCACGGATTTGTTTTTGCACCTCCTCATCAGTTGGCTCTGCCTTTTCAGGTGTTGAGTTAGGACGGTTTTTTTGAGAGGACTGTTGTTTTTTTTGGTTGTTTACATCTCTTGAAGAAGTTTTAGATAATGGTTCTTTGCTGATCCTTTTTCTTTTTCGTTTCCGTGCATCCTCTACTCCTTTTTCTTTCTTTTTGAACTCATCCAAATCAATAATTTGCCCTGTTTTTTTTGGACCAGATAAAGTTTTGTATTGTGTTTTGATGGCCTTGGAGGCTTCATCCTCTGTTGACGGGGTAACTTCCTTTTTATCTGGATCAGCTATTGCTTCACCTTCGAGATTTAACTCTACATCTTTTTTTACTGTAATTTTAGTAACAGATTCACTTTCCACGTTAAGAGCCACATCTACTTCTGATTTTCCGACCTCTTTTGAGGAAGATGATATAGGCTTGGCATTTTGTGCTTCAAGATCAATTTTTCCTAATGAAACAGGCTTTTTGATAGTTGCCTTTGCCTTAATAATCTCCTGTCGTTTCTGTTGTTGCTCGAGCCGCTCCAGTTCTTTTTTTTCTTGAAGGATTCGTATGGATTCCTTTTCCTTTCTTTTCTCTTCACCAATTTCGTGAGATGCATCTTTTTTGGATTTATCTGTCTCAAACTCATCCAAGAGTATTTGATATATATCTTTTGAGATTTTGGAAGTTGGTCGACCTTCAATTTCAATATTTTGCTGTGCCAAAAACTCAACGGCACGATCCAATGAAATATTCAATTCTCTTAGCGCAACATTTAATCTTATCTTTGAAACCTCAGCCATAAAAATCTTTTACATGTCAAAAGTAGGAAAAATCCCCACGTTTATTCCTCAAATTCCGCTTTTAAAATTCTTATTACCTCAGCAACAGTCTCTTCTTCAAGGTCTGTTCGCTTGATCAGGTCAGTTGCATCAAGTTCCAAAATACTTTTAGCAGTATCTAGTCCTACTTTCTTAAATTCTTCAATAACCCAAGCGTCAATTTCATCTCTAAACTCAGTCAATTCAACATCTTCTTCTACACCCTCTCGATAAACATCAATTTCGTATCCCGTAAGCTTACCTGCCAAACGGATGTTATGGCCTCCTCTTCCTATAGCCTTTGAAACCTCTTCGGGATTAAGATAAACCTGAACCCTTTTAGTATCTTCGTCAATTTTCAAAGAATTGATTTTGGCAGGACTCAATGCTCTTGTTATATATAACTGTAAGTTGTTTGTGTAATTTATCACGTCAATATTTTCATTACCAAGCTCCCTAACAATTCCATGAATTCTGGACCCCTTCATTCCTACACATGCCCCTACAGGGTCGATCCTGTCATCGTAAGAGTCTACGGCTACTTTAGCTTTTTCACCGGGAATTCTTACTGCTTTTTTAATTGTAATAAGACCGTCAAAAACTTCTGGAATTTCCTGTTCAAATAACTTTTCCAAGAATACTGGTGATGTCCTAGAAAGAATAATTCTGGGCTTATTACCTCTTAACTCCACCAAATCAATAACACCTCTTATATTGTCCCCTTTGCGGAAAAAGTCATTTGGAATTTGGCGATCTTTAGGTAGAATAATCTCATTGCCATCGTCATCTAACAAAATGACCTCTCGGTTTCTGATGTGGTGAACCTCAGCAGTAAAAAGCTCTCCTGTACGGTCCTTAAACTGATTGAAAATATTTGTACTGTCATGTTCAAATATTTTAGAAATAAGATTTTGTCTCAAAGTTTGGATAGACCTTCTACCCAAATCAACCAATTTTACTTCTTCAGAAACATCCTCACCAACTTCAAAATCAGGCTCTATTTTTTGAGCCTCGGTCAATTCAATTTCCTGATTGGGATCCTCGACTTCACCATCCTTAACAACGATTCTGTTTCTCCATATTTCCAAATCCCCTTTGTCAGGATTGATGATGATGTCGAAGTTTTCATCCGAGCCAAATTTTCTTTTGAGGGTATTTCTAAAAACTTCCTCCAAGATTACCATAAGAGTAACCCTGTCTATTAATTTATCGTCTTTGAATTCAGAAAAAGATTCTATTAGTGCTAAATTTTCCATTTATGAATATTAAAATTTGATCATCACCTTAGTTTGACTGATTTCATCAAACATTAAGGTTTTATTTTTTGTTACCGTTACTTTTCCTTTTCCTAATGGCTTAGGCTCACGCTGTTTCCATTGCAGTTCAATTGCATCTTCTCTAACGTGAGTTAATTCTCCCTCAAATTTTTTTCCTTCTGTCGATATAACTTCCAATTTTCTACCCAGATTTTTTCGGTATTGTCTTGGAGATTTCAAAGGACTTCCCACTCCTGCTGAAGCTACCTCTAGGCTATAATCCTCTTCATCTCTGTTTAAAGCTCCCTCAATGGCCCTGCTAACATTGATACAATCTATGACTTTGACTTCTTTGTCACCATCCAAAATAATCTTAATAGATTTATCAGGAGATATTTTAAGATCTACCAGAAAAATGTTGGAATGCTGCTTTAAGACCATTGACAACAAATCTTCAACTTTTTGATTAAAATTCATTTCAAAAAAAAGAGGGACTCAATGGTCGCCTCTGATTGTTTTTCATAATGCACTGCAAATATAACATTTTTAATCATTCCAATGTTTAAAATTTTATTAGTTAATTTTGGTTGGATTCATCTAAAAAAGCGTGATTTGAAAATAAAAATTATTCAACCCATAATAGGGGTTTTGGCACTTCTTGCTTTTTTGCTGTTAAAATCTCCATCAATGCCCTCTTATAATCCTGATAGAGATTATTTGGATATGGAAATTCCCATACTAGAGGCATTCATTACAGCTCAAGACAGCAGTGTGATTGAACTGCCCGAAGGTCACTATCTTTTTTCTCAATCTTTGATTTTGAATAGTAAGAAAAATATTATTCTACGGGGTAAGGGTATCGAAAAAACAGTACTATCCTTTAAAGGGCAAAAACAAGGGGCAGAGGGAATCAGGATTTCGAATTGTGAGAACCTAACCATTGAAAATATGTCCATCGAAGATGCTTCTGGAGATAATCTAAAAATCACAGATTCAGAAAATGTGATCATACGCAACATTCGCTCGGCATGGACTGGAGAAGTCTCGACACAAAATGGAGCCTATGCCATTTATCCTGTTTTGTGTAAAAATCTACTCATTGAGGGATGTGAAGCCATAGGGGCTTCGGATGCTGGTATCTATGTTGGGCAATCTCAAAACGTAACGGTAAAAAACAACAAAGCCTACTTCAATGTTGCTGGTATCGAAAGTGAAAACAGCAGCCAAGTTGAAATCTACAACAATGAGATTTATCAAAACACCGGAGGGCTTCTCATTTTCAATCTCCCCCACCTGTTGGTTTATGGAGAAGATGTTAAGGCCTATAATAATCATATTCACGACAACAATTTGAAAAATTTTGGAGTAAAGGGTTCTATCGTGAGTAATATACCTAGAGGATCGGGTGTCATCATAATGGCCACCAAAAAGGTCGCCCTCTATGAAAATAAAATTGAAAATCACAAAACCATAAATAGCTCTATTATAAGCTATGAAATGTATGTCCCTCCAAAAAACAAAAAGAAAAAAAAGGAAAAGAATACACTCCCCAATAGAGTTAGACAGGTAGAAAATGATTACGAAAGTGACACCCAATACAGTGCTTATCCGGGAAAAATAATTATTTACAACAATCAATTCAAAAACAAACATTGGTTCCCCGCTTTAGATAGCGATTTTGGTAAATTATGGATCTTGAAAAATGGAATGAAAATCCCTGACATCGCTTATGACGGTATTTTACCAGAAGACTATTTCATTAAGGGCCAACAAGTAAACCCTGAATACAAAGTTTGCATCCATAATAATGGGACAATTAACTTTGCTGCCCTAGATGCAGCAAATGATTTTAAAGAATTCTCTAATGACGTCGGGAATTATGAATGTGAAGTTGATTTTAAAAAATCCATCTAAATGTCATCCCTTAAATATTTTTCTTTTTTGGCCATCTCCCTCAGTTTTTTGGTTTCTTGCAAAAACAATGTGGAAAAAGGAATCGCACCAATAGCCAGAAAAGTAATCTCTAAAATGGCCATTACCAAAGACAAACCCGATGAAATCGTCAAACTTTCTAAATATAACTTTTTTGAGGGCAAAATTGCTGATCTTAAGCCTGGCAAAAATGTTTATGAATACAAACTTAACAACGCTCTTTTTTCAGACTACTCCTACAAAAAAAGATTCATCTATTTTCCCGAGGGTAAGAAAATGTCATACCGCAACAAAGGAGTATTGGAGTTTGATGTTGGAAGCATCATAATCAAAAACTTTTATTACCCTTCGGACTTCAGAAATTCGGAGGGAGAAAAACAAATCATAGAAACTCGTTTGTTGATCAAAGAGCAAAATCAATCATGGAAAACCCTTTCCTATGTTTGGAATGAAGAACAAACTGATGCTTTTCTGAATATAATTGGGGGAGAAACTCCGATCAGTTGGATCGATCATAATGGAAAAAGTCAAAACTTAAATTATATGATTCCCAATCAAACCCAGTGCAAAAGCTGTCATATGTTGGGTAAGGAAATTTCACCTATTGGTCCCATTGCGGGTCAACTCAACCGAAAAAACATCTATCAAGGAAGGGTTCATGACCAACTGGAATATTTTGTTGAAAAAAAAGTTCTTACTGGACTACCCCATAAAGACAAACGACCGCGCTTTGCCGTCTGGAACCAAAAAGATTCGGGGACTCTTA
Source organism: Flavobacteriaceae bacterium (assembly GCA_049439205.1). Lineage (GTDB taxonomy): Bacteria > Bacteroidota > Bacteroidia > Flavobacteriales > Flavobacteriaceae > UBA8316. The sequence continues at coordinate 17,262 of JBMTKF010000002.1, read as the reverse complement.
ATGAAAGGGCCAAAGCCTACCTTCACGTCAATTGTGCCCATTGTCACAATGACCTTGGCCCGGCCAAAAATTCAGGTCTCAACCTCACCTACCACGAAAAAAACAACCGTAGAAGAGGGATATTCAAACCTCCTATCGCGGCCGGTAAAGGATCGGGAAATCTCAAATTCAGTATTGTCCCGGGTGAACCAGAAAACTCCATAATGATTTACCGTTACAACAGTACCGACCCTGGAATTATGATGCCAGAAATTGGACGGAAAAGTATCCATCAAGAGGGTTTGACACTCTTGGAAGATTATATCCGCTCACTAGAAATGTAACTTATAATTTCTATAATCAATATCTTTTCTTAGCACTATTTTGATTTATATTTGAATTGAATTGCTATGATCATTGTTTAAATGAATTCTTACAACATTAGGACAGGGATATTATTTCGTCAAGCCCAATCGGCAGATCAATCCCCTTTTGAAAAACTATTTGAAGTTTTTAAGGAATTGATCACCCATACCTCAGGTGATTTTAATGAGGCCATCGACTGGCTTCGTGAGCTGGACGAGGAGTATCAACTGACAGATGAGAATTATACCATCGATGATTTTATCGAGGACCTACTGGATAAAGGTTTTGTTAGGGCCGAGATCAAACCCGATGGCAGTGAACGGTCAATGGGCATCACCGCCAAGACTGAAAAAATCCTAAGGGAATACGCATTGAAGCAAATCTTTGGAAAGTTGAGAAAATCCGGATTGGGCAATCACAATACCGCTCATCAAGGATCGGGTGATGAAAAATCCGGAGAGCTTAGTAGCTTCCAATTTGGAGATTCGCTAGAGAATATCGTTTTGACCGAAAGTATCAAAAATGCTCAAATTCACTCGGGTATCGGTGACTTTCAAATCACAGAAGACGACTTGGTTGTAGAAAAAAACCACCACAAATCACAAATGAGTACGGTATTGATGATTGACATCAGCCACAGCATGATTTTGTATGGCGAAGACCGGATTACCCCAGCCAAAAAAGTAGCCATGGCCTTGGCAGAGTTCATCACCACCCGATACCCCAAAGACACCCTTGATATTTTGGTATTTGGCAACGATGCACGACCCATTTCCATCAAAGAATTACCCTACCTTCAAGTTGGCCCTTACCACACCAATACTGTTGCGGGATTGGCATTGGCCATGGACATGCTCAGAAGGAAAAGGAATACCAATAAACAAATCTTCATGATCACAGACGGAAAACCCAGTTGTCTCAAAATGCCCGATGGAAGCTACTACAAAAACAGTGCAGGACTGGACAGATCAATTGTAGAAAAATGCTATCTGATGGCTCGACAGGCCAAAAAAATCAAAATCCCAATCACCACCTTTATGATCGCCTCTGACCCCTATCTCAAACAATTTGTTCAAGAATTTACCTTTGCCAACAAAGGAAAGGCTTTCTATACCGGACTCAATAACCTCGGAGAAATGATTTTTGAAGATTATGAAAAAAACAGAAAAAAACGCTTTGGATAACCCATGGAAAAACCAAAAATAACAACCCTCAAGGAACTCAAAAAAACTAATTATCAACCCAAAAGCATACAAGAAGAACTCGCCCAAAATCTTAGGGAAAAAATCAAAAAAGGGGAAACCACTTTCAAAGGATTGATCGGTTATGAAAATACGGTGATCCCAGATATAGAAAGAGCTATACTTTCGGGCCACAACATCAATCTTTTAGGATTGAGGGGTCAGGCAAAAACAAGACTGGCCAGACAAATGACCGAACTTCTAGACGAATGGATACCGGTGGTTGCCGGATCAGAAATCAACGACGATCCACTTCAGCCCATTTCCCGCTGGGCAAAAGAAATGATTGACGAAAAAGGTGGCGACACTCCTGTAGTTTGGATGTTTCGAGATGAACGTTTCTTTGAAAAGTTGGCTACACCCGATGTTACGGTAGCCGATTTGATTGGAGACGTTGACCCTATAAAAGCCGCGACTCTTAAATTGAGCTATGCGGACGAGAGGGTAATTCACTATGGTATGATCCCACGTGCCCATAGGTGTATTTTTGTACTGAACGAGCTACCAGATTTACAGGCCAGAATTCAAGTATCTCTATTCTCTATTTTACAAGAAAAAGAAATTCAAATCCGGGGCTTCAAACTGCGACTCCCGCTCGAAATACAATTTGTATTTACGGCCAACCCTGAGGACTACACCAACAGAGGGAGCATTGTAACCCCTCTCAAAGACAGAATAGGTTCTCAGATTTTGACACATTATCCTCACAATGTAGAGATAGCAAAAAGGATTACTCAACAAGAAGCAATCATAAGAGAAGAGAACCAAGTACAAATTCACATCCCTGAGCTGGCCAAAGACCTTTTGGAACAAATTGGTTTCGAGGCCCGTAAAAGTGAATATGTAGATGCCAAAAGTGGGGTGAGTACGCGCATGAGTATTACTGCATTTGAAAACCTGGTCAGTACCGCCGAAAGACGATTGTTGATTACCCACGATTCTAAAACCTCCATCCGAATGAGTGACTTTCTAGGGGTCATCACAGCCATCAACGGGAAAATAGAATTGGTCTATGAAGGGGAACAGGAAGGAGCTGGAGAAGTCGCTCATCATTTGATTTCGAATGCCATCAAAAGCCTGTTCCCACTGTATTTTCCAAAGATCGAAAAACTGGAAAAACCCAATGAGGAAGGTCCTTATGATGAGCTATTAGGATGGTTTTTTAAAGAAAATGAACTCTTTCTTGAGGATGTTTCAAATGAGAAAAATCACCAAAAATCTTTGGATTCCATCCCGGCTATCCAAAAAATCATGAAAGAGTTTCAATCAGGACTGGACTCGAAAGATTACTACTTTATGGTCGAATTCCTATTGTGGGGTCTAGAAGCGCAACAAAAATTAAACAAACTCAGAACCTTTGAAGGAATACAATTTAAAGACTCACTAGGAAGTTTTATTAACCGCCTTTAAATTTTGGTGCGCATAGAATCTATGGAAGTATTATTAAGGACTTCAAGAGTTTTATCTCTTACCTTCTCAAATACATTTTTGATCTGACATTTCTCCTCATCGCATTCATTACATGAAGCGTAATAATTCAGTGATACACATGGCAACATGGCTATGGGCCCATCCACTTGACGGATCAATTCCGCCAAGAAAATATTCTTTGGGTCTTTTAAAAGTCGATAGCCACCGGTTTTCCCCCTTTGACTTTGCAATAGCTTAAAATTGCGAAGCTCTCTTAAAATAGTCTCCAAAAATTTTTTGGGGATTTTTTCTTGTTCAGCTATTTCTGAAGAGAATATTGAACGATCCTCAGACTGATGGTCCGCTAGATAAAGTAGTGCCTTGATGGCGTATTTACATTTTTTGGATATCATAAAATCATCAATCCCGATAAGAAATTTAATATGAAATACACCACTGTACAGGGCGTACAGGGTTTTGAAAAAGTGGTATAATTACACTTAAAGTCTGGATTGTATCACAGCAATAACACCGAGCACAATACAAACCAAAACTGAGGCCAATACAATATTACCTACACCCATTGATTTTTGTTTTCAAATATACTATTAATTTAATATTTCTAATGAGTCAATAACTTGTGGTTCCCCTTCTTTATATATTTTAATAGAATCAGGGACTGAAAAATTTTCAAACTCAGTGGAGGGTATTTTTAACTGCTGATTAATCTCCCAATTAGCTCTCAGGTCAATCGTGTCTTGAGAATAAAAGACCATCTCTGGTTGTAATTTTTTTAGGTAATTTCCTGTATCCCATTTCTTATTACCGTTTTTGTCCTTTATATATCGAAACAAATAATTTCCAGGCTCTAAATATCTGAATTCATAAAAATCTAATTCATTAGACACATCAAAACGTCTTAAGATTTCTCCTTTAAGATTGACCAATTCCAATATAAAGGGGTCATCATCATCTCTAATTAATTGTAAGAAAATATTTCCATAATCCGTTATGGATTTTGTTTCAGTTCGAAATCTTAATGTATCATGGGTATTTCCCCAAAAGTCAATTAAAGCATTTGGCAATAATTCGATTTTGTAATTATCATTTGGCAGCCAATTGTAAAATATTGATAATCTATCGTAGTTCTTATCCAAGGATGCCTTGAAAGGAACTGATAAAGAATCAAGCCCCTTAATATTAATCAAATCCAAATTTATTTTCACCAAAGGTAAATTAGATTCAATTTTAAAACTATCCAGCAAGCCCATTGTTGATTTAGTCAAGGATTTAATTTGTAAGGAATCTCTTAATTCTTTCCTAAACTTTACATTGAATAAACGGGTGGTGTCTTTTTCTTCGATGGCGAACTTCAACGAATCTATTTTGTCCCCCTTAAACCAAAAATGTAAAGTATCCGTTTTGCGATTTTTATTTATTAAATATCTGAAATTTTGAGGTACTTTACTTTTCACCTCAATTGCATCAATGTCAGCCTCGCCAAAATATCCAAAACCTATTTGATTGGTATTTATAAAAAAAGGACTTGTCCAAAATAGATTAGTAATTTCTTTAAAGATCCTAAAGTTGACTATACTATCTCCAGGAAGGGTAACCGGATTCTCCAAAAAACCTATTTTATCTACATTTTGATCAAATAAATAATTTCCTGCCACATCCTTAATTGCAATGATCTGATAGGTATCAGGACGTAGATTTTTAAAATTATAAACAACAGAATCTAAAGTGCTTGTGGCATAAAAAGGCTTTTTTAAAAAAATAGTGGAATCAGAATGAGTGCTGTCAATAGGATACAACTGTATGGAGGTGTATGATTCTGTAATTCGTTCATATGCATCTGTAATAATACCCTTGATCTCCAGAGAATCAATAATAGGACCAGTGGACAGGGCGTAACGAAAAAAAGGTAATACATTACCCTCATTATTATCCGCGATACTCTCACCAAAATTAAAAGTATAAGTTGTTGCCTCTTTAAGTGAATCTAATAATTGGATTTGAATTTTTTTAGAAACAGTACCTTGAGGTTTGACTTTGTATTGATTCGGTTCCATAGGTGGAGAAATAATCAATTGTTTGGAAAGGTCATTTAGCTTAATGAACTCATCAAAAGTGATCGTGATTTTTTCTTTGTCAAAAAAAACCGTATTCATTTTGGGAGAGGCATTGATCATCACCGGGGGCAAGGTGTCCTTTAAACCACCCGTAGGACTTGATCTTCTTGCACATTGGGTAATGGAAACCATCGTCAAGAACAATAAAAAGCACCTTCCAAATTTATTCATACCCACTTTTTGTCCACACAAAATAAAGCAATATTATCATGACAACCTACTGGCAGGTGATACAATACTGAGAGGACATGAACAATCCCTGAGGGATGCTTCTATCTCCTGATACCCTAGATATTTCATTTGATAAAACATAGATTTTCCCTAGTGTATTTTAGAAATTAAACTAAGCTACGACAGGCTCTAACTTGAGCTAAACAATTATATTTTTAAAAAAAGATTTTAATGATCTATTGGTTGATAGATTTGTGTATAGAATAATTGGCAATCAAAACAAATGAACTTTTAAGTTTCAGAAAGTAGGATTCTGCAGCAAGCACATAGATTGGAAAAAAAGAAAAACAAAAGTATCAAGATTGAGTTGTACTAAATTTTTCATCGAAAAAGAATCAGGGCGCCTTATAAATATGAAAAAAACTTATTTTTGCCCCATTATGCAACAATCAGAGCTTTTTAAAAAAATAATTTCCCATGCTAAAGAGTATGGTTTCATTTTTCAATCAAGTGAAATTTACGATGGTTTAAGTGCAGTTTATGATTATGGTCAAAACGGAACAGCCTTAAAAAAAAATATACGTGACTATTGGTGGAAAGCCATGGTACAGCTTAATGAAAACATTGTAGGGATCGATGCTGCAATATTCATGCACCCTACCACATGGAAAGCCTCAGGCCATGTTGACGCTTTCAATGATCCATTGATCGACAACAAAGACTCAAAAAAAAGATATCGTGCTGATGTTTTAATCGAAGAGTTCGTTGCCAAATTACAAAACAAAATTGATAAAGAAGTTACCAAAGCCGAAAAGCGTTTTGGTGATGCTTTTGACAAAACTCAATTCCTTTCCACTAACCCTCGTGTAGTGGAGTATCAGTCCAAAGCCGACAGTATCCTCAAACGCATGGCAAAATCATTGGAAAAAGAAGATTTAGGCGATATCAAATCACTGATCGAAGAACTGGAAATTGCATGTCCAGAATCTGGATCTCGAAATTGGACAGACGTTAAACAATTCAACCTTATGTTTGAAACTAAACTAGGTGCCTCTTCGGATTCTTCTATGGATCTCTATTTGCGCCCCGAAACCGCACAAGGAATTTTCGTCAACTTCCTCAATGTTCAAAAATCGGGTAGAATGAAACTCCCCTTTGGTATCGCTCAGACAGGGAAAGCCTTTCGTAATGAAATTGTTGCCCGTCAGTTCATATTCCGAATGCGAGAATTCGAACAAATGGAAATGCAATTTTTCATCCCTCCAGGAACTCAAAAAAAATGGTATGAACACTGGAAGGAAAAAAGACTCAAATGGCATCACGCTTTAGGGCTGGGAAATGAAAATTACCGGTTCCACGACCATGACAAACTGGCCCACTATGCAGATGCAGCCACGGATATTGAATTTAACTTCCCCTTCGGATTCAAAGAGCTCGAAGGCATCCACTCGCGTACTGATTTTGATTTAGGGAATCACGAAAAATACGCCGGTAAAAAGCTAAAATATTTTGATACTGAAAGGAACGAGAACTATGTCCCCTTTGTGGTGGAGACGTCAATTGGCTTGGACAGAATGTTTTTGGCGGTCTTTTCAAAAGCACTACAAGAAGAAACACTTGAGGATGGTTCAACCCGAAAAGTCCTAAAACTACCTCCCGTCTTAGCGCCAACCAAACTGGCTGTCTTCCCTCTGGTCAGAAAAGACGGACTACCACTTATAGCTCGAAAAATAGTAGATAGTTTGAAATGGGATTTTACAATTACCTATGATGAAAAAGATGCTGTAGGAAGACGCTACAGAAGACAAGATGCACTGGGTACTCCCTTTTGTGTAACAGTAGATCATCAAAGTAAAGAAGATCAAACCGTAACCATTAGAGATCGAGACAGTATGAGCCAAGAGCGTATTGCTATTGATGCATTAGGACAGCTTTTGAATGACAAGGTTTCCATGAGCAAATTGTTGAAAAAGCTTTAAAATTTTCTTTTCCATAGAGAGTTTTTGAATTTTTACTCAGCTTTCATTTTTTTATATTTGATAAAAACAATTTTTGAAAATTCTTTCATACAATGTCAACGGTATTCGCGCTGCCTTAAACAAGGGCTTTGCAGACTGGCTCATCGCAGCTGACCCAGATGTTGTATGTTTGCAGGAAACCAAAGCCCTAGAGGAACAAGTCAATACCGCTTTATTTGACCAATTGGGCTATCAACACTTCTGGCACTCTGCCCAAAAAAAAGGCTACAGCGGTGTCGCCATTTTGACCAAAACCAATCCCCTAAATGTTCAAGAAGGAACAGGAATCCAACATATGGATTTTGAGGGTAGGGTAATAAGAGCCGATTATAAGAATGTTTCGGTCATCAGCCTCTACCTTCCCTCAGGTACTAACCTAAACCGATTGGAACACAAGTTCAAATTCATGGATGATTTTCAAGTCTATATCGACACCCTAAAAAAAGATTACCCGCGATTGGTGATATGTGGCGATTATAACATTTGCCATCGTGCTATCGACATCCACGATCCCGTTAGGAATAAAAATGTTTCTGGCTTTCTGCCCGAAGAGCGCAAATGGATTGATACATTTATAAACAATGGATTTGTGGATTCCTTTCGCTACCTCAATCCCGAACCACACCAATACAGCTGGTGGAGCTACCGTGCCAATTCTCGAAAAAACAACAAAGGTTGGCGGATTGACTACAATTTGGTCAGTGAAAACCTTAAAAACAAGATCAAACGTGCATATCTACTTCCCGAAGCCAAGCATTCTGACCATTGCCCTGTTGGAGTAGAGCTCGAATTTTAATTGAACCTCATAAAACCCTCACAAAGGGTTTTAAATAAGAAATATAAATTTATCTAAAAAATGAAAAATGATTAAATATCAATTATTCAACCTAAATTTAAATCTATGAAAATTCCAGCATTTATTATTATTGCAATATGCCTCACCTCCTGTGTTTCCAACCGCGTATTCAATGATTTGGAATCCCGCTACGCGCAAGTCAAAGACAACTACAACCGTCAAACCAAAAGCATTGAAAACCTTAACAGTGAAATTAAAGTTTTGAAAGAAAAATTTGTTGCCCTTGAGCAAAACCTGGAAGAAACTGAAGACAGTATTAACAAAAAACATCAAAAACTAGAACAACTCGAATCATCTCTTGACTTACTCAAACTAAACAGTGAAGCAGCACTCAAAGAGCGTATCGCAGAGAATGAGGCGCTTCTGCAAAAAATAGCTGAAAGAGAAAATGAATTGGCTGATCGTATGGACCGGGTTGATGAACTGGAGGGACTTATTTCTCGCCAACAAGAATCCATGCGTAATCTCAAAGAAAAATTGTCAGATGCCTTATTAAATTTTGAAGATAAAGGACTCACCGTCGAAGCACGGGATGGAAAGGTCTATGTTTCGATGGAAAACAAACTTTTATTCAAATCAGGAAGCTGGACAGTTGGAGCAGAAGGCCAGTTGGCTATTGAGGAATTGGGAAATGTTTTGGCAGACAACCCTGACATCGCTATTCTTATCGAGGGTCATACCGACAATGTTCCCTATCGCGGGAAGGGTCCACTAAAAGGCAACTGGGACTTATCCACCAAACGCGCCACGGCTATTGTCAACCAATTGCTTGAAAATCCGGATATCCTTGCGCAAAACCTTACTGCAGCCGGAAGAGGAGAATACCTTCCTATAGCTCCCAATTCAACACGAGAAGGAAGAGCTGCAAACCGAAGAATAGAAGTAGTACTCAGTCCACAATTAGATGAAATAAAACAGATCATCAATACGATAGACTAAATAATGGATTACAATATTTTACCAAATACTAATATTAAAGTCAGTAAGATTTGTTTAGGAACCATGACTTGGGGCAGGCAAAATTCCGAGGCTGATGGCCACGAACAAATGGATTATGCACTAGATCAAGGGATTAATTTTTTTGATGTAGCCGAACTCTATCCCATTCCTGCCAATGCGGAAACCCAAGGAGAAACAGAACGTATCATTGGATCATGGTTCAAAAAAACAGGCCATAGAGACAAAATAATCCTAGCTACCAAAGTTGCAGGGCCAGGAGATTATACCAAACACATTCGCAAGAACCTCAGTTTTAAAAAATCCCATATCGAGGAAGCCATAGATAAGAGCCTCCAAAGATTGCAAACCGATTATATTGACCTATACCAATTACACTGGCCTGAGCGGAAAACCAACACCTTTGGGGTGAGAAATTTTCGATATGACCCCAACGATCATTGGGAAGAAAATTTTGAAGCTGTCCTCGATGTCCTGAATGATAACATCAGAGCAGGAAAGATCAGATTCATTGGCTTATCTAATGAAAACCCATGGGGGATCATGCGTTTTTTGCAAGCCTCCCAATCTCCTGCTACAAAAATGATCACTGTTCAAAATCCCTACTCCCTTCTCAATCGACTCTTTGAAGTGGGTAGTGCCGAAATATGCCACAGAGAAAACATAGGGCTCTTAGCCTATTCTCCTTTAGCATTTGGTGTCCTTTCTGGAAAATATCGCAATGGACAGATACCCGGCAACAGTCGCTTGGCTTTGTTTGAGCGTTTGGCCAGATACAGCGGAGAAAATTCTTTTAAGGCAACCGATCTTTATTTTGAACTGGCTTCAGAACATGGATTTTCACTGACAGAACTCTCCTTGGCTTTTGTTAACGACCGCAGTTTTGTAACCTCTAATATCATTGGTGCCACCACCATGGAACAACTTAAAGAAAATATAGCAACACATAAGGTTAAACTCTCCAAGGAAATTCTGAAAGCCATTGATGAAATTAATGAACTAATCCCCAATCCAGCACCTTAAGGGCTATCGTTTTAAGGCTATGGGTAAATATTATGGCAGTCTCTATTATAATTGATTCTAAATCTAATAATGGTTTGGAAAATTGTATTGAATCTATTTTTGCTTTGAAATCACTTAAGATTTTATCTTTGGATACTTTTAAAGAACCCTATATCTTAGGCAAAGCTGCGATCAGCTCTTGTGTATATGGCTGTTGAGGATGGAAATACAATTCATCGGCTTCACCCTCTTCCACCAAAATTCCTTTTTGCATCACCAAAATTCGATCTGAAATGTATTTGACCACATTCAAATCATGGGATATGAAGAGGTAAGACAATTTCAATTGTTCTTTAAGGTCACTGAGTAAATTAAGTACCTGAGCTTGGACTGAAATGTCCAAAGCAGCGACAGATTCGTCAAGTAATAACAGTTCAGGTTCCGTGGCCAAGGCTCTGGCTATGACAGCCCTTTGTCTTTGTCCACCGGACATCTGGTGAGGATAACGGTGATAAAGTTCCGCTCCTAAGCCTACCTGTTCAAACAATTGTAAAACCCTCTTTTTTTGGGCGTCTTTTCCGTTTACCAAACCATGAACATAAATGGGTTCTGCAATGGCATCCCCTATGTATTTTAGCGGATGAAGTGCCGCATAAGGGTCTTGAAAGACCAGTTGAATTTTCTTGCGGAAGTCTCTCAATTCCTTTGGTTTGAGTCCTATTATGGATCGTCCTTTATACCGGATGTCACCACCTGTAGGAGGATCGAGATTTACCAAGGCACGACTGATAGTGGATTTCCCGCAACCGGATTCTCCTACCAATCCCAAAGTCTCACCCTGATAGAGGTCAAAACTCACTTTATTTACTGCCTTAAGGTTTTGGTTTTCTTTAAACCAATGTTGGGTCATTGGATATTCTTTAACTAAACCTTCAACTTCTAACAGAGGTTTTTGGCTATAGAGTTCTCGGTGTTTTTTGGCTCTTGTAGCTTTAGAAACGTATTTAAAATTTTTATGTTTTTCCGAAAAATCTGCTACCGTAGGCAATCGTTTCAGTCGTTTATCGGGTTTGGGTCGTGCATACAACAGTCCTTGAGTGTAGGATTCTTGAGGATTCTTAAATATCTCTGCTACGGTTCCGCTTTCAATCAACCTCCCTTGGTTTAACACCAATACCCTATCGGCAAAGCGAGCCACTAAACTCAGGTCGTGGGAAATAAATAATACACTCATTTTATGTGCCTTTTGTCGGTCTTTGATTAGGCTCAAGATTTCTTTTTGTACCGTTACATCAAGAGCGGTAGTGGGTTCGTCAGCGATCAATAGCTTTGGGCTACCGATAAGAGCCATTGCAATCATTACCCTTTGTTTTTGTCCGCCACTTAGTTCATGAGGATAAGCTTTAAAAATACGATTAGGCTGAGGTAATTGAACCTTATAAAAGGCCTCCAATACCTTATTACGGTATTCTTGTGGTGTTCCTATCTTGCTTTGTTGAAGGCGTTCCATCACCTGAGGACCACAGCGCATACTAGGATTCAGACTCGACTGTGGCTCCTGAAAAACCATACCTAGGTTCCTCGCTCTAACGGTTTGCCAATCTTTATGAGACAAATGTGAGAGTTCCTGTCCACTCAACTGCATTTTTTGACTACCAACTAACAATTGGGTTTGAAACAACAAACCTGCAATGGCTAGAGCGGTCAATGATTTTCCGCTGCCAGACTCCCCCACAATAGCAAGGATCTCATTGGAATTGATAAAAAAAGAAAGCCTATTGATAAGCAATCGTTCCTGGAACGAAATGGACAAATCCTCTACCTGCAATAGGGGGTTTTTCTTTATCATGAATGGAGAATTTCGTTAACTTCAAAAATGGATATAAAGGCCGTCAACAAAACTTTTTCGATTCCAGAGAGGCATTTAAAGATTGATTTTCTAGAAAGGGTTTTTAGGTCTAAAAACAACAATTTGTCAAGGTCAATTTTTTGGGACATTTTTAATCATTTCCAATCCACCCTCAAGGTAAACATAAATGTCTTTAGTAAAGGGGTCCCCAATGTAATTTTTGTTTTTATTGACTTTTTCCTTGTCTTTATAATGACCTAATCTAACTACTATCAAATCTTCTTCAGGCACGACCAATACATACTGACCCAAATGACCTCGCATCATAAAAACTTTTTTGTCTTGAAAATCATCTAACCACAATCCGTATCCATATTGAGGACTTTCCTCGAATCTTGGTTTAAGTGACCGTGCAACAAAAGAGGAGTCCAATAGTTGAGTACCATTCCATCGACCATGATTTTTATAGAGTTTTCCAAATCGAGCAAAATCACGTGCATTGGTTGCAAAACAACAAAAGGCTTTTTCCATCCCTTTTTCTGCGCTGTCCAGTTGCCAAAGTGCTGTTTTTTCTGCTCCCATGGGTTGCCATAATTTTTCGGTCAAATAGGCACTTAGGCTTTTACCCGTCGCTTTTTTGATAACCATGGCCAATAGTTGGGTAGTACCACTCTTATAACGAAATACCTGACCCGGTTTCTCATTTATGTGCTGGTCAATTATCAGGGTATTCAAATCCTTTACAAAGTAGGAAGCTGAGGTAACCGAAAAAGGGTTGTAGTATTCTTCACTCCATTTTTGTCCAGAAGCCATACTGGATAGATCTCCCACGGTTACCTGATCGGCGTAGGATCCTTTGAGTTCGGGAATAAAATCTATTACTCTCTGATCCAAACTCTTTATGGCTCCCTCTTGGATAGCAATTCCCATCAAAGCTGAGATTATACTTTTGGCCATTGAAAAGGAGTTACTTTTGGAATCTGTTCCAAAACCATCGTAATATTTTTCATAAAGAATGCTATCGCTTTTGATCACCAAATAGGCAACGGTTTTTCGATCCTTATGGTATTTCTCCAAGCCATTACTGGTGGGAAATTGATTATAAAATTTATGCAATGGCCACGCCTGAGGTTGGGCAGATTTCAAAACACTATCATTGAAGAATTTTTTATAGTCGGTCAAATAGGCGGTTGTATGACCAGTCAAATATACTGTACTTATCCCCTTTAATAGATAATTGTATTTGGAAACATAGAGCAAAGAAAAAGCTATGGCCAAAAAAAGTGCCAAACCAAACAAAATTTTTTTCATTTTTTTTTGAGTGCTAAAGTACGGTAAATTGTTTAGGAAAACCCTCTAATTCAAGAAGTTGGCGTTTGACATCGATTCCTCCAGAATAGCCAACAAGCGAACCATCACTACCAATCACCCTGTGACAAGGAACTACAATTAGTATTGGGTTTTTGGAAATGGCAGCAGCTACAGACCTTACCATTTTGGCATCGCCATATTTTTGAGCGACTTTTACATAGGCAAGGGATGTACCATACGGAATAAGACTGAGTAACTTCCAAACTTTGACCTGAAAATCTGTTCCTTTCAAACGAATAGGAAAACTGAATTGGCGTCGCTTACCATGAAAAAATTCGTCTATTTGTTGAACTACTTTTTGCATCAAATGAGAGAGGTTTTTAGTATTTTTATTGAATTCATTTTCAAAAGAAATGTTTACAACTTCTTGATTCTCAATTATTATACAAATACTACCTACAATACTTTTATAATAAGCTTGCTCCATATGGTAAATAAAATTCTAAAAAACGAAAGTTACATAAAGTTAAACAAAATGCAAAAAAGTAAAGTTTTTGTTTATATTTAAAGGAAATTTAGGAGAGTAATTGAGCTGCTTCTTTGGCGTGATAAGTAGCGATAAGGTTGGCTCCGGCCCTTTTAAATGCCAGCAATTGTTCCATCATGACCGTATCGTGATCCAACCAGCCTTTTTCAGCCGCAGCCTTGAGCATAGAATATTCCCCACTGACTTGATAGGCAGCAATGGGAACTTCAATATTTTCACGGATGTCTCTGATGATGTCAAGGTATGCCAATCCGGGTTTGACCATAACGATATCAGCACCTTCATCTATGTCTCTTAAGGTTTCTGTGAGGGCTTCCAAGCGATTGGCCGGATCCATCTGGTAGCTGCGTTTGTCACCAAAGCCTGGGGACGAATCTAGAGCTTCCCTGAAGGGTCCATAGAAAGAAGAGGCGTATTTGGCACTGTAACTCATAATACCGGTATTGGTCAATCCTGCCTCGTCCAATACGGTTCTTATTCTCAAAACCCTTCCATCCATCATATCACTAGGTGCTACAAAATCGGAACCGGCCAGGGCATGACTCAAAGCCATTTTTGACAAGACCTCTACGGTTGGATCATTGAGGATCTTTCCCTTTTCCACGATGCCATCGTGGCCATAGGAAGAATAGGGATCCAAGGCCACATCAGTCATGACCACCATCTTCGGAGTGATGGATTTGACAGTTCTTATTGCCTTTTGCATCAATCCCTCAGGGTTGACTGCTTCAGTGCCCTTGTTGTCTTTAAGGGCATCGTCAACCTTAACAAACAATAGTACTGCTTTAATTCCCAAATCCGCTATGGCTTTCAACTCCTCTTCGAGTAAATCCAAACTCAAACGGTAGCAACCTGGCATGGATGCAATGGGATCTTTTACCTTAGTCCCCTCAACAATAAACAAAGGGAGCATCAAATCGTTGCAGGTCAAATGATTTTCACTGACCAACTGCCTGAGTGCGGGGCTTTGTCTAAGTCTTCTGTTTCTTTGGTTGGGATACATCTCGTAAAGATAGTGGTTCTATATAAGTTACACCCAAGCTCTGGGATTTTCAAGTACGTTGACCAGTTCTTCCTCTTTACTATTAGGATCAGGCTTGTGGTTGTATTGCCACTGGACGTGAGGTGGAAGGCTCATCATAATACTTTCAATCCTTCCATTGGTTTTCAATCCAAAAATGGTGCCTTTGTCGTGGATCAAATTGAACTCTACGTAACGTCCCCTTCGGATTTCCTGCCATTGGCGCTGGAAATCAGAGTAGTCGATATTTTTCCTTTTTTCAACGATGGGTACATAGGCCTCCAAAAAACTATCCCCTACCCCTGTCACAAAGTCATACCAATTTTTGGCAGAGTGTTTTTCATCGGGTCTCAAATAATCAAAAAACAACCCACCAACACCTCGAGCTTCACCACGGTGGGCATTCCAAAAATATTCATCACAGCGTTTTTTGTATTGAGTATAGAAGTATTTGTCATACTTATCACAAGTTTTTTTACATACTTGGTGAAAGTGCCGAGCATCTTCTTCAAATAGGTAAAAGGGAGTAAGATCTTGCCCCCCCCCAAACCATTGGTCTTGCAATTCGCCCTTGTTGTTGTAAAGTTCAAAATAGCGCCAATTAGCATGAACAGTGGGAACAAAAGGATTTTTAGGATGAATGACCAAGCTGAGTCCACAAGCAAAAAAATCTCCGGCCTTGACCATAAAATAATTTTTCATGCTTTCCGGAAGTTTCCCATGAACAGCAGATATATTGACCCCTCCTTTTTCAAAAACTGCACCATTTTCTATTACTCGTGTTCGTCCACCACCACCGTCCGAGCGCTCCCAAAAATCTTCTTTAAAACCGGCTTTTCCATCTACTTCTGTCAATTTTTGTGTTATCCTGTCTTGTAATTTTTCAATGTAACGGTTAAACTTATTTTTCATAGTAGTAGTAATATTCAGGGGTTAGGATTGATATTCTTTTACGGCGTCCACAAAGGCTTTGGCATGATCAACAGGAATGTTGGGCAGAATCCCATGACCCAAGTTGACTATATAACGATCTTTTCCAAATGCATTGATCATTAGTTTGACTTGTTTTTTGATCTCAGGAATGGGAGACAATAAACGAGAGGGATCATAATTACCTTGTAGTGTGATTTGTCCGCCTGAGAGGTATCGTGCGTTGCGGGCAGAGCAAGTCCAGTCAATTCCCAAGGCAGATGCACCAGATTTGCTCATTTCTTGGAGGAAAAACCAACAGCCCTTACCAAATAAGATGACAGGAACTGAGCCGCTCAAGGCATCGACTATTTGTTGCAGATAGGGCCAGGAAAACTCTTGATAGTCAGCAGGAGATAGCAGTCCCCCCCAGGAGTCAAACAGTTGAATGACGTCGGCCCCGGCTTTTACCTTTTCTCTCAGATAGGCTATGGTGGTGGTGGTGATTCTTTGTAAAAGTTCTTTGGCCATTTCGGGTTCTTGGAAACAAAAGGCTTTAGCACGGTCAAAATTTTTGGAACCCTGCCCCTGAACGGCATAGCAAAGCAATGTCCAAGGTGCACCAGCAAACCCTATCAATGGCACTCGGTCGTTGAGTGCACTTTTGGTCATACGGACAGTGTCAAAAACATAACCCAAATGTTCCTCTACATCGGGAAGTATCACTCTATCTAAAGCTAATTTATTGACAATGGGCTGTGGAATATAAGGACCGATACCGTCGCGCATCTCCACTTCAATATTCATTGCTTGTAAGACTACTAATATGTCACTAAAAATGATGGCTGCATCTACCCCCAATTGGTCAATGGGCATCAAGGTAATCTCTGTGGCCAACTCGGGAGTCTGACAGCGGGTAAAGAAATCGTATTTTTCTCTTAGTTTCATAAAATCTGGAAGATAGCGCCCGGCCTGACGCATCAACCATACCGGAGGACGTTCCAATGTCTCTCCTTTGATCGCTTGTAACAGTAATTCATTTTTCATAGAGGGTAATGTGATTTTTTAGTGACAACAAAAGTTGGGACTCGCTGGGCTCTTTAGCGACGGTGTATTGGGAAGTATGAAGCGCAACTTCCTTGGCAGTAGAGTTTCCCAAACAAAAACTATGGACATTTTCAAATCCGTTATTTTGGGCATAGCCTCGCACCCCACTGGGACTAAAAAAAAGAATCCCGTCAAAATGACCTTTTACGATATGTTCTTGCAAATGGGTACTATAAACTTCAATGGGCTTAATATGCATACCTCGAAGGGGTAAAATTTCTTCTAAATCAGGAGTTCTAAGCTTTCCGCAAAAATATGAAAATGACTCATTTTGGTGGTTTTTTACTAAAAAACGAGCTAATTCTAACGAATTTTGGCTGATTTTAGTCACTTTTTGGCCATTTTCAGCCAAAAGAGATGCAGTCTTTTTACCCACACAATAG
>JBMTKF010000001.1:0-158511 GCA_049439205.1 Flavobacteriaceae bacterium | reverse complement strand
TTCCATGGCCTTTCGCGACTCCCGAATTTTCTTTTCTATCTCCTCTTTGCTCAAATAGCGGTTTTTGGCTTCGGCGGCTTTTCGATCACTCAACTCCTGGGCATAGGTAGCTACCGAATTTTTAGATAATGCATTCTTCAATGACTTTTTAAGAGCCTTGGGAGTAAGATTGTTTTTTAGGTTGTATGTTTGTTGTTTGTCCCTGCGGTAAAGGGTTTCATCTATTGTTTTTTGCATACTTTTGGTAATATTGTCGGCATACATGATGGCCTTTCCATTGATATTTCGAGCTGCCCGACCAACGGTTTGGGTCAAAGAACGGTGACTTCTTAAAAAACCCTCTTTGTCTGCATCCAAAATGGCCACCAATGAAACTTCCGGTAGGTCCAAGCCCTCCCTCAATAGGTTGACCCCTACCAATACGTCAAATAATCCTTTGCGCAGGTCTTGCATGATCTCCACACGTTCCAAGGTGTCCACATCACTGTGGATGTATCGACAACGGATGTTGACCCGTGCAAAATATTTGGTCAACTCTTCCGCCATTCTTTTGGTCAGTGTGGTCACCAGCGTGCGCTCGTCTTTTTCCACTCTGACTTGTATTTCCTCTATCAGATCGTCAATTTGATTCAAACTGGGTCGAATCTCTATTTCAGGATCCAGCAGTCCGGTGGGCCGAATGATCTGTTCCACATAAACCCCTTCGGTTTGTTTGAGTTCATAGTCTGCCGGAGTAGCACTCACAAAAAGAACTTGATTTTGCAGGGCTTCAAACTCTTCAAATTTTAAGGGTCGGTTGTCCATGGCAGCCGGTAAACGGAAGCCGTAATTAACAAGGTTTTCCTTTCTACTTCGATCCCCTCCATACATGGCATGAACTTGAGAAATAGTTACATGGCTTTCGTCCACCACCATTAAATAATCATCGGGAAAATAATCTAGCAAACAGAAAGGTCGTGTCCCAGGGTCTCTACCGTCCAAATAGCGGGAATAATTCTCAATTCCTGAACAATAGCCCAATTCACGTATCATCTCAAGATCAAACTCGGTACGCTCATTCAACCGTTTGGCTTCCAAAAAATTTCCATTGGTATTAAAATAGTCGACCTGTTTCACCAAATCGACTTGGATTTGACTGATGGCATTTTGTATTATATCTGGAGAAGTAACAAACATGTTGGCAGGAAAAAGTGTAATTCGATCGAATTTTTCCAAAAGCTTGTTTTCTATGGGGTCAAAAGATTCAATTTCTTCGATTTCATCACCAAAAAAATGGATTTTAAAGGCCACATCCGCATAGCCGGGAAAGATATCAATGATATCACCGTTGACCCTAAAATTTCCTCGGTTAAACTCACCTGTTGTACGTGAGTAAAGGCTTTGTACCAATCGGTGCAAGATTTTGGTTCTAGAGATGACCTCTCCTTTTTCAATAGCGATGACATTTTTTTGAAATTCTACTGGATTTCCAATTCCGTACAAACAGGATACAGAGGCAACTACCAAAACATCTCTTCTTCCAGAGAGGAGAGATGATGTGGTACTCAAACGCAGCTTTTCAATTTCTTCATTTATAGAAAGATCTTTTTCAATGTACAAACCACTAGTTGGGATATAAGCTTCGGGCTGATAGTAATCGTAATAGGAAACAAAATACTCAACAGCATTTTTGGGAAAAAACTGTTTGAATTCTGAATAAAGTTGAGCAGCCAAAGTTTTATTGTGTGCCAGAACTAATGTGGGACGTTGTAATTCTTGAATTGCATTGGCTACCGTAAAGGTTTTACCTGACCCAGTAACCCCTTGCAGCGTTATGTATTTCTCTCCCTCGGAAAAACCTGTTGTGATTTGGCGTATAGCCTCCGGTTGATCACCTGTTGGAAAAAAGGTGGATTCCAGTTTGAATTGCATCTTGCAAAATTAAAGTTTAAATCACCGTTTTACAATATTATACATATGTTTTAGCCTATTGACTTAATTTAGAAACTCAATTAAGAAAAAGAGGTATTTTTGTTAAAAACAGTAATGTGGAGGAGAAATTGATTTCCCAAAAAAAACCTTTTTTTTCAATATCCGATGCGTTGATGCATTTTTTGAAAAAATACGACCGTTGGATGGATTCTTTTATTTGTTACGAGGACTTGTTGCGTTTTTCCGGTTCTGTAGTTGTATATGACAAAAATGATCAAGATACCTTATGGGTTAGGGCTTACTATTCCGATTCTGACCGTGAGGAAATAGATCGTCATCTCAAAACGATTTACACCCAATTGCATTCAGATGGGGGTGATTCCTCATTACCGGATCTTAACATTGACGCGATTGACTACTGCACCTTTGGCAATTCAAAACCTTTTAGGATAAAAATTCGAAATATATTGAACGATAACTTTACCTATTTCTATGTAAAGAAAACGGATGCTTCCAGGGTTTACGGGCTAGAGTTTGAACATATCCTTTCACCCTATAACCTCAATTATATGGTCAATCACGATACTTTAATCGAGGAACATATTGCAGGGATTCCGGGAGATGTGTTTATTAAGGATTATTTACCCCAATGCAGTTCAGCAGAAAAAGCCCAAATCGCCAAAGAGTATGTCAAGTTCAATGAACGTTGTATGGTACGATTGTTGGGAGACATGCGAGCCTACAATTATGTGGTGATTCCCATTCACGATTTCGATCAGGTGATATACAAGATTAGGGCCATAGATTTTGACCAACAATCTTATGAGGGTAAATTTTCAGTCTATCGACCTCAATTCTTTAAAGAAAATTATCCATTGATGCTAGTGATCAAGGACAAGTTAAGTCATGAGTCCATTGTACAATACAAAATTGAAGAACGTTCCATATTATCCAGACGATTAATTAACTCGGGCAATCGGATTGATTTTTTGGTGAACATTATGAAGAATGATCGCTTGACCAAATCAGAAAATCTTGAAAAGTTAAAAAACGAAATTTTTGTTTTTACCAAAGACGATGCTTTTACAAAAAGCAAATCCATGGGTGAGTTGATGCAAGCTGCATTTGATTACATGAGAAGGAATTACCAAAATGTCAGTTTGGGGGATTTACTCTAATAAAATTTGTCATTGTCAAATTCATCATCCTCTAAGTCATCCTCTTTATTGAGAGATTCTTCTAAACCTTCCTCAGCCACAAAATCTTTATCTGGTGGGGTTTCGGGTACTTCACCATGTGAAAAAATAAGACTTGGATAACCCTTGAGGTGGTCTTTCTCGGCAGTTTCTACCAATTCCACAAAAAACGTCCAAAGGTTGAGGAAATCGTAAACGTAGATCAGATGGTTTTCATTTTCCGATAGGACTTTATTGAGTGGTTTATCGTTGAGTGGTTTTTCTCCCACTCCCATATCAACCAAGGGCAATTCCTCACCTTGGTCCCAATTTTCATTGGAGCGATAGAATGAAGCCATTTCGTTACCGGCAAAACCAAAGGATTGTGAGACCGCGTCGTGCAGCTCTTCTAGGGTGGCGGTGGCTTCAATTTCAAAATCTCGGATTACATCGGTTTCGGTGTCTAAAATTGCACGTATTCTATAGATCATATGACTTTCTGTTTGACATTATTTGTAATATAAAAAAAGATTGTGCCCCGAAAAGCAGGGCCGCAATGATTAAATGTAAAGGTTGAGAACTGAAAGGAAAATCTAGATAAAACATCAAAATACCACTAAAAATCTCCAACCCGATCAATCCCAAAATTTGATTAAAGACCTTGACATTGCTTTTAATTTTTCGCAACATCCAAAAAATAATTAAATGAACTCCCAAAACCAGCAGTGACAAAGTTCGGTGTACATAAAATTTGATAGGCGCAGGGTCGAGCCATTGTCCGGGAGGTTCATGCATTTGTAAATCGACAAATTGACGGACTTGGGTTCCCAGCCCAATTTGGAATAGGGTCAAAAGTACGGCAAACCAAGCCCAAAATTTCATAATCCTACTAGAGGGAATCGAAAATATCTTTTTTTGACTGGTAAAAAGTAAGAAGACCAGTTCCAATACAATCAAAAGGGCCATACCCATGTGCAGACTGATGCGATAAGGAGCCAGATGAGAATCAACGACCGTTTTTCCCAACCAGGCTTGGAATCCCATTCCTAAGAGAATCAAAATGGAAACGATGGGATAGGAGACGTTTATTTTCCAACTCCAAAAGGACAAAACCGTCATGATCAAAACGGCCAACCCGGCCAGGACACCTAACAAGCGATTCAGATATTCAATCCATGTGTGGTATGGATTAAACAGGGCATAGTCGTGCTGGGTGTAGAAGTCCCAATTGTCGTCTTTAAATGTAACGGAAGACTTAAACTCGCTATTGGCAACCCTGAGTTTCTCTTTCAGTATAATGACTTGTCCTTTGGTGTATTGATGATCAGGTTTCCACTCGAGTTGAGCCTTTTCGGTTGGGGGAATCCAATAGCCAAAACATTTGGGCCAATCGGGACAACCCATACCACTTCCTGTCATTCGGACAATGGAACCGGCCGTAATAACCAAATAAACCAAGATTAGACTGATCTTGACCGATATTTTAAAATTATTCTCCATTAGCTTTAAGTCCTATTTCACTCCCTTTTTTTATCATCATAGCAAAAGCTGCCTCGTATTCATTTGGAATTTCGCCTTCTAAAATGGCTTCTTTAATGGCTTCTTTGATGAGTCCTATTTCTTTACAAGGTCTTAAATTAAAATGATTCATGATCATTTCTCCGGTTACAGGCGGTTGAAAATTCCTGACTCGATCTCTTTCCTCGACTTCTTTGATTTTTTGCCTAACAAGCTTAAAATTTTTATGATAGCGTTTGAATCTTGCGGGGTTTTTGGTGGTGATGTCAGCTTCACAAAGGGTGATCAAATCTTCTAAAATTTCACCTGCATCAAAAACTAACCGCCTTACGGCAGCATCGGTAACGATGTCTTCTGCAATGATAATGGGTCTGGAACTCATCATCACTAGCTTTTGAACGTATTTCATTTTTTCGTTCAGGGGCATTTTTAGGCGTTTGAAGATTTTGTAAACCATTTTGGAGCCTAAAAACTCGTGCCCGTGGAAGGTCCAGCCGATTTTGGGGTGGAATTTTTTGGTCGGGGCCTTCCCAATATCATGTAGCAGTGCCGCCCAGCGGAGCCAAAGATTCTCTGTATGATGGCAAATATTGTCGACCACCTCCAGGGTGTGATAGAAATTATCCTTATGGCATTGACCTTCAATTTCCTCAATTCCTTTAAGTTGGATAAGTTCAGGTAAGATGCGTTCCAACAGATCATTTTGCTCCAGCATGAGAAGTCCCTGGGAGGGTTGAGTTGTCAGGATTATTTTATGTAGTTCCTCTACAATACGCTCTTTGGAGATGATTGCAATTCGATGAGCATTTTTTTTGATCGCTTTGAGTGATTGGGCTTCAATTTTAAAATTCAATTGGGCTGCAAATCTGATAGCACGAAGCATACGGAGGGGATCGTCTGAGTAGGTTATACTGGGTTCCATAGGAGTTCTAATAACACCATTTTGGAGATCTTCCAAACCGTTAAAGGGATCGATAAGTGTTCCTTTGTCTTTTGCATTCAGGCTTAAGGCCAGTGCGTTTATGGTAAAATCCCTGCGGTTTTGATCGTCCTCTAAAGTTCCTTGTGAGACTTTTGGATTTCTACTGTCTTTTGTATAGGACTCTTTTCTTGCGCCTACAAATTCCAGATTGATATCCCGCCATTCTACCATGGCAGTGCCAAAGGATTTAAAAACTTGTACGGTTTTTGCTCCGGGCAACTCCATTTGAACCGCTTTGGCCAGTTCTATTCCTGAACCTACAGTCACCACGTCAATGTCTTTGGCTTTCCCTCTGCCGAGTAAATGGTCGCGAACAAAACCGCCTACCAGATAACTCTCAAGGGACAAATTGTCCGCACAGCGGGCCAAGGCTTGAAACACTTCTTTTTGAAGAACAGCATGGAAGTCTTTTTTTAACATGGTTAGGGTCTCAAAAGGGATATTTTCCCCGACGGTTCAATTTTTATGATTCTTGAAGGCTGTGGATTCACTTTGTCCTTGTCCATCTCAATGATATGGTCAACACCGGTTATAATTTCCTTATCAATATCTGAGAATTTTTGAGGGTGTTTAGCACCGCTGATGTTGGCCGAAGTAGATACCAATGGCTTTCCAAATGCTTTAATCAATGGGTTACAAAAATGATGATTTACGATTCTGATGGCTACTGTGTTTTCATGAGCAATAGCATTTTGTGCTAGGCCTTTTGGATTGTAATAAATCACAGTGGTAGGTCTATGGTCATTAATGTAATGATCTAACTGTTGAGGTAAATCATCAATGTGTTTTTTGAGCATTTCAATATCAGATACCATGCATACCATGGCCTTGCTGTCAGGTCTTTTTTTTAAATCATATACTTTTCTTACAGCTTCGGAATTGGTAGCGTCACAAAGAATACCCCATATTGTATCAGTCGGGGCTAGGACCAGCCTACCGGCTTCCAGAATTTTGATGATCTGTTTCATTTATGGAACAAAAATAGGGCTTTCTCTCAGCTTGATCAATATTAAAATCCCTTAGAAAACAATTCGCGCCAAAATGGGATTAATACTTTTAGGATTTCTCTTTTGGAGGAGTCGATAAAACTCAACAAATACAATTCAACTGTCTTATGAAATTTTAACCATCGGTGTGCCCATTTTTTTTTATTTCCTAAAAAATGCTTTTCAATGTAAATGTGGGTGGATTTAATGACGGCTACTTTGGTCTTTATTTTGGTTTCTAAATTAATACGGGACGAAACTCCATGAGAGTGGAGGCATTCCCATTCATTAAGTAAAACCCTACTGAGTTTTGCTTCAGCAGCTCTTTTGGATAAATCAATGTCTTCACAATACATCCAAAATCGATCGTCCCAGCCTCCGATCAAATCGAAATGTTCCTTGTGCATCATCACAAAGGAACCTGAAATCCATTGGGGAAAGGCGATGGGGTTTTTGGCCATTGCCTTTTTGGTTTGGTCGGGATGCAAAATCAATCGTTCCAGAGATCGCAGTAGTCCCGCACTGTTCCATACATTGGGAAAAATACCATAGGGATGGGTGTTTTTTCCGCTTTCACTCAATTGTTTGATGGTGATCAAATGAAAGTCGGGATGTTGATCACAATAGGGGATCAAAGTCTGCAAACAGTCTTTGGGCAGTCGCGTATCGGGATTAAGAAACAATAGCCATCGGTTTGAGATATTTTGGGCTCCTAGATTACAGGCCGCAGCATAACCGGCATTGGTGTCATTTTTAATCCACTCTACCCAAAGGAATTTTTCCATAAAACTTTCGAGCACTCCATCGTCGGAGCGATTGTCTACCACGATTACCTTCTCTGCCTTTTCTGTTTGATAATCTAGACTTGACAAGCAGCCTTCCAGTTTACGCCAAGAACGGTAGTTTACAATAACAATAGTGAGATCGAGCATAATTTTGTATGCTTTACACGGCTACATCATGTTCTCTTAGCGCATTGTTCAATGAGGTCTTTTTATCCGTACTTTCTTTTCTTTGACCGATGATCAAAGCACAAGGTACCTGATAATCTCCTGCAGGGAAAGTTTTGGTATAACTTCCCGGAATGACCACGGATCTTTCGGGAACCACTCCACGGTATTCGACCGGGCTTTCTCCCGAAACATCAATGACTTTGGTTGATGCGGTTATGACCACATTAGCTCCCATTACAGCTTCTTTTCCAACTCTGGCTCCCTCTACCACGATACACCTCGATCCAATAAAAGCATTGTCTTCGATGATCACAGGAGCAGCTTGAAGGGGTTCTAAAACTCCTCCGATGCCTACACCACCACTGAGGTGTACATTTTTTCCAATTTGAGCACAACTGCCCACAGTTGCCCAGGTATCCACCATGGTTCCTGCATCAACATAAGCTCCTATATTGACATAGCTAGGCATCAGTATGACTCCACTAGAAATATAGGCTCCGTGTCGAGCGATGGCATGCGGAACGACCCGAATTCCTTTTTCTTTATACCCTCTTTTTAGGGGCATTTTGTCGTGAAATTCCATGGGACCAGCTTCCAAAGTCTCCATCTTTTGGATGGGAAAGTAGAGCACTACTGCTTTTTTGACCCATTCGTTGACTTGCCAACCCCTATCTGTGGGATTTGCTACTCGCAATTTTCCTGTGTCTAATTGACGGATGACTTCTCTTATGGCTTCCTGGGTTTCACTTTTTTCGAGTAATGTTCGATTTTCCCATGCGGACTCTATTATGCTTTGCATATTATTTTTTTTCAAAAATACTCAATTCAGTAGTTTTAATCGCCATAATTGTCTTCTCAAAAAAAGTATATTTGCATAGACAATGGGGGTACTGATTGGAATTGATTTCGGAAAAAAACGCACAGGATTGGCTCATACCGATGCTGAGCAAATTATTGCCAGTGGTTTGACTACTTTGGAGACCCACAAGGCCCTTTCATTTCTTGTTGATTATCAAAAAGAAACCTCAATTATTAAGTTTGTTGTTGGACAACCCAAACAGAAAGACGGAAATCAATCTGAGTTAGAAGCAGACATTCTACTTTTTATTGGCCGATTAAAAAAAACATTTCCAACAGTAGCTGTTGTTCGCCAAGATGAGCGTTTTACCTCAAAAATGGCTTTTAACAGTCTCATTCAAACAGGGGCAAAAAAAAAGACCAGAAAAGACAAAGCAGTTATTGACGAAATCAGTGCAACCTTGATTTTACAGTCTTATTTGATGTCAAATTCTAAATCAGTTTTATGATATTACCGATCATAGCTTATGGATCCAATGTTCTAAAAGTTAAGGCATCTCCTGTAGATATTGAGGATCGAAATTTGAATAAACTGATTGCAGATATGTGGGAAACCATGTACAATGCGAATGGCGTAGGGCTAGCTGCTCCACAAATTGGAGAATCCATTAGATTATTTCTTATTGACGCCACCCCTTTTGTTAATGACGAGGGACTGAGTAAAAAAGAGGTTGAGGTCTTAAAAAATTTTAAGAGGGTTTTTATTAATCCCAAGATCATAAATGAGAATGGAAAAGAATGGAATTTTACCGAAGGTTGCTTAAGTATCCCCAACATCAGAGAGGATGTTTCACGAAAAGAGGAGATTACTATACATTTTTTGGATGAGCAATATAAGGAACAAACATTGACCTTGAATGGTTTGGCAGCTCGAGTAGTTCAACATGAATATGACCATATTGAGGGTATTTTGTTTACTGATAAACTCAGTCCTTTGAAAAAAAGATTGTTGAAGGGTAAATTGAATAATATCAGTAAAGGCAATATTAAACCGGATTACAAAATGCTTTTTTCAGCCAAAAAAAAAAGAAAATGAGTGAATCTACTCTAGATAAAATTTTAACTATCTCCGGTAAACCAGGTTTGTTTCTAATGGTCGCTCAAACCAGTAAGGGTGTAATCGCGGTTTCACTTAACGATAAAAAGAAAATTGTCACTAACTTGGGACAACAAATCAATGTTTTGTCAGAAATAAGGGTGTACGGCTTAAAGGAAGAAGTGCCTTTAAATGAAATTTTTGAGCGAATGTATCAATTAGAAAATGGCCAGTCGGCTAGAATAAAACCCAAAGCTTCCAAAGAGGAACTAGAGTCTTATTTTTTTGAGGTTTTTCAAGATTATGATAAAGAGCGTGTTTATGGCAGCGACATCAAAAAAATTATACAGTGGTACAATTTACTGTTGGATTCAGACCAATTTAAATTCGATCTGCTGAAAGAAAAAA
This sequence comes from Flavobacteriaceae bacterium, assembly GCA_049439205.1. Classification (GTDB taxonomy): domain Bacteria; phylum Bacteroidota; class Bacteroidia; order Flavobacteriales; family Flavobacteriaceae; genus UBA8316. Next base: position 148,684 of record JBMTKF010000001.1, on the reverse strand, counting down.
AACCTTTCGGCAAAGAGAAAGGATAAATGGGATCTAGAGCAGCACAACTTCAGGCTTTTGAGCGTTTGCTTGATATTATGGATGAACTTAGGGAAAAATGTCCTTGGGATCGAAAACAGACTTTTGAAACCCTACGTCATTTAACCATCGAGGAGACCTATGAATTAGGAGATGCTATTTTAGAATATAATTTAGAGGAAATCAAAAGTGAACTCGGGGATCTTTTGCTCCATATTGTTTTTTATTCCAAAATAGGTAGCGAAAAAAAGGCTTTTGATATTGCCGATGTTGCCAATCAAATTTCTGAAAAACTGATTCACCGACATCCTCATATTTATGGTGAAATCGATGTGGAAAATGCAAGCCAAGTGGCCAAAAACTGGGAGGCCATTAAGTTAAAAGATGGTAAAAAAAGTGTACTGGAAGGAGTTCCCAAAAGCCTCCCAGCTTTGGTCAAGGCCCATCGAATTCAAGATAAAGTATCTGGTGTAGGTTTTGACTGGAATAAAAAGGAAGCCGTATTCGAAAAGGTTAAAGAAGAGTTGGATGAATTAAAGGCTGAGATAGATGCCATGAGTTCGAACAAGATTGAGTTGGAATTTGGTGATTTGATGTTTTCTTTGGTCAATTACGCCCGATTCCTCAAGATAAATCCGGAAAATGCATTAGAACGCACAAATAAGAAATTTATCAAACGCTTCAACTATATTGAAGAAAAAGCTGAAAAATCTAAAAGAAAAGTTAGTAGCTTGAGTATTGAGGAAATGGAGATTTTATGGCAGGAGGCCAAAAAAAGGTACTGATTTAAACCTTTCTTCCTTTTTCCTCACCATCATTTTCTATAGGCTCGTCATCAACCCCTGCATTTCTTGCAGTCATTTCTCTTTTTAGTTTTCTCAAACCGACCAGTTGTTCTTTGTGCTTTTCGATTTCAGATTTGAGCTGATCCAACTTAGAGGTAACATCAGTCAAGAGGGGATTGTCAGAGCTGGAATTTGAAAAATAATCGAGATTGTTTTCCAATTGTCTTGCCTCTGAATTGAATTCCTCAATAACTCTTTTGGTGTTTTGAATCTCAACAGACAGTCCATTTTCATCTTCTTTAATGATGGAAAAACGAATGTAGTTTTTGGCCTCTTGACTTAAATCCTTTTTCATGTCTGATTTATCTAGCAGGGAAAAGAAGGCAAAATTGAACCCTTCAATACTTTTTGAATTGGCAGCTCCTGTCAACTCTCCCAACTGACTGTACTCACCCCATTGATGATCGAAAAATTCTTTAAAAGACTCCAATTCGGTTGGTATTTGAAAATTTTCTATGGCTTTGACGAAATCTTCTTTCTTTTGGTATGCCTCTTCTTCGTTTTTGTTGATTCTTTGATAACCAGATTTGATACGCTCAAAATAAAGGTTACATTGTGAACGAAACTTCTCCCATAACGTGTTGGAAATCTTTCGAGGAACAAATCCAATTACTCTCCATTCTTTTTGAATGTTTTTCATTCGATTACTGTAATTTCTCCAGTCGTCTTTTTCTAAGATTTCAGTTACTTCACTTATCAAGGCTTTTTTGAGATCAATATTCTTTTTTTGTTCAGATTTCTGAAACTTGTAAAATTGATTTTTTTCACGATTTACTTCTCGGCTAATTTCTCTAAATTGATTCCACAAGGACTTGCTATGTTTTTTTGATACCTGACCAATGGATTGAAATTCAGTCCTCATTTTATTGAATTCTTCAATGATTTTTCGCCAATCGTTGTGATTTTGAGGAGGATTGTTTTTGATCTCCTTCATTTGATCTAAGATCAAGTTCTTTTTATTGAGATTTTCCTCTAAAATATTATCATATTCTTTGTCAAACTGTTGTCTTCTGTTATGAATGACTTGACTGGCAGCTTGAAAGCGGGTCCATAATTCTTCTCGGTGTTCTTTAGCTACTGGCCCAAGGTCATTTTTCCATAGCCTATGAAGCGTGTTGAGGTCGCGTGAGGCTTTTATAATATCAGGTATCGTTGAAAGTTTTTCGGCCTGTTCTATGATTTTGATTTTCTCTTCGTAGTTGTGCTTGAAATCCAAATCTCTCAATTCACGATTCAAATGAAGAAAATCATAGAATATTTCAGTATGGTGTTTATAGGTTTGCCAAACGTTATTACTTTGGGGTCTAGGGACAGGGCCAGTTTTGTGCCAACTGTCCTGAAGATTTTTAAATTTTTTGTAAATCGTATTGATATTCTCATCAACATTGATAAGTTCCTTTAAACTCTCAATGATCTCTAATTTTCTATCGAGATTGAGTTTTTGGGATTGTTCTCTTTCTTGAAAGTATGTTCTTTTAGTTTTTTTGTATTCCCGTACCGCTTGATCAAATTCAATTTTGTATTTAGGTTTGAAATAAAAATCAATTTCATTTCCACCTTCCTTAATGAATGCTTCCTTTTTTTCTTGGATTTCCGATTTAAACTTAGAATCGAAAGTATGCATGATCTCTTTGATGTTTTTGTCATCAGCAAACCATTGTTCAGCTTTAATTTTTTTTTGAAGATGTTCAATCAGTTCGGTTAAACTCAGTTGCCCAAAGTCATTGGGTGCCTGCTCAGTAGTTTCGGTTTTCTCTTGATCCTCGTTTTTTGTTGTTATTTCCTCAGTAGTTAAGGCATCATCATTTACTTTCGATGAGGTCTTGCTTTCTATAATGGCACCTTCAGGAGGGTTATATGTTTCGGATGATTTAACCCTTTTTTCTTCCTGAGGATCATTGGCTTTGTCTTTTTTATTTGCCATGTCAGGTAATATTTGTAAAATTTCCTAAAATTTACAAAAAAAAAAAAAGCCTGCCTATTGATTCCAAATGTCCCAAGATTTTTCAGCTTGGTATTCTAACATTTTTTGTCCATTTGAGATCATACACCCTCTTTTTTTTCCTTCTTTTAGGAAAAGAGTTTCCCTTGGGTTATAGATGAGGTCGAAGAGAACATGATCTTTGGTTAAGAAATCATAAGGGATGTCAGGAGCCAAGTCAATATCCGGAAATGTACCAACCGGGGAAGCATTAATGATCAGCAGATGTTCGTTGAGAAGGGTTTTCCCCACTGCAGAGTAATGAATATAATTGTCTCCCTCTTTTCGTGACAGATAAGAAAATTTTACTTTCAATTCTCTCATCACATAGGCTACAGCAGAGGAAGCCCCCCCGGTTCCTAGGATTAATGCTTTTTTGGGAAGTTTGTTGATGATCTCCAAAAGTGATTTTTTAAAACCATATACATCGGTGTTGTGTCCACTGGTACTTCCATCCTCATGAAATTTAATGGTGTTTACAGCATTTACTTTTTCAGCGGCAGAGGATAGCCGGTCCAAATAATGGATCACTTCTCTTTTGTACGGAGTTGTTACATTAAGCCCGAAAATGTTCTTCTGTGAGAGTACGTTTTTTAGTTCTTTAATTTGCTTTAAATCAAAGTTCTCGTAGCTGCAGTCACGCAAATTTTCGGTTTTAAACTTTTGTTTAAAATAACCTCTCGAAAAAGAATATTCTATATTCCTTCCGATCAAGCCATATCGCTTGGGATTACTTTTTTTGGACTCCATATTTTTCCAATAATGTAACGATTAATATTCCTATAATGATGAATAAAGTTATGAACCAAAATTTAGTATTTGACAAATCAGGAAAGTAATAATCATAGTATTCAATGATCGGATTCCCTAGGCTATTGTATAGAATTTCTCCCGATTTGTTCTTGACAAAAACTTTGTTTCTCCAAGGCCAAATTACTCCCAGAGAACCTGCAATAAAACCTATGATGGTTGCCAATGTTACTTGTTTGAACTTCTTTAACACATAACTTAATATGTTTGAGAATAAAACCAATCCTGTAATCGATCCTGCTGTGAAAATTGCTGCTAAAAGCAATAGCTTCATTCTGGAATGATCTTCAACAAATTTGAAGTTAAGTTGAACCAGATCCATCAGAGTGTAGTATATGGCATTAACCGCATCGACCAATAGAAGGGTGTAATTGCCCAGTAAAAGCAATAGGAATGAACCAGACAATCCCGGAAGTGTCATTCCAGAAACACTAATAATTCCACAAAAAAGAACAAAAAGAAGTCCATCATTTTCAGATGAGGGCTTGGATAACATAATGACTAATCCTATGGATAAGCCTATAAGGAAAAAGAGTAATGTTTTGAAATTCCATTTTTCTAAATCAAAATAAACGAAATATAAAGAGGCAAGTATCATTCCAAAAAAAACACCTAAAACCTGCATTTCATAATTTTTGATTAGAATGTCTAAAATCAAAGACACACTAAAATAGCTAATTATAACCCCAGAAAAAAGCAGTACCAAAAAACGACTATTCGTGTATTGATAGAATGGACGCCATCCTCTTCGGATCAAAATGACAAACGCCTTAATGTTGATTTTCTGGAGTGAATAGATTAATTCTTCATAAAATCCAGCTACTAATGCAACAATCCCTCCTGATACACCGGGAACCTTGTTTGCTGCCCCCATAGCAATTCCTTTTAAAATTAGGATAAAATCTTTTCGAAAAGATGTTATTTTCTGGTTCACTATGGTGAATTAAATTTTTATTTTCTCCAAAATCCACACAAAGCAGAGGCCAATTACAAAAAAAATAATGGCAAGTGTAAGTTGATGGTCTCCTAAATATTCAAAAGGGGAAATGGGCTTGGTTAATGTTTTGGTATTTTCGCCCAACACCCACTCATATTTTTGTTGCCAAGGCCATATTTTATGTAGTGCTCCAATCATCAGACCAATAAGTACCGTCATTGTCTTATCGTGTTCTTTCTCAAATAACCACTTTAGAATGGAGGCAAAAATTCTTAGTCCCAATATGATTCCCAAAACAAAGACCGAGAGTTTTGTAAAAGTGGGAATCATAAGTTCAACCTGCATTTTAGTCAAGCTGGTTAGGACATCTTTTATCAGACCGATGATGGTACTATATGCCCCCATAATAATAAGAATATAGGCCCCGGAGATTCCCGGCAATATCATGGCAATGATCCCAAAAAAGCCGGATACAAATAAATAGAATAGACTTATTTGTCCATTTACAGGTGTCATTTGCGTTAAAATAAAAGATAAAGCAGCACTAAAAATTAACATTAATGAATTAAAAATACCCCATTGTCTCAGCTCGTTTTTTAAAATAAAAATACTCGCCAATAATAACCCTGAAAAGAAAGACCAAAGTGGAATAGGATACTCTTTGATCAGCCAGTCAATGACAAATGATAAGCATATAATAGCGATTATAACTCCAAAAAAAAGAACTGATAGAAAATTACCATTGATTTTACTCCAAAAATACCTAATACCGTTTTTTTTGAGGCTCCGAAGGTTTTTAAGATTGATGGAGTCAATTGACTGAATGAGTTCTTTGTAAACTCCAAGAATTAGTGCAATTGTCCCCCCTGAAACCCCTGGCATTAGATCGGCAGTACCCATGGCCATTCCCTTGAGGAATAGAACGATTTTTTGTTTGGAAGTAAAATTTTTCAACAATCAAAATTTTACACAATATAGAGCGAAAAACCGAATTAAAAGGCTAATGCCTAATGGATTAAATCTTGATCAGTTCTGGAAACAAATGATTGATGTTTCCTGGGATCTCGATCTTATTTTTGATTTTGTCAAAAATTTGAAGAGCTTCTCTTGTATTCCCCAATCTGTACTTACATCCTGCTAAACGAAATAAAACAGAAGGGTTTTTATGATCATATTGCAAGGCTTGTTGTCCGATTTCAAGAGCTTTATGCCAATCATTGGTCAGGATGAGAGAGTCCACCCAAAGAGTCCAAACATCAGTATCTTGGTCCCCAAGATTGATGGTGGTTTCACATGCTACTGAAGCCTCCATGTAGAAATTGAGGTGGAAGTGAATTTGAGCACTTTTTTTCCACAACTCCCTACTGTCGGAATTGGACTGTAAAGATTTGTTTACATAATACCTTGCTTTAAGGTAATTGTTAGTTTCGATAAGAAAGTCAATAAGGGCCAACCAACTATTTTCATGGTTTGGTTCCAGTTTGATTGATTCTTCAAGGTATTTGATGGCTAATTTATCATTGCCCAATTTAAGGTGACAAAGTCCAATTCTGTGGTTGATAAAGGCATTTGGGTCGTTAAAATTGAGCGAGAATTCATAATTATCAATGGCTTCATTGATACGCCCCATTTTTTCAAGCAACTTTCCTTTTTCAATATATGCTCCAGTAAAACAATCATCGCTGATTATTGCAAATTCAAAGGCAGAAAGCGCTTCTTCAAATTTGTTAATCCTAATGTATATTTTTCCAAGTTGATGCCAAGCAACCTCACTGTAAGGATTAATTTCGAGAAAGTTGTTCAAAGTACTGATGGCCTCTATATTTTCACCCAACTGTTCGTAACAATACAATAAATTGTATAGTGATTGGTAGTCAAATGAATTCTCTTTAACACATTCGCAAAAGTATTGTTTTGCTTTGATGTAGTCCTCCAAGAAAAGATATTCCATGCCCATTAAGTTCCATATTTCGACTGGATCATCAGTTACTTCCAAAGCTTTTTCTAGCAATTGTATGGCTTTTGGATGATTCTTTTTTTTGGAGAATAGATTAGCTCTTTGCAAAAAGATTTCCTCGTTTTCGGGAGATATTCTCTCTATTTCAACGAGCAAGTCTTCTGCTTCTTTATGTGCACCATCAAATAGAAGAATTTCACTCTTTAATAACATTAATTCTACATTTTGAGGATGTTGATCCATTCCCATTTTTATAGCTTTTTTGGCAAGGTTGAATTGGGCAAAATCAATGTAGTGGTGAATGATATTTTCAAATTCTAGGGCATCAAAAAAAAGCACTTGGTTGGTTTTGAGCATTTGCTCAAATTTGGAAAGGGAGAGGTTATTGTCTTCCGATAAATTATCGAACATAGAACTTATTTCTTTATCTAAAAATAGAGAAGATTGAAATATTCATTTTGGGTGTTCATTTATTCTTTTCAACAAAAGTATTAACATTAGACTATATTTCATCCAGTGTTTCTCTGATGATTTGGCATCCAATATCAATCTCTTCTTCACTAATATTGAGAGGTGGAGAGATCCGTATGGCTTTTTTTTCCCACAACAGCCAAAATAGTAGAAGCCCTTTCTCAACACATCGCGGTACTAAAAAATTGGGAATTTCGGGGCTTTCGAAAATAGGGGCTAACATTAAACCTTTTCCATGAATTTTTTTGATCATCGGATGTTTTAGATTTTTCCTGAATATTTCTTCTTTTTTGTCCATTTGTTGGATCAATTTTGAAGAAATGATTTCATTGATGGTCGTCAAAGCTGCTGTAGCCACTACAGGATTTCCACCAAAAGTAGTTATATGCCCTAACTTTGGTTTATCTTCCAATTTTTCCATCAATTTTTTTGAGGCTGAAAATGCTCCGATGGGGAGGCCTCCTCCCAGTGCTTTTCCCATAATAACAATGTCCGGAATTACATCAAAATTTTCAAAACCAAACATTTTACCTGTTCGACCAAATCCAGGTTGAATTTCATCAAGTAGGAGTAATGCTCCAACAGCCTCACATCTTTTTTTTACTTTTTTCAAGTAATTATCCTTAGGTAAAATAAAACCAGCTCCCCCTTGAATGGTTTCCAACAATACTGCAGCAGTATTTTCATCGATTCGGTTCAAGTCTTTTTCGTCATTAAAATTTAGAAAACCTATCCCTGGAAGGAGGGGGCGGTATCCTTTTTTTTGTTCCTCGTAACCCGTTAAACTTAGTGCCCCGTGCGTGCTGCCATGATATGATTGATGAGCAGCAATGAGTCGTGATCTGCGGGTTACTCTCTTGGCAAGTTTTAAAGCACCCTCTATGGCTTCAGTCCCAGAATTTGTCAAGTAAATAACTTCGTGATTGTTAGGAAGTAAATGGACAAGTTTTTTACAGAGTGCTACTGCAGGAGCCTGAGCAAATTCACCGTAAACCATTACATGCATATATTTTTCGATTTGAGATTTGATGGCACTGACCACTTTTGGATGTGAATGACCCAAGGGGAGTGCTGATACACCGGCTATAAAATCTAAATAAGATTTACCTTCAGTGTCGTATAGATAGTTACCACTGGCATTATCAATTTCCAAGCCTAAAGGATGAGGAGTAGTTTTGGCTTGATATTTTAAAAAATCTTCCAGCATTAATTAGTCTATTTTTTCATGAAAGCCTTGGGTACATTAATCTCTTTTATCTCAGCAGGTTGAAATTGATTATCATCCTCGCCAAAAAGTTCAAGTATGCTATCAGGACGTTCAGTCTCTCTCCATATAAAACCCTCAAGCTTTCTTTCGTTCAGGGGTAAATCCTTGTCTGGAAACAAATTTCCGTCCGGGCTTACAAAGAAAGTAATATCTTCAATCTGATTTTCTCTATTAACCATTTTCAACCTACTACATGTGGTTTTGTTAATACCTATCAATTCATTGTCCTCATCCGAGTACATATAATAAATGACCTCGGTATTTTTTTTTACATCAATTTCACTAAGTTCTCCTTCTTTGAAAAGACCATCAAGCAATCCTCCTTTAATTTGATTAAAACCCGTTTTGCTTAAGGAATCTTTTTCAATAATCCAGCTATTTCCTCTAATTTTGAGAGAATCCAATTCTTTGGTTTTCATATCAGAGATTAGAAAAATTTGATCTCCTGACATTTGACTTTTTCCAAACCATAGAATAGGGTTTTTACCATTTTTTTGACTAGTTGTTAAAATTTGTTTTTCTTTTTTATTTAGAGGCAATTTAAGTAATTTGATGAGTCCAGTGCTTTGATCCAAATGAAGAGAATCTGATTTTCCCCTTAGGTCTTTCTTGAAAATTCTAACATCGTAGTATCCTCTTAGAATTTTTTTTTCTGTCGGCCCAGTTGCGATTAAAGTATCGGCATGAATGAAGAGTGAATCTTGATCAATTATATTGATTGCCAATGCTCTACGGGTTATAATAGCCGAATCTTTAGCTTTGAAAATTTCACCATAATGACCATTGATTACAGATTTATTCAAAGTATCAATAATACTGATGTTATTGGTTGCAGCTGCATAACTTTTTTCATTTTCAAAATACAGGCTGTCACCTCTGATTTCTTTATTATCATATAATATAACAGCATTTTTCTGGAAATTACCTTTCTGTAATTGGGTATTATATGATCCCTTTTCACAATAAATATCGTATTCTTCCCCTACAATGGTTGTCTTTCCGTAGAAAAAAGCTTTGTCCCTTTCGGTAAAATAGTCCAGTTGTTGAGATTTGAGTTCGTATTCTGGATCGTCAATTTTAACCCTAGATATAAATCGGTATTTTTTTTCATCTATAAAGTAGATACCCCTGATACTGGTGAGCTTTCTATTTTCATCAACAATTGTTCCAAATGAATTATAAAATGCTTTAGAATTGGCGCGATCCAAATAGAGGGTGTCTGTTTTTAGGTTCATGTCGGGTCTTTCGAGTACTACCTTACCCCATGCTTTAGCAAGTTTACTACTACCATAGTATTCGATATGATCACATGTCATTTTTAAAGTGTCTCCTTGAGTAAAGACAACATCACCATTGGCTTTAAAAAAATTTTTTTTAGGATAGAAATAGGATACGTCTGATTTGATATGAGCACCCTCGTGAAAAAGATGAACTCTGACTCCACCTTTTTTTACTAATATGTTGGCTCCGGGAAAATTATATTTGTCTTGGGTAGAGCCTCCGGCCTGAATGATTTCAATAATTTTTTGATCTTCTTGTGCTAATGATTTTCCTATTGTCAATAGAAAAATGAGCTGAAAAACACTAATTTGAATCTTCTTTCTCACGGTGAGTTATTGTTGAAGCTAAAATAGAAAATCTACCTTAAAATTGTTTGTTTTCTGTCTGGCCCTACAGAAACAATTCTTATTGGTGTCTTCAGTTCGCGCTCCAAAAAATGGATATAGTCTGTAAAGTTTTTAGGAAGTTTATCAGCAGAATTGATTTGTGTTAAATCTTCTTCCCATCCAGGTAATTCAATATATTGAGGAGAAACAGATTCATTATTGATGTCAAAAGGGAAGTAATTGTACAGTCCTTGTTCTGTTTTGTATTGATTACAAACTTTAATAGTTTCAATACCTGTGAGAACATCTCCTTTCATCATCATCAGTTGTGTAACTCCATTGACTCGAATTGCATATTTTAGTGCAACAAGGTCAATCCAACCACACCGTCTTGCTCTTCCTGTTGTGGCACCAAATTCATTTCCAATTTTTGCAATTCGCTCACCAATATCGTCAAATAATTCAGTGGGAAAAGGTCCACTACCCACCCTGGTGGTATAGGCTTTGAATATTCCAAAGACCTCTTTGATTTTATTGGGTGGGATCCCTAAGCCTGTACATGCTCCTGCTGCAGTTGTAGTTGAAGAGGTAACAAAAGGATAGGTTCCAAAGTCAACATCTAGTAATGAACCTTGAGCACCTTCTGCTAAAATTTTTTTTCTGTTATCCTGTGCTTGATGCAAATAGTTTTCACTGTCAATTATTTGGCATTGTTTCAAAGTTTCGATTGATTCAAAAAACTGGCTTTCCAATTCGTTCAAATCATATTCCAATTCCACATTGTGAAAATCAATCATTTTAATGTGTTTTTGGGTCAAAATTTTATAGCGATCTTTCCAGGTTTTGGTCAAAATATCACCTACACGCAAACCATTTCTACCGGTTTTGTCCATGTAGGTAGGGCCAATCCCTTTTAGAGTTGATCCAATTTTGGCTTTTCCTTTTGAGGCTTCTGACGCAGCATCAAGTAATCTATGAGTTGGGAGAATCAGATGGGCTTTTTTGGATATGAGTAATTTTGTGGAAAAATCTATATCGAAAGGAGTCAAGTTTTGTAATTCCTTTCCGAAAATTACTGGATCAATAACCACTCCATTACCAATCAAATTTACGGTATTGGGGTGAAAAATTCCCGATGGAATGGTATGTAAAACGTGTTTGATACCCTCAAATTCGAGAGTATGCCCCGCATTGGGTCCCCCCTGAAAACGAGCAATGATGTCATAGGATTTAGATAATACATCAACGATTTTACCTTTCCCCTCATCGCCCCATTGGAGGCCTAGTAGTAAGTCTACGGACATATTAAATTATGAGTTTACTCTTTTTTTTGTTCCGTAAAAATACAGAGAATGATTGTGGATATCAACATCGAATATTTCCTCGATTGTTTTTTTTATATTCTGAATTCTTGGATCACAAAATTCCTTGACTTCTCCAGAATCTGTGAAAATAATGTGGTCGTGTTGGCGATCAAAATAAGACTTTTCGTATTGGGCTTGATTTTTCCCAAACTGGTGTTTTCTAACCAATCCAGACTCCAAAAGAAGCTCTATAGTATTATACAGTGTTGCCCGACTTACCCTATAATTTTTATTTTTCATGGTAATGTATAATGACTCTATGTCAAAATGCTCATCACTGTCATAAATTTCATACAATATGGCAAATCGCTCCGGGGTTTTTCGATGTGCATGCTTATTAAGAAAGTTAACGAAAACCTCTTTAACAATTTCTTGATTGGATTTATTACTTTCCATATTACAAATATAGATTTTAAATCATTCTCTGAGAACTTTATCAACACCTTTGACCTTTAAAATCCTGTTGATCAAACGATTGAGTATAGTTTTATTTTTTACACTTACGCTGATTAAGCCTGTAAAAATCCCATCTTCACTATCGAAACTTAACTTATTGATGTTGACGCTCATGTCATTGGAGATTGATTGGGTAACTTCACTAACAATTCCGATGTTATCTATACCAGAGAGTTTTAAAATGGCTGTAAACTCGTCCGAGGAAGAATCCACCCACTTTGCTTTTATGATTCGGTATGCAAAATTTGACTGAAGGGATAAGGCATTGGGACAGTCTTTTTTATGGACTTTTATGCCTTCATTGATAGTGATAAAGCCAAATGCAGGATCCCCTGCAATAGGATTGCAACAAGGGGATAGAGTGTGCTTTAAATTCTCTTTTTCTTTTCCGAAAACTAGGGTGTCAAATCGTTGGGTGATTTGATCTTTTTTATCCTGTTTGATAACTGGACTTTGTTTTCTTATTCTTTTCTTAAAGAAATTGAGAAAACTGCTGTTAAATTCTGTTGAGAAATCCTTTAATTGTTTATTATTGATGGTTCCCAATCCGATGCGATAGAACAAATCAAGACTGTTGTTTAGATTGAAATAACGCAACATATGACCAATGGTTTTGTCGTTTAGTGTGATCTTAAGTTGTTTTAATTTTCTTCTTAGAGTCTCTCTTCCATCCTCAGCAATTCTTTTCTTCTCCTCATTTAGTGATGACTTGATTTTTGATTTGGCTCTCGAAGTTTGAACGAAATCTAACCAATTTGCGGTGGGTTTAATATTTTCAGAAGTGATAACTTCAACATTTTCCCCGCTTTTTAAAGTCCTGCTAAGTGGAACGAGTTTACCATTGACTCTGGCACCCCTGGTTTTCATTCCTACTTCGGTGTGAATACTAAAAGCAAAATCCAATGCAGTTGCACCTTTTGGTAATGATTTTATTTCTCCGGTGGGAGTAAATACAAAAATTTCTTTAGCGTATAAGTTGAGTTTAAAATTTTCTACAAAATCAACGGGGTTTTCGTTATTGTTTTCTAAAACTTCCTGAAGTTTGTCCAGCCAAGAGTCAATCCCTATATCTTTTTGCTCTCCTTGCTTGTATTTGTGATGCGCAGCATACCCTTTTTCTGCTATCTCATTCATTCGTTCAGATCTTATTTGCACTTCTATCCATTTGTTGTTGGGACCCATCACCGTAATGTGCAATGCTTCATATCCATTAGATTTGGGGGCAGTGATCCAATCCCTCAGTCGGGTTGGGTTTGGAGTAAAGTAGTCTGTGATTATGGAGTAGATTTTCCAGGCCAAAAACTTTTCGTTTCGGTGAGTTGCCTTGTAAATTATGCGTATAGCAAATTTGTCAAAAACATTCTTGAAGGGAATGTTTTGCACAATCATTTTCCTGTTGATTGAGAAAATAGATTTACTCCTACCTTTGATTTGATATTTTAATTTTTCTTTTGCAAGAGCAAACTGAATTATATCAGAAAAAGATTTAATATATTCATCTTGTTCTTCCCTGCTGCCTTCAATTTTATTTTTAATGTATTCATATCGTTCAGATTCGGTATATTTAAAACTCAAATCTTCCAATTCAGTTTTGATATTATAGAGCCCAATCCGGTGAGATAGTGGTGCATATATATAAAGGGTTTCAGAAGCGATTTTGATTTGCTTATATTCAGGTATTGAATCAAGGGTCTGCATATTGTGTAATCTATCTGCGATTTTGATGATGATAACCCTTATATCATCGCTTAGGGTGAGCAGTAGTTTCCTGAAATTTTCCGCTTGAAGTGAAACGTTACTTTCCTTACTTAGTTTGGAAATTTTGGTCAGTCCTTCAACAATCCTCATTACATCACTTCCAAAGAGTTTTTCAATATCTTCAAAACTGTATTCAGAATCTTCTACTACATCGTGTAAAAGGGCAGCAGCAATTGAGGTAGCGTCAAGACCTATTTGCTGTGCCACTATTTTGGCTACACTGATCGGGTGAAATACATAGGGTTCGCCAGATTTACGCCTTTGGTTTCTGTGGGCATCAACAGCGGTATCAAAAGCAGAACGTATCAATATTTTATCTTCATCAGATAAGGTTTGATAGCTGATTTGCAGCAACTCCTTGTACTGCTTTGCAATCTCTTTGCTCTCTATTTTATCACTGACAATCATCGATATAATAAAGGTACTTGAAACTTTTAATTCGACAAAATCATAAGTCTTCGCAATGATATATCAAAATCCCAGCTGATACGGATAGATTGAGAGAATCAATTGGGAATTTTACAGGAATCTTGACGATCTGTTGAGCCTTTTTTAACCATTTTTGATCTAGACCTTTATCCTCTGTTCCAAAAACCAGTGCCAACGGTCTTTGGTATTTAACTCTTTTGAAGTGTTTTGCTTTATGATCCAGCGAAGTAGCAGATATGTTAAAAGCATTTTTTTCCAAAAATGAAATTACATCTTTTGTATTACCTTTTGCAATGGGGATAGAAAATATGCCTCCCATACTGTTTCTGATGATCTGAGGATGGTATAGATCGGTTTTGGGATTGGCAATGATTACTGCATCCCAACTGGCAGCTGCTGCTGTTCTTATAAGTGCCCCGATGTTACCAGGTTTTTCGGGAGCCTCAACCACTAGAACACGACTGTCATTATTGACATTAATATTTTTAATGTCATGACTTTTGGATTCTAAGACGGCAATAACTTTGTCAGATCCCGATCGCATGCTTATACGATCAAAAAGAGCAGTACTTAATTCATAAATATTTTCCGAATATTCATAATCGGCTTCTGCATTATAAGATTCCCTGAAAAAAATGGTTTCGATGGTATAGCCCATTTCAATAGCCCTGCTCAACTCGCGCTCTCCTGATACTACAAAACGTTTTTCTTTTTTTCGTACCCTTGACTTACTCATTAAAAGATTGAGTTTTTTGAAAAATGGATTGTGTGAACTACTGATGTACTTCAAAGCTTTTTTTTTACAAAGTTACCTGGTAATTTTCAGAACAATATTAAAATCGCTATTCATTTTTGTGATAGTTGATCACCAAGCCCACCATTTCATTGTAACTCTCAATGCCACTTTTTTGCCCATTGGCCTTAAGATAGCTGTCATAGGTTTTTTCAAAAATAATTTCAAAAGGATTTTCATATTTCTTCCAAAAATCATTGATTTCCTTAAAGTTTTTAAGAATACCTGGATTTAATTGCTTTAGTTTAATTTTTGCAATTTTTGAATCCAGTTTGTATAATTCATTAAACAAATATCTGAAAGCGAAGGTTTTTCCAGCATATTGAATATAAGGGTCGTGAGATCTAATTGCGGAAAGATAAGCTATAAAATTAGCTTCTTTTTCAGTGGCATAACCCAATTGATGTGCTGTTTCATGGAGTGATGTAGTAATTAAGCTCTGGATGGGAATTCTTGTATTTACTTGACATTCTAATGTAAAGGGATTCAGATATCCAGAGTATCCCATGTAAGAGAGGGGCAAACTTATAAATGATTTTTTGACTCTTGAGGTAAGTAAAGGTAGCTCTTTATAAACGGGGTGGTAAAGGGTAATTTTTTCAAAGATTTGTTCTTTGGAATAAGGGAATTTTACTGCTAAAGTATCTGAGGAAACAATACCAATGTGAGATTGATTTGATTCATCAATAATTTTATCTAAACTATCTATCAGATCCTCTTCACAATACTTAATAGGGATTTGAAGTTGTTTATTCAGTGGAAGTCTATGGTAATTCAATCCCCAACTAATATGAAATATCCAGGTCAAAAGAATTACCACTGATCCAAAATCAAAAAAAATATTCAGTGGTTTAACTTTCCAATAGGAGATTTTTTTAAAAACAGTTTTTAGTATTAAAAAAAACAGCAATAGATATAGGATGTCTCCAAGTGAAAAGGGTATAAAATTCAAAAAAAATTGGTGCAAGTCTAAAACTAAAGGATAGAAAATCCGAGAATAATATTTTTCAATTATTTCGGGATTATTACGCGAAAAATAGATCAATAACCACAACGGAAAAGCTGAGAACCAAACAAATATCGCTGCTGTTTTACTCATGGTTTATAACATAAATGGAAAGCAATAAACGAGCAGAAGCGGTTTTCTATCTAAAATCGACCAATTCTACTTCAAAAATCAAGCTTGTATTAGGAGGAATTACACCTCCAGCTCCTCGAGACCCATAAGCCAATTCACTTGGAATCACCAGTTTTGCGGATGATCCTTTTTTGAGTAAAGCAATCCCTTCATCCCATCCTTTTATAACCCTGCCTATTCCAAGAGGAAAAACAATAGGTTCATTCCGTTGATAAGAAGAGTCAAAAACTGTTCCGTCTGGAAGCATTCCCCTGTAGTGAACGTAAACGTTTTTTCCTTTAGTTGGATAACTTCCGGACCCTTCTCGGGTTATTTTATAGTATAGTCCACTATCGGTTTGCTCCATTCCATAGGTCAATTTTTCAAGTTCTTTTGCATATTTTTCATTTAATTCTTTTTCAGCTATTATTTTCTCTTCAAAATAATTTGAAAATACTTTTGGAGCATCAAATTTTTTGGCGTTGCTTCCTTTCCTAATAATAGATATTTTGACAATAGTATCGTTTTGTAAAATACTGTCCACCACAGCTTGCCCTTGAATTACTTTACCAAAAACAGTGTGTTTTCCATCTAGCCAAGGAGTTTCTTTGTGTGTAATAAAGAATTGACTGCCATTGGTTTCTGGTCCTGAATTGGCCATTGAAACTATGCCGGGTCCACTATGTCTCAAATCTGTAAACTCATCAATAAATTTATAGCCTGGTCCTCCTGAGCCTGTTCCGGTGGGATCACCCCCTTGAATCATAAAATCTTTAATGACCCTGTGAAAGATTATTCCGTCATAATATTTTTTACCTAAAAACTTTTCTTCAACTTTTGGGTTATTTCCCTCTGTCAAAGAAACAAAGTTGGCGACTGTAATAGGAGTCTTTTCAAATTCTAACTGCAGCATTATATCGCCTTTGTTGGTTTCGATATTGGCGAATAATCCTTTGTCTAATTCAGGATATTTTTGGGCACAACTCGTTATAATTGTTACAAAAAGAAGTCCTAATAAATAATTTTTTTTCATTTTTAATATTTTAGTTTTTTTTGAGTTTTAAAAGTTCTATGGTAAAACGAAGGGGTTGATTGATCCCTATTTTTTCTCCATCTCCTTGATAGCCGTAACAAAGGTAGGAGGGAAACAGAAATACTCCGATTTCCTCTGGACGTAAATATTTTACACCTTCTCTAAGTGCAGGTATCAAATCCTCTTGATCAATTAGAAAGCTTACATTACCTAATTCTTTTTCATCGTATATAAGATTACCGTTGAGATCTTCTATGCGATATTTAAAGCTAACAAGATCCCCTTTTTTAGGGTAGGTTTCATCCGAATCATTTTTTTTTTGGTAGGCATACCAAAATCCTTGAGGTGAATTTTTAAAAGACAGCTTTTTTTCTTGCTCAATAGTATGTTGAAATAAAGATTGTTCAATGGCAATAATGTTCTTATTTCTTTTGGCAGATTCCTTGAGAAAAACTTGCTTTTGCTTATTAATGGGCCGGCGTGGCTCAAGGTTTTGACAATTCAAATGAGTTAAAAAAATCAGGAGAAAGAAAATCCTAAACATTGAATTGAGATTTTTCATCGGCTATTGCTTTTTTGAATTGCTCAAGAGTTTCATCTAAAGTCAGATGTGACACTCCTCCCGCAGCATTGATATGCCCTCCTCCTTTGAAATATTTTTTTGCAAAGTGATTTACATCGAATGATCCTTTCGATCGAAATGACATTTTGATGATTTTTTCTGTTTCATTTTCAATCATGATAACAGCCAATGATATGCCAAGAAGAGTTAAGCCATAATTTACAAAGCCCTCAGTATCTCCTTTTTTAAATTTATTTTGATTCAATTCTTTTTGTGAGAGTGTTATATAGGCAACGGGGACTCCGTCCATTTTTTTTAGGTTATTAAGTGCAGTTCCGAGGAGTTGCAATCTACTGAAAGAATAGGTGTCATAAATTTTTTGATGTATCAAATGAGGTTTAGCACCTTTTTCAATAAGCGTGCTAACAATCTGATGTGTTCTAGAAGTAGTTGAGGGGAACCTGAATGAACCAGTATCGGTCATTATTCCAGTGTAAAGACAAGTAGCGATAGAGGCATCAATCTTATCATGATCCAAACCTGAAATGAATTCAAATACCATTTCGCAAGTTGATCCCTTAGTCGCGTCTGAGTAGCTTATTGATGCATAATTTCCAGGATGTTCGTGATGGTCGATCATTATTTTTTGCGCATCGCTATTTTCTACTAAAGGACCCATTTGATCGATTCTATGTAACTGATTAAAGTCAAGGGTGAATATGATGTCTGCATTTTCAATCATTTGGATCGTTTTATCAGTAGCTTGTGAAAATTTTATTATTTGCTCTTGACCGGGCATCCAATCGAGAAATTCGGGGTATTCATTGGGAGTAATTACACGTGAATCATGTCCTGTTTTAGTTAAAAAGGCATTAAGAGCAAGACTACTCCCTAAAGCATCACCATCAGGATTTTTATGAGGAATGATAATGATTTTTTTATGGGTAAAAAGTACTTTTTGAAATGCTTGCAGTAATTCTTTTTTCATGTACTCAAATATACCAAAATTTGATCCTTTTGTTTTGTGCACTTCTAAGAAAAGTTAATTAATCGGGCAGAAGAAGCAAAAGAATACTTTTTTATAAATTTGCATCAAAATTAACTGCTATGCCTTCCAACAGAACTTTCACGATGATAAAACCCGATGCCGTAGAAAAGGGATACATAGGTGCTATCCTAGCTAAAATTAATGCCTCGGGATTTAGAATTGTCTCTATGAAAATGACACAAATGTCCCAGCGTGATGCTGAGTTGTTCTATGCGGTTCATAAAGAACGCCCATTTTTCAATGAATTAGTGTTTTTTATGAGCCGAGGTCCCATTGTAGCAGCCATACTTGAAAAAGAAAACGCAGTTGACGATTTCAGAACTTTGATTGGATCCACAAACCCTAATGATGCTGCTGAGGGAACCCTGCGTAAACAGTTTGCTACATCAGTGGGAGAAAATGCAGTACATGGGTCTGATAGCAATGAAAATGCTGAGATTGAAGGAGCGTTTCATTTCTCAAATAGAGAAATGTTTTAACGGAGTACAATTTTTTCGATTACTTCATTACCCAGCTGTTCATTCATCATTTTAATTATCTTTTCTTTGCCATAACTCAGCTCCTCTCTCAAGGCTGCGTTATTCAGTGAAACGAAAAGTGTATTCCCTTTTAGGATAATTTTTTCAGTATAATGTGTCATGTTAACTCCCATCAGTTCTTGCCACAGTTCGTTAATACGCACAAAGGTGATCCCACCTTTTAAGGGTTTTGACTGTAAAATTTCGTTCAATACTTTACCAATACTTTGAGGTTGATATTTTCTTTTGGGTGACTTCATGGTTTAATGTTCGCTGTGAAACTTTTTTATAGTGATATCTTTTATCTTGATGCTCAAGAACCAATTTATTTTCACTCAATTCAACGATTTTCTCGCGCCATTTATCCCAAAGAGTGTGAAAACTTAGATAGCAATTTTTATTTACAAAGATAATTTTAAAGTTATTTAAATCTTCGGTGGCAAAAAATTAATTTTCCAATTGAGGTTGAACTTTTTTCCTTACTCCCTTTATCCCAACTAAATTATAATAATCCAATAGCTTGGCCGTGCCTTTGGGATAAAAAGTTTCATTTTTATGAGTGATGTAATCAATACTCCAATAGCCTTCTAGTAGATCAAGGTCGCCTGGGGTAATTTCTTTTTTGCATCCCACACACAAAATCAGTAAACTGATGAAAAAAGATCTGAACATTCGCTAGTTGAGGTTAAATATTTCATAAGGAGAGGAACTCATCTCCAATGCAATTTTTATTCTGTCTTCGTGGGTATCGGAAATAAATATTTGCCCAAGACTTTCATAGTCAAACAATTGGATAGTTTTGGTAACTCTATCTTGATCTAACTTATCAAAAATATCGTCCAGAAGAACAATGGGATTCATTCCGGATTTTTCCTTGATAAAATCAAATTGTGCAAGTTTGAGTGCAATGAGAAAAGTTTTCTGTTGTCCTTGACTGCCAAATTTTTTGATGGGCATTCCTGAGATTTGAAGATCTAGATCGTCTTTGTGGGTTCCTACTGAGGTAAATTGTAATATTTTGTCTTTTTCTAAGTTATTGACTAGTAGATCAGACATTTTGGTTTCGCTCAGATCGGATGCGTATTGAATGTCCACTTCTTCGATGCCATTGCTTATGCTTAGGTATCTTTTTGCAAAAATGGGGAGGAAAACCTCCATAAATGCTTTTCTCTTTTCATATATGGGATGCGCCAACTCACTAATTTGATGATTGTAAATTGCTAATGTTTCTCCATCAAAAGTGCGATTTTGAGCAAAAAACTTCAGTAGCGCATTGCGTTGAGCCAGTATTTTGTTATAGTCGGATAGGTTATTTAAATAAGTTTTATCGGTTTGTCCGATCACACCATCGATAAACTTTCTTCTAGTATTACTTCCCTCAATTATCAAATTTCGATCTGCAGGAGAAATGATTACCAAAGGAATAAGTCCAATATGTTCTGCAATTTTATCATAGACTTTACCATTTCTTTTAACTGTCTTTTTTTGACCTTTTTTGAGACTACAATTTATTTTTTCTTCTTTACCATCATTGTTAAATTTTCCTTCAATCAAAAAAAACTCTTTCCCAAACTGAATATTTTGAACGCCGGAGGGATTAAAATAGCTTTTGGTAAATGCCAAATGATAGATGCTGTCTAAAATATTTGATTTTCCCATTCCATTATTCCCTATAAAACAGTTGATTGGTGCCTGAAAATCGAATTGAGAAGCCTCAATATTTTTGTAATTGGTAAGAGTCAATTGCTTTAAAAACATTAATGCAAATATAGTTTTGTTAAGAAAGTTAAAACAAAATTTAAATTAATTTTATGTCTTGATTTTCATTATTTAACGAGTTTTTGGTTTTGCCCTAAAAAAGTTTAATTTTGGGGACTTAAAAAACACAAATGGCAACCTACAAAAAGAGAGGTTATAAGAAGTCGATTGAACCTGACTCCAAAAAAAAATTGGAGGTGGAAAGTACTACTGCAGAGGTTTTTGAAAAATTAGATACAACCGCATCTCGAACTGAGGAATGGGTTTCCAAATTCCAAAATTTTATTTTGGCAGCTGTTGTGGTCATTGCTTTATCTGTTTTATCCTATTTAGGCTATCAGAACTACATCTTTGAACCAAAAAAAGTGGAAGCAGTAAGTGAATTGAATCAAGCCCAATATTATTTTGAATTGGCTGTCAATGGTCAAGATTCTGATTCTTTGTTTAGAAGGGCTCTAAATGGTGGGGAAGGAAAATATGGTTTTTTGGATATCATTGAAAATTATGGGGGGACTCCTGCGGCAAAATTGGCCACCTACAGTGCCGGTATGGCTTATTTAAATATGGGTGATTATGTCAATGCCATCGAATACCTCGATCAATTTGACACAGATGATGTTCTGCTTAAAGCCTTGGCTAAGGGTGCCATAGGAGACGCTTTCGCTCAAATAGGTCAACCCGACGATGCTTTTGATTATTATGTGGCTGCTTTTAAATCAAGCGATAACTCTTTCAGCGCACCCAAATACCTTTTCAAAGCTGGAATTTTGGGGACTTCACTGGGTAAGAATAGTGCAGCACTAAGTTTTTTTAAGACAATTCAATCCGAATACCCAGACTCTCCAGAGGCGGAGAAGGTTGAAGTCCAGATAGGTCTTTTGGAAAACCTTAATTAATTAATGGCGTCCGCCCTCAAAATCCTTTCTAATTATGACCGTTCAAAAGTTCCGGACGGAACTAATTTTCGTATCGCTCTTGTTGTTTCTGAATGGAATGAAGAAATCACTAGAGCTCTTTTTCAAGGTGCGAAAGATACATTATTGGATCATAGGGTTTTGGAATATAATATTGTCAGAATTGATGTCCCCGGTAGTTTTGAGTTGATCTATGGAGCAAGTATGGCACAGCTGAAGGATTTTCATGCCATCATAGCTATTGGATGTATAATTCAGGGAGAAACAAGACATTTTGAATTCATCTCTAATGCTGTAGCTCAGGGAATAAAAGACCTGAATCTCAATGGTAAAGCACCGGTGGTGTTTTGCGTATTAACAGATAATAATATCGAGCAATCAAGAGCCAGGAGTGGAGGAGAGAAAGGTAATAAAGGGATAGAGGCAGCGGTCACTGCATTAAGGATGCTCAACCTTTAGTTTTCCCTACAAATTGTATAAACCCAATTGCAATTTCGTTCACTTTCGTTAAATTTGAATCATTACTAGTTTGACCCGTCATCAATTTACGTTGGATGAAGATCAGTCTTTTTAAACTTAAAAAAAACCGAAGATACAATTATACACCTCGATATTATGATGGTAAAGAGGGAGTTAATCCATATGATTTTGATTCTAAATTTTCTAAATACCGGGATACATTCAACCAAAATGACTTTGGTCGGCAGTGGCAGGATGCTCGTCTAAAAATGCGAACTCGAAGTAACCAAGAAATTTCTTCCCGTTTAGTCATTATCATTTTGATTTTGGTTTTGGCTTTTCTTTTCGTTATTGATTTTGATTTATCTCTATTTAAAGACTAATGGCTGATATCATTTCGCTTCTGCCAGATCATGTGGCTAATCAAATTGCCGCAGGTGAAGTTATTCAAAGACCGGCCTCTGTTGTAAAAGAACTTTTGGAAAATGCAATTGACGCCGGGGCTACCGATATTCAATTGTTGATAAGTAGAGCTGGAAAGACCATGATTCAGGTAATCGATAATGGAATAGGAATGTCAAACACTGATGTAAGATTGGCTTTTGAGAGACATGCAACCTCTAAAATCAAATCCGCAGATGATTTATTTTCCATCACTTCTAAAGGGTTTAGGGGAGAAGCATTAGCATCTATTGCCGCTATTGCCCAATTAGAGGTTCATACAAAAAGGTCAGAAGACGAAATTGCGACTTCCCTCAAAATATCGGGAAGTAAAGTGGAGGATCAGCAGTTGGCTGTTGCCCCTAACGGAACATCCATTATAGTTAAAAATCTTTTTTACAACGTGCCTGCCCGCAGAAATTTCCTAAAGTCAGATAAAGTTGAATTGAGGCACATTGTCGATGAGTTTCATCGTGTAGCCTTAACCCATCCTGAAGTAAAGTTTACTTTTTTTCAAAATGGTTCAGAGCTTTTTGATCTACCTATAGTTAATTTTAGAAAACGGATTGCCAATATTTTTGGGAATAAATTAGAGGAGAAATTAATTCCCGTTGAGGAGATGACCACTGTCGCCGGGATTGAAGGTTTTATTATAAAACCTGAATTCGCAAAAAAATCCAGGGGTCAACAGTTCTTTTTTGTCAATAAACGTTTTATTAAGAGCCCTTTTCTCAACCATGCAGTAACATCTGCTTTTGAAAGTCTGTTGAGAGATAAGTATCATCCAGGTTATTTTATCTATATTCAAGTTGATCCAAAAACCATAGATATTAACATTCACCCAACCAAAACAGAGATCAAGTTTGAGGAGGAGCAAAATCTCTATGCGATCATTAAATCGATTATCAAACATAGTTTAGGTATGTTTCATGCAGCCCCTGTATTGGATTTCGAAAGAGATCCCAGCTTCGATACTCCCTATGATTTTCAGCAAAAGCCTATTTCAAATCTCCCATCCATAGAGGTTGATTCAAGTTTCAATCCTTTTCAAAATTCTGAAAAAAGTATTTCTAAACCCTTTAAAATGAATTGGGAAAGCTTATACTCGGGATTGGAGATGCCAAATGAATCTAACAAAACTGATGATGAGTTAAAATTGTCTATTGATCAATCACCAAAGGTTTTTCAACTACTAAGGAAGTTTATTGTAACTACTACCCGGTCAGGTCTTTTAGTGATAGATCAAGAACGTGCTCATCAAAGAGTATTATATGAAAAATTTCTGAGTAGTATTACCAAAAGAGACATGGTCAGTCAAAAATTAATTTTTCCTAAAGAAATTGAATTGACAAAACAACAAATTGCTTTGTATGGAGAATTGGAGGAAAATTTAAATACCATGGGGTTTGTTGTAAAACAAAAAGAAAACCATCTTTATATTACAGGTATTCCTGCGATTTGTGATGACAAACAGTTGGGACAGCTTATTGAAGATATATTTTCACCTCCCGATGAGCATGAAAAGATTGCGAGTTTTAGTCAAGCAGATTATATGGCCAAAAACTTATCTAAATCTCTTTCTATCAAAGGCAATTTGACCCTTACTATTGAGGAACAACAGGCTTTGGTAGATGATCTTTTTGCATGTAAAGACACTTTGACCTGTCCTTTTAATCGTAAGATTTTTATTACTTTAGATAAAGAAGAGTTAGAAAATAAATTAGATTAATGCGCAATCTCACTGAAACAGTTAAACACTTACTGATAATCAATGGAATTTTTTTCTTAGCAACTATTACCATAGGGAACCAAGTATATGATTGGTTCGCACTACACTACCCTGAAAGTCCAAAATTTGAGTTTTGGCAACCTCTGACGCATATGTTTATGCATGGAGATATTTCCCATATTTTCTTTAATATGTTTGGTTTGTGGATGTTTGGAACACCTTTGGAACAAATGTGGGGTAAGCAAAAGTTTATTTTTTTTTATCTATCCACAGGTTTTGGTGCAGCTGCTTTACAGCTTTTGTTGTACTATTATCAGGTAGATCATGTAAATACCGCCTTAAGAGATTTTGGACTGACCCCTCCCCAAATCTCTGCTTTCTATCAAACTGCTGAGTTGCCAACACTAGCTATTAATAAAATTGGAGAGGGGCAATTGTCGAGTGCTTTCAATGCATTTCGCTCTGTTATGGTTGGCGCCTCAGGTGCTTTATATGGTGTATTGGTTGGTTTTGCTATGCTTTTTCCAAATGCCCAATTGATGCTTTTGTTTCCTCCTATTCCTGTTAAAGCAAAGTTTTTGGTTCCTATTTTGATTTTGGCTGACCTTTTCTTTGGATTCTCATCCTATTCTATTGGTCCTATTGCTCACTTTGCTCATGTGGGTGGTGCCATTACTGGTTTGGCTATGATGTGGTATTGGAAGAAAAAAGAGTTTAATGACAATCGTTGGGATTTATGAGTTTAATTAATGATCTTAAATACAGGTTTGTTACTTTTTCCATTGCAGAAAAAATCATTTTAGTAAATGTGATTTGTTTTGTTCTACCCAAGCTTCTTAATGTACTTTTCTTTTTATTCAATTTTCCAACCACTGCTTACATGGATTGGCTCCAACTTTCACCCAACCTTGGGGTTTTTGTTACAAGACCTTGGACTCTGATCACCTACAGTTTTATACATAGTGGTTTTTTTCATTTGTTATGGAATATGATTCTTCTTTTTTATGCTGGACGTATACTGCTCAATTTATTTCCGAATGACATATTGATTAATAATTATTTTTTAGGAGTTATCTCGGGAGGGCTAATTTTTATTGCTAGTTATGCTTTATTTCCTGTTTTCGCTGGAACTTATCCACCAATGATAGGAGCCTCTGCGGGAGTGATGGCTGTGTTCATATTCATTTGTACTTATACTCCCAACCAAGAGATACGTTTTTTCTTTATCAACTTAAAATTAAAGTACCTGGGCATTGTGTTTTTTTTCCTTGATGTTATACAAATCCCATATGGTAATGCAGGAGGTCATTTGGCTCATATTGGAGGAGCGGTATTGGGTTTTTTTTATGCCAGACAGTTGGGAGTTGGCAAGGACATCGGTACAGGATTTCAAAGTTTTTGGCAGACTCTGTTTAAAAGAAAATATCTCAAAACCGTTTACCGCGCACCTCAAAGGAATTCAACTTCATCAAAAAAAAGGAGTCATTTATTCAGTCAAAATAAAATTGATGCCATTTTAGACAAAATCAGTAAGTCTGGTTATGACAGTCTTAGTAAAGAAGAGAAAGACTATTTATTCAGGGCCGGAAAAGAATAACACCCCGCGATATAATCAAATAAGCCCTCACTTATGAAATTAAATTTTGTCCATAAAGCTCTAATGCTAATCAATCTTGTTTTGTTGATCCTTCAGCTTTTTCTGATGGGTACTTTTTTGGACTTTTACCAATACCCATTCCTCAATTTGATTGTTCCTATAATTGGACTAATTAACTTATTTTTTTTTATTTTTTGGATTATCCAAATTAAATGGCCTTTTGTTCTTTTTGTTTTTTCAATTTTGATTGGATTCGAGGAGTGGGGAAAACTTTACAAGTTTCCCAATAATGCCATTCCCATTTCCAAGGGGATTAAAGTGATGAGTTTTAATGTTAGGTTGTTTAATAGTTTTGAATGGATTGACTCCAATTCTGTACCACAATCCATAGAAAGTTTTATAAACAAAGAAAGTCCTGATTTGGTTTGTCTTCAGGAGTACTCAAAAGAGTTCAGTCCAAAGTTTAAAAATTATCCTCATCAATACATAGCTTCTTCAAAAAAAAATGGTCAAAATGGACTCTGCATTTTATCTAAATACCCCCTCGAAAATAGAGCTCGATTGGACTTTGAGAATTCCAATAACAGTGCCCTTTATGCAGAATTTTATTATAAAAAAGATAGCATTAGAATCTATAATGTTCATCTAGAATCTTTGAGAATTAACTTAAAGGACACACTTTTCACTCAAGAGCATTCTCAAAAATTTTTAGATAGAATTCAATCTGTTATTAGGGAACAGGAGCTGCAAATTGACCTGTTCGAAAAGATTGATAAAAAAAATAAACATCCAACGATAATTTGTACAGATCTGAACAACAATGCTTTTTCTCGGGTTTATAAACGTCTTAAAAAGGATCGTTCAGATGCCTTTGTTTTTTCCGGTAATGGTTTGGGAGCAACCTACAAACTTGCTTATTTTCCCTTCCGAATCGATTTTATTTTTGCCGATAAAAAATTTAAAGTGATTAATTTTGAAACTCATGACCTCAAGTTATCTGATCATAAACCTATTTCTGCATTACTCGAGTGGAAATAAAATCAGTTTTAACCTGCTCTAGATATTCCAAACTCTGAGGCCCTAAATTGAATAACAAGTCCAGTACGCTGAGGTTATTTATAAAACCGTGTTTGTATTGAAAAACTTGCTGGTAATGGGGATTTTCCCTTTTAAAATTATGTTTTGCAATGATCAGATCGGTAAATTCATTGATAGTCTTTTCATTCTTATGAAGACTCACAAAAGCACCCAAAATTGAAAGAATTTTTTTTATTAAATTAATATTAAAATCCATCAGTTTCTCAAATTTTTGATGATAAAAAGGATAAAATTCATCTTCATAAAATTCAAAAAAAGGGGAGGAACGATAGGCCGCTTCCAAAGATTTCCAGTGATCTTTTTGCCAACTATTGTCATATTGAATGGCAACTGAGTTATCGAGTTGACGGCGTTGTGTTTTGGTGTGAATGATTGGGATTGTTAATTTTAGTTTTCCATTGGCACCGTATATTTCAGTCCTATTACGAAAGGTTTGTTTTTGATAGGGATTGTCCGTGATCAAAAAAACTTTTTTTTGGGATACCATCCAAGCCATATAGTAAATGTTGGGGAGGTATGCAGGACAAACTCCAACCACCATCAGTTACGTTTTTTACTTTTTCGCTTTCGATAATATGTGTAAACTTGCCAGATCACTATTACTGAGAGAAAGTATGGGAAGTAAGACACTCTTTTCCCTGAACCACCAACGGTAGAAAAGACCCTATCCCATCGAACTTTCCAATTTCGTATACCATCATTTATACCATCAATACTGAACCAAATAAAAACGGGTTTCCCGACGATGTGATCTTCCGGAACAAAGCCCCAAAAACGACTGTCCTCAGAACGATGACGATTATCACCCATCATCCAGTAATAATCCATTTTAAACTCATATTGTGTGCTTCTCTTTCCATTTATTAGTATTGTGTTACCATCAGTTTTGAGAATATTTTTTTCATAATCAACGATGATTTTTTTGTAAAGAGGAAGATTATCTATATTAATATCTACCCTTGCTCCAGCTTTCGGAATTATAATTGGACCAAAATTGTCCTGGTTCCAGTCAAACGGAATTTTATTGGGAAAAAAAGATGAGTTAGGTGTTTTGATCTTTTGGTTTCTTTGAACAATACTATCTACCCAATTTTGTCCTTCAATTTTTTTAGCCTCTTTGACGGTTAAATTCAAATCTTTTGTTTTTTCGAGAATTTCACTGACTCTCAAACCTAAGGATCTTACCAACTCAATTGGCAAACCATTATGTCGTGTAACCACTGTAAAATTTTCTTGGCTGTTTCCTTGAGTTCCTAATAGATAGGGGGCTAACTTAGCGTAGCTGCTTTGCGAGATGTTTTCAATGCGGAATCTTCGATTAAAATCTTTAATCCCGAGGCCAAGTAGTTTTCTTGATGAAATACCTTTACTGCCATATGCCTTAAAATTATATTGAACTTCTGCTCTTTCAGGTAAAATGTTTCTCTCTCCATTAATGTGAACATAACCACTAATAATTTCGAGTGTATCTCCTGCAATTCCAACACATCTTTTGACGTAATTGGATTTTTTGTCTAACGGTTTTTTAACTCCAGCTTCTTTGACAAAAAATTTTCTTACAGTATCAGCAGGCCAATTAAATACTACAATATCATTTCTTTTGATCTTTTGAATCCTTGGAAGTCTCAGATAAGGCAATTGAGGATAGTTGGAATATGACCTTGTCCTTAATAGAGGAAGGGTATCGTGAACCATAGGAAATGCTAATGTAGTTTTAGGAATTCTTGCACCATAATGGAACTTACTGACAATCAAAAAGTCACCGATTAAAAGTGATTTTTCGAGAGATCCTGTTGGAATAATGTAGGGTTGAAAAAAGTAATTATGTACAAAAGTAGCTGCCACTACTGCAAAAATAATAGAGCCAATCCATTCACTAAAAGCAGATCTAGTAATTAGTTTTTTGTTGGAAATATATTTTGGTGTTTTTTGATAATTGATAGTATATATGTAAAATCCCAAACTCGCAATAGCTAAAATACCATCTATGGTTTTACCTTTTCCAAAATATTTTACTGTATCAACCCACAATACCATAAAAATCATCAGGTTGATGACAGGCAGAAACAATAAAAATACCCACCATTTAGGACGGTTAATGATCTTAAGTAAAATGATAACATTATAAATTGGGACAATAGCTTTCCATGGCGCTTCTCCTGCGACCTTATATAATTTCCAAGTTCCTAAAAAGTGAACTACTTGTAATGTAAAGGCGAAAACAATCCACTGAATTACACTCATATGATCACAAATTTAGAACGTTATCCATCTTAAAAATACCTTTTTTACCAACAATCCATTCGGCTGCAATGACGGCACCAAGTGCAAATCCTTTTCGGTCATATGCTTTATGTTCGATTGTAATATCGTCGATAAGGGATTGGTATTTGATGCTGTGAGTACCAGGTACATCCCCCTCCCTAAATGATT
Organism: Flavobacteriaceae bacterium; assembly: GCA_049439205.1. Lineage (GTDB taxonomy): Bacteria > Bacteroidota > Bacteroidia > Flavobacteriales > Flavobacteriaceae > UBA8316. The sequence goes on along the minus strand of JBMTKF010000001.1, from coordinate 119,284 downwards.
GAATAAACACGCTGTCTTTTGCATCTTTATCCGTGCTCCACTGTTTGAATTCACTTTTTTCAATGATACCCTCTGCAAGTGTTATGGCGGTTCCACTGGGAGCATCCAATTTGTGAATGTGGTGTGTTTCCTCCATTGAAACGTTGTATTCTTTATGGGGTAGCATCAATTGAGCCAAGAATTTATTTAACTTAAAAAAGAGGTTAACTCCTATGCTAAAATTTGATGCATAAAGAAAAGCAGTATTGTTGTCTTGTGCTTTTTGAGTTACTTTATGATAGGCATCCAACCAACCGGTAGTTCCACAAACCACTGGAACCCCTTGATTCAAAGCTCTGTTGATATTTTCAACCGCAGCATCAGGGATACTAAAGTTAATGGCTACATCAGCCTCCTGAAGGTTACCATCGTTGAGATTCTTATCTACTTTACAAATGATTTCATGACCTCTCTCCAAAGCAATTTTTTCTATTGCTTTGCCCATTCTTCCATATCCTAATAACGCAAACTTCATATCTTTATTTTAAAGTTTGACCAAGACCTTTAGACCAATATTGGTATCCGAACTTAATAAGTCGGGTTCAAATTTAGGCTTGATACTTAAGTTGTCTTTGACGTTAAATTGCATCAGATGCGCACTTACGTTGGCATCTAAGATGTTTAACATATAGGTTCCCAAGATAAAGAGAAATGACATATCTCTGTAGTTTTTGTGAAATTTCATTCCCTCTAATAATTTAGTTTTATTAGGAATAAGTTTGATAAATTCGTCATCTCTATAACCACTGTTCCTTCTTTTGTAGGCAGTTCTGTATCGGTCCATTTCTTTTTGATTGTAGATATATCCATAGACCGATGCACCAATAGCAGCATAAACAAATGGTACTTTCCAAGCTTTCCCCAGATATATCTGACCCAAGCCCGGAAGTACTGCAGAATAAAATGCTGCTTTAGATGGAGTCAAAGGACTTTCTATAAGTCTTTGTTTTCGGGTATTCTCCTCTTGGGGGAGTTGTTGAGCAAAAACTTGCAGGTTAAGGAGTATAAGAATTGGGATAAAGACTCTAGTCTTCACGTTTGATTTTTTTGATAATGTCGTCGAGGTCTTTTTGAGAATTAAATGGGATTTGAATGGTGCCTTTTCCCTTTTCGTTTGCTTTAATGGCGACTGAGGTGTTGAAGTAATTTTTAAGTTCATTAACAGCCTCATCAAAAAAAATTGGTCTCCCTTTTGATTTTACTATAGATTGACCATTTTTGACTTTTTGAATTAATAATTCGGTTTCTCTTACGGAGAGGGATCGAGCAATGATCTTTTCATAAATCTCCAATTGTTTTTCGCTTTCCGCAATGTTGATCAAAGCTCTGCCATGACCCATAGAGAGAAATCCATCCCTAATTCCTGTTTGTATGATGGGATCTAATTTGAGCAAACGCATATAATTGGCAACGGTAGATCTTTTCTTTCCAACCCTTTCACTCAATTGGTTTTGAGTAAGTTGGATTTCGTCTATTAATCGTTGGTATGAAAGTGCAATTTCAATTGGATCTAAATCTTTTCTTTGAATATTTTCGACCAAAGCCATTTCAAGTGTTTCTTGGTCATTGGCAATTCTAACAAAAGCAGGAATGGTATCAAAATCTAAAGATTTTGCAGCCCGATAACGGCGTTCACCCGAGACCAATTGATACTGATTTCTCCCCAATTTCCTTACGGTCACAGGTTGGATAATTCCAAGGGTTTTGATGGATTCTGCCAGTTCCTCAATAGCCTGTTCATTGAAGTGAGTCCGTGGTTGGTAGGGATTGACTTCGATTTTATCGATTTCTAAATCGATGATATTTCCAACTACTTGGTCTCCATTGACATCACTGGCCGAACTTATTTCTTTTTCAGGATCATCCAGAAGTGCCGAAAGCCCTCTTCCCAATGCCTGTTTTTTGTTTTTCTTAGCCATTAATTATTTTTTTTCGTCTTTATTATAATTTCATTGGCAAGGGAAAGGTAGTTCTTGGCCCCTTTACTGGTGGCGTCATAGTCTATAATACTTTCCCCAAAACTTGGAGCTTCACTCAAGCGAATATTTCGTTGAATAATGGTTTTGAAAACCATTTTTCCAAAGTGCTTTTGAACTTCCTCTACCACTTGATTGGAGAGTCTCAAACGCGAGTCAAACATGGTCAGCAATAAACCTTCGATGTCTAGGCTCTTGTTATGTATCTTTTGAACACTTTTGATCGTATTTAATAGCTTACCCAATCCCTCCAAAGCAAAATATTCACATTGAATGGGGATGATCAAGGAGTCTGCCGCAGCAAGAGCATTGAGGGTAATCAGGCCCAATGAGGGAGCACAATCTATAATGATATAATCGTATTGATTATCAACAGATTCAAGGGCCTTTTTCAACATGTATTCCCGATTTTTTTTATCGATCAGTTCTATCTCTGTGGCCACAAGGTCTATATGGGAGGGAATTAAATCTAGATTTGGAGTGCTGGAAGGGATGATAGTTTGATCAGCTTTAGCCGTATGCTCTAGTAGTTGATAGGTTCCCAACTTTTGACTTTTAACATCAATCCCCAGTCCAGATGTTGCATTGGCTTGTGGATCTGCATCCACCAACAAAATTTTTTTTTCCAATATCGCCATAGCAGCCGACAGGTTAACAGCTGTAGTCGTTTTTCCTACGCCTCCCTTTTGGTTGGCAATCGCGATAATTTTAGCCATTTATTCTGTTGAAATTTTGATAAAAATACAATTAAAATTATGGCTTAAAAAATTATAGCAAACTAGATTAGATAAAAAAAGGAATTAATTTATTTAGGAGCCAAACTATCTACAAACTCGATATAGAAAATGGTTTCATCTTCTTTTTTATGACCATAATTTTCACGGGCAAATCGCTCCAAACTGTCTTTACTCTTTAACTGTTTAATGCTTCTTTGGTCTTTTTCAATAAGATGGATAAGTTCCTTTTTTTGTGTTTCAAGTTTATCGATTTCTTGGTTTAACTCTTGGTGAATCTTCAGTGAGTGTGTGTCCAAGAAGAGCATCCATACCAAGAAAATTAAAAAAATAAGGATATAGAGATAGCTATAAAATTTACCCAAAACAGAAGAAATTATTCATTTATAATGGCAACTTGTTCCTCTGTAATCATATCCTTATATTCATTCCCCCAGTTGTTGAGAATATAATTCATAACATCAGCAATTTCATCATCATCGAGTCCTTGGTCTTGCATAACACCGTCGTATTCTCCTCCATTGACTACAATAGGGCCGCTCATGCCATATTTGAGCCCTCTGATACTCATCTCAATATTATTGACCAAATAGTCTGACTTGGCTAAAGGAGGGAAGACTCCATAAACCCCCTCACCGTTGTCTAAATGACATTGAATACAAAAGTCTTGATAAATTTCTTCACCATCGGCAATACTTTCTTCAAGAGGTTTTTTTTGGTATAGCCAAATTCCTTCAAAAAGGATTAGTAGGGTAATAATTCCAAAAAATATTTTCATTATTGTTGAACTACCTTCAGAATGCCCTTTCCCTCTACCCCCAAATAGAGATACCCATCGGGACCCTCTTTGACATTTCTAACCCGGCCTATATCATTAAGGATTTTTTCGCGTTTAACTACTTTACCTCTTTTGATAACCAGACGTTCCAAGTATTTAAATTTTAATGATCCAACAAAGAGATTTCCTTTCCATTTTTTATAGACATTTGAGGTGGAAAAAGCCATTCCACTGGGAGCGATAGAGGGAACCCAATAATAGAAAGGCTGTTCCATTCCAGGCATGGATGTTTTGTCGGTTATAGAGGTGCCACTGTAATTAATACCATAGGTGATTTCCGGCCATCCATAGTTTTTTGCTTTTTGAACAATATTGATTTCGTCACCACCCTTTGGGCCGTGCTCATTCTCCCAAATCTCACCTGTTTTAGGATGAACAGTCATTCCCTGGGGATTTCTGTGTCCATAAGAATATACTGCTTTTAGAGCTCCCTCTTGATTAACAAATGGGTTGTCTTCTGGAATACTTCCATCGAGATTCAAACGATAAATCTTGCCCCCGTCACGATTGAGGTCTTGGGGATTGACATCGCGATTTCCACGATCTCCAATACCAAAAAATAAATGTCCTTTGTCATCAAAAACAATTCTTGAACCCCAGTGTTGCCCCTTTTTGGTATTGGGTTGACCTTTATAGAGTAGCTTTAAGTTGGATAGACTATTTTCATTTAATTCCCCACAGTACAGGGCAGTATTCCCTCCTTTTTCACCCTCAAGGTGAACCCCGGTGGTGAAATAGATGATTTTATTACTTTTAAAATTAGGGTGTAAAGCAATATCCATCAGGCCCCCTTGTCCTCTTTGATAAATTTCTGGAAGTCCAGAAACTTCTGTTTTTTTTCCATTTGACACCCTGTAAAGAATCCCTTTTTTTTCGGTCACTAAAATTTCATTTTCACTGATAAAATCCATTCCCCATGGAATATCAATCCCTTCAACAACAGTTTCAGTTGTGAATTCTGATTGGTCAGGTGTTTTGACTTCAGGAGGGTTTTCTTGTGATATACAAGAAGTCAAGCTGAATATGCTAATCAACAATGTAGTAAAAAAGTTTTTCTTCATGTCAATATAAAATTAAACAAATAATTATTTTTTTAGCGCTTTTTTGTACGCTTGAGTAGTGGTATAATATTTTGTGATCATGTTAGGCACTTCCCATACCGGTAATTGGCCGTCCTTGTAGTATTTCAAAAAGTTGTCCGTAACTTGACCAAAATGAGCTTCATGTCCAATTTTAAGTACCTCAGGAATCAAAATTTTCCATTTTGAATCGGATATTTTATCCGCTTCTATGCCTGGATATTCTCCCTGAATTGACTCAAGGGCTTTTTTTAGTTTCGATTCAAAGTTTTCTCCCTCTTTCGAAAAAACATAAAGGGTAGGCTTGTAATTTTCGGCTTCACCTTGTTTGATGATGAGGTCGCTTTTTGACCCACGCATGACACTATAGTGGGTATCTCCTGTTCCCTCCGGTGCTTTGTAATCCCAAATAACGGAAACCTTTGCGTGCTTTCCCTTGATGGTGTAATTTATTTCTCCATTACAGTAAATGTTGAGGGTGTCGGATTTCACATCTTTTATAAGGTATTCGGGGTAGGTAGTTAAACCGGTAATATTCTTAAACTGATCGGGAGCAAGGGAAGTGGTCCATCTTTTGGAAGAAATAATTTTAATATCCGATTGGTCAATGATCTGACCCGGAAAAGCTTCCCATTGCACCAAATCCACCAGATGGGTAGTAACATCTACGATCCCCTCACCTTGTTGGTTGGTATCCAGAAACCACGCCGGTCTTACCAATGGTTTTCCAGAAACGATTTTTGATAAATGGTGAACACTCTCTTTGCTGATTGAGGGTTCTGATGGAGTGCCATCCAAAAGCATCCCAAAAACTTCTGATTTCATCGATAAGGCTTTTTGAATGCCTGTAGTCACCTCAAACCTTTCGGTCATGATGTCATAAACCAAAAGATTTTTTTCCTTGGCAATTTCGAAGACCTTTTCCAGTTTTTCAAAACCTTCTCTATTTACAACCAGTGGCTTGTCGGCATAAACATTTAATCCTGCATTGACCGCTGCCAATACATAATCTATTTTTTTGGAATTTTTTCCCGAAACCACCATTACATTTCCCGGTTTTTCAGTAATCATTTTTTCGAGGTAGTCCTCACTGAGGTGTGTCTTTACCTTCCAGTTTGTGGGGTTTTCAGCCCTGCTGTTATAGCCTTCTATTTTATTTAAAAAATCTTTGACCTCTGGCCCTTTAGGGGCGTAGACGTCAACGGTATTATCGATGTCCTTGTATGAAGTTTTTTGGATCAAAGCTGCATGAAAATGACCGGGGTCAAGAGTCATCAGTTTTACTTTTGCATTTTCTTCTTTTGGCGTGCAATCCATGATAAATAAAGCAATTGCAATCCAGTAAAAATATTTAGTGTTCATTTTAATCTTTAATTAAGCTTTCAAATAATTAGTTCCGTAGGGTTTTCTTTGAGGTCTGGTCAAAAGTCCATTGGCTTCATCATCATTGATGAATTTTTCAGTTTTCGAATTCCAGTGAAGTTTTCGAGGTATTTTCATCGCAATGTGACTGATCAGACAGACAACACATGCCATATGCCCCATATCGACGGGAGAAATGGGGTCTTTTCGAGATTGAATACAGTCAAGCCAGTTGCCGTGCTGATCATCAATTTTGTAGAGATGGGTTTCATTAGGGCCAATTTTGGATTCTAGAATTTCGGGGTCTGATGCGTCCAAAGCTTTTTTACTTTTTTCTTGTGCAACTGGGTCTGAACTTGACGCAACATAAGCCCCTCTTGACACAAAAATCCAGCCCTCTGATCCTTCATATCTTATACCATTTGGAAATCCACCACTGGTTATAACAGTAATACCATTGTCATATTCGTGTTTTACCATGAAATCTCCATGAACATTCCAAAGTCCTGATTTTGGAAAATCAGCAATAGCTTGAACTGACGAGGGGCCCACCATTTCGGTGTCCATACCCCAGGCGGCAGAATCATAGTGGTGTTGACCCCAACCTGTTATCATTCCAGCGCCGTAATTTTCGTGTCTGAGCCAACCCGGTCGACCGTATCCCTCTTGAGGGTGAACCCCAATTTCGGTATACGGCACCTTAGGTGTTGAGCCCAACCACATGTCAAAATTTAAATTTTTAGGAATGGGCATGGTAGGAGCTTCTGGTCCTCCCGGATCTCCTGGTAGACCTATTTTTACGGTATGTAATTTTCCAATTCTTCCGTTTCTTACCAATTCAGCTGCGATTCTGAATTGAGGCATAGCCCTTTGTTGTGTTCCGACCTGAAGAACGACCTTGTTTTTTTGAACTGCATTGACCAACTGTCTTCCCTCTTCGACGGTGAGGGAGGTTGGTTTTTGAAGATAAATATCTTTTCCAGCCATGGCCGCTTCCATTGCCGGTTGAGCATGCCAGTGATCGGGCGTAGAGATCAAGACTGCATCAATGTCTTTGTCCATTAACATTTCGCGATAGTCTTCATACATCTTAGTACTTTTGTAATTGGTTTTTTCCTTTTTTTCTTGGTAGAACTTATCGACCAATTCTTTTCCGTCTTCCATCCTTTTGGAATCCAAATCACATACCGCCATAACGTTGGCAACGTCATAGGCCATGGTATCAATCAGATCATGGGAGCGAGCAATACGCCCACAGCCGATTTGACCGATATTAATTTTGTTACTGGGCGCATTTTTTCCGAGTACATTGGCCGGAACTATTGAAGGGAACCCGACCATAGCAGCCGTTCCCAATGCAGTTTTACCTATAAATTTTCTTCTTTTCATTGGTTTAATTATTTTGATATCTCTATTAAGGGTTGAAAAGCAAATGCTCTCCAGTGTTGTTCAGCTTCTTGGGGAGTGATCTTACCATCAAAAACAAGCATGCGGTAATTCAATTCATAGGATTGTTGGGGTTTAATTTTCCATTCTTTATGTCTAATGGGGCAGAATTCAAAAAACATATCACCCCTACCTTTGTTGGCATTCATTGGCCATATTCTCATGGGCTCAGGATGAGATTGATTGTTGGGGTGACTCATAAAAAGAACACCCGTACTGCCCTGTCCCTCACTGGCGTCTCCATAGACTATGCACCATCTTGCAGAGGTGCCGTCAGCCGCGGCTCTGTTTTTTCCTTCGGATGTAATGACCTCACAATTGTCTTTGTTCCATTGTTCTTTGAAACGAAACCCTAGACCACCTCCATATCTATAGGCTTCGAAAAGAATGCCATTCTTTAATGGTGTGCTGAAGTTAGAAGTATAATCTATAAAGTACTGATCGGGATTATTGTTTTTCCAAACCTTAACCATTAGTTTTTCATTAAGCGCCAGCTGAGTCCCTTTTTTTGGGGTCAAATTGATGTGTTCTTGATGTGCAATAAAGCTTCCATATAATGGGCCAGAGTTAATGTTGTCAAAACCTTTAAATAAGACGGTACCCTGTCCATCTTTCAGATTCCAAAAGTCTACACCTACATCATCGATTTTGGTTCTTGTCCAGGGTCCCCAAACACCGTAATGGTGATAATGGTCGGGAGGTTGAATTCGTGTGAGGGTATCTCCTTTTGGAGAAATAACGGGGTGGATATAACCAGATTTTTGATAAAGTTTATCAACACCCTTAGGAGGTAATTTTATTTCGTAACGGTAGTGAATCAATGATTGATTTCCGAAACTCATTTTGAGATCTCCGTTCTCTTTTTTGTATTTGAATAAGGGAATTTCGTTTTGATCTACTTTGTTTTCAAAGCAGTAATTAATTTTTGCTCCATCAATACTTGTGTGCATAAACCAGATTTTATTTTCTTGATTGGGATCTATTTGATATGGGATAACTTCAATCTTGTTTTGGAATCTTTTTATCAAAACTATACTTTTACCTAAACAGTCCTTTTTTTCTTTATCGAGCTCAACCGATACAGGCCTCTGTAGAGCAATCTTTAAATTATCTTCCACCGTTATGCAAAAACAGCCTTGTGCAGTTATATTCGAACATAGAAGAACCAAAAAGTAAAATAGGTAAAATTCTTTCATTGAAAATTAGTAAAGTTAAAAATTTAAGTAATTGGTTTTTTGTTGGTGAATTTTATACTTATTCTTTTGATAGGTTCCATAATTTATTAAAGTCATACTATTGCTCTATTTTACCATATTAATTTAAACTGCCTTTTTACAAGTTATTACTTTAATTAATTTTTTATACACAAATACTCGTGTACGCACACGTTGTAAATATTAAAATTAATAAATTCGACAATTATTTCTAAATTAAAATTATTAATCTTGTTTTACTTAAGAACAATTTTTTAAAGATGCATAAATCGAAATTATTTCTTTTTGTTTTTTTGTTATTTGTGTTTGTATTAGCAGAGGCACAAAGTTTATCTTCCTTTGAATTGAATTCGGAGTGGATTGCAAAAATCGAATCCAAAGTAAAAAACCAAAAAAAAGTAGCGACTCATGGCAAAAAAAAATTATTAATATTTTCCTTGCATACCGGCTATAAGCATTGGACCATACCACACACTGAAGCTGTAATGAGTATCATTGCTCAAAATTCAGGTGTTTTTGAGGTAACTCTATCAAGGGATTATAGCGTTTTTGATAAAAATAAAATTTCAAAATATGATGTCATAGTTCTTAATAATACAAACTCCAAAAGTGATCGAAGGGATTTGTTTTGGGATATTTTCAATGAGGATTCTAAATTAAGTAGAAGACAAAAAACAAAGAAAGCCAAACAAATGGAAGATAATTTGATTCAATTTGTAAAGAAAGGAAAAGGTCTTATGCTTCTTCACGGTGCAATTGTAATGCAAAATAATTCTATCGATTTTAGTGATATGGTAGGAGGGAGTTTTGATTTCCATCCCCCACAGCAGGAAATTCATGTTAAATTGGTTGATCCCAATCACCCTTTAGTAAGCAGTTTTGACTCGGAAGGCTTCATCCATTATGACGAGCCCTATTTTTTTAAAAATGCTTATTTCAGGTATGAATTTAGACCACTTTTATACATGGAATTGGATGAGATTAAGATGAAGCGAGAGCGACCCACTGACAAAATAAAATATATATCATGGATTAAACGCTATGGAAGAGGGAGGGTTTTTTATTCTTCACCATCTCATAACGCACACAGCTATGAAAACCCAAAATTACTTCAATTCCTTAGGAATGGACTTTTATACACTGCAGGATTCATTGATTGTGATGACTCCCCCATAGAAAAATCAATAGAACCTTAAACTTTGTTTTTGTGAAGAATTATTTCGTAATATTTTTTGTATCCATTTTCTCCTTCACTTTAGGTCAAGAATATGAGGCAAAAATTTTTGAACATAATGGGGACACTCTTCCCTACAGAATTCTTTTACCCATAAACTTCAATCCTCAAAATACTTATCCATTAATTTTGTTTTTTCATGGAGCAGGGGAGCGTGGTAATGAAAATCGATCCCAATTAGTTCATGGAAGTTATCTTTTCCAATCTACAGAATTTAGGATTAAATACCCTGCTATCATTGTTTTCCCTCAGTGTCCTAAAGACTCCTATTGGGCCAGTGTAAAAAGAGATTATGAGGCTTCTATTGAAAATAAATACACATTTTTGAACCCACTTCCAAAGAACACTCAATTAGAAATTGTTGAGGCCTTGATGGTTTTTTTAGAAAAGAATTATAAGATAGATCCTACCCGACGATATTTAGGAGGATTGTCAATGGGTGGTATGGGTACTTTTGAGTTGGTTAGCAGAAATCCAGATTATTTTGCAGCAGCATTTCCCATCTGTGGAGGAGCAAATCCCAATTGGGCTCCATTATTACAAAAAACACCATTATGGATTTTTCACGGAGAAATGGATAGTGTGGTATGGGTAGAGCATTCAAAGACAATGTATCGGGCGTTAAAGCAAATTAATGCTCCGGTTAAACTGACATTATATCCCGAAGTTAATCACGACAGTTGGCACAACGCCTTTGCCGATCCAAATTTGATGGAATGGTTGTTTTCCCATCAAAAAAAATAGTCCGTGTGTTACGAGGCGAATAATAATCTATGTAGGGTTGATTTAATCGTTATTTCTCAGAAGTTCTTTCCTAAATTCTTTTGCCATCAATGTCGTAGACATCACCCTGTTTCATGTTGACTTTTCTTAATTGTTTTTCCTCAAGTTGTAAAAAAAAACCCTTGAAATCAAGGGTTTGTAGGGTAATTAAGTCGGGATGACAGGATTTGAACCTGCGACCCCACGCACCCCATGCGTGTGCGCTACCAGGCTGCGCCACATCCCGTTAAGGAAAAATTTTTGTCGGGGTGGCAGGATTCGAACCTGCGACCTCCTGCTCCCAAAGCAGGCGCGATGACCGGGCTACGCTACACCCCGCAACAATTTTATGAATTTCAATGGGTGCGCAAAGATAGGATTAAAAAAAAAGATTACAAATCCTAAAATCCTCTAATTTGATAACAATTTTTATATATTTAATATATAGACAAAAACTTAAATATATGGAACGTAAAATTACCCTCAGTGAAAAAGAAATACCGGATAAATGGTATAATATAGTAGCCGACATGCCAAACAAGCCGCTTCCTCCTCTAAACCCTGGCACAATGGAACCCATAGGTCCAGAAGCCTTAGCCCCATTATTTCCGATGGAGTTGATTAAACAGGAAGTGAGTATGGACAAATTTGTTGATATACCTGATGAAGTCCGAAATATATATTCCATGTGGCGTCCCACACCCCTTTATAGAGCATACAATCTGGAAAAAAAGTTAGACACACCTGCCAAAATATATTATAAATATGAAGGGGTGAGTCCAACTGGTTCACACAAACCCAATACAGCAGTTGCACAAGCCTATTACAATAAAAAAGAAGGAGTTAAAAAAATAACGACTGAGACAGGAGCTGGTCAGTGGGGAAGTGCACTAAGTTTTGCCTGCCAACATTTTGATATTGAATGTGAGGTTTATATGGTAAAACTCTCTTTTGATCATAAACCCTATCGAAAAGTGATGATGAATACTTGGGGTGCTAAAGTTTTTCCTTCGCCCTCTGAGGCAACCGAAATTGGAAAAAAATTCTTATCAGAGGACCCAAATACAACCGGTTCCCTTGGTATTGCAATTTCAGAAGCCATTGAGCGAGCAGCCTCAGACGAGCATACAAAATATGCGTTGGGTAGTGTACTGAATCATGTAAAGCTACACCAAACAATTGTCGGGCAAGAGGCTATTTTACAGATGGAAAAGGCTGGAGACCTTCCTGATATAGTCATTGCTCCATTTGGTGGAGGTTCAAATTTTTCGGGTTTGGCATTCCCTTTTTTGAGGATGAATTTTGACGAAGGTAAATCGATACGTTGTATTGCCAGTGAACCTTCCTCATGTCCTAAATTGACAAGAGGTGTTTTTAGATATGATTTTGGAGATACCGCTGGTATGACACCTCTGTTACCAATGTACACACTGGGTCACGATTTTGTCCCGGCCCCCATCCATGCTGGAGGCCTTAGGTATCATGGAGCTGGAGTTATTGTCAGTCAGTTACTGAAAGATAATTTGATCGAAGCAAGGGCCCACGATAATCTTGAGGTGTTTGAAGCAGGAGTAAATTTTGCCCAAGCAGAAGGAATTATTCCTGCACCTGAAGCAACCCATGGAATTGCCACGGCAATAGCAGAGGCGGAACGTTGTAAGCAAGAGGGTAAATCGGAAACCATTTTGATTAATCTATGTGGTCATGGAAACTTTGATATGAAGGCCTATGAGGATTATTTTTCCGGTAAAATCATTAAACATGAACTTTCAGAAGCTGAAATTCAAGCTTCCATTGCAAAATTAAATACGCCCGAAATATAATTTAAATATCGATTTAATTTATATCACCACATTATTAGTGTGGTGATTTTTTTTACAAAAGACTCGGCTATAATATTTTAAATTTTACATTTTCAAAAAACTTTTCTCATTTTAAAAAAAAATATTATAACAAATTGGTTTTTCCACTAAGTAATTGAAAGTGGCCTTTTTATGACACCAGAACCAATAGCTAGCCTCCTTACAAAAAATTGTGGTTATTTTCTATGCATTTTATTTAACTTTTTTTTCTAGAATTTTAACATTTTCGAAACATTTATCTGATTTCAAAAAAATATATTTGAACAGAATCTGACTTTATGGAGTGCACAAGAAAAACTTTATCGACTTATTTTTTTTACAAAAGTGTTTTGCGTAAGGTAAGTTTTAATTCAGTTCTTTTTAAAAAAGAGCTTGACAAAGCACTTGTTGCATTACCAAAAAGAGAAGGGGTGAGGCTATATCGCTGGGCGTTGTCATTTGCAAGGTCTCAACCTGATTTGAACTATAATCTTCATTATGCTTTTTAAATCCTTTCTGGGGTAATTACTTTAATATTTTCAAATCTAATAGCACCTCTTATTATGCTACTAACCGTTGATCTTAAAGCATTAATTATAGGTAGTTTTAATTGACTTTTGTAATGAATTAAACTAACTTCTCTTGCTGGAGCAGGTTCGGGAAAAAACCTCAAATTTTTCTTTTTTGCTTCCGTCAAATTATTTCCATGTAAATAAGGAAGTAGAGTCATCCAAGGTCCTTCGTCAGATAGATTTATTAATGTTTCAATACTTCCACTTTTTAGATCAAATGGGTTTCCTACTATTTGATTCATCTGACAAAGGTTCAGCACATGATTTCTAAAACAATGACCATCCTCTAGGACCAACAAATCTGTCAAATCTAAATCGTCAACTTCAATTTCCTTTAATTTATGTAATGGGTTTTCCTCAGGTATATAACCTACAAAGGGTTCGTGGTAGAGGGGAAGTTCGATTATGGAATTCAACCCTAATGGAGTAGCAGCAATTCCAGCATCAAGATGCCCTTCCTCTAGCATTTTTATAATATTTTGAGTTGTTAACTCCTCTATCTTAAGATCAACTTTTGGATACTTTTTGATAAAAGTATTTAGAAACATAGGCAATAAAGTGGGCATTATTGTAGGAATAATGCCGAGCCTGAATTCACCACCGATAAAGCCTTTTTCAATTGACACAATGTCTTGCATTCGCGTGGCCTCTTCGGTAATCTTTTTGGCCTGTACCAGAATTTTTTTTCCAATGTCAGTCAATATAATTGGTTTGGTCGATCGGTTAAATATTTTAACCCCTAGCTCCTCTTCTAATTTTTGAACTTGCATGCTTAAAGTTGGTTGCGTGACAAAGCATTTTTCAGCTGCAATCGTGAAGTTGCCATGTTCAGCGACAGCATTCATGTAGTAAAGTTGCGTAAGAGTCATTGTTTATTTCTATTATTTTATAAATTTAATAAGATATATTTATTAAACATAATTAAACAATGTTAAATTTAAAAATAAAAATCGTTGTGAGTGTTCAATTTGATAATATTATAAGTATTAGTTAATGATTTCAATATTCATATAGATATTGCTTATTGGCATTTCTCTTTTGTCAACTTTTTGTTGGTTGATTATATCTACCACATGCATTCCTTTAATTACTTCTCCAAAAGCAGTATAATTACCATCTAAGTGATAAGCACCTGGGGATTGCTGAACAATAAAGAATTCAAACGGAGAAGCTAGTTTATGTGGGTTATCAATTTCGCTACTGGGCATGGAAATTACTCCTCGATGGTGAGAGTTCCCTTTTTTTGTATCCGGAGGGAGAAGGTAGCGTCCAATTTCACCTCTTTTTTTCATGCTTTTTCGACTGTCTGAATTCCCTCCCTGGATGATGAATTTTGGAACCACTCGATGAAACATCGTACCATCGAAATATTTTTTTTTCGTTAGATAAATAAAATTTGCACGATGATAGGGGGTATTATTGTATAATAAAATGTCTATATTTCCATATTTGGTAATAATTCTTACTTTATTTTCCTTATTTTTTTTTGCGTATTCATAAAAAAATGGAATTGCATTTTCATCATCCAAATAAGTAACTTTATTTTCAATGACTTCTACTTTTTTTAATTGTTTTTTTTCTGCAACTTTAATTTTTGTGTGATTTTTTTTTGGTTTTACTTCACAACCAATTTGTACAAATAATAAAACTCCAAAAAATAATTTTAGCATTTTCATGGAATATATTTTTTTTAAAAAAATTTTGACAAATTTACGAGAAATAAGTCTCCCGGCGAGTGTCGCCCACTCGTATTTGGCACCTCCAAATCGTATGACTTTGTTGAAATCCATTCAAAATAAAAGTATCAAACCTCTGAAAGCTGCTGTGCTATTGCTTTTATATCCTAACATTAAAGGGAAAGTAAGTTTTGTTTTAACCCGCCGTAAGGTTTATAATGGAGTTCACTCTGGACAAATTAGCTTTCCTGGAGGCAAAACCGAAGCTTCGGATCATGGATCTTTGGGCTACCGCTCTCAGGGAGACCCATGAAGAAGTCGGAGTATCATCAGATCAAGTAAAATATCTGAGGTCACTTACAGAACTTTATGTACCACCAAGTAATTTTTTGATTATTCCTTTTGTTGGGTATTCAGATAAAACCTGCGTTTTTAGGCCCGATCCAAATGAGGTAGATTCTATATTGGAAATCTCATTACAGGATTTTATAAACAAAAAATCTATAATGACAAAACAAGCCACCTCTTCATGGAGTTCTGATAAAGTGCCTGCATATATCTTTGATAATAATGAGATTTGGGGAGCAACAGCAATGATTTTGTCTGAATTTAAAATGTTATTGACAGCTCAGCGATCCAAATAGTTTATATTTGTCGCGAACAATTTGATAAGTTAGATGTTCAAAAAAAATCCATTTGGCCATTATTTGTTTCTAAAAAAATGGCTCATACGTCTTATGGGCGGCCTTACCCACAGGCGCTATAGAGGGTTTAATCAATTAAAGGTAGAGGGTTCCGAGGTCATCAGAAACTTGCCTGAAAATAATGTTTTATTTGTCTCCAATCATCAGACCTATTTTGCCGATGTTGTGGCCATGTTTCATGTTTTCAATGCCAGTTTAAGTGGGCGTATAGATTCGATTAAAAATATTGGTTATCTATGGAATCCCAAACTGGAAATTTATTTTGTAGCAGCAAGAGAAACCATGAAGGCTGGTATTTTGCCCAGAATTTTGGCCTATGCAGGATCTGTTTCTATTGAACGGACTTGGAGGGAAAAAGGAGTAGAGATAAATCGACAAGTTAGGATGAGTGATATTTCCAATATTGGATTAGCTTTGGAAGACGGCTGGGTCATTACTTTTCCACAAGGAACAACAACCCCATTCAAACCCATAAGAAAAGGAACTGCTCATATTATAAAGCGTTATAAACCAATTGTTGTTCCTATCGTTATTGATGGGTTTAGACGATCTTTTGATAAGAAAGGTATCAGAATTAAGAAAAGAGGGATTCTTCAGTCTATGGAAATCAAAACTCCTTTGGAAATCGATTATCAAAATGAGTCAATTGAAACCATTGTCAAAAAAATAGAATATGCCATAGAACAGCATCCCTCATTTCTCAAAGTAATACCAAAAGATGAGTTAGAAAGTGAAGAACAACTTAACAAAAAACGTGAGTGGTAATTTTTTTTAGCTTATGTCAAACTCTACCTAAAATCTCATTTTTTGACCTTTAGAAATGAGATGAGCTTTATAGAAATTACCTTGTAATTTACAAAGGAAAACTTCATATTTTTTAATATCTAAAAGACTTGAAAAACACAAACTTTAGAACATCTCATAGATTAGTTTTCTTAAATCAACTTATGAATTTATTTTTTCTAAAACCCTTTTTTTTGGTTCTGATATTATTCTCATTAACAGCATGCAAAACCCCATATCAAAGTATGACTTTTGATGAAAAACTCCTACCAAAAGAACCTAACTACGAAGAATCTAAAAGTTGGGCTGTACTTCCGGGAAAATATCCTTTGTCACTATGTGATTTTGAAGAAATAAAAAACGGCAAAAAAGCAGATGTTTTTTACATTTATCCCACCCTTTTGGTAGACAGAAAAATAAAAGATTGGAATGCTGATATTTGGACTTCCCAAGTTAGACAAGATGTTTTTCAAATAGCTTTAAAGTACCAAGCCTCTGCATGGCTTAAAGCAGGTGATTTATATGTTCCGTTTTACCGACAGGCACACTACAGAATCTTTGTTGAACCCTATAGCAAAGTTGGTTGGCCTGCATGGGAAATCGCTTATGAGGATTTAAAAAGTGCTTTTCAGTATTATCTAAAGCATTACAATAAAGGCAAGCCCATTATCATTGCCTCACATAGTCAGGGAAGTATGCATGCTAAAAGATTGATTAAAGAATTTTTTGATCAAAAGCCATTGAAAAATCAATTGGTGGTGGCTTATCTAATTGGAACTCGCATTATGCCAGATGAATTTCAATCCATTCATCCTCTAGATAGTCCAAATACAGTAGGTGGATTTGTCAGTTGGAATGCTTATAAAATTGATAAGTTGCCCAAAAATTACGAAAACTGGTATAAGGGAGGTGTCACAACCAACCCAATTACTTGGGATAATCAAACCACCTCAAAAATAAATAATCACAAGGGTGTGTTTGGTGAAGATTCAAAGATCTACCCCAAAAGCCTCAGTGTAAAAGTAACGGATGGGATTTTATGGGCTACTCTTCCTAAAATTCCAGGTCGATTCTTTATTTCTCTAATTCAAAATTATCATTTTGCAGATATAAATTTATTTTGGAAGGATATAGAACTGAATGCCATTGCCAGAGTTAATGCCTGGTACCAAAAAAAATCTAATGAAACAAAATAAAAAAGTGGTTTGGATTACCGGTGCCTCATCAGGTATAGGAGAGGCATTGGCAAAAATTTATTCAGAGAGGGGACAAAGGTTAATTTTGTCATCAAGAAGAGAATCATCGTTAGAAGAGGTTAGGTTAAAGTGTTCAAATCCTGATAATATAAAAATTTTACCACTTGATTTAAACGATTTTGATGATGCTACAGTTAAAGTCGAGAAAGCATATGATTTTTTTGGAAGGATTGATATTCTAATAAATAATGCAGGTATAAGCCAAAGGTCGTTAATCGCAGATACACAATTTGATATTTTTAAAAAATTGATTTATGTCGATTATTTAGGAACAGTTGCGATTAGTCGTGCATTACTCCCTTTTTTCTTAGATCAAGGGGGAGGCCATTATGTTGTAGTGAGTAGTGTTATGGGTAAGTATGGCTCCCCTTTCCGATCGGGTTATGCTGCTGCCAAGCACGCCTTGCATGGCTTTTTTGATGTGATGAGGATGGAGCACCAAAAAGACAACATAAACGTAACCATGATTTGTCCTGGTTTTGTCAGAACCCCTATTTCCATAAATTCTTTAAGAGGAGATGGTTCTGTTTCTGGTATTGATGACCTTGCCACAAGGAAAGGAATGAACGTTGAAGATTTTGCACGTAAAATGATACGATCGGTAGAACAAAAAAAATGGGAAGTTTCATTTGGAGGGAAGGAAAGATTGGGGTTATATTTAAAAAGGTTGTCAAATAAATTATTGCACAATGTTGTAATAAGAAGCAAAGTGAGGTAAATCAATGAAAAAAAAATTAAATAGAAAAAGAAGACATGCGTTAAAACAAATTACTCTCACCTCTTTGGGTTTGCCCATGATCGATCAATTAAAATTCTATGATTTTAAAAACACCAATTACTTTAATCAAAAAAATATGAAAGGAAATATCAATCATTCAGTTTGCAAATGGTGCTACAGCCAAATCCCTTTAGATCAATTTGCTACAGCTGTCAAATCAATTGGAATAACCGGTATTGACCTGATTGGACCAAAGGAATGGTCTGTTTTAAAAAAATACGGTTTGTCTTCTTCCATGTGCAACGGGGCTGAAATAAGTCTTACAGAGGGGTGGAATGATAAACAATATCACTCAACCTTGGTGGATAGTTATCTCAAGCACATCGACTTGGTCTCCGATGCAGGGTATAAAAATTTGATATGTTTTTCTGGAAATAGAAGAGCTATAGATGATGAGACTGGAATGGTTAATTGCGTCCAAGGACTTAAAAAAATTGTAGGTCATGCTGAAAAAAAAGGGGTTATCATCCATATGGAATTACTTAACTCAAAAGTAGATCATCAAGACTACATGTGCGATAATTCCCAGTGGGGCTTTGAGTTGTGCAGAAGAATTGGATCAAGTAATTTTAAGTTACTTTATGACATTTATCATATGCAAATTAATGAAGGTGATGTTATAAGAACTATTAGTGAAAACCATGAATATATTGGACATTATCATACCGCAGGGGTTCCAGGGAGAAACGAGATAGACCAAACACAAGAGTTGTTTTATCCTGCAATAATGAAAGCCATTGTAGCTACTGGCTTTAAAGGATATGTTGCTCAGGAATTTATACCTAAAAACAATGAGCCAATACAATCACTTGAAAATGCTATTCAAATATGTGATGTTTAACTATTAAGGTATTTAAATTTTATTTTAAAAATCTGATATTAATTTATTAAATTTGACAAAATTTGAAAAATGAAAAAATTATTTACCATAATAATCTTAGTCTTCGCAACCGTTTTTGTAGCCAAGGCTCAAACTTCTGATAGTCCTTGGGCAGTAAGCTTGGGGCTTAACTTAGTAGGTGTTCAAGACGATTCAGTAGATGCAAGTACTGGTTTTGGGATTCCAGCTCTAGGCTTTTCCAGATATATTGCTGGGGGATTTTCTATTGGAGCACAATACAGTTTAAATTCTTTAGAGATAAACAATTCTGATGCTGATTACACTGCTTTGGAAGGTTTTTTAAAATATAACATTTCCGAGAATGATATCTACCCATACCTCTTTGCTGGTTATGGCCTATCTAATTTCCAAACTGATTCTAACGCTGATGGTTCATTCCCCTCAGCAGGTGCAGGTAGAACTTATTTTGGAGGTGCTGGTATAAGTTTTTCCA
Organism: Flavobacteriaceae bacterium; assembly: GCA_049439205.1. GTDB lineage: Bacteria > Bacteroidota > Bacteroidia > Flavobacteriales > Flavobacteriaceae > UBA8316. Next base: position 99,656 of record JBMTKF010000001.1, on the reverse strand, counting down.
TTTCAGATAATTGGAATGTTAATGCAAGTACTTCATATAGATCTTCAAGCGAAAAAGGGAGTTACAACCACTTGCAACACGTGGTAGGATTTAGCTACGTATTTGGTGCAGGAGACACAGACAAGGACGGTGTGTCTGACAAAAAAGATGTTTGTCCAGAAGTTCCAGGTCTAAAAGAATTCGAAGGATGTCCTGATACTGACGGTGATGGAATACCTGATAACAAAGATTCATGTCCAGAGGAAGCAGGTTCTGCCGAGTTAAACGGTTGTCCTGATGCCGATGGTGATGGTATCGCAGATAAAGACGATGCTTGTCCCGAAGCAGCTGGTTCAGCAGAAATGAATGGATGCCCTGATAGTGATGGCGATGGTGTAGCAGATAACCTAGATAAATGTCCACAAGAAGCTGGTGAGGCTGCAAATGACGGTTGTCCTGAAGACGACCGTGATGGTGACGGTGTTCCAGATAAAGATGATGTATGTCCAGATGAAGCTGGTGATGCTGCAAACAGCGGTTGCCCTGAGCTACCTGAAAAATTAATAGACTTCATGAAAGGTGAAAATTCAACCTTATTATTTGTTGTTAACAGTGCGGTAGTGACCGATGAGTCAAGCGCTAAGCTTAAAATACTTACAGATCTTTTGGGTACTTACACCAAAGTAAATGTTGTCATAGAAGGTCATGCTTCAAGTGATGGTAGTATGACATACAATCAAACTCTATCTGAAAAAAGAGCCAACAGCGTTAAAGAGGCACTTGTGGCAATGGGTGTTGATGCTTCTCGTTTAGATACTAAAGGTTTTGGAGAAACCAAACCTTTGAAAGACAACAGCACTGCTGCGGGAAGAAAGGCAAACAGACGGGTTCAACTTGAAAGAAGGGTTAAGATAAAAGTAGTTGAGTAACTTTTAAACTTATCAATTAAAAACTCTCACATCACATGTGGGAGTTTTTTTTTGCCCCTTGTAGAGATAGGGGTAATTAATGCTCGGCCATGAAGATTTTGTCATAGGCCAATATGTTGATCATACTCTAAATTGTAAGCAAATCATATCTTCCCCGATATCATTCAGAGAGAAAAGATTAGTTGAATATTTTATCGAGTGATCTATTGATCTATGGATTATTAATCATTTTTTATTTCCAATTCATTGCATATACTCAGATCACAATATTACATCAATGACAAATGATACACCTTTCATCAAGATGAAGTTAGGAAAATGGTTTCAGTAATTGATGTTTATGTGCGTAAATAATAAAATTCACATGCTATAAGCCTCATCGCATTAAAAAATTATCCTGGGAGAACTTAATACTTATTCAATTACCAAAAGAAAGTATAAATGAAAGTCAAAATGACTAGAGAAGCAAAAGCTCCTATATTAAATAGGGGTGATGTATAAAAGATCCCTTTGGGTAAATTGATGGCTTTTGGATCTTCAGCACCTTTATTTTGTCTGATACTAACGACTCCAATTACGGCCATGGTCAAAAGGGCCGTTAGTCCCATCTGATCCATCCAAGGGAGATCGGGAAAGAAAGCTTCAAGGCTTGTTCCATTTACCCAGCCTTTAGACCCTACCTTGAGAAACATAGCAATGGGTATAGAGCTCAATGCACCCCATATGGCTGCCTTATTGGTTGTTTTTTTCCAGAACAATCCTAAAACGAAAACGGCTAATATTCCCGGGCTCACGATTCCGGTATATTCCTGTATGAATTGAAAAGCCTGATCTATACCCCCCAAAAGAGGAGCCATGGTAGCACCGATGAGCAAGGCCACAGCAGCTGAGATCCTCCCTACCTTTACCGTTTTTTTATCATCTGCATTTTTATCAATAAATTGCTTGTAAATATCCATTGTAAAAATTGTTGAAGTAGAATTCAACATCGAAGCCAATGAGGATACAATGGCTGCTGCCAGAGCCGCAAAGGCCAACCCCTTGAGTCCAACGGGTAAAAATTGCATCAACCAAGGATAGGCCTTGTCTGCCATACCCTCAGTAGGAATATTCGATATACCATTTTCACCCAATCCTGCAAGAATTTCAGCATCGTTTACGATTACATAAGCCGCAATTCCAGGAATGACAACAATCAATGGGATAATCAATTTGAGTCCTGCCGCGAACAAAATTCCCTTTTGGGACTCACTTAGCGATTTTGCAGCCAAGGTCCGTTGTATGATATACTGATTGAATCCCCAATAATAAAGATTAGCAACCCAAAGTCCTCCGACCAATACGCCTATACCGGGCAAGTTGTTATACTCGGGATTACCTTTTTCCAAAATCATTTCAAAACGCTCAGGAGCAGCTTTGTAAATAGATTTTAAACCTTCCAAAACACCTTGTCCTTGGGATACTGTATCCAGTGCCAAGTATGTAGTAACCAGGCCTCCCAATAAGAGAAAAACTACCTGGATGATGTCTGTCCATGCCACTGCTGTCAATCCCCCGTAAAGAGAATACGCGGCTGCAAAAAGTGCCAAGCCTAATACGGCATAAACCAGATCTATTCCAATTATGGTTTCTAAAGCCAAGCCTCCGAGGTACATTACCGAGGCAAGATTGACGAATATATAGAGTGAAATCCAGAAAATAGCTAATATCGTTTTCAGTTGAGAGGAAAAACGTTTTTCGACAAACTCCGGAATGGTGTATAATTTTTTCTCAATAAAAATTGGAAGAAAGTATTTGCCTACAATGATGAGTGTTATGGCCGCCATCCATTCATATGAGGCAATGGCCAGACCCAATGCAAAACCTGATCCCGACATACCTATGAATTGTTCGGCAGAGATATTGGCTGCAATCAAAGAAGCGCCAATCGCCCACCAAGGGAGTGATTTACCCGCCAAAAAGTAATCTTCGGCACTATTCTCTACACCCTCTTTGTTTCTAGATACCCATAATCCTAAACCCAATATGACAAGGGCATATACAAAAAATATAAGGTAGTCCAAAAATTCAAAACTGGAATTCATAATGATATGCTTGGTTAGATATTACGTATTTTCTTTTCCCATTCCCAAGCAGTTTTCAATGCCTCTTCCAGATCATTTTCTGCTTGCCATCCCAAAATTTTGTTGGCTTTGGTTGTATCAGCATAGGCCTCTACAATATCGCCCGGTCTTCGGTCAACAATTTCATAGGTTAGTGCAACACCAGAGACTTTTTCGAAGGTCTTGATGACTTCTAAAACACTGTTCCCTTTTCCAGTACCCAAATTGAAAACTTCAAAACTTTCACTTTGCTCATCGGTCATCATTCTTATGAGCCCAATCACATGTGCCTTGGCCAAATCTACAACGTGGATATAATCCCTGACACAGGTTCCGTCAAAGGTGGGGTAGTCATCACCAAAGACATTGAGTTTCTCATGAATTCCCGCAGCAGTTTGGGTAATAAAAGGTACAAGATTCTGTGGCTTTCCCTTGGGTAACTCTCCGATTTCAATACTGGAATGCCCCCCAATGGGATTAAAGTATCGCAGTGAAATTACCTTTAAAAGCGCGTTAGAACGGGTGTTGTCATAAAGGATGTCTTCTCCTATCTGTTTGGTGTTTCCATAGGGAGATTTGGCTTTTTTGATTGGGGCATGCTCGGTGATGGGAAGTTGATCTGCTTGACCATAAACCGTACAAGAAGAGCTGAATATAAATGAAAACTTTTGACCTATACTTTCAATGGCTTGAAGCAGATAGATTAGAGACCCTATATTGTTTTCATAATATTCCAGAGGCTTATTGACACTCTCACCCACTGCCTTAAAGGCTGCAAAATGGATGATACCGCCAAGATCTGGATGGTCTTCAAACAATCGGTTGACTTCTTTTTTATCCCTTAAATCAAGTTTTATAAATTCAGGGGAAATGCCTGTGATCTTTTTGATGCTCTCCAATACGTCTGTAGAACTGTTGGAAAGATCATCGACGATGATGATTTCAAATCCCTGTTGGATTAATTCAACACTGGTGTGGGAGCCGATATAACCCAGTCCTCCCGTAACTAAAATTTTTGAAGGCAATACGTTCTTTACCATTTGGTTCAAACAAATTTAATTTTTTTATTTAATTCTCTGTCTTAAGTTATCAATATAAAAGCTTGATTGTTTTTTCAATATGAGCCTATGGCATAATTCATTTTGTTAAGGAGCTATAAATGAGTAGATAAAACTATCTTTGCGCTCGTTAATTTGAATTCATGTCCGACATAAAAAACATTGCCATCATCGCTCACGTTGATCACGGAAAAACTACGCTGGTAGACAAAATCATGTTTCACTGTGAATTGTTTCGGGACAATGAAAACAAGGGAGATTTGATTTTGGACAGTAATGACTTAGAACGGGAAAGAGGAATTACCATTTTATCCAAAAACGTATCCGTAAATTATAAAGGGTTCAAAATTAACATCATTGATACCCCGGGTCACGCCGATTTTGGAGGAGAGGTAGAGCGGGTGCTCAACATGGCGGATGCGGCTATTTTGTTGGTCGATGCTTTCGAAGGACCGATGCCGCAAACCCGATTTGTATTAAAAAAGGCTTTGGATTTAAAATTGAAACCCTTGGTCGTTATCAACAAGGTAGACAAAGAAAATTGCCGACCAGAAGAAGTCCACGAGGCTGTTTTTGATCTCATGTTTGATCTTGGGGGAGAAGAGTGGCAATTGGATTTCCCGGTAGTTTACGGCTCTGCCAAAAACAATTGGATGGGACAAGATTGGAAAACGCCAACAGACTCTATCTCACCTCTTTTGGATATGGTTTTGGACCACGTTCCTACTCCAAAAATTAAAAGCGGAAACACACAAATGTTGATCACATCTCTTGATTTTTCTCCTTACACTGGTAGGGTTGCAATTGGGAGACTTAACCGTGGGATTTTAAAGGCTAATATGAATGTTAGTTTGGTTGACCGCAATGGTAAAATCACTAAATCTAGGATCAAGGAACTCAATGTGTTTGAAGGACTAGGAAGACAAAAAGTTGACGAGGTAGAGGCAGGGGATATATGCGCCATTATTGGATTGGAATCTTTTAACATTGGAGATACTATTGCAGATGCCCTTAAACCTGAGGCATTGCCTAGCATAGCGATCGATGAGCCCACTATGAGTATGCTTATTACAATCAACGATTCTCCTTTTTTTGGGAAAGATGGGAAGTTTGTTACATCTCGACACATCAAAGAACGTTTGGAAAAAGAGTTAGAGCGAAATCTAGCTTTAAGAGTTGAATTGACTGAATCGGCTGACAAGTTTTTGGTTTTTGGGCGTGGAGTGATGCACCTTTCTGTTTTGATCGAAACCATGAGAAGAGAGGGTTACGAACTCCAAATTGGTCAACCACAGGTTATCATCAAAAATATAGATGGGATTAAATGTGAGCCTATAGAAACCCTTACCATTGATTTGCCCGAAAACTTGTCAGGTAAAGCTATCGAATTGGTTACCCTCAGAAAAGGTGAAATAGTTAGTCTTGAAAATAAGGGTGATCGCATGCTCTGTGAATTCATTATTCCTTCTCGTGGAATTATCGGATTAAGAAATCAACTGCTTACAAATACTGCTGGTCAAGCCATTATAAATCATCGTTTTATGGAATTTCAGGCTTTTAAGGGTGATATTCCAAATAGAATTAATGGCTCATTAATTTCTATGGAGAAAGGAAGTGCTATTCCCTACGCATTGGATAAACTTCAGGAAAGAGGTAAGTTTTTTGTCTTTCCCAATGAAGAAGTTTATACCGGTCAGGTAATCGGCGAAAATACAAGAATGGACGATTTGGTTGTTAATGTAACCAAAACAAAAAAACTATCAAATGTAAGGGCCTCCGGTAGTGACGAAAAAGTGAGCATTGCCCCTCCAATTAAGTTTTCTTTAGAGGAAGCATTAGAATATATTCAGGCCGACGAATATGTCGAAGTAACACCCAACTACTTGAGGTTGAGAAAGATTTTCTTGGACGAAAATGAGAGAAAAAGAAACACCTCTTAAGCATTATCTTTTTTTTCTATAGTTTATTAATTATCCAAATATAAATATTTGGATTATTCATTTTAAAAATTTAATTAAAATCGTTTTAATTAATTAAATTAAAAAATATTTAAAAAGGAGTATCAAAACCTCAAATTCAATGAAATCTCTCAACATTATTCTTTTTATCTTAATTATATCAATTTTCCTCGGTTGTAATACCTCATCGTTGGATTCCTTACCTAGAATTGCTATTGCGGGTTTGGGTATAGAATCCAGCACATTCTCTCCCGCAAAGACTGAAGAAGAGGCTTTTCATGCTCAGCAAGGCTTGGAGATTTTTGATCGTTATCCTTTTTTAAAGTCTAAAAGTAAAAATAGAGCCAGAGCTAAGTGGTTTCCTGCCTTAGTTGGTAAATCTTTACCGGGAGGGATCGTTACTCGCGAAGCATATGAATCATTGATGAAAAAAATGCTTGAAAAATTAAAAGAAAACCTCCCCTATGATGGGCTTTTTTTTGACATACATGGAGCGATGAGTGTAGAGGGTATAGATGATCCTGAGGGGGACATGATCATAAGAATAAGGGATGTGATTGGAAAGGAAACCTTAATTTCTACTTCGATGGATTTACATGGGAATGTTTCTAAACGCTTGGCTCATCAATCCGATTTAATTACTTGCTATCGTATGGCACCTCACGAGGATGCTTTAATCTCCAAACAAAGGGCCTTGGAAAATCTTTTAGATAGATTAGAAAATGGTAAAGGAAAACCTCAATATAAAGCTTGGATTGCTGTTCCTATATTATTACCTGGAGAAAAAACAAGCACTCGAATAGAACCTGGAAAAAGTCTCTATGCTAAAGTACCAGTAGCTGAGTCCAAAGTAGGTGTGTTGGATGCTGCCATTTGGATGGGTTATCCCTGGGCAGATGAACCCAGAAATCATGGTGTAGTTATGGTTACTGGAGATGATCATGAGGCTGTCGTTGAAAATGCCGAAAGTCTTGCAAAATATTATTGGGAGGTAAGAAATAAATTTGTTTTTGTTGCACCTACTACCAGTTTTGAAGAAAGCATTGCTTTGGCACTAAAAAGTAAAAACAAACCCTATATCATCAGTGATATGGGCGACAATCCCACTGCTGGGGGTGCAGGAGATGTTACATGGACACTAAAAGAAATTCTCTCCCTACCCACTTTTCAAAATAATTCTGGTCCAGAATTGATTTATGCCTCTATCCCCGGCCCTGACTTTATTTCAAAAGCCTTGAAGGCAGGAGAAGGAGCTACAGTTAAAGGATTTGTTGGCGCTATGGTAGACAATCGTTATGCAGGGCCTATTTCACTTAGTGGAAAGATTTTAACAATTCGTAGTGGGGATAAACATGCAGGAGTTGAAGTCGTTGCTAAGGTGGGAAGTGTAAAAATCATTGTCACCCAAAAAAGAAAACCCTACCATTACGAAAAAGATTTTACTCAACTGGGCTTGGACCCCAGCAATGCAGATATTTTAATTGTTAAAATTGGTTATTTGGTTCCAGAACTCTATGAAATGAGGGGTGGATGGACTATGGCTTTGACTCCTGGTGGCGTGGATCAAAATTTGGAGCATTTGAATTACCAAAGAATCAACCGACCCATGTTTCCCTTGGACAAAGAATTTCCCAATTTAGACTTAAGTGCAGAATTGATTCCTACTTCCGATCGCCCTTTCAAAAAATAAAAAATCATGTTGAAAACAAAGTTGAGCTTACTTTCATTTTTTTGTATTTCCTTGATATGGTCTCAGATGCCCAAGAAGGAAAAAACATTAAACGTCATGGATTTTAAAATTGTAAATAATGATACTTTGAAAGTACACTGGTATCCAGCTGAATCCAAAGATTCAAGTCCTACCGCAGCCATCGCCTTCTTTTTTGGAGGTGGCTGGAGAGGGGGTGAATATACTCATTTTCAAAGGCAGGCCTTATATTTCTCACAAAGAGGACTAACTACTTTCCTATTTGAATATCGTGTCGAAACCCGAAATAAAACTAGTCCAGTTGAATGCATTAAAGACGCGAGAAGTGCCCTCAGATTTTTAAAACAAAATCATCGTAAATTCAATATTGCCCCTCAGAAAATTATTGCTTCAGGAGGTTCTGCAGGAGGACACATAGCAGCAGCCACAGCCACACTGCATTCTATCAACGAACTAACCGATGATTTGGCCATTGATCCCATGCCAGCTGCAATGATACTTTTTAATCCTGTTTTTGATAATGGTCCAAATGGCTATCACGGCTCATCTGTTGAAAAATTAATTGATGATGATTTCCGATGTTATTGTCTTACATACAAAATCCCCAATGGAAAGTGGACCCATTTATTTAGATCAAGATATAAGGAGCTTTCTCCTTACCATAATATTACATCTAGAACCCCACCCACGCTAATAATGTTTGGAAGCCAGGACAATTTAGTGCCAGTCTCTATTGCAAAAAGTTTTCAAAAAAAAATGAAAGACCTAACGAACATTTGTAGGTTGATTATTTATGATGGAGCTAAACATGGTTTTTTCAACGGAGTTAGAAACAAAGTAAATCCAGATAATGCAAAACAGGCAGAATATTTTTTTGATACCCTTCAGGCCAGCGATGATTTTTTGGTAAATCTAAATATTTTAGAGAATACTATTAATGTTAAGGACTATTTTGATTAGATAAATTGTGATACTGACCAATGTTTCTAAATGTAATTATCAATGTGAAAATTGGGGCAATAATTTTAAATACTCAGGATTTAATTTTTAAAATTATTCTTTTGTAAATTCACTTTTAAAGACCAAAATTTTATACAATAAGTGATTTGTTATTATCGCATAATTTCAAAATGGTATTTACCCGATAGTATTTTAGCTTGAAAAGCTCCTTTTTTGTTTTTAGAAAATTTGACCCCGTCTTTTTCGTAGATTTCTCTACCATTAATGACAAGGGTAGCACTACTATTTGGAGGCACTATTATATCGTAAAATATTTTTCCATTATATTTTTTCCATCTACTAAGAATCTTGCCATAAGGTCCATTGTGTTGTGCTTCAAATTTTTCCAGCCCTTTTACAAAGTGAGGCTCTAACAAAATATTTTTAAAACCAGGTTGTTCGGGATCAGGTTTGATACCTCCTAGGGCTTTGTAGAACCATGCACCAATTTCTCCAAACATAATGTGGTTTCTGGACATGGCCCCTTTTCTTTCTTCGTCCACTTTCCAATCCTCAAAAAGTGTGGTGGCTCCCTCCGTAATCCACGCGCCCCATGAAGGGAAATCATCTTTTGTGGCTACTTCATAGGCCAAATCTGGGTGACCGTTTTCACTCAAAGCATTGAGAATGGCTTTACTGCCCAGCAGTCCAACATCAATATGACTATTGTCTGAAATAACTTTTTTGGCTAAATTTTTAGCAACTTTTTCAATATACTCATCTGGAACAATCCCCCAAAATAAAGCTGTGCTTAACTCCGTTTGAAAACCACTACCGTAAATCGCTGTTTTTGGATCGAAAAAACGGGAATTGATTTCTTCTTTAATATTTGCTGCTAGTTTAGAGTATTTTTGGTAATCGTCCTCTTTTTCAAATAATTTTGCCGTATTTGCAAGAATCTTTGCATCCACATAATAGTAGATCGAGGAGGTGAATTGCTTTGGGGTTTTGGATTTTACAGGAACCCAGTCGCCCAATCCCCATTGGGTAATGAACCCTGGACTGATTTCTGTTATATGATCCACATATCTTTTGATGTTGTCATAACAATCTGCCAAAAGCTTTTGATCTCCATAAAATAGGTAAATATTCCAAGGAATGATGGCCAAACTGCTGGTCCAGTCTGGTCCGTTTGCCCAATGATATCCCCATCCACTTGATGGTATGATTGCTGGAAGAACCCCATTAGATTGTTGTTCATCCCTATGATCGGCCAACCATTTTTCATAAACTGTTATACCCTCAAAATTGTAAAGTCCCATTTCAATAGCGATATGTGCATCTCCTGTCCACCCGTTTTTTTCACGTTGGGGGCAATCGGTAGGGTAGCCGAACAGGTTTGAAAGATAGGCATTGTTGGTTGCCGACCAAAGCTTGTTGATTAGTGGGTTGGAACTACTCACCTTTCCAACTGGAGGCACAGCACTGTGCATAAAAATTCCTGTAACACTTTGCTTGGTTAATTCGATGGGCCTATTGCTTAGCACCTCTATGTATTGGAAACCTTTGTAGTTAAACTTGGGGACAAAAGTTTCTGTCCCTTCACCACTAAGTGTGTAAATATCGGTTTGAAAAGGATCACTTTTGTCGGTAGGTCGATAATGAACGATAATATTGGAAAGGTCGAGTTCACCACTATCATCCAACAATTCTGAATGGGTAACCCTAAGTACTGTTCCTGCTTCTCCTTTTAGCTTTATTCTGGATACCCCAGAAATATTTCTACCTAGGTCATAAATGTATTTTTGGGGATTGATTTTTCGCATTTTTACCGCTTGAATTTCGAGGTTGTTTTTTATAGGGTGTAAAGCCTGAGCGACAATATTATTGGAGGGTGCAGAGGTTACAATACTTTTTTTCCATTTAAGATCGTCAAAACCAGATGTATTCCAGCCTTTTTGCTCCAATTGAGCATTTTGGTGTTCAGCAGTGTAAATGCTATTGAAAATCATTGAACCTGTGGAGTTTTTCCAATCTGTATCAGACGAAAAAGTTTCCTTAGAACCATCCTCATAGGTGACTTTCAAATCCAGACAAAACATAGGTCTCGCCCTCCAGGGGGCTTCATGAAAATACCAAACAGCTGTCGATTGGTGGTTGAACCAGCCATTACCAAGCAGAACACCAATGGCATTGTTTTGCTGTAAATAGTCTGAAACATCATATGTCACATACAAATTTCTACGATCAAAACGGGTATAAGTAGGGTCCAATTGGTGATCCCCCACCTTTTTTCCGTTCAAATACAGTTCGTAGAGTCCCGCAGCAGCAATATATACTCTTGCCTTTTTTATTTTTTTTTGGATGTTAAACTCTTTTCTAAAGTAGGGGCTTTCTTTTTTATTGATATCACGACTGTCAGAGATCCACGAACCCCTCCAGTTACTAGACTCCATCATACCCATTTCAAAGCTAGATAATCGATTGGATTGAACCTTTTCATTGTTTTTATCCCAAACGGTTAAAGACCAATAATACTTTTGAAAAGCTTGCAATACCTTTCCACTATAAACGATCATTTGATTGTCGGAATTTATTTTTCCCGTATTCCAGTGGGAACCATTACCTTCGGCAACTTTTGTAGAATCTGTACCTACCGAGATTTTATAAGCTTTTTGAATGGCTCCTCTTCTTTGATCCTTGATCTTCCATGTAAAGCGGGGGGTTTTGACATCCAGTCCAATTGGATTGACCAAATATTCACTTTTAAGGTCATACACACTTAGCAGGTCATTCTGTGAATGAGTATTGGATGCCAATCCAATAAAAACTAGTGTAATGAAGTTCTTTATTATTGTCAATTTCCAATTCAAATTATTTTTCAGGAAAAAATGTTGAAATTTTTTGAATATTAATTTCATCGATAATTTTGTTTTCATTTGTTTTGAGTACCAGAAAGGTTGGTTAAATTAGTCAAATTCTTTTACAAACCGTCCAAAAAATGGAACACCATCACAAGTCTATGTCATTGAAAGATTACAAAATAGCTCCCTTTATTATTGGAACAATGCGAATGGGGCAGTGGGGGAGTAAGATGAATGTATCAGAGATAGAAAAATTTATAGAGGGCTGTATTGCAATGGATCTGATCGATTTTGATCATGCCGATATTTATGGTTCCTACACCACTGAATCCGATTTTGGAGCAGTGCTGAAAAAAAGACCGGATTTACGATCTCAAATGAGAATTACGACAAAATGCGGTATCAAAATGGTTTCTGAAAATCGACCCGAACACCAAATAAAATCTTACAACCTGACCAAAGACCATATCAAACACTCAGTAGATAATTCTTTACTTGAGTTACATACTGATCATATCGATACATTATTGTTGCATCGTCCCGATTTTCTGTTGGATCCACACGAAATAGCAACAGCTTTTACCGAATTGGAAAAAGAGGGTAAAGTCAAATATTTTGGTGTTTCAAATTTTTCTATGAGCCAATTCGAGTTACTACAAGAAATTTTTCCATTATCAACCCATCAAGTGGAGATATCACTGCTTCATCGGAAGGCCTTTGAAAATGGGATTTTGGATCAATGCCAAAAGTGGGGAATTCCACCTACTGCATGGTCACCATTAGGTGGAGGGACATTGTTTAAAAGTTCGGAGGATCCCATTATGATTAATGTCCAAAAAATAATCACCTCACTTTGTGAAAAATACAAAGCTCAACCAGATCAAGTTTTACTGGCTTGGTTGCGAAAACATCCTGCTGGTATCATTCCGGTCTTGGGAACTTCCAAGCTTTCGAGAATTAAAAATGCAAAAGAGAGTCTAAAAATTAACTTAACACATGAGGAGTGGTATATGCTTTGGCAGGGCGCAACGGGAACCAAAATTGCTTAAATAAGCTTAGAGGATTCAAAATATATGATAAACAATCCGATAGAAATAAGATCAAGACAAGCGCAGGGAGCAGAGGTCTCTTGGTTTGCTCCTATTTGTGATGGAGATGATCGATATTTGGGCGAGCGTGATATAAAATACAAAAGCAATTGGGAAAATACTTCCGATATATTATTGACTGCTGACCAATTGGGTTATCGAAATATTCTGTGTCCTTCATCCTATCAGGTGGGACAAGACACCCTTACATTTGTTTCTGCGGTTTCTCCACTGACCCAAAATATAAATATTTTGGCGGCCCTACGCTGTGGTGAGATTCATCCACCTATGTTAGCCCGAACTCTATCCACAATTGATCATATTCTCAAGGGACGACTTACCGTGAATATCATATCATCCAATTTGCCGGGGGAAGATCTTCCGTCTGAAGATCGATATCAGCGCTCCAGAGAGGTTATTGAAATACTGAAACAAGCTTGGACACAAGAGGAAATTGATTTCAGTGGTCAATTTTATAAGTTTAAACTTCCAACGGATCCTGTCAAACCATATCAGAATAGTGGACCATTACTCTATTTTGGAGGCTATTCAGCCCCTGCAGTTGACCTTTGTGCAGAGCATTGTGATGTTTATTTGATGTGGCCGGAGACAGAGGAAAATTTGAGGAATTTGATGGAAAATATGAGTCAAAAAGCCTTAAAGCATAACAGAAAAGTAGATTTTGGACTTAGGGTACATGTGGTTGTAAGGGAAACAGAAGAGGAGGCCTACAAATATGCTGAAAGTATCATTTCAAAACTTGATTTGGAAGTAGGTCAAGAATTGAGAGGTCGTGCTCTAGATGCAAAATCTTACGGTGTAAGTCGTCAAAAAGAAATGAGGGATCAATCTTCCAAGGACGGCTTCGTGGAACCTCACTTATGGACGGGAATCGGAAAGGCGCGATCCGGTTGTGGTGCTGCACTGGTTGGTAACCCTGACCAGATTGTTGAAAAATTAAACCGTTATATGGACATGGGCATTAGGTCTTTTATTCTATCAGGCTATCCACATTTCGATGAATGCAAACGTTTTGCTGAGCTGGTATTGCCCAGACTAAAAACCTTTTCCATGCCACATCTACAGGGTAAAACCTCAAAATCTGCACCATTGACCCCCCTAGCAAATGGTATTAGGGTATGATCAGTAATATATATCACTCCAATATTTTTGCGCTATGATTGATCTATTCATTGTAGTCACTTATTTTATAGTTGTTATGCTTGTTGCCATTTCCGGAAGACAAACAAAAAAAGTTACTGCTGAGGAATATTTCTTAAGTTCCAGAAGTTTGAGATGGCCTTCTATTGCTTTTTCTTCTATTGCTACAAATATCCAAGGATATCAGTTTTTAGGTATGATGGGCTCTGCCTACCTCTATGGCCTGGCTCAGGCAAGTTTGGAAATCAACGCTGTACAGGGCATACTTTTGGCCTCTTTTATTTTTATACCCTATTACCTTAAAGATAAAATCATTACCATAACTCAGTTCATAAAAAAACGCCTCGGAAAAAGCATAGCCTTACTTTATTCCTTGGCTAACATTTTATTATTTTCCACAATCACGATTGGGGCAGCTCTCTTTTGGGGAGCCTATGCTGCAGATGTTGTTTTTGGAGAATATTTATCCATTTTACACCAGGATCGGCTAACAAGAATTACCCTATTGATCATAATAATTGGATTTTTTTCAGCGACATATACATATTTTGGTGGACTAAGTGCCGTGGTTCGAACGGATATCGTGCAGTTTGTCGTTTTGTTATTGGGTGGACTTGCTGTAATGTTTATGGCGGTTCATCACTTGGGGGGTTGGTCTCAGTTATATATTAAAACCCCTCAGTTGATGCACTTGCACCTTCCATCTGGTCATGAAAAATTACCTTGGACACATATTTTTGGGCTATTCTTTTTAAATATCAACTATTGGTGTGCCAATCAATCGATTGTTCAAAGGTCTCTGGCTGCCAAGAGTCTCAAACACGCTCAGATTGGACTCATGGTAGGCGGATTGATGAAATATTTGATGGCTGTGATCATTGTGGTACCCGGTATTGCATTGGTAGGTATTTTGGGTGACAATGGACTGTCGGATCCGGATATGACTTTCCCCTATCTTGTCAATACCTATTTGCCATTGGGTGTAAAAGGTTTTGTTCTGTGTGCCCTGTTTGCTTCCTTGATGAGTACCGTGGACTCAACTTTTAATTCCTTAGCCACACTTTGGTCTGTTGATATCTACAATGAGTATATCCATAAAAATTCAAGTGACCAACAAATGATTGATGCAGGAAAACGTGCCATTTTATTCAGTTTTGTTACCGGTGTAACGGTTGGTGTTTTGTTGCTTTATCTCAAATTTTCAGATCCTAATGCAGCATTTACCCATACGCTGAATGAACTTCGTTATTACATCAACTGTGGGATTGTCGTGATAATTTGCGCTGCAGTTTTTTTGGTCGCCCCTAATCATAAAGTAACCTTTTTGGCTTTTGTGTCTACCATAATCCTTCAATTCATTTTTAAGTTTTTATTTCCTGAGATGAATTATTTTCTAAGGGCCATGTGGATCATACTCATCGGTTTTTTCTTTATCCTTTTATTTTCAAAAACCCGATTTGAAAATCTGTGGGTGCCGTTTCAAACCGACTCAAAACAGATTTCCAGAATAGGGCTGGGAATGCTCATTTCATTGATCTTGCTTCACATTATCTTTCATTAATAAGATCTATTGTTTATAATCTCATAAATTATTTATTATTAATTTTAGTTAATAACAAAAATAAATTCCATGAACGTATTGAATCGATTACTTTTGTTTGGAGCAGGAATAATCATATTAATGTTGATCTGCTGTAAAAATATTGAGGAAAATCAAAATTGGTATAAGGGTAATCTCCACACTCATTCACTTTGGAGTGACGGTGATGATTTTCCCGAAATGATTATCCAATGGTATAAAGACAACGATTATCAATTCATTGCGCTATCGGATCACAATACCATTGCTGATTCAGAATTTTGGTATGAAATTAGAGCTCGAGAACTTAAAAATAAAACTTTAGAAAAATATCAAAATCGATTTGGGGATTGGGTTGAGACCAAAACAGACTCTGGCAAAACATTAGTTCGCCTTAAAACTTTTGATGAGTTCCGATCCAAATTACAAGTGCTCGATTCTTTTTTGGTCATTAAGTCTGAAGAGGTTACCTCTTCTTATAAAAATAAGCCGGTTCACATTAATGTTACCAACATAGAAGAAAAAATTGATCCCATTCGTGGAACTTCAGTATTGGATGTAATGCAGAGAACCTTAGACGCTGTCCACGAGCAACGGAAAAAGTTGAACATTCCCATGTTCGCTCATATAAATCATCCTAACTTTGGTTATGGTATCAGCACAGAGGATTTAAAACAATTGAATGGAGAACGTTTTTTTGAGGTTTACAATGGACATCCGGCGGTGAACAATGAGGGTAATGACACACATGTTGATACAGAAACCATGTGGGATTTAATCAATATTCACTATTACAAAGAGGAGAAACCGTTGTTGTTTGGAATTGCCACCGACGATAGCCACCGCTACCACAGCTTCACTTCTGATGACAGTAACACAGGTCGAGGATGGGTTATGGTGAATGCAAAAAAATTGGATGCAGATCATTTGATATCTGCCATGGAAAGTGGTTATTTTTACGCATCTACCGGTGTCTACCTTGAAAAATTATACATGGATCAAAACGAAATTCAAATAGTTGTAGATCCGGAAATTGGTGTCAAATATGAAATTGCTTTTATGGGATATCAAAAAGGAGCCGAGGAGGTGGTTACATTAAAAAAAGTCCAAGGCACTTCGGCATCATATACCTATCAAAAAGAAGATCTTTTTGTCAGGGCTAGCATCAATTCTGATGCCAAAAAAGAAAATCCCATTATTGAAGATGAAACCAAAAAAGCATGGACTCAACCCCTCTTACTTAGGTAGAGTATTTTCAAAATTAAAGCTTAAAAAACAGAGATATAATTAGTCCAAATAGTTATATTCCTTATCTAGACCAAGTAGTTGTATGGCTTTTTTTGAAGGCTTGGGTTTTTTATCCCTGTCTTTGTAGTAATGAGCATTGTCCCAATCAAATGCTTGTCCTATTTCCCTGGGGTCATTTGTTTTTACCAAATAATTATTGAGTTCACTTGACAGGGCTTCTAAAATCGGTTTGTACTCATCAACCTCCGACAAGTTATTTATTTGGTAAGGGTCTTCATTAATGTTATATAATTCGTATTCTGGTCTTTTGGAAAAAGCCAAATCAAATAGATGTTTAATGTCTTCTCTATTTTTATTTTTAAGCATATAAATTTTTGTTGGTGAGTCATAATGGAGCATATGAGCATCAACATCGCCATACAATGGAGGATCTCCTGCAGGCCAACGCTCTGGCTTATAATTTTTAATAAACAAATAATCTTTTGTTCTAATGGCACGACCGGGATAACCCAGTCCACCTCTTCTAACAAAGGCATGCCTTTCTCTGGCCATGATGACATGGTCTCTTTGAGGATTAATGACTCCTTGTTTTTCTGAGGTGAGAATATCAACAAAACTTTGGGCATTCATTTGTTCCGGTATAGGAATACCTGCAAGTTCCAAAAAGGTAGGAGCAAAATCTTTGATATTGATGAAGTCTTCTATTTCACGTCCAGATGTAAAAAAATCAGGCCATGATATAATCAGTGGAATTTTGGTTCCAAAATCATATAAATTAGCTAATCCTCTGGGCATTTGCCAACCATTATCACTACAGACTATGATCATGGTATTCTCCAATTCTCCCATCTCTTTGAGTAAGGATATGTAGGATCCAACTTCTTTGTCAAATCTTTGGATTTCAGCATAGTAATCGGCGATATCTTTCCTCACTTCAATATTATCTGGTAGGTAGGGGGGTACGTATATAGAATCGAGCTGGATGCCTGAATTTTTCCATCCTTCTTTTTTATAGGGTCGATGAGGATCCCTACTGCTGTACCAATACATCCAAGGTTGTCCTTTTTCTATTTCGTTAAAAAATTCTTCAAAAGAATCATATCTTGTACCTCCGGGGTTCTGCACCCAGCCCGTAACACTCTCATTTCCAGGGCCCCATCCTTTTCCTTCAATACCTATATGATAACCCGAGGCCTCCATTAATTGAGAGTAGACTTTAACTTTGGGAAAGCTACTCCAAAGATTAGCTGCCTCTCCCAAGCTCCAGATGTCCTGACCGGTTAGCATTGATGCCCTTGCAGGTGAGCAGGAAGGAGCTGAGCAGAAAGCGTTTTTGAAGATCAATCCATCTTTGGCAAGCTTATCAATATATGGAGTTTTGATCGATTTGTCACCATAACAACCCAAATGATCTGCATACTGATTGTCAGACATTAACAGCAATATGTTAGGTCTTTTTAATTCCGATTTATTTTTTTTTTGATCACATGATATATAGATGAACAAAATTATATATATCAATAGATGCCTTATGATGGGGTTGACTTTTTTCATTATTCTCTAATTGGATAGAATAAAACTTATTGTTTTTAATAATTCATTTGAATTTTGGGTTAAACAATATAAAGCCTTATTGATTAGTTTACAAAATTTATTTTATTGGTGAATTAATTAACATTCAAAAAAAAGGCGTAGATGAAGAAAATAAAAAATCTCTCACAAAAAAATGATGAGAATTAAATTGGAATTTGATTTACCCTTTAACGCGTTTCATTTATAGATTAATGGTGGTATGGAAAATTATGACAGTAATTTTTTTACAACATTTCCATGAACGTCTGTAAGTCTATATCGCCGCCCTTGATGTTTAAAAGTGAGGCGTTCATGATCTATGCCGCATAAATGCATGAGCGTGGCATGGAAATCATGAACATGAACAGGGTCCTCTGTGACGTTGTAACCAAAATCATCCGTTTGCCCATGTATATGTCCGGGTTTAATTCCTGCACCAGCCATCCACATGGTAAAAGCTTTGGGATGATGATCTCTACCGTAATTGGTCTCGGTCAATTGTCCTTGGGAATATACCGTTCGACCAAATTCACCTCCCCAAATCACCAAAGTGTCTTCAAGCATACCTCGTTGTTTTAAATCTTTAATTAGGGCAGCATTCGCCTGATCAGTTAGTTTATTTTGACGTTTCACCCCTTCAGGGCAACCTACGTGTTGATCCCAACCTTGATGATATAACTGGACAAATTTAACTCCTTTCTCCAATAATTTTCTAGCCATCATACAGTTGGCTGCATAAGTACCGGGATCACGACTATCTTTACCATACATTTCAAAGATATGATCCGGTTCATCTGATGTATCAGTAATATCGGGAACTGATGTTTGCATTCTAAATGCCATCTCATACTGGGCCATTCTGGCGTTGATCTCTGGGTCACCATAGGTGTCGTATTGTATAGAATTTAAACGCTCTAGATAGTTTAGCATTTTTCTTCGATCCTGACCATCATAGTTTTCTGGATTACTTAAGTAGAGTACTGGGTCTTTTCCAGATCTGAATTGAACCCCCTGGTGCTCAGTGGGAAGAAACCCATTACCCCAAAGACGAGAATAAAGTGGTTGCCCTCCCATATTTTTGGTAATTAAGGTGATGAAAGTTGGAAGATTTTCATTATCGGAACCAAAACCATAACTCAACCAGGAACCTATTGATGGTCTTCCTGGAAGTTGATTTCCTGTTTGCATGAATGTTATGGCTGGATCGTGATTGATCTGGTCAGTCTGCATTGATTTTATAAAACACAAATCGTCGACCACTTTTGAAGTATATGGAAGTAGTTCACTTGCCCAAGCACCAGATTGACCGTGCTGCTTGAAATCAAAAATAGTTGGTGCTATGGGATAGATTGATTGCTCTGCACTCATTGCCGTTAGTCGCTGACCCTGACGAACAGAGTCAGGCAAATGCTGTCCGAACATACTTTTTAATTTTGGCTTATAATCCCACATGTCAAGTTGAGAAGGACCTCCACTTTGAAAGAGATAAACGACACGTTTTGCTTTTGGTAAATGATGGGGCAATCCTAATTTGTTCTTATTTAAGTTTTTTGATATAACTTGATTGCCTTGAGCTTTTACCGATGACAAAGCTTTTTCTGCACTTAATAAGGATCCTAAAGCGATTGCACCCAAACCCATGGAGGTCTTAGTCAAAAAATTTCTTCGATCTAACTGTTTTTCAATTACTTGAAGATCTTTGTTGTCTGATCTTAAATTATCTTGATTGTGACACACGATTAATTTTTTTTGGTATTCTTAATTTTTTCCTTTATAAAATTTAAGATAATTAGTTTGATTTTCTATCTTTTAACTATAGTGGCATCAGAGTTGATAATTGTACTTGCTACTATTGCATTTGCTGCTACCATAGCTTTGTTTTTATTTTTTGATATCCTAAACTCACCAGTGTTTAGCCAACCTTTAGTTTTATATTCTCTTATTTTGAACTTTTCATATTCTGATGACTGAAGATCTAACAAAAGATTTAATTCTTCTTTCTTAATGCTCCTGCCTGTCAATCTTTTGAATACATCTGAAATACCTGCTTTGGGATCGTCAAATGACATCATATTATACCCCAGAACACGTGATGCTTCCACATAAATAGGGTCGTTCATCATGACTAAGGCCTGTAGAGGAGTATTTGTCTCTTGCCTTTTTACAGAACAAAACGATCGACTGGGAGCATCAAATGTGGCAATTGTAGGGTGGGGTACCGAACGTTTCCATATTGTATACATGCTCTTGCGGTATAGATTATCCCCTTTGTCGGTTTTGTAAGTTCCTCTATTGATTTTCCACAAACCCTCAGGTTGATATGGCTTTACACTCTTTCCTCCTATTTTTCTGTTTAGAAGTCCCGAAGCGGCCAGTATATTATTTCTCAACATTTCACCCGATAACCTTTTTGAGGGTCCGCGAGCTAAAAGTCGGTTCATCTTGTCAAGTTTTAATAGTTCTTTACTGGCTATCGATGATTGTTGATAGGTATTTGACATAACCATTAATTTGATTAATTTTTTTACATCCCAACCTGATTCGACGAATTGAGTGGCCAGCCAGTCTAAAAGTTCCGGATGACTCGGTATCTCCCCTTGGTTTCCAAAATCCTCAACCGTACTTACTATCCCCGTCCCAAAAAGATTTTTCCAATAACGGTTAACAGCCACCCTGGCAGTTAAGGGATTGGATTTGTTGGTTACCCACTTTGCCAATCCAAGTCTGTTTTTTTCAAGACTATCCGGAAACCTGAAAATATTTTCCGGTACGTTTGGGTAAACTCTTTCACCATATTGATTATATTGTCCCCGCTTTAATATATATGTTTTACGGGGTTTTTCCATCTCATTCATGACCATAATTTCCTGTACTTGTTCTAAACTATCAACTTGAATTGTTCTGGTCTGAGCCAATTCAGCTAATGAAGATTTAAATTTTTTAGAAAGATTGGTGATAAAATATCTTTTTAGCATTTCTCTCTCAGGCTGGGTCAACTCTGATTCTGATTTATTGATTATCCTTTGAAATCTTTTAGTGTTAGAAATTTGAATGACTTCCAAAGCTGACAGTTCTCTTGTAAATACTAAAATATCATCGACTACCGCACCTCCTATTCCTTTACCGCGCCATCGTGCACCAATTTGTAATCCCGGCTCTTTATCATTTTTGTATATGATGTCCTTGTACAAATTATCCACCTCTATAATGGTTTTAAGTTCTTTACCATCCATATAGATTTTTAAACCCTTTGCTTTACTTGAGCCATCGTAAGTCATGGTAAGTTGCAGCCATTTATCCTTGGGGATTTTCTCATGGCTCAATTCTACGATAGCATTATCAGGCCAGAAATGTGCAAACATTGCTTCCAACTTGTTGTCCTTTAGTGCCAAATGGAAACCCCGGTAATTGTATAATCTGGTCCCTATATTTTTGTGGAAAATCACTCCGTTCTCTAATTCTTCCGGAATATAGATTCGGATACCAATGCTGAAAGTATGGTTTCTTTTAAAAACACCAATACGATCTAAATCTAACCAAGCATCACCGTCAAGTTTAATTCCTTTCCCGGAATAACCATCAACTATTTTAGGAAACTGCTTGGAGGAATGTTGCCTTTTCATTTTTCCTTTTTCTGAGGGATTGAGTGAATTATTTAAACTACCCTTTAAAAAATCCACTTTGGCAATGAGTTTATTTGGCATGCTATTTGGATCAAGTTTTTGATACTTTTCTTTTTTAATCCATTGATTAGCACTCTTTGATTCCGAGATGACTACATTTTCAATTTCCTTTTGTTTATTATCAACAAGCGCATTAGCGTAAGTGATGAATTCTTCTTGCTCAGGGGTAGGGAGCAGCATATTGGGGACAGGCATAGAGGAGTCAAATGAAATTTGTCCTGCCTCATTTACATTATTGAAAAAACTGTACAACTCATAATAATTTTTTTGGGAAATAGGGTCATACTTGTGATCGTGGCATTTGGCACATGCTATGGTTAATCCAAGAAACGCTTCACCCAAAACATTGGTGCGGTCGGCCACGTACTCTGAGCGAAATTCTTCGTCTATGATTCCACCCTCTTGATTTTGAGGGTGTAATCTGTTGAAAGTGGTCGCTAAAATTTGTTCTTTGCTCGCGTTTTTCATCATATCTCCTGCCAATTGCAGGTGAATAAATTCATCATAGGGAATATTTTCATCAAATGCTTTGATTATCCAATCACGGTAGGGGGAAACATCTCGATATTGATCTACGGTGTACCCATGAGTATCTGCATAACGCGAAAGATCCATCCAATCTAAGGTCATTTGCTCAGCATAATGGGGGGATGCAAGCAACCGATCCACTTGTTTTTCATAGGCATCAGGAGAACTATCATTTACAAAAGATTCTATTTCGAGTGGGTTTGGTGGTAAACCTGTTAAATCAAAACTTAATCTTCTCAATAAAATTTCTTTATCGGCTCTTATGTTGGGCTGTAAGCCCTCATCTTCTAATTTGGCCAAGATAAAATGATCTATGTGGTTGGCAACTTTTTCATTTAATTTGACTTTAGGCAATTTAGGGGTCTGGGGTGGAAGAAATGCCCAATGCTCTTTGTACTCTGCTCCATCATCGATCCATTTTATTAACATTACCTTTTCGCGATCTGTAAGTTTTAAATGCGACTCCGGCTCTGGCATTACCATATTTGGATCATCGGATAGTATACGGTGAACAAGTTGGCTTTGTCTTAAATTACCGGGAATAATGGCGTACTTTCCAGGTGATCCCTTTAATTCAGAAAAGGCAGATTCAGGAAGATGTAATTGTAACCCAGCTTTTACCTTTGCTTTGTCCGGTCCATGGCAAATAAAACATTTATCAGATAGAATGGGCTTTATATGAAGATTGTAGTCAATTTTTTCCGGTAAATTTTCATAGGCTTGTTCAATGGATTTAGGAAGTTCCAGGTCTTTACAAGAAATCAAAACACCTATTAAATTTAACATAACAATAGGTCTTAAACACCTCTTTATCATTTTATTACAAACTTTTAAATTTTTTATTGTTAAGATTTAGCCTTTTCTTTTTTGAAGTATGAATTTTGTGCAGAAACTTTAATCGAAATTAAAATTAAGAATACACTTAAAATAATTGTTCTCATATTTAATTGAATATCTATAAA
Organism: Flavobacteriaceae bacterium; assembly: GCA_049439205.1. Taxonomy (GTDB): domain Bacteria; phylum Bacteroidota; class Bacteroidia; order Flavobacteriales; family Flavobacteriaceae; genus UBA8316. The sequence goes on along the minus strand of JBMTKF010000001.1, from coordinate 76,298 downwards.
AGAAAAAATAATATTTTAAACTTGTATTAAAAAAATATCGAAGCTTCTAAATTTTAAGTTTAATTCTCCAAAATAGTCATAGAAGCTATCTATAATTAAGTTATTAATAGTTATATAATTTAAATGATAGGGTTAAATAACCAATCCACACTTATCCAACCAACAAAAAACTATTTATTTTAAAAGTACAAGATAAATTAACCAATGTACTTATGCAATAATTAAAATTCACTTTTGCACAATTACCCAAATAATAATTTTTTTCACCAATAAGATTATTAATGTTTACTAAGTAATGTTTTTGGATTTTATAATTAGGGAAATTCTTTGACGGTTGGATAACATGAATTAGAAAAATTGTTGGTTACAGAGAAGAATTGGTGTTCTGCCAAGACTATAAGAGAGTATTAAATACAATTTAAACTTAGTCAATTTTATTACATTTATTTTTAAATTGTATTTACATGAATAATCTAATATTTTTTTTACTTATTGCTCCTTTTGTTTGTTTTGGACAAGAAGAAACTAAAAAAATTGAAAATCTCATTACAAAATACAGTAGAGAAAATCAGTTAAATAGACAATGGTTCCATAAGCATGCTGAACTTAGTAATAGAGAATATCTTACTGCGGAAAAAATTGCACAAAAATTAAATGAAATAGGATTAAAAACCCAAGTTGGTGTTGCAAAAACCGGAGTGGTAGCTATTTTAAATGAAAATAAATCAGGACCAGTGATTGCGCTTAGGGCCGACATAGATGGTTTACCAGTCAAGGAAAGAAATGATCTTCCATGGGCCTCAAAAATGAAAGGAGAATATAATGGGGAGGAGGTCCCAGTTATGCATGCTTGTGGACATGACATTCATATTGCCGTTCTTTTAGGGACTGCAAAAATTTTAACTGAAATGAAGAATGATATAAATGGTACAGTTAAATTTATTTTCCAGCCAGCTGAGGAGGGACCTCCAAAAGGTGAAGAAGGAGGAGCAAAATTAATGGTAAAAGAAGGTGTATTAAAAAATCCTGATGTTGATGTTATTTTCGGATTACATGTTACTTCGAGGGCTAATGTTGGAGAAGTTCAGAGTCGCCCCGGAGCAATTATGGCTGCCGTTGATGAATTTAGAATTGATTTAGTAGGTAAACAAACACATGGATCGAGGCCTTGGAAGGGGATTGATCCAATTATTACTGCCTCTCAAATTATTAATGGATTACAAACGGTAGTCAGTAGGAACTTATCACTAACCAAAGCCGCTGCTGTAGTTACAATAGGTGCTATTCATGGTGGGGTTAGAAGCAATATAATACCAGAAAAGCTATATATGCTTGGAACTATAAGAACCTTAGATAGTCTAATGAGAGAGACAACTCTACAAAGGGTTAAAGAAATGGTTAATCATATTGCTGCTGCCAATAATACAATAGCAAAATTAAGCTTTGGAACAAGCTATCCAATAACGTTTAATGATCCTACTCTTTTTGAAAAAATGTTGCCCACACTGAAACGGATTAATGGAGAAATGAATGTTAGTATTATAGATGCTAGTACAGGAGCAGAGGACTTTTCATTTTTTCAAGAGAGAGTTCCAGGATTGTATTTTTATATTGGTGGAACTCCAAAACAGACTAATCCAAAAACCGTAGCTGATCATCATACACCAGACTTTTATGTTGATAGTGCCTCTATACCAGTTGGAATTAGATCTTTGACAAATTTGACATTGGACTACATAAAATATTTTTATGATGATATTAATCAATAGTAAAGTTTATTGAAAGGATTGGAAGGTATAGAATTACATTAATAGAATAGTATTTAATTTGCAATAACCTTTGCATTTCCTTTATATTATATGGGTTAGAGGAATTCCATGTTAATAATTTTATTACTGATTCTATAGTAGAATATCTTGAATATGGGTTCTTTATTACTATGCTTTTATGGGATGTTTTTGATAAACGAAAAAAAAAATAACCAAAGAATGGCTAAATGAAAAAACTGCTATTCTTATTATTCCTATTCCTTAATAATTGCAATACATCAGATGTCCCGTCTAATTTCTCAAAAATTGAAATAATTAAGCCACCAATCCTTATTGATATAAGATATTCGGGTTCAGACAATTTTTTGGGTCGAACTGTTAAAGGATACGAAAGCCCTAAAAACGTATTAACAAATGAGGTCATAGAAGCATTGACACGTATTCAAAAAATTCTTTCGAAAAATGGTTTAGGGATTAAACTTTACGATGGATATAGGCCTCAGAAATCAGTGAATGATTTTATTGAATGGTCAAATAAAATAAGTGACACTTTAACCAAACAAAAGTATTATCCAGATGAAAAAAAGGATAGTCTTATCATGAAAGGCTATATCGCTAAAAAATCTGCGCACAGCAGAGGAAGTACTATTGATGTTACTTTAATTTATACTGATAGTATTAATTATGGTAAAGAACTAGATATGGGAAGTGGATGGGATTTTTTTGGAATTAAATCCTGGATTGATTACGACTCCATTACTGACATACAAAAAAAAAATCGCAATTATTTACAAAATATAATGAATCAAAATGGCTTTAGGTCATATTCAAAAGAATGGTGGCATTTTACACTTATAGATGAACCATATCCAAATACATATTTTGATTTTTAATTAATTGAAATATTAATTCATTAATTTTTTTAAAAGGGCTGCTTTCATCTTATTGAATCTCAGTTCATATTTGTTAAATATATTTTCCAATTGGAATTTAATTATTTCAGAGGAAGAAGCAATATTCTGAGAAGCCTTGTATTTCCTATTTTTATATTTCACTCAAGTTATTGGTAGAGGTGGAAAGATAGAAAACTTTTGAGTGTTTAATTTGTAATAATTAATATTTGAAAATCATTATTCCCAAAAGAACACAAACACCAATCATTAGAACTGAAAATGCAATCTGATTGATGTAGAAAGAAATGGGTTTATCCGAGCTTTTTTCTTTAGGCTTTTGAATTTCAACAAGTGATGTAAATAATACGAGCAAAACTGGCGCAAACAATACACAGCCTATAATGAATAACTGTAAATCTGTCATTTTTTTGGCATTGTATTAACAAAAATTCCATAAACTAAAATCGTAGGAACCCATATTGAAACATATTGTCCCATTTCTTTCTCACCAGAAAACCATAAATAAACTGATAAAATAAAGCTCAAAAAAGCTGATAACAATACAATTAAATCTCTCTTTCTCATTAATTAATTTTTAGGATTTAACAATTTAAGAAATTAATATGGAAAGTAATATTGTTTCAAAACATCTATTCAGTAAATACCAAGTAAACAACTCAGTTGGGTCAAAATACCCGAGTTAATGCTAATAACATCAATTACCCTAGAGTACTACTTTGATTTTTTTATCAAAAATAGTTTTGTACAATTTTATAATAAATTATAAAAAATGCAAAAGTCATTCAGACTTAAATCCAGCATTTAAAATGTTATATTGGTGGAAATGTTAAACCAACTACAACCAATCATATTAATAAAGGGTGAAAGCAAGTAGTACTTACTTTTTGTTTTTGTCATATTCTAAAATCCTATATCAAATATAGCTAATAATTACTTATAATGTAGGATTAGAGATTTAAAGCGGTAGAAACTAAAATTGAAAAAGGGGAATCTATAATGAAGAACCTCCGTACACCATCCTCACTTGCATTACTTCATCCCCAATCTCCTAAAAACAAACACTAATTATTTCTTAATTAAAATTACAATATAAAATCTTTAAAATCAACAACTTATTATAGTTTCTTCATAATAAATTAAAGTCAAAATAAATGTGTACGAGTATTATCTCAATGAAAAGCGTCTTTAAACCTTTATATTTTTAAGATTAGATGTCAATAAAGGGAGATAAGTTGATTAAATTTCATAATTCGTTATCTTATTTGTTAACTTTTATAGAAAATAGAAAGCTTAAAATCTTAGGCGTGAGGGTTTTTATGAGTCGTTTTTTAAAGTCAGTAGGTTTTTATATGTAAATTTTAAAATAAAAACAAAAACACTGAAGTTTAGTAATTTTAGATTTTTAATTTTTGGTGTCTTGCAATCAAATTTGAAATACTTTATGAAAAAGAATAAATTTTTTTTTGGAATTAGCTTGTTAATATTAGTATCATGTTCCCAAAAGAGTGGAATAGAAAACACATTATCACCTAATTTATTGGGTTATGTCAATCCTTTTATTGGAACTTCTAATTATGGAGCTACGAACCCTGGAGCTATTGCACCCCGTGGGATGATTAATGTCTCACCTTTTAACGTGATGGGCGCTGAAAATTCATTTGAAAAAGATAGTCGTTGGTTATCGACCCCTTATGTTTATGAAAACACTTATTTAACTGGTTTTTCACATATCAACTTAAGTGGCGTTGGTTGTCCCGACTTGGGAGTTATTTTAACAATGCCTACAATAGGTGGGGTAGAAACAAATCCACTAAAGTATGGTAGCACATACTCAAATGAAGTAGCTAAAGCGGGTTATTACAGTACTACTTTAGATAAATATAATGTAAAAGTTGAAGCGACAGCCACTACCAGAACAGCGGTTAGTAATTATTTTTTTCCAAAAGGAAAATCAAATATCCTAATTAATTTAGGTTTAGGGTTAACAAATGAGCAAGGGGGGTCTATTAAAGTGGTTTCACCAACAGAAATTGAAGGGATACGACAAGTGGGTTCTTTTTGTTACTATAAACCAGATGAGTCTTATCCCTTGTATTTCGTGGCAAAATTCAGTAAGCCCTCCGATGAATTTGGAATTTGGAAAAACTCTGTTAAACAAGAAGGATTAGAGAGTCAATGGATGCCCTACAATGGAAAAACAAGATTTTATGAGAACTACAGAAAAGAAATTATTGGCGATAGTATTGGTGCTTATATGAGTTACGACTTTAAAAAGCCGACGTCTGTGGAGGTTAAAATTGCTGTTTCTTATGTTAGCATTGAAAATGCCAGAGAAAACTTAAAAAAAGAGACCGGAGAATTATCGTTTGAAGATGTTTTTAAAAAAACGTCCACAAAATGGAACGATTTACTTTCTAAGATTACTGTAGAGGGTGGGTCTGAAGATGATAAAACTATATTTTATACTGCTTTGTATCACACCTTGATTCATCCTAATACATTTAATGATGTGAATGGAGAATACCCGAAAATGGCGACAAGAGAAACCTTAAAAACAGAGGGGACACGTTTTACAGTTTTTTCATTGTGGGATACTTATAGGAATCTACACTCGTTGATGTCTTTGGTGTATCCAAAGCAACAGTCAGACATGGTTAAAAGTATGTTATCTATATATGATGAAAGTGGCTGGTTGCCAAAATGGGAGTTAAATGCGACAGAAACTACGACTATGGTAGGTGATCCAGCAGGAATAATTATAGCCGATAGCTATTTGCGAGGGATTAAGGATTTTAATGTTGAGAAAGCTTATAAAGCCATGTTAAAAAGCTCAATTCAATTAGAAAAAAATGCACTTAGACCAGGTATAAAAGAATACATAGAAAGAGGGTATTTGACCACAGCTTCAACAAAGGATGGGGCTGTTTCTACAACTCAAGAATATAACGTTTCTGACTTTGCAATAGCGCAATTGGCAAAAGCGCTGAAAAAAAACAAAGATGAGGAGATTTATAGAAAGCGATCTATCTCATATCGTAAACTTTTTGATAAAGAGATTAATTTATTGAGACCTAGAAATGCGGATGATTCTTGGGTTAGTCCTTTCAATCCTGAAACAGGAGCTAATTTCCAGAAGAATGCAGGTTTTATAGAAGGAAATTCATGGCAATACACTTTTATGTTAGCTCATGACACTAAGGGATTAATGCAACTAATGGGTGGGGAAGAAGCTTATTCAAATCAGCTCCAAAAGGTCTTTGATTTAGGGCAATTTGATATGGCAAACGAACCTGATATTGGATATCCTTATTTATTTAATTATATACCTGGTCAAGAATGGAGAACACAATGTAAAGTATCTGAACTGATTAGCAAATATTTTAAAAACACCCCCGACGGCTTGCCTGGAAATGATGATACAGGTACAATGTCAGCTTGGCTAATTTTTAGTATGATGGGATTGTATCCCGTAAGTCCAGCTGAGTCTTTTTATGCAGTCACATCTCCTGTTTTTGATAAAATCACTATTGAATTAGATAGTAAATATTACAATCAAAATCATTTAGTGATTGAAAAAGAAGGAATAGGAATCGTCAAGCAGCTCAAAATAGGTGAGGAATTTTCTAAAAGCTTTTTTATAAATCATTCTGATTTAGTCCAGTCAAATCATTTAAAAATTATTCTAGATTAGGATTTTATTTTCAGTTATTGATTATCTGATTTCAACTAAACTACTCTCTGTCTAAGTAAATTTTAAAGGACTTTGACTAGATAAGTATTCAAAGAGTGAAGATATACCCATTTTCAGGAGTTGAAGTAAAAGTTGCTTTTGTGTCAGAAACATAATCCCAAATAAAGCATCTTTTTATAGGCTTTAAGTCTATGGATTTATTATCTTAAAACAAATAATTTAATACTTAAAATGATGAAAAAAATTTTGATTAGCTTAATCTGTTTATTTATTACAACTGTTGCCTTTGGAATAAATATAAATACAGAATTTGAAAAACTTAAAACTTTAGAAGGTAAATGGACAGGAACCCTTGAAAGGTCAGATGGTTCATCAGACTTTTTGAATTTGGAGTACAGCATAAGCTCAAATGGAAGTGCATTACTCGAGGAAAGTAATACAGGTGGAATTGAAATGTTAAGCATTTTTAATGCACAAAATGAAGAACTCTTAGTCACTCATTATTGTGGTTTAAAAAATAAACCTGTTGCAATATTTGAGAATGAAAAAAACGGAACCTTTTACTTTAAAACTGACCATTCTAGAAGTGGCTTGGATAGTTCAAAGGAGGCTTTTGTAGGTTACTGGAAAATTCACATGATTGACGACACCAATTTAATGTACGAGTATAATGTTATTGGGCCAAAAGGAGAAGTCTTTGTTGCAAAAGCAAAAATGAAGAGAGTTGGTTGAAACTCTATAAATCAAAACTTAACCTACTTATAATATTGAAAGAATAGTAAGACACTTAACAAACTAATATCAGAAGTAAAAGAGAAGCTTCTATCTCTAGTAAATTAGTTTCAAACACTTTGGATCCTTCATTAATGACCATTGACCAAAAGGTTAAACTACTTCAAAAATCTTTATAGTATTATTGTAAAGACTAAAATCTATCTATAAATAACAAATAAAAAGAAGAGGGCTTGACTATGTTTGTTAATTGAGTCAATTAACAAAAAATATTGCAAAAGAGAATGTTGATTAGTCATTTATATTTTCATCATGCTTTTAAAATATTTTTTAAGTTGCAGGAAAGTAAGAAAAAGGGGAATCTTTAATGAAGCTTCATTACGTCATCATCACTTACATTACTTCATCCCCATTTTCCTAAACAACAAATTCTAACTTAAATAATAAAAGTATATCTGACAATGCAAAGTTTACATTATAAATTATTTAAAATGAACAACTTATAATAATTTATTCTTATAAAGCGATAGAAAACAGAAATCCAAAAGAGTATTATTTAACATAAAGTGGATGTAAGTAGGTAAATATTGTAAAATCAAAATTATATTAATGGATTTAATAGTTATATTATTTTTTTAAATATTATGCTTAACTAAAGACCGACTGATCTAAATTGAAATTATCCAATTAAACTTAGAGCCTGTAATCGTGCTAGTAAAAGAGTAAAACTCAATTTGTATTACTCAAAGAATAAGGAACGTGCTCTTTTTCACTGGCCCAATTGAGGTTAGGTTCCTCACTCATGTGGAACTCAATTTCCCCCCCTGCCTGAATGGTGTCAAAATCTATGTAACTGTTATTCCAGTTTTGCCCGTTTAAGGAAGCTCCATTGATGTATACATTATTTCTATTGTTTTTGGGAGCCGAAATGGTAAACTGTTTTCCATTTTGTAGTGATAATGTCACTTTTTTAAACAATGGGCTTCCGATTACGTATTGATTCACTCCTGGAGTAACAGGATAAAAACCTAAGGCGCTAAAAACATACCAAGCGGATGTCTGACCGTTGTCTTCGTCACCACAATATCCGTCAGGTGTAGGTGCATATAATTTGGCCAAAACGTCTCTGATCTTTTCCTGTGTTTTGTGAGCTTGATTCGCATAATTATACAAATAAATCATGTGCTGTATTGGTTGATTACCATGAGCATAATTTCCCATGTTGACAATTTGCATTTCACGAATTTCGTGGATGGTAAAGCCATAATAGGAATTGTCAAATTTTGGGGGCATTTCAAAGACCTTATCTAGTTTTGAAGAAAAGGCTTCTTTACCTCCCATCAATTGGATTAGACCTTCAACATCGTGAAAAACGGACCAGGTATAGTGCAAACTATTTCCTTCAGTAAAAGCATCACCCCATTTCAGGGGATTAAAGGGGGATTGAAATACTCCACTCTTATTCTTTCCCCGCATCCACTGGGTTTGTGGATCAAATAGTTTTTTGTAATTTAATGATTTTCTAAAAAATTGATCCGCTAAGTCTTGCTTACCCATTTTCTGAGCCATCTGACCAACTGTAAAATCAGCATAAGCATACTCTAGGGTCCTTGCTGCATTTTCGTTAATCCCGACATCATAGGGAACATATCCCAATTCATTGTAGTATTCGACTCCTTCCCTGCCCACAGAATTGATTACCCTACCACTAGATTTGGGTCGGTTTTTGGATGTGGTTGCGTTTTTGAGCATAGCCTCCAATAAAATGTCAGATTGTTCAATTTTAACCCCTTTTAAGAATGCATCTGAAATTATTGGGGATGAATTGGAACCGATCATTACATTTCTATGCCCCGGACTGGCCCATTCTGGTAGCCAACCCGATTCTTTATAGGTATTGACCAGGCCTTCCATAATTTGAGTATTAAGTGCTGGATACATCAAATTGAAAAATGGAAAAACCGCTCGAAATGTATCCCAAAAACCATTGTCGGTAAACATATAGCCGGAAAGGATTTTTCCATTGTAGGGACTGTAATGCACAACTTTTCCTGACTTGTTAATTTCATGAAATTTCCTGGGAAAAAGCAATACCCTATAAAGGCATGAGTAAAAGGTTTTGATGTTTTCTAGGTTTGTATCATAAATTTTAATTCTCCCCAATTCCTTTTCCCATGCGTCTTTTGCTTTTGATTTTGTTTGCTCAAAAGTGTCTGTGCCAATTTCACGATCCAAATTGAGTTGGGCTTGCTCAGGACTGATAAAGGAGGAAGCTACCTTAACATTTACCGATTCTCCTCTTTTGGTTTTAAAACCTATAATTGCTCCGACATGATCTCCAGCATTTTCCGTTGAATTTTCCATCAATCTCCACCCATCTCCCCAAGTGTGGTTGACTTCAAAATTTTTATCGAATTGCGCTACAAAATAATTGTGGAAATTTTCGGGAACTCCCCCATGATTGTTTCTGCTGTATCCAATTATTTTTCTTTCCTCGGGAATGATTTTTACCATGGAACCTTTATTAAAAGCATCTAACAAAATAAATGAGTCCTCCGAATCTGGGAAGGTAAATTTAAAATGAGCCGACCGCTCTGTAGGAGCAACTTCAACCGTGGAGTCGTAGTCTGCCAAATATACCTTGTAATGATAAGGTCTGACCGTTTCCGCTTTGTGAGAAAACCATGAAGCGCGGTTGTCTTCTTTAAACTTTAAATCACCTGTTACTGCCATCATTGAAAAGGCGGCGTAGTCATTGAGCCAAGGACTAGGCTGATGGGTTTGTTTTATCCCCCTGATTTTATTATCATCATATTTATAGGTCCAACCGTCTCCCATCTTGGAGGTCATCGGAGTCCAGAAATTCATCCCCCATGGAGTAGCTATGGCCGGATAGGTATTCCCGTTCGATAATTCAAAGGTGGAATCCGTTCCCATTAAGGGATTTACATAATCTACCAATGGAATTTTAGTGCTAAAATCTTCAAGGATAGGATTGTTTTTTTGTTCAATACATGATATTAAACAAACGTAAGCGAGGATTGAAAACCATTTTTTTTTTAAAATCATCCCGGAATTTTTATTAGTTCATAAAGTTCTAAAATATAAAAATACAGTTAAAATATTTATTCAATTGCAAATGTGAAAACCTTAATTATAAGCTCACTCCTGGGAAAATATTATATGCTCCTGCTAGTAAAAGATGAAGATTTACCCCTTTTTGTAGATTAGTTATATAATCTTAGATGTCATCATAGAAAAGAATAATTAGGTTAAGTTTTAGAGTAAATCATTTACTATTTTATTCAGAATAACATAACAAGCGTTGGGGCTAATTTATAACCTAGAAAAGCCCCTAATGCTGTTGGTACAGGGAAGATTATAAATTTCCCCAAATCAGTAACATATTTTGGTCTATTTACAATTTTTCCTAAAAAGAAATAATAAAGTAAGAAAGAGATCAATACCCCTAAATCATCTTTAATTGTAATAGATACGATAACAATAGCTCCCAAAAAGCCATATATAAAATTGTAAAGTACTCCATCTATCCAAATGTCTTTTTTATTATTCTCTTTGTAATCTGCAATTAATTTTTTCATTTTTTAGCTAGAAATTTAAGCGCGCAAATATAAATCAACAAAATATTTTATACAAGAAGTAAAATCCACCTATCGCACAATAGCATACAAAACAATTTCCTTACAATAATTTAATTAATAGGGGATTAAGACCTGTTTATGGATTGTCGTTTTAGGGGGGTGTTGTTAGGGGGGTTGGTGGGATTAATTGTTGGGTACAGCCAAATAAAGGCTTCTCAGTGAAGATTAAAAGAGTTATTTTAGATGAATGAAAAAGCTAATTCTTTTTTTACTGATAGTCCCTATTATCTCTTTTAGTCAAATTACAAATTATAATAAATATATATATAAGAAGGGAGACATAAATGGAATTGGAAAATGGTACATGGGCAGAGAAATTGCTCGTGTGATGGGGTTTCAAGGAATTGGCTGGTTAGAAAGATCTAGTAGAGAAAAAGAAGAAAATGTCTCTACTTTGATTCAAAATATGAAGATTGAATCTAATGATATAATTGCTGATATTGGAGCTGGTTCTGGTTATCACTCATTCAGGATGGCCCCATTGGTAAAAAACGGTGTGGTTTACGCTGTAGACATTCAAAGTGAAATGTTGGCGGCAATAAATAGAAGGATAGAGTCGAATAAAATAAAAAATATAAAAACGATTCTAGGAAATGAAAAAAGTATTCAATTGCCGAACAACTCAGTAGATAAAATCTTAATGGTTGATGTATATCATGAATTTAACTTTCCGAGGGAAATGATCAGATCTATTAAAAATACATTAAAACCAAATGGGAAATTATTTTTAGTTGAATATAGAGATGAAGATCCTAGAATCCCTATTAAAAAAATACACAAAATGAGTGAAAAACAAGCCGAAAAAGAAATGGATGCTGCTGGTTTTAAACTAATAGAAAACATAAGTAATCTTCCTTGGCAGCATTGTATGATTTTCATTAAAAAATTAAAAATTCAATGATTTTCTATGACACATGAGTTGGAGTCTATATTACTATCATATCAATCTAAAAAACAAAAAGGCATTCGATGTGTATTAGCTTCAGTTGTTGACTTAGATGGATCGTCTTATAGAAAACCTGGAGTTCGCATGCTTATTGATGAAAACCAAAAAACAATTGGAGCTGTAAGTGGAGGCTGTGTTGAAAAGGATATTGTTTTTCAATCTCTAAAGGTATTTGAATCTGGTAAAAGCCTCATGATGAGCTATGATGGACGCTATAGGTTGGGTTGTGAGGGAAATTTGTTTATTTTAATTGAACCTATTGATCTAACCGATGATCTAATCAACTTAATTTTAAATCAAATAGAAAATAGAAATCCCTTAAAACTTAAAACCTATTATAGAAGAGAACTTTCAAGTTATGAGAACCTCGGTACTGAAATTTTATTTAAAAATAACTCCATTAAATTTCACAAAAAATTGGATTTTGATTCAGAGGATTTAGAGTTTGAACAACATTTACCTGCAAAATTCAAATTATTTATAATAGGAGCTGAGCACGATACTGTAGCTTTGACTCAAATGACTAATCATTTGGGATGGATTGTTGAAATTATAGCTTCTCCAGACGAACAGAAGGAATTAAGCTACTTTGATGGAGCTAATGCCTTGCACTTATTGTCTTTTGAAGAAATTAAAGAACTTGAGGTAGATAAAGAAACTGCGATTTTATTGATGACACACAGCCTCCAAAAAGATTTGCAATACTTATTGGCTTTGGAAGGTAAATTTCCCCTATACTTTGGTCTTTTAGGTCCAAAAAAAAGAAAAGAGGATTTACTTAATAAACTTTTAGAGTTTAAACCAGATATCGACTTAAAATATATTAGTCAATTAAAAGGTCCCATGGGTTTAGATCTTGGTGGAGAATCTGCCCATGAAATTGGATTATCAATTTTATCTGAAATTTTATCTGTAAACCGAAAAAGTGATGCAATTCCATTAAGTCAAAAAAAAGGCTCAATTCATGACTGACATCCCAATTTTGATTTTAGCTGCTGGAAAATCGTCTAGAATGGGGAAATCAAAAGCGCTTCTCAAATGGAATGGGACTACTTTGATTGAATCACTAGTTGATAAATATAATATCTTAGAAAAAACTATTTTAGTTGTGAGCGGAGATAATCATGAATACTTGTCTAGGCTTCACCTAAAAGGTTCAAAGATTATTCAAAATTTTCATTGGAAAAATGGTATGGGGAAGAGTATTGCAGTGGGGGTGGAGTTCATAATTAATAATATCAAAGAGGCTAAAGGAGTATTTATCCTGTCAGTTGATCAACCATTTGTTAGTATTTCTCATCTCAAACAAATGGAATCTTCTTTTTATTCAAAAGGTGAATTAAGTTCCATAATAGTATCGTCAAGCTCAAAGGGTTATAAGGGAATACCTACTTTATTTGGAGCTACTTATTTTAAAGCGTTAAGTAAACTCAAAGATGATAGGGGAGCGAAGTCTATTCTCATTCAACACAAAAGAGATATCAAATTTCAGACAACTAATCATTTAGATCTAGAAGATATGGATACGCCAGAGATGTATAAAAAATTAAAAACAAAACTCAACCACCTATAGCAATCATACTACGGTTATCCTTATGGTTATCGGGGTTATTAAATTGATTTGGGTCCTCCAATCCTCCCCTAGATAAATATTTATTTTTTAAAGCAATATCAATTATGTTTTCAATTGAATCTCCACTTCGAAAGGGCGTCAATAAGTCGTATTCACTAGACGAAAAGAGACAATTTTTCAATTTTCCATCAGCCGTCAATCGGATACGATTACAACTATCACAGAATGGATTTGAAACTGTGCTAATTATTGCAAATGACCCTTTGTGTTCAGAAATTTTATAATTTTTAGCAGTATCATTAGGTTCATCATTCAAACGTTCAATTATTCCTTTTCCATAATACTTCCCAACTTCTTTAAGAATTTCCTCTAATGTAACAGCTCTAGAGCGATCCCAATTATTTCCATCAAAAGGCATAAACTCAATAAAACGAACTTGCCAATTTCTGTTTTTTACTAACTCAATGAATGGTATGATTTCACTGTCATTAATGCCCTTAAGCAACACAACATTAAAATTAATTTTAAATCCCTCAACCTCTAAAAGTTCTATATTTTTCTGTAATTGGATAAAACGATCCCTTAGTGTTATCTTCTTGAATTTATCCCTATCCAAAGTATCAATACTTATGTTGATCACATTAATATTTGCCATTTTTAAATTGTCTATATGGCGATGGATGGTTAATCCATTTGTAGTAAGTGCCAACTTTATTTTTAGACTTGATAAACTTTCAATAATTTGATCAAAGTCTTTTCTAACAGTTGGTTCTCCTCCCGTCAATCTTATCTTATCGACCCCCCTTGAAACAAAGTGACTTGAAATTTGAAAAATTTCTTCTGCACTCATTAAATGAGAAGCTGGCATGTGAGGCACTCCATTGGATGGCATGCAATAGGTACATCTTAAATTACATTTTTCGGTTAGCGAAATACGCAAATAATTATGTATTCTTTTATGTTGGTCGAGTAAAGTTTTCATCAATGATTGGAATTTCCTTTTAATAAATCAATCAAATGAAAAACAGATGGAAAAACGGCCTTATATGAGTCCTCAACGCCTTTTGTAGAACCAGGAAAAGCCATCACTAAAGTTTGATCAATTAATCCGGCTACAGACCTAGAAAGTATAGCTAAAGCATTTCGCTGCTGTCCATAATTTCTAATTCTTTCTTCTATTCCAGGTATCCTTTTTTCAATTAGTGGAATTAATGCCTCTGGAGTACAATCTCGTTCAGCTAGACCAGTCCCACCAGTTATTAAGATGAGATCTGCTTGTTTAACTGCTTTTATTATGCTTTCCTGGATGGTTGGTACTTCATCGGGAACAACTTCTTTAACTAGTACTTTTACTCCATCCAATCTTAATAATTTTTCTAAAATAATACCAGAAATATCCTCAGCTTTACTTGAAAAAACTCGATCTGAGCATACCAAAATAATTGCGGTCTTACCTTTACCATTATATCCCATTGAGGATTTGCCTCCTTTTTTTGATAATAATTTGATAGATCTAATCTCAATATGCTTATCGATAGGTTTGAGCATGTCATACATGTTTAATGCAGCTATCGATGCTCCATGCATCGCCTCTACCTCAACCCCTGTTTTATAAATAGTCTTTACTTCGCATTTAATACGAATTTCTTGACCATCTATGTGGTAACTAATATTAGTTGATTCAATAGGTAATGGATGGCAGTCAGGAAGTAACTCTGCTGTTTTTTTAACCCCTAACAAAGCAGCAGCTTTACTCATTTCAAATACATCCCCTTTTGGAACTTGTTTTTGTTCTATAGTATCAATTGTCTTAAGACTACCAAAATGAACAACAGCTTCTGCGATAGCTTTTCTGAATGTATTACTCTTTGATGTTATATCTACCATATTTTATGTATTTGATTTCCAACCATAAGATTTATCATCATATATCTCCTTACCAAAAATGGGTAAATTAGATTTTACCTTATTAACACACTCTTCAAGTGCATGAAAGGTATTTGAACGATGCCTTCCTGAAAGAAAAACAAAAAAGCAAAGTGCTCCAACTTTAATATACCCTAAACTGTGATATATATGAATACAACTTAAATCGTATTTGGTAATCAACTCCTCGCGCAGTTGCTCTGCCAGCTCATTGCACATTTCCTCTTGAGCAGTATAACTCATCCCGACAACCTTTCTGCCTTGTGAAATGTCCTGCCTAATTTGACCCATAAAGGTTTGATGAGCTCCTATTTGAATTTTTGATTGATGGTTTTCAATCGATTGTGCAATAAATTTTGGGCTGATTTCTCCTTTTTTAAATATACTTTTCATTTGCATTTAGTTCTAAGATAAGATGAAATATCTTCAGTCGAATTTAAAAGTGCAAAACATTCTTTACTAATGAATTTGCGGCTCAACTCCTGCGCTTGTTTGGCTCTTTTACCCGATTGACAAAAAAATAAAATTGGTTTATTTGGGTCGCACTTTTTTTGAAGTTGATCTTTGAAATCTTTTGAAGTTATTGGAATTCTAATTATGAAATCCCATTTTAATAGGGGGATCTCTTCTGGTGATCTTATATCTACCCAATTATAAATCTCATAGGGCAACAATTGGTTTAATGAAATTTGAGTTTTGATTGATTCTGATCGAACTCTTTCTTTTGAGTATTCATACTGATGGGGAATTAATTCAAAATTTATTAGACGAAGATCATGATTTAAAAAGTTATAATACCACAATTTACCGCTTAAAACCCCAGGTAGGTCTAATAAAACTTTGATTACTTCAGTAGCTTGAAATTGAGCAAGAGTACTCGATACAGTTGCCAACATCCCTGAATGCTCGCAGGTTGGGATTTCATGGTAACTAGGTTTATTTGGATATAAACACCTAAGACTTGGTCCATTTTTGTAATTAAAGACAGTCAACTGCCCTTCATACTTGTATAGTGCTGCATAAACAAGAGGTTTATCATAAAAAACACAATTGTCATTAATTAAATAGCGGGTATTGATATCATCCGTTGCATCAATAACTATATCATGATTGCTTATTAGCCTATCAGCATTATTTGAATTAAAAAAAATATTGTAATGATTGATTGAACAGTCGGGATAATAGTCATTAATATATTTAGAAATTACCTCAGCTTTGTAGCGGCCAACATCTTCTTTTTTAAAAATTATTTGCCGCGCCAAATTATGTATTGCAACCCTATCATAATCTAAGACCGAAATATGACCTATACCTGACGAAGCTAAAATTTGTACCAATGGACAACCCAGTCCCCCTGCTCCAATCAGTAAAACTCGACTTTGAAGTAAACGGTTTTGACCTTTTACCCCTATCTCATCTAGAGTAATTTGACGTAAATATCTTTTGATTTTATTCATCCTCCTGAAAATGGTGGAAATACATCGATAGGACTTAGATCTAATTCTGTTTCACCTTGTATGATTTTATTGTTTTGTGCTAGTTGAATTGTAAATGATTTTATACTTGGCATCTGTTTGTTTAATTGAGTTAGAATTGCATCATATTCAAGTTTTGTAATTTCAAGTTCATAAGTATTAGAGCCTACTATTTCAATAAGTTGACCAAAAAATCTTATCTCTACTTTCATTTAAAAAAAATTAATTTTATAGCAGCTGCAAGAAGGACTAGTAATAGTACTTTCTCTAAATTAATAAAGCTTAATGACTTGGACCCCCAATACCCTCCAAAAATTGCACCTACTGTTACTACTATAATGAAAAGAGGAATGTTGTTATCAAGCTTAATACCACTGTTAATTTGACCTGCTATTCCAGCCGCCGAATTAACCCATATGAAAAGTGCTGAAACAGAAGCTGTATTTTTTACGTCTGACCACTTTAACATCAATAGTATTGGAGATAGTAAAATCCCTCCCCCAATACCAATTAGGCCCGAAACAAAACCTATACTTGCACCTATGATTAAAGCCACTACTATGTTGATTTTTTTTTTATTTATTAGATTAATATAGTCAGTGGATTTTAAAAATAACCTTACAACAGATATCAATAAAAAAAATCCCAATACTAACTTGTAGGTTTGAGATTTTAAATCTATCATCCCTCCAACAAAAGCTAGAGGGATTGAGCTTATAGCTAAAAATATAAATAGCCTTAAAATAAAAAATCCTGATCGATAAAACTGTATAAATGAAATAGCGGCCACTACTAAATTTAAACTTAAGGCGGTTTGTTTCATTACTTGATTATCAAAAGAAAACAAGGCCATAAGTGCTAAATATGCACTTGCCCCTCCATGACCTACACTTGAGTACAAAAAAGCAAAAGAAAACAACAACAAAGAAAAAAAAAGGAGGGATTCATCCATATTTCAGTGTATCATATAACATTTAACAGAGGATCCAACCGCTAAATCAATAACATACTCGGGGATAAATACTAGTACATCTGCCAGCGCAAAACCCATTAGTTTAGAAGAGCTTTGATGTTCTAAAATGCGAACTTGCAAATTTTTTCTTTTACCTTTTAAAAAAAGTGCTCGTCCAGACTTATTATGAACATCGTCTAAAAGTTCTAATTGAATTGAAGGCAACTCAAAGACACTATTCTTTTGCATTCGTTTAAGAAAGGGAAGAGTATAAATGTAT
The DNA here is from genome assembly GCA_049439205.1 of Flavobacteriaceae bacterium. GTDB lineage: Bacteria > Bacteroidota > Bacteroidia > Flavobacteriales > Flavobacteriaceae > UBA8316. The sequence continues at coordinate 58,378 of JBMTKF010000001.1, read as the reverse complement.
AAACAAGTCAATGCAGATCCAGGATTCCCTGGAAGTGCAAAAATATATCTTTTATCTCGGCCCCCAAAGAATAACGGCTTTCCTGGCTTTTGTCTGACTTTATAAAAAAAAGTCTTAACCTTTAATTGCTTCAAACTTTCATAGACATAATCATAGGCTCCAACTGAAATTCCACCAGAAACCAAAGTTAAATTTGCTGTTTTCAAAGATTGAGACAAGACATCTAATGTAGATTCAAAATTATCTTTAACAAAAACGATTTTATTAACTTCTATATTGTTTTTTTCCAATACAGATTTTAAAACGATCGCATTCGACTCATAGATTTCCCCTTTTTTTAGAGGGCGCTCTTCAGTAACCAATTCATCTCCAGTAACCACAATGTTAACAATCGGTTTTGTATAGACTTCTATATTTGTAACCCCTATACTTTTAAGAACTCCGATGCTAGAGGCATTCATTTCAGACCCAGCATGGAATAAAAGTTGGCCCTTTTTAAGATCAGAACCAATAGCACGTATGTGTTGTCTAGGTTTTGGAGATTTTTGAATAATCAGCTTTTTATTGACAATAGTTGCGTGCTCTTGCATGACAATAGCTTTTGTACCATCAGGAACAGGGGCTCCTGTATAAATATGAGCAGCTTGTCCCTCTTTTAACTTTAGACTTCTAGTACTACCTGCTTGAATTTCGTCAATTATTTCAAAAGTTAGTGGAGTTTTGGGAGATTCATTAACTGCGAAGCCATCCATTATTGATTGTTCAAATGGCGGCAAATTAAAAGAACAAAAAATTTCTTTTGCTAAGGTAAAACCTAATCCATCCTCTAGAGGTATTTTTTGTGTTTTAGTACACTTTAAATCAAGGTTTTTGAGAATTTTTCTTGCCTCTTCAACTCCAATCATTCATTAACTATAAATGAGGCACTTAAGCTTTTAAATCTTTAATAAACGGTTGACGGTAGAAACGTTTGCCAGTTGCTTTATACATTGCATTGGCTAAAGCTCCCATAACAGGTGGATACATTGGTTCTCCAAGTCCAGTGGGTGATTTTCCATTTTCTACAAAATGTACATCAATTGACTTTGGTGATTCAATATGTCGTATCAATCGGTATTCATTAAAATTCTTTTGTTGAGGAACTCCTTCTTTTAAGCTTAACCCACCAAACATTGCAGTGCCAATACCATCTACTGTTCCACCCTCGATCAAATTAATTGCAGCATCCTTGTTGACCACAATTCCACAATCAACAGCAACAAAAACTTTTTCTACAACAGTTTTACCGTTTTCAATTTTTAGATCAACAACATCAGCCACATAAGACCTGTGACAAAAATAGGCTGCAAATCCTCTATATATACCTTCTTTTTGTGTTTCCCAATCAGATTCTTTTTTGGCCAAACGAATCACTTCAGCAAAACGTTTTGGATCGTAATCGTTTTTTTTACCAACAGGATTATTGGTAGCGCGATCCAATAACTCTAACCTGTAATCTATGGGATCTTTGCCCAATGCTTCAGCTAGTTCGTCTAAAAATGATTGCTCTGCACCTGCAATGAAATTTGAACGAGGAGCTCTAAACGCTCCGGTAGTGATATTTGATTTCACACTGTATGATTCAGCTAGATAATTGTCATACGCACCTGCTGGAAATCGATTTGCAGCTAAAGGGCTACTTGGAATTCCACCTGCTCTAACATGAAATGCAGTAACATTATTGTTTTTATCAATAGCTGCTCTGTAAGTAGCTCGATAAGCTGGCCTAAATACACCGGAAGTCATATCGTCTTCTCTAGAGTAGATCAGTTTAATTGGAACTCCCAGATATTGAGAAATAGCCGCAGCTTCAACTAAAAAATGTCCGTACAATCTTCTACCAAACCCACCTCCCATTCGAGTCATTTCGATATGGACTTGGTCATTACTCATCCCCAAACGAGCCGCAACTGAAGATTCCATAATACTTGGAGTTTGAATAGGACCTATCAAATGAGCCTTGTCAGCTGTAACATCTGCAAAAAAGTTCATTGGCTCCATAGTATTATGAGGCAAAAATGGTGCAGAATATGATTTTTCAATTATACGATATGCGTTTTCAAATGCACTTTCAGGATTTCCATCTTTTCGAACGATTTTTATTCTCGATTTTTCTATTTCACCTAGTTTTTTTATATGATCTTCAGTGCTCTCTAAACCTTTTGGAAAATCAAAATAAGAATCCCTGCCAAAGGAACTTATTTTAGTTTTGACATCATCGGCCTCAATCCATTCGCATTTAACCGCTTTCTTAGCCTCCATAGCCTGCCATGTTGTACTAGCTACAACTACAACAATATCTCTGAAGGCAGCTATATCAAATGAAGATTTTTGGGTTTCACCATCATAGGCATCTATCCTGAAAACATCAAAAACACCTGGCATTTGTTTAGCTTGATCTGCATCAAATCTCTTGAGGGTCAAACCAAAACCTGGTGGATGGATCAAAACAGCGATTTTCATCCCCTCTTTCATTACATCGATACCGAATAATGATTGACCAGTAGCAATTTTTAGTCCATCAACATTTTTCTTAGAAGTACCAATAATCTTATAATCAGAAGGAGCTTTAAGTTCAACCTCTTCTGGAATTTCAACTTCTGCAGCTGCAGCTGCAAATGCACCATAATGATTTTTTTGACCTGTCTTAGGATTGATTACAAATCCATTTTCTGTAATTAATTCGTGTATTGAAACCCCCCATATTTTGGAAGCAGCTTTAAGAATCATATTTCTTGCAGAGGCACCTGCCAAACGAAGTGCATCCCAGCTATTTCGAATTGAATTGGATCCACCGGCAATTTGCCTTCCAGATTTCGGAGCCTCTAATTGCCCTAATACTTTCGAAATAAATGGAACTCCATAGAGAGTAGTATCTAGTGGTGCCTGCTCTACTATGACTTTTCCCCAATCAACATCAAGTTCTTCGGCAACTATCATTGGCATTGAAGTTTTGACATTTTGACCTATTTCAGGGTTTGGGGACATAATTGTAACCATACCATTATCCCCTATTTTCAAATAGCCATTAAAGTTAAACCATTCCTTAGGTAATTTCGAAACTGATTTAGCAGTATGGTCACATGAGTACAACCATGAAAATCCAATGGCAAAACCTCCAGCAGCAACAGCACTTCGTTTAATGAACGATCTTCTTCCGAATTTTGTTTTTACTTTAATACTCATACATACTTATTAAAAATATTAAATCAAGAATTCTTAGCTGCCATATTGATGGCTTCCTTGATTCTCAAATAAGTTCCACAGCGACAAATATTGCCACTCATAACAGATTGAATTTCCTCATCTGAAGGATTGGGATTTTTATTGAGCAAAGATGCTGCTTGCATTATTTGCCCTGCTTGACAATAACCACATTGAGGAACATCTACTTCGACCCAAGCCTTTTGAAGAGGATGAGAACCATCATCAGAAAGACCTTCAATTGTAGTCAACTCCTGATTTCCAACCGCAGATATAGGTAATTGACACGAGCGTATTGCATTTCCATCTAGCAAAACAGTACAAGCACCGCATTGAGCAATACCACAGCCAAATTTGGTGCCAACTAATTTTAAATGATCCCTTAACACCCAAAGTAAAGGAGTTGAAGCATCTACTTCAACTTCTAGTTTCTTTCCATTTATATTTAGTTCGAATGAAGTCATATATATCTTTGATTAAAGATATTCAGAAAAGTTTAATTATAAAAAGTAAAGCCATTAAAAGACTCAGCGTAAAATTCCATTTCCACACAATTGCATACAAAAGCATTTCCTTACAATAACCATATTGATAGAGGATTGAGGCCTGTTTTAGGATTGTCGTTTTAGGGGGTTTGGTGAGTATGGGGGTCTATTACATTACTTATCAGTATGCCGCTGTCCTGAGCCACAAGCGAAGGGATCAGCGGCATATATAACTTTCCTTAAAAAATCAAAAAACATTATATTACACTAGCTATTGAGGATTTATAATTGGTCCTAATGGTTATTATTCTTTGACAGGAGTTGTGTGCAAATAGTGTTCAAGTGGTCAAAAAAAAAGGGACTACGTGTTTGTAATCCCTTATTGATACTGTGACCTCGGCAGGATTCAAACCTGCAACCTCTTGAGCCGTAATCAAGTGCACTATTCAGTTATGCTACGAGGCCTAGATTCTTTTAATAAATTAGTTATAGAGTTTTGTGATTATTATTGTTATTATCAATTATTAACGCCATTATTACCATAGTCGTATTTATAACGAACTATTCTCAACAAAGATAATATAATCTATGAAGATCATAGACTTCATTCCGGAACCAGTTTTTACCACCAAATCACCTCATCAATTTTTCATTTTTATTTTTTTTTAATTTCCGTTGGTGTTTCTTATCTGAAGATCATTTATTGGAACACTAGATAATAGAGTCAATTCCATTTTAGTATTCGGTATTGAAATAGGAAAGCGTCTCTTTGGTCAGAGAGATAAATATCTGACCTATGGTTGAAACTCAATATTGATTATAATTAATAAAAATCTTACCTAGCAAATTGAAGCATTCCGGAAATTTTCCCTTCTAAGTCAAAGTAAATTAACTCCATTAACTCTTTTTTCCATTTTTTACCATTTTTGAATACCCTGGTTTCAGTTGAGAGAACCATTGCACCAGAGGCAGCATCTGTATTAAATATTTTTAATGGAACAATGGATGTAAGCTTCCAATTAATAGATTTGTAAGGCTTGAACACTTGAGACAAATCACTTTTTTTATAATTATAAGTTTTACCATCATAGCTTTTAAATTCTACTTCTTCTGCAAAATATTCCGTGAAAGACTCTACATCCATTGCATTGTAGGATTCAGCAAGCCCTTCAATCATTTCTACCTCACCTCTGTTTGAAAACACCAATGGTCTTCCAGAATATTCATTTTCTCCAATTCCAATAAATTTTCCCCCATATGGCATACCGAAATTTACAGTATCTATGGCTTTCCACTGCTTGAACAAATTGACTTTACCTGATTCGTCAAGTCCAAAAACCTCCATTAGATCAAGCTTTTCATATGAGCCGTTTTTGTAAATTCTTTCTTCCTTAGACCAAGCAATAACCTCTCTATATTTACCATCCTCAGAAATAAGTGGAACAATTTTGTATGGCACCATTGACAAAGAGTCTAAAGAACCTAAATATTTCTTTGACCACTCTTTTCTTTTGTCAGTCAAAAAACTATCTGAGTAAAAAGTAAAAAGTTTTTCTGGATTACGAGCTGAGTAGGCTTCCGCAAGTGAAATTAAGTTAGATGACATGTCATCGTTTCCAAATTTAAAACTAGATCCATCCTTAACCCATATTCCTCCACTATCTTTGCATGAATAGAGAGTTAAAATAGATAAAATAATAATTAAAGTGTGTTGAAGTTTGAAATGTTTCATCGTAATATAAATTATTTAAAAATGTAAATAATTGAATTTATAATTAATTTCCAATATGATTAAGTTTAAAAAATTTAGTTTTTATAATATTATTTTTTTTTTAATGTTAATAAAACTGAATTTACAATTATTAAAGGGTTAAAAAATTTTTCTTTAAAATGTAAAACTATATTACAGCAATTGTAATAGTTGTTTTATTAATAATGCTATTTCATAACCAATAGTGTTTAAATCCTATTACATTATATTTGCCTAAATTTAATTTTATGGCTTATATAGCAATTGCAGTTGGTGTTTTTCTATTGATTAAAGGAGGAGACTGGCTTATGCGAGCTGCCATAGCCCTTTCATTACGCTTTTCTATTCCCAAAATCGTTATTGGAATGACGGTGGTTTCTTTGGCGACTTCGGCTCCCGAATTGATCGTTAGTATTCAATCAGCTCTTAGTGGCCATCCTGATTTGGCTCTTGGTAATGTAGTGGGTTCAAATATCGCTAACTTAGGATTTGTATTAGCCATAATCGTTATTATCTCTCCTATAGAAGTTACCCCAAGTTTTTACAAAATAGATTGGCCTATAATGATTTTGGCATCATTACTTTTATATATTTTCTTGGTATTTGATAAAAAGTTGGTAGCCTATGAGGGAACCGTATTGTTCATCTTGCTCCTATGTTTAATGGTCTATTTAATTAAGTTTCAAAAGAAATCGATTTTAGATCAACCTCTTGAAGAAGATGAGATTTTGGTAATTTCCAAGACAATAACTTATTTTTTATTGGGTGGATTTTCTTTATGGTTGGGCTCAGAGACTTTGATAAAGGGAGCAGTGAGTCTAGCTAAAAATTTGGGTGTGAGTGAGAGGATTATCAGTATTTCTATAGTTTCTGTAGGAACCAGTATACCAGAGCTTTCGGCCTCAGTTATCGCTATAATAAATAAAGAAAAAGCCATTTCTATTGGGAATCTTATTGGTTCAAATATTTTTAACATTCTAGCTGTTATGGGTATTACCTCAATGATCCATCCTGTTGAGATTCAAGACCCAGGATTATTAAAAAATGATATATGGTGGATGTTAGGTATTTCTTTTTTGGTACTTCCCTTGGTGTTTTTTCCAAAAAGGGACAATTTAGGTTGGATCCATGGTCTAGTATTGATTACGCTTTATATAATATTTATATTTCCTTTATTTATGTAAAAAAAATCCCACCTAAATGGCGGGATTTTACGTAACTAATAATTCAACTTTTAAATTAATTAGTATTAAACAGCAGCTGACTTAACAGTTTTAATAATTCTACTTGCAATTTTGTATGGATCACCATTGGAAGCAGGCCTTCTGTCTTCTAACCAACCTTTCCATCCATTTTCTACTGTCATAATGGGAATTCTTATAGAAGCTCCACGATCAGAAACACCGTAACTAAATTGATCGATTGATTGTGTTTCATGGTCTCCGGTAAGCCTCTGGTCATTATCAGCTCCGTAAACATCAATGTGCTCTTTTACGACAGGTCGGAAAGCCTCACATATTTTTTCGTAGGTTTCTTTGGAACCACAAGTTCTAAGAGTTTCGTTGGAAAAGTTAGCATGCATACCCGAACCATTCCAATCAGTAGCTCCAAGAGGTTTTGGGTGCCAGTTGATGGCAAGCCCATATTTTTCACCCAAACGTTCCAAAAGATATCTGGAAATCCACATTTGGTCTCCAGCTTCTTTTGCTCCTTTTGAAAAACACTGGTACTCCCACTGTCCTGATGCTACTTCTGCATTAATACCTTCGACATTGATACCTGCTTCTATGCATTGCTCCAAATGTTCTTCTATCATTTCTCTTCCAAAAGCATTTTTTGCCCCCGCAGAACAATAAAATTGACCTTGTGGTGTTTGGTCTTTTGGAAAACCAAGTGGAAGGTTAGTTTCTGGGTCCCATAAAAAATACTCTTGTTCAAATCCAAACCAGAAATCGTTATCGTCATCATCAATAGTAGCTCTTCCATTAGAAACATGAGGTGTTCCATCAGCATTCAAAACCTCTGTCATAACTAAGTATCCATTTTTTCGATCAGGATCGGGATAAATTGCAACAGGTTTTAAAAGACAATCTGAAGAATTTCCTTCAGCTTGTCGAGTTGAGGAACCATCAAATGACCATAAGGGGCAGTCTTTTAACGTACCGCCAAAATCACTTACAATTTTTGTTTTGCTACGTAAACTAGCAGTCGGCTCATAACCGTCCAGCCAGATATATTCCAATTTAGACTTATTCATATATTATATTTTTTGTTAGAATTTAGTAAAAGTAAAATTTCTTAACAATACCACCCCTTTTTACATTGCCAATTATAAAAATCATAATTCATTTTTATGAACACCCTAATTTTTAGGGGGGTAAATTTTCAATTTTGCAAATTTTATAGAGACTTATCTGAATTTTTTCATTTATAAATTATCTTTGTTTTAGTTTCTATAGGACTTAGCTAATGAATTACCTAAGAAAAAAAAGTTTAGAAAATCTTTTTTACAAACAACCCAAATCTTTTCAAAACGATCAAAAATATTCTTCGTTATTTGCCAGCAGTGTATTTACAGATGAAGTGTTAGAACAATTCGTTAATAAAGATGCGTTCAATCAGATAGCCCTCTCGGTTAATAAGGGTTCAAAGATTAGTCGATCTTATGCTGATCAAATTGCCGCTTCACTAAAAGCATGGGCTCTGTCTAAAGGAGCCACCCATTACACTCATTGGTTTCAACCGTTGACTGGAGGTACAGCCGAAAAACACGATGCTTTTTTTGATTTGCAATTCTCAGGAAAACCAATGGAAAATTTTGATGGCAGCCAATTGGTACAGCAAGAACCAGATGCATCTAGCTTTCCAAGTGGAGGAATTAGAAATACTTTTGAAGCTAGAGGTTATACTGCTTGGGACCCTACTTCTCCTGCCTTTATTTTGGGAAAAACCCTTTGTATCCCGACAATTTTTGTTTCTTACACTGGAGAGGCATTAGATTATAAAACCCCATTGCTAAAGTCCATTCAGACCCTTGACAATGCAGCTACGGAAATTTGTAAATATTTTGATAAAAATGTAACCAAAGTAAATGCCACTTTAGGTTGGGAACAGGAGTATTTCTTGGTTGACAGGGCGTTAGCTTCTTCCCGTCCCGATTTGATCATAACAGGTAGAACACTTTTTGGTCATCAACCCTCCAAAGGACAACAATTAGACGATCATTATTTCGGTTCCATCCCCCCAAGAGTGATTGCCTACATGCAAGAACTCGAATATACAGCCATTCAATTAGGCATTCCATTGAAAACCCGCCATAATGAAGTTGCACCCGGTCAGTTCGAATTGGCGCCGATTTTTGAAGAAGCTAATTTGTCGGTTGATCATAATTCATTGGTTATGGATTTAATGCATAAAATAGCATCAAAACATGATTTTATTGTATTGTTTCACGAAAAACCATTTGAAGGAATCAATGGATCGGGGAAACACAATAATTGGTCTCTATCTACCAATACGGGAGTCAACTTATTGAGTCCCGGTAAAACACCCATGAGCAACCTTCAGTTCTTAACCTTTTTTATCAATACTATTGCTGCTGTATTGTCTCATGAAGCCCTTATTAGGGCTTCTATTGCTAGTGCGAGTAATGACTTGAGGTTGGGTTCCAATGAAGCTCCCCCAGCTATCCTATCTGTTTTTATTGGAAAACAATTAACTGCTGTTTTAGATGACTTGGAAAATGTTTCCAAGGGAAAACTCTCTCCAGAGGAGAAAACAGACCTCAAACTCAATGTCATTGGTAAAATACCAGAAATCTTGTTGGATAATACAGATAGAAATCGAACGTCTCCATTTGCTTTTACAGGAAATAAATTTGAATTCAGAGCAGTAGGATCCAAATCTAATTGTGCCAAATCCGTTACGGTTCTCAATGCAGCAGTTGCACAGCAGTTAGAAAAATTTGCTAAGGAGGTCGATAATTTGATCGAAGAAAAGGATATGAAAAAAGACGATGCGATTTTTAATGCTCTGAGAGACAATTTAAAAGGCATAAATAATATCCTTTTCGAAGGAGATGGATATAGTGAGTCGTGGGTAAAAGAGGCAAAAAAGCGCGGGCTGAGTAATATTCAAAACACTCCGGAGGCCCTGACAGAGTATGTATCCAAAAAAAGTATCACACTTTTTGAACAAACAAATGTGCTCTCAGAGCGAGAAGTGAAAGCAAGATATATCGTCGATCTGAAGGAATATACCATGCGGATTCAAATTGAGTCAAGGTCTTTGGGAGACATTGCTCGTAATCATATCATCCCAACCGCCATTAAATTTCAAAATATATTGATTGAAAACGTAAAAAGCTTAAAGGAAATTTACGGTAAGAACCACCAAAAATATGCAGGGGTACAATTAAAAATAATAGAACGTATTTCCGGACATATTGATGAAATCAATAAAGGTATAATTCAAATGGTTGATACTCGAAAGTCTTTGAATGAAATTGAAGATGAATACAAAAAAGCATATGCATACTGTGAAAAAGTTTTACCTTTTTTAAATGATATAAGATATCATTGTGATAAGTTAGAGTTGGTTGTAGATGATGATTTATGGCCCTTAGCCAAATACCGTGAACTTTTATTTTGTCGCTGATAAAAAAGTATTCAATCCTAATGGATTAGTGGAATAGTATTAAATTTGAATTCTAATCAAAACAATGATTGACAAGAGGTATAAGCTTAGGGGAGTTTCATCTCAAAAAGAAGACGTTCATAACGCTATTAAAAATCTTGACAAAGGGCTTTTCCCCAAGGCTTTTTGTAAAATTGTACCTGATTTTTTGACTGATAGTGAGGATTACTGTTTGGTCATGCACGCCGATGGGGCAGGCACCAAAAGTTCTCTTGCTTATGCTTATTGGAGAGAAACCGGAGATTTGTCGGTTTGGAAAGGCATCGCCCAAGATGCCTTAATAATGAACATAGATGATCTGCTTTGTGTTGGGGTGACTAATGATATCTTGCTATCATCAACAATTGGCAGAAACAAAAATAAAATTCCCGCAGAGGTACTTGCTGCTATTATAAATGGTACTGAAGAATTATTGACCAATTTAGCTCAGCTGGGTGTGAAAATTCATAGTACCGGAGGAGAAACTGCCGATGTAGGAGATTTGGTAAAGACTATCATCGTTGATTCAACCGTTATTGCCAGAATCAAAAGAAATGAAGTTATTGATAATTCAAACATTCAAGCTGGAGATGTGATTGTTGGGCTGGCCTCTTTTGGCCAGGCTACCTATGAAGATCAATACAACGGGGGAATGGGAAGTAATGGTCTTACCTCTGCAAGGCACGATGTGTTTGATGCTGCTATAAAAAAAAAATATCCTGAAACCTTTGACAATGAGTTGCCTGATGATCTTATTTATTCTGGCTCAAAATCATTAACAGATCCAACCGATACGGTTTTAGATGTTGGTAAATTGGTTTTATCTCCCACAAGAACCTATGCTCCCGTTATTAAGACGATTTTGGAAACCATGGACCGATCAATGATTCATGGTATGGTCCATTGTAGTGGAGGGGCACAAACTAAAATTTTACATTTTGTTGACAATCTGCACATAATCAAAGACAATCTTTTTGTTTGTCCTCCATTGTTTGAAATGATCCAAAAAGAATCGGGAACTAGTTGGAGAGAAATGTACGAAGTCTTTAATATGGGTCATCGAATGGAAATTTATTTGTCCGAATCCCATGCGCATAAAGTGATTGAAATTGCCAAGTCATTCAATATTGAAGCCCTTGTCGTTGGTAGGGTCGAAGCTGCCGATGAAAAAAAGTTGACGATCCATTCTGCTGAAGGTATTTTTCAGTATTAATAATTTATCTTAGTAATCCTTTGTGTGATAAATTTGATGAAAAAAATTATTTTTCTTAGTCTTTTTATTTTCCAAGCCGTTGTCGCTCAAGAGCGTGATGCATTATTTGAGAGTTTATTTGAGCAAGAAATGACGATGGAGGAAGAATTATTACCGCAAAAAATGATTTTTACCCAATCTCTTTTATGGGGGAAAAACGGTCTTTTTCGTAAAACCGGTATTTCAAAACTTTCTATTGAGCAGAGGGAGAAGGAGCTGAAGGTCAGAAATGTTATGCTTAAATCTCATCAGATCATTGGATATTTGACTCTTGCAGGAATGCTGGCTCAGGGAATTATGGGGGGAAGGTTGTATAATGGTGATTATGAACTTTATGATGCACACAAAACTTTGGGACAATGCGTTACCGCATCGTATTTTATCGGTGCTGGACTTTCTCTCTTCGCTCCTCCACCCTTGGTCAAAAAAAAAATGAAAGGCTTAAATTCCATTAAAGCTCACAAATGGCTAGCATATCTACATTTTTCAGGAATGATCGCCACCAATGCCTGGTCAAAGGAGGACAGAGATTGGCACAAGTATGCCGCCTATACTACTTTTGCAAGTTATGCTTCTGCTGTATTGGTATTTAAATTTTAGACTTATGAAAAGATTGTCGTTTTGGATTTTAATAATTTTTTCCTGTATATCTCAAGCGCAGGATAGATGGATATTAGATTCTGAAAATTCATTCATCACCTATGAGGCATCTCATTTTTTACATGATTGGTCGGGAACCAATCAAAACGTAAAGGGTTTACTGATCCGAAATGAAGATGTTTTTCAAAAAATAGCTATTGCAATGTATATAAGGGATTTTGACAGTAAAAACAGTAATAGGGATAATAATGCGCTTGAAATCTTAGAGGTTTTAAAATTCCCTAAAATTGAATTTTTTTCCGAAGAGATCCAATGGAAAGACAATGAGGCAAAATTTGATGGCGAATTAAGTTTCCACGGAATTGAATTGCTTAAAAATATAACTGCAAAAAGCTCTGTAAAGCAAAATAATCTTCTGTTAGAGGGCAGTTTTAATTTAATCCTCTCTGATTTTGAAGTTCCTTTGCCCTCCTTTATGTTACGGAAAATGAAAGATGAAATAATTATTAAATATCAGTTGAATTTTAAGAAACTTGAAAGATAGTTTTTAAAACTTTAAATTTGTGTTCTACACTGCTTTTTCAAAATGATAGAAAAACTAGAGATTGTTCAACAAAGATTTATCGAAGTATCTGATTTAATTATTCAGCCAGCTGTAATCGCAGACCAAAAGCGATATATTCAGCTCAATAGAGAATATAAGGATTTGAACAGAATTGTTGCCAAGGCAGAGGACTATAAATCCATTATAGCCAATATTGAGGAGGCGGAGACAATGATCAAAGAGGAGTCGGATATAGAAATGATTGATATGGCAAAAATCCAATTGGAAGAAGCCAGAGAACAACTTCCACATTTAGAGGAGGAAATTAGGTTATTGTTAATTCCCAAAGATCCCGAAGATCAGAAAAATATAGTTGTTGAAATTAGAGCTGGAACAGGAGGCGACGAGGCGAGTATTTTTGCAGGTGATCTTTATCGAATGTACACAAAATACTGTCAAGATCAAGAATGGAAAGTTAGTTTTGTCGATGCTAATGAAGGAACTGCAGGAGGATTCAAAGAGGTTATTTTTGAAGTTTCTGGAGAGGAGGTTTATGGAACGATGAAATACGAATCAGGGGTACATAGGGTGCAGCGAGTGCCTCAAACTGAAACTCAGGGTAGGGTTCATACCTCAGCAGCCACCGTTATGGTTTTACCCGAGGCCGAGGAGTTTGATGTTGAAATTAACATGAACGATGTAAGGGTGGATTATTTTTGCTCTTCTGGTCCGGGGGGGCAGTCGGTCAATACAACTTATTCTGCAGTGAGACTAACCCACGAACCAACAGGAATCGTTGCCCAATGTCAAGATCAAAAATCTCAACACAAAAACAAAGAAAAAGCTCTAAAGGTATTGCGCTCCCGACTTTATGAATTGGAACTACAAAAAAAATTAGATCAAGATTCCGAAAAGAGAAATTCACTGGTTTCTTCAGGAGATCGTTCCGCAAAGATTCGAACCTACAATTATCCACAAGGTAGGGTAACAGATCATCGTATTGGTTTGACTCTATACGACCTTCAAAATATCATCAATGGTGACATTCAGAAATTGGTCGATGAACTCAAACTTTATCAGAACACTCAAAAATTGAAGGAGGCAGGAGAGACCCTATGATGCAGTCATTACTTTTAGAGCAAATCAAACGCAAAAAATCTTTTTTGTGTGTCGGCTTGGATGTTGATTATGATCGAATACCATTGGATTTGAAAGATGAACCGGATTCCATTTTCACTTTCTGTAAGAGAATTATCGAAGCCACCGCACCCTACTGTGTTGCCTATAAACCCAACATTGCTTTTTTTGAAGCAAATGGATTAGATGGGTGGAAATCCCTAGAAAAAATAATGGATTTTTTAAATAAAAATTATCCTGAAATATTTACCATAGCTGATGCCAAAAGAGCAGACATAGGAAATACATCTGAGCAATATGCTAAGGCCTATTTCAAACAATTTAAATTTGATTCGGTTACAATTGCACCCTATATGGGTAAAGATTCTGTTGAACCTTTTTTGTCGTATGAGGGGAAGCATACCATACTGTTAGCCTTGACTTCGAATGAAGGCGCTTCAGATTTTCAATTACTAAATTCAGAGGGTATACCTTTGTACGAACAGGTTATTGAGCGATCAAAAAAATGGCAAAATGCTAATCGATTGATGTACGTGGTAGGAGCGACCAAAGCACAAGCATTAAAAAAAATAAGAACATTGGTCCCTGACTCTTTTTTGTTGATCCCGGGAGTAGGGGCTCAAGGAGGGAGTCTAGAGGAGGTTGCAACAAACGGCCTGAATGACACATGTGGTTTGTTGGTCAACTCTTCCAGAGGCATCATTTACGCTTCTAACAGAAGTGATTTTGATCAAGCAGCAGGAAAGGTTTCAAGAGATCTGCAACAACAAATGGCTTTTCACCTTAGTCAAAAAGGAATTATTTAATGCTGTATCATAATATTTACAGGGCGAAAAATGAGCGCGCAGGATGGATTACTTTCATTCATGGTGCAGGTGGGAGTAGTGCAATTTGGTTTAAGCAAATTCGTTTTTTTTCAAAATATTTCAATCTTTTACTCATCGACCTTAGGGGGCATGGTGCTTCTCAAGGTTTGATCCAAAATCCTTTTAAAAACAAGTACTCTTTTGAATCAATAACCAATGATATTTTTGAGGTAATGAATCATTTAAAAATTGAAAAGTCACATTTTGTAGGGATTTCTTTGGGCACCATTTTGATCCGTCAGCTGGCCGAAATGCAACCCAAGCGTGTGAACAAGATGATTATGGGAGGAGCAATATTAGAGTTAAATTTAAGATCCAGAATACTTATGTACTTTGGCAATGCCACCAAATCTGTTTTACCTTATATGTGGCTTTACAGATTCTTTGCATTTATCATAATGCCCAATAAAAACCATAGAGAATCAAGAATTTTATTTATTAGTGAAGCGAAAAAACTCTATCAAAAAGAGTTTATTCGTTGGTTTAAACTCACTTCAGAGATTATACCTAAGCTGAAGATCTTCAGAAAAGTTTCTATTGATATTCCCACGCTATACATTATGGGAGATCAAGATTATATGTTTCTGCCATCTGTACGAAAAGTAATAGAAAACCACCCTTTATCACAACTGTTGGTATTAGAAGAGTGTGGGCATGTAGTCAATATAGAAAAGCCCAAAAAATTTAATGATGGGATGCTTATATTCTTGAATGATTAGAATTAAGAAAAAACAACTGTTTTGTTGCCATAAACCATTACTTTTCTGTTGACATGCAATTTAAGGGCACGAAGTAATACAATTCGTTCCAAATCTCTTCCTTTTTCAATAAAATCGGCAATTGAATTTAAGTGAGTTACCCGTGCTATATCTTGCTCAATGATGGGACCTGCATCTAACTCATCAGTGACATAGTGACTAGTGGCACCAATGATTTTTACACCTCGGGCAAAGGCTGAATGGTAAGGCTTGGCTCCAGGAAAAGCAGGTAAAAAAGAATGGTGAATATTGATGATTTTGTGTGTGTAGTGGTCAATGAGTTTAGGAGATACAATCTGCATATATCGAGCCAATACAATAAAATCAACTTGATGCTCTTTAAGTAATGCCAATTGTTTTCCCTCTGCCTCGGCTTTATTGGATTTATTTACAGGGATACAGTAAAAAGGAATGTCAAAACGTTTGGCTATGATTTCAAGATCAGGATGATTACTCAGAATAAATGGAATTTCGGAGGCCAATTCACCAGATTGTTGCTTAGCTAGTATGTCGTATAGACAATGGTCATATTTGGAGACAAAAACTGCCATTTTTGGTTTTTGGTTTTTAAGATAAAAATCACAGTGGAGGGAAAAACGAACACCCAATTCTTTGTGAAATTGATCTTTAAAATTTTGAAAATTGAAATCATTCCCGTTTAAATCGCATTCTATACGCATAAAAAATGCGGTATTTGGTCGATCTACATATTGGTCAATATAGGTGATATTACCTTCGCTTTGGTGAATGAAGTTAGTCACTGCTGCAATGATTCCTTTCTGGTCAGAGCAGTACATCAGCAAAGTGATCTGTTTCATGTAAATGTTTTTTCAAAAATAGAAATTCGACTGCTCAGAGCAATAGATTCTTAAATTTTAATTGAATATAAGCAAAAAAGCCTCCGATGGATGGAGGCTTTTTCTCATTGAATAGTGTATGTGATTAACCTTCGTTGATCCTAAAGTCAGCGTATGCTTCCATTCCGTGTTCTGAAAGGTCTAAACCATTTATTTCTTCTTCTTTGTCAACTCTCAGTCCAGTTGAAGCCTTGACAATGAAAAGTATAATGAAGGATGTTGCAACACAAAAAGCACCAACAATTCCAACTCCAATTAGTTGAACTAAAAACTGATCAAATCCAGCCATAGCTCCGAAGATACCTACAGCTAAAGTTCCCCAAATACCACAGATCAGGTGAACTGCAACAGCCCCAACAGGATCGTCCAATTTGAGTTTATCAATTAATGCGATACCCAATACCACAATAATCCCTGCAATCAATCCGATAAGTATGGCATCGGTGGGACTCATTTGATCTGCACCCGCTGTGATTCCTACCAATCCTCCCAAAACTCCATTCATGAACATAGTTAAGTCAAAATTTTTGTACAGTAGATTAGAAAAGAAAGCAGCTGCAACTCCGCCTGCAGCAGCAGCTAGCGAAGTGGTGACTAAAGTTAAAGAAGTTAATTCAGGGTCAGCAGACAATACAGATCCACCGTTGAATCCAAACCATCCCAACCATAGAATAAAAACACCAGCAGAGGCTACTGGAAGATTGTGACCAGGTAAAGCTTTTGGATTTCCATCTTTATCAAATTTTCCAATTCTAGCTCCCAATAAGTAAATGGTGATTAAAGCACCCCATCCTCCTACAGAATGAACCAACGTAGAACCAGCAAAATCATAGAATCCCCAAGCGTCAAGGAACCCACCTCCCCATTTCCACGCTCCTACGATGGGGTAAACAAGTCCTACGTAGAGTATTGCAAAAAGCATGAATCCTGATAATTTGATGCGCTCAGCAACCGCTCCAGAAACGATGGTTGCCGCAGTAGCAGCAAACATCCCTTGGAAAAGAAAATCAGTCCACCAGGTATATCCACCGTCAGCATAATCAAAGCCCATTCCTCCCTCAGGAGCCGAGATACCAAATCCGGCAAATTTGAGTATTCCCATGTCCCCTTCTTCAAACCCCGGATACATTAGGTTGAAACCACCTATGCAATACAAGAGCAATCCAACGGTGATCACGAAAAAGTTTTTAAATAAAATATTGATGGTGTTTTTTTGTCTGGTAAGTCCGATTTCCAAAAAAGAGAATCCCAAGTGCATAAAAAACACTAAGGCTGTACAGACCATCATCCATACATTATTAACTGTTAAAATTGTAGTTTCCATAATTATTTGTGTGTTAGTTTAATGATTCATTTCCTTTTTCTCCAGTTCTAATTCTATAAGCTTCTTCAACGGGTAGAATAAATATTTTACCATCTCCCACTTTGTCAGTTGCTGCAGTTGAAAGAATTGCATTGATTGTTTTTTCTACAAAGGGTTCGGAGACTACTATAGACAAGTATCTTCTCTGAATTTCGGAGGTACTGTATGAAATTCCACGATATACGTGACCTTCTTTTTCATTACCTACACCAGTTACGTCCCAATAGCTAAAGAAATTTACTTCAACATCGTGAAGCGCTTGTTTGACATCATCAAATTTTGATTTTCTGATGATTGCTTCAATTTTTTTCATGTCATGGATTTTAAATATTTGTTTTTGAAAACTCTTTTAAATTCTTTTTTTAGTTAAGGAAATGGATGTTTTCTGTGTCCATTTATTTATTATTTAAATACCTTTTAATTGTGATTAGTCGTCCGAAAGGAGATTTAGTTTATAAAGAAACCATCCCCCAAGGCATAGCAAAGGGGGAGTGGGATCTTGAATGTTTTTCGAAAGTAATCGAATTCAAAAGGATTGATTTAGAATGAATATATGGCAGCTATCATAAAGACACTTAAACTGTCAGTTGCAGCTCCATCAGCATCAGTATAAAACTTTTCTGATGCTGAATCAATTCTAATTTCAGGCTTGATTATCATGTTTCCAGAGGTGAAACTTCCAGTAACAGTAAAAGATGTATTATCACCGTCTACTCCCAATGCTCCAAGATTTCCATTTTCGCTAAATGCTTCAAATCTAGCTCCTAAAGCAAATGAATCTGAAAAAGTATATTGTGGATAAAGTGCAACACCTGAAAATTCAATATCGTCGTCATCACTATAACTCGTTGCATTAATACCAAGATAGAAAGAGTCTCCAAGATTGAAGCCACCAGTAAAATCTATTTGGCTAACTCCAGCTGTACCACCTCCAAGATAGTTTATATATTGACCGAATATACCTAGCTGTGCTCCAAACATGTAGTCATCACCAATAGGTTGGGATTCAGTCATATCTGTAGAATTTAGAATACCAAGCATTATAGATGTATTTTCACCGGCAGAAATATCAGCTTTTATACCGCTGTGAGAAAAAGGACCATAAGAAAACATGTATGATGTAGAGTAATTGAAGTTAGCTACTGGTGAAATTACCTCATAACCTAGAAAGGTGTTGAAGTTACCCATCGTGAGGGTAAAGGAATCACTTACATTATAATATGCATAAAGCTGATTAACTATGTTAGAACTTCCAACAGAGTTGAAAACTGCATCAGCCCCTCTTGGACCATAAACTAAATCAGCTACAAATCCAGATTTCTCTCCTTCGTATGACATTATAATATTTGCCATACCCATTGCAAATCCGGGAAGGTTTGCAAATGAAGTGCCTGGTGCTGCCTCGCTACTTCTAAAGTAGGTGTCAATTGAACCAGCTACTGAAAAAGTTGGACTAGATTCAGTTTCTTCCTCCTGAGCGAAAGTTGCAAAACTAATTGCTAGAGCTAAAGTTGATAAAAAAATGTTTTTAAGTTTCATAATTTTAGTGTTTATATAATTAGTGTTAATGTTAATTTTATTTTGTGTTTTCTTTGACCCAGGCTTCAAATCCACCGCCTTCGAATCCACCAATTCCGTGTTCAGCCTCATCAAGACCTTTGATTTCAACTTCCTCAGAAACTCGAAGCCCTATCGTTGATTTAAGAATTCCAAATCCAATCAATGCAGCAACCGTAGCCCATACACCATAGGCTAACACACCTATAGCTTGGATTCCAAATTGGCTAGCGCCACCACCGTTAAAAAGTCCTATGCCAGTATCGCCATCAACACCCCATAATCCAATGACCAATGTACCCCATGCACCTACAACACCATGGGCAGAAGCTGCACCAACTGCATCATCGATTTTGAGTACCTTATCAATAAATTCGATGGAGAATACAACTATTATACCACCAACTAATCCAGCAAGAAATCCTCCTCCGAAAGTCATATTTCCACAACCAGCGGTAATAGCAACCAATCCGGCAATAGCACCGTTAAGTGTCATACCCAAATTGGGTTTTCCGTCTTTGACCCAGGTAGTGGCCATCGCACCAACAGCACCAGCAGCTGCTGCAATATTGGTAACCATAACCACAGCTGATGCAGCTACAGAGTCGTCACCTCCCCAAGCGAGCTGTGAACCACCATTAAAACCAAACCATCCTAACCATAGAATAAATACACCAAGTGCTCCTAATAAAAGGTTGTGTCCAGGGATAACATTTGACTTTCCGTCAACATACTTACCTAGTCTAGGTCCAACCATCCATGCTCCCACAAGTGCCGCCCATCCTCCAACTGAATGAACTATAGAAGAACCTGCAAAATCAATAAAACCGAGGTTAGCTAACCAACCATCACCGTTCCATTGCCATCCACCAGAAATAGGATAAATTAAAGCTGTTAAGAAAATTGTGAAAAGAACATAAGTGGAATACTTAGTTCTGCCTGCAATAGCTCCAGACACTATTGTAGCTGCAGTAGCACAAAAAACGGTCTGGAAAAATACATCATGAGGACCATCCCCAGGGTTGAAAAAAATGTCTGATGTTGCAATCCATCCATTAGATGCTCCATACATCAATCCATATCCGATAGCCCAGTAGGAAATTGTTCCTACAGAAATGTCTAATATATTTTTCATGGAGATGTTAACCGCATTTTTGGAGCGAGTAAATCCAGATTCTACTAAAGTAAAACCTGCTTGCATGAAAAATACCAAGATCCCTGATAAAAGAATCCATAGCATTGTGAAATCATCGTTGACTTCAACTGCTGTTGTCAAATTAACTAGTGAAATGTTTAACATAATTATTAATTAGAATTTGGTTTCAAAAGTATATGTTTTGAAATCTGACTGTAAAAAAAATAGGGGTGAAAAAGATATTTTTATTATTTTAAACAATATACCCCCTTAAATTATGGGGGTATAATAATTTATTGGGAAAATTTTAAGAAATACTCAAAAATTTAGTGGAGATGCTTATTGACTAAAATCCCTAAATATATCATTGCAATTCCAACAGAAAAACTTATGATACTGTAAATCAATAACATGGTATAATCTCCGGAACGTATGAAAGAAAAATTTTCATTTGCAAATGTAGAAAAGGTGGTAAATCCACCACAAAAGCCTATTGACGCAAAAAGAATAATTGATGATTGGTTTTCACCACTATTTCTCAAAAAATAGCCTGTCAGTAATCCAATTAAGAGGCAGCCTATTAAATTAGCACAAAAGGTGCTCCAAGGAAATCCCTTTCCGGAATAGGGTAAAAGTTTGCCAATAAGAAACCGCATTACCGTACCCATACCTCCACCCACAAAAACGATCAACAATTGTTTCATTTATTAGGTTAAAAATTCTGAGTTAAAAATTTTATAAGAAAAAGAATTCCTATTATAACGATAAATGCTAAAAAAATTTTGAGGCTTCCTTTATAGTGTATTTTGTGATTTTTGGAATCTTTTCTGTAAGAGAAAATAATCAGTGTACTGAAAGTAATTACAAAAAATACGGCAAACAAAAGTTGTCCTAGACTGAACATTTTTAATTTTTGCCTAAATTAGAAAAAAACATTGACCTCCATTAATTTCAATTAAAATATACGAATGATAAAAAATGAATTGAACGCAGTGGCCAAATTCCATGATGCATTTGGTATAGAATCTGCTGACTCACCCAGTGTGAATATCCCAGAGCAAACAATACTTCTAAGGCACAATCTAATGAAAGAGGAAAATGAAGAATACTTAGAAGCAGCTCAAAAAAACGACCTAATTGAGGTCGCCGATGCATTAGGGGATATGCTTTATATATTATGTGGAACCATTTTGTCTCACGGAATGCAGCACAAAATTACTGAGGTTTTTAAGGAGATCCAAAGAAGTAATATGAGTAAACTGGGTCCTGATGGCAAACCCATTTATCGCGAAGATGGAAAGGTTCTTAAGGGACCCAATTACTTTAAACCCGATATCGCTGCTATACTAGATAGAGATTGATCCAATGCTACCCGCCATCCATAGGGATCTTCGGATAGATTGTATTGTATAGACATTATTTTATCTTTCAGTTTGCTTGAAAGAGGATTTTCCAGTTCTGGAAGTTTATAGTTGATCCCCTTGTAGCCATAACTTTTTATGGGGTTGATCACCACTGCTGTGCCACTTCCAAACATTTCTTTGAGTGAATTGTTTTCTGAGGCTTTTACAATCTCTTCAATTTTGATGGGTCTTACTTCTACCTCAATTCCCGAGTCTCTTGCAATTTGAATGACACTTTTTCGGGTCACTCCATCAAGGATACGATCATTAGTGGGTGCGGTTATCAAATGATCATTGATCCTGAAGAAAATGTTCATGGTTCCGGCTTCTTCCAGATATTCATGTGATTTGGCATCGGTCCATACAATTTGTTGATACCCCTTCTCTTGGGCCAAGGCTGTAGGGTGGAATTGGGCACCATAATTTCCTGCAGCTTTAGTGTAACCTATTCCCCCATCCGCAGCCCTACTAAACTCCTCTGCTATCAATACATTAACCTCACCTCCGTAATAGGCCTTAACAGGGCAGCAAATGATAATGAAAGTATACTCACTGGATGGAGAGGCTTGAACACACGCTTGACTAGAAAAAACAAAAGGACGGATGTACAATGAATTTCCAATACCTGGCTTGATCCATTCCTCATCTATCTCTAATAGTGATTTTAAGCCCTCAAAAAAATATTCTTCAGGGAATTCTGGGATTTGAAGTCTTTTAGCAGAGCGATTGATTCGTTTAAAATTTTGATCCGGTCTAAAAAGCCAGACTTTACCTTGATCGTCTTTGTAGGCTTTCATGCCTTCAAAAACCGCTTGGCCATAATGAAGGACACTCATCGATGGTTCAAATGATAGGGGTTGATAAGGGATAACTTCGGGCGTATGCCATTTATTATCTTTGTATTTGCATACAAACATGTGGTCCGTAAAAACAGACCCAAAGGTCAAATTTTCAAAATTCACATGAGCTAACTTTGAAGCCGAAGTTTTTTCTATTTTCATTTTTGTTTAGAAAAATATTCTCAAAATTACTTTTTTTAGTTTTATTTATTTCAATCTGTGTCCGCTTTTTTAACCCACACGCCTTGAATTCTGTTTGTTTTTTTTAATCTTTAAAATTGATTATCACATAAATGAAAAATCAAAGTAATAATAATGTGATTAAATAAATGCAAAAAAAAATAATTATCACAGGGGACGGATCTCCCTCCCTATACATCAGTGAATTAAATGAAACCTATCACTCAAAACACGGTGCTGTCACAGAATCAGATTATGTTTACATCAAAAGAGGTTTGGGGCATTGGTTGGATCAAAACAAACAAAAAAAACTGAAAGTTTTTGAGATGGGAATGGGAACCGGACTCAATGTCTATCTCAGTTATGTGTTTTCAATAAATCACAAAATATCATGTGAGTATTTTTCGATTGAAAAATATCCTTTACCACTTAAAGAAATCCGGTCTCTAAATATGAAAGTATCTCTCCCGGCTGAAGAGCACCATCATTTTTTTGATCAATTGCATCAGTTAGAGTGGAATCAAATGCTTTCCCAATCAGATTTTTCCTTTTCAAAGATTAAAGAAGATTTTTTAAACATGGCGCTTGTTCAAAGTTTTGATGTGTTGTTTTACGATGCATTTGGTTACCATGCCCAATCTGAGATGTGGCAAGAAAAAGCCCTTCAAAAGTGTTATGACCTACTAAATCCAGGTGGGATTTGGGTGAGCTATTGTGCTAAGGGGGCAGTGAGAAGAAGCTTAGAAAAAATAGGTTTTGTAATAGAGCGATTAGAAGGACCTCCTGGAAAACGCGAAATGTTGAGAGCTGTAAAAGATGTTTAGTTTATTTTTGAAAAAAATTGAAAATGAAATTACTAATAACCGGTGCTACAGGATTGATCGGTAAAAACATCATTGCCATTGCTAAAGAACGAAAAATCCCGATCCATTATTTAACGACTCGGAAGCAAAAACTGACCTACTCGGATGTAATCAAAGGGTTTTATTGGAATCCCAAACGAGGTGAGATAGACAGTCGTTGCATTGAAGGTGTCGATACATTGATCCATTTGGCTGGTGCAAGTATCTCAAAACCATGGACTTCTAAGAATAAAAATGAAATTTTAGAAAGTAGGGTTAACAGTTCACAATTACTAATAGAGGTATTGGCAAAGCAAAAAATAAAAATGAAAAGTATTGTTTGCGCGGGAGCCATAGGTATTTATCCAAATAGTTTGGATGAGGTTTATCAGGAAGACAGTCCCCTAGTACAGGACAACTTTTTACAAAAAGTTACTGCAGCTTGGGAGAATAAATTAGAGTGTATGTCAAATCATACTAATCATCTATCGATTCTGAGAATTGGCTTAGTATTGGCCAATGGCGGTGGTCTGTTGTCTCAATTAACCCTACCGGTAAAACTTTTTTCGGGTACTGCATTTGCATCTGGGAAACAATGGCAGAGTTGGATTCATGTTAAAGATCTGTCTAGATTGTTTTTAACGGCCGCTGATCACGGTTGGGAGGGGACTTACAATGCTGTTGCTCCAAATCCCATTTCACAAAGGAGCATGATAAAAGCAATAGGCAAGGCTTTGGACCGTCCTGTTTTTTTACCCAATATCCCTAGTTTTTTAATCAAAATGGTCATGGGAAAACGTTCTATTTTGATTTTGGGAA
This sequence comes from Flavobacteriaceae bacterium, assembly GCA_049439205.1. Classification (GTDB taxonomy): domain Bacteria; phylum Bacteroidota; class Bacteroidia; order Flavobacteriales; family Flavobacteriaceae; genus UBA8316. The sequence goes on along the minus strand of JBMTKF010000001.1, from coordinate 34,074 downwards.
GCCAAAAGGTAAGTGCCCAATTGATTTTGTCAAAAGGATTTAAATTTAAATTCCCTTTTTTGCCTGAGGCTTTAAAAGACTTATTTGGTAAAAAGAATGACATTTTGGCAAAAAATACCGGTTGGCAATAATTTTGAAGCAATATTTTTAAATTATATAAAATGTCAGAAAAACCATCAAAATCTAAAGCTAAAGAAAAGAAATCATCTACTGAGAAAAAAAGTAGTAAAGCAGACACTTCAAAAAAGCTGAAGGAGTTGAATGAAAATCTAAATCAAGAAAAAGACAAATATCTTAGATTATTTGCTGAGTTTGAAAATTTTAAAAAAAGAACCGCCAGAGAGAGAATAGAGCTTTTTAAAACTGCGGGTCAAGAGGTTATAACAGCAATATTACCCATTTTAGATGATTTTGAAAGGGCGATTGTTCAAACTCCTAAAGAGCATGAAGAATTAATTAAGGGTTTTGTATTGATCAAAAACAAACTAACAGATGTATTGAAAAGTAATGGTTTGAATTTAACAGAAACTAATGTTGGAGATACTTTTGATGCTGAAATCCATGAGGCAATTACACTCATTCCTGCAACAGACGAATCCCAAAAGGGAAAAATAATTGATATAACTGAAAAAGGTTATCAATTGGGAGATAAGATCATTAGATTTCCCAAAGTAGTAGTAGGACAATAACTCATATGAAAGAAGATTATTACGAAATATTAGGCATATCAAAAGGGGCTTCATCAAGTGAGATTAAAAAGGCTTATCGCAAAAAAGCCATTGAATTTCATCCAGATAAAAATCCAGGAGACAAACAGGCTGAAGCTAATTTCAAAAAGGCAGCTCAAGCATATGAGATATTGAGTGATCCTCAAAAAAAGTCTCAATATGATCAGTTTGGGCATTCTGCATTTGAATCTGGTGGTTTTGGAGGTGGCGGTATGAACATGGATGATATTTTCAGCCAGTTTGGAGACATTTTTGGAAGCGCTTTCGGAGGCGGAGGTTTTGGGGGATTTGGTCAATCTCAATCCCGAGGAAAAGGAAGTAATCTTAGGATTAGGGTTCAACTCAGTTTGAAAGAAGTGGTCAATGGTGCGGAAAAGAAGGTAAAAGTCAGAAGAAAAGTCCAAGCTCCTGGGGTTAGTTATACCAGTTGTGAAACATGCAAAGGAAGAGGTCAAATAATGCAGGTGACCAACACCATTTTGGGAAGGATGCAAAGTGCTTCGACTTGTCCGAAGTGTAACGGAAGCGGACAAACCATTTCAAATCGACCTCCGGGAAGTGATGCCAATGGAATGGTTCAGCATGAAGAAACAGTATCGATTAAAATACCCTCCGGAGTAGAAGACGGCATGCAATTAAAGGTGACCGGAAAGGGAAATGAGGCAGCTGGTAATGGAATTTCCGGTGATTTATTGGTTTTAATTGAGGAGAAAGCTGATGAAAATTTTGTTCGTGAGGGAAACCACTTGCATTTTGATTTATATATTAGCATAGCCGAAGCAGCTCTAGGCGTATCCAAAGAAATAAATTTGTTGGAGGGAAAGGTCAGAATAAAACTTGAATCGGGAATACAATCAGGAAAAACATTGAGGTTGAGAAGTAAAGGTGTTCCAGATTTGAATGGATATGGGAGAGGAGATCTTTTAGTTCATGTCAATGTTTGGACACCTAAAACACTTAATAAGGAACAAAAGCAATTTTTTCAAAAAATGCTGGAAGATGAAAATTTTGTACCAAATCCAGATAAGTCTGACAAATCTTTTTTTGAAAAAGTCAAGGATATGTTCGTTTAACAAAACTTGATCTAAGAAAAAATATATATATTTGGTTAACACTAAATTTTTAGTGTTGTTTCTTTTTCATAGCAATTTTTTTCCCATCCTTAGAAATAAGGATGGGTTTTGTTTTTGTGTTATCTTAGTGTTGAGTTAATGGTATGCAAAAAATAATAGATTTTTCTAATTACGAGTTCATGATCGGCACCGATATCATGCTTACTCCCAAATCCATATTAATCATTATTGCTGTTTTTATTCTCACATACCTATTTCTGAGGGTATTTCGTCGAATTGTCTTTAAAACTTTGAATAATGAAGCTAAACTGAAGTTTAGGGGAATTTTAACTTTTTTCAACTACTTGGTTTATTTGATCGTGATCTTGATTACACTGGACAATGTAGGAGTAAAAGTAAGTACTATTTTTGCTGCTTCTGCTGCGCTTTTGGTTGGGGTTGGTTTGGCCTTACAGACTTTGATTCAAGATGTTTTTTCTGGTATTTCTATTTTGGCTGATCAAACTGTTCATGTAGGAGATATCATACAAGTTGACGGTCAGGTGGGTAAAGTTGAAAATATAATGTTGCGAACCACACGAGCTGTAACCAGAGACAATAAGGTACTGATTATACCCAATCATAAATTTTTGACTTCAATTCTTTACAATTGGACAGAAAATGGAACTTTGACCAAAGAGTCTATCCATTTTGGGGTTGCCTATGATACAGATGTTAACTTATTAGAGATGATAGTCATTGAAATCGCCAATGCTCACCCAAATATCTTGAAAAGACCCGAACCCTTTTTAATTTTCGAGGACTTTGGTGACAGCGCTTTGATGTTTCAACTTATCTTTTCCATGAATAAAAGCTTCGAGGCTAACATTGTCAAAAGCGATCTCAGGTTTAAAATTTTTGAAAAATTGAAGGCTATAAATATTGAAATACCATTTCCTCAGAGGGTAGTTACCCTTAAAAATGATAACTAGGATATAAAATGAAAAAAATATTACTGATTGAGGATGAGGAGCCTATTAGAAGGGTTCTGATTCGTATTCTAGAAGAGGAAAACAAGGATTATGAAATCACCCAATGTGAAGATGGAAAATCGGGTCTAAATACTCTTAAAAAAGAAGATTTTGATCTGGTGTTGTGCGATATCAAAATGCCAAAAATGGATGGTGTAGAGGTTTTACAAAAAGCTAGAGAAATTAGTGTTAAAGTACCCTTTATCATGCTGACTGGCCATGGAAATGTTTCTACCGCAGTAGAGGCCATGAAATTAGGAGCCCATGATTTTATTTCCAAACCTCCTGATTTGAATAGATTACTAACAGCAGTCAGAAATGCATTGCAAATCAAAAATTTGGTTTATGAGAATAAGAATCTCAAAAAAAGGATTGCTAAAAAATATGAGATTATTGGTGATTCAGAGCAGATCAATGAAATTCATAATTTGATCGACAAAGTTGCTCCCACAGATGCCCGAGTTTTGATTACTGGAGAAAATGGAACCGGTAAAGAATTAGTGGCTCACCATTTGCATCAGAAAAGCAAGCGATCAGGTTCCCCATTTGTAGAGGTGAATTGTGCTGCTATCCCTTCCGAATTGATCGAGAGTGAACTTTTTGGTCATATCAAAGGTTCTTTTACCTCTGCGATTAAAGATCGTACCGGTAAGTTTGAAATTGCCAATGGAGGCACGTTGTTTTTGGATGAAGTAGCTGACATGAGTCTAGCCGCTCAAGCAAAAGTATTGAGAGCTCTGCAGGAAAACATTATACAGAGAGTGGGCGGAGATAAGGATATCAAAATAGATGTCCGAGTGATTGCTGCTACAAATAAAGAGTTAACTAAAGAAATTGAAGAGGGTAAATTTCGAGAGGATCTCTATCATCGTTTGGCTGTTATTCTGATTAAAGTTCCATCTCTGAAAGAAAGAAAAAATGATATTCCACTTTTAGTGGATTATTTTACACAAAACTTAAGGACAGAGCAGGGATTAGATCCCAAAATCTTCTCCAAAAGTGCTATTGACCGATTAATGAATTATCCATGGACCGGAAACATAAGAGAGCTAAGAAATGTCGTTGAAAGATTAATGATACTTGGTTCTGATCCAGTTACAGTTGATGATATCCAACAATTTGCTGCTAAATCCAAACATTGATTGACGATGAAAAATCTATGGTTCATATTAATATGTACAAGTATTTTTTTACAAGCCCAAAATGAAGAGATTCTTGACAAGCAGATAAGGAAAATATACCGTGAGGCTCTTACAGAAGGAAAAACTTACGATTGGCTGGATCATCTCACTAATCAGATAGGTGGTCGTTTATCAGGGTCCTTAAATATGGAGCGTGCTATAAAATGGGCCAAAGAGGAACTCGATGGACTACCATTAGATTCTGTTTGGTTACAAGCTGTTATGGTTCCAAAATGGGTCAGAGGTACTTTTGAATATGCCAATATTGAATCTAGCCCTGGTAATACTATTAATGTGAATATTTGTGCTTTGGGAGGTTCTATTGCTACACCCTCTGTTGGTATAAGAGCAAATGTGGTGGAAGTGAAACATTTGGATGAATTAGCGAAATTAGGGAAAGAAAAAATAAAAGGGAAGATAGTTTTTTTCAATCGTCCCATGCAGGTAGACCTTATAAATACTTTTGAGGCATATAGTGTTGCAGTAGACCAGAGATACAATGGTGCTGCCGAAGCCTCAAAATATGGTGCCCTAGCTGTGATAGTCCGTTCGATGAATTTTAAATTGGATGACCATCCTCACACGGGAGTGATGAGCTATGGTGATTTGCCTACCAATAAAAGAATTCCCGCTGCTTCGATCAGTACTAATCATGCTGATTTACTCAGTTCCATGATTGCATTGAACCCCAAACTACGAATTTTTATTAAACAAAATTGCAAGAATTATCCGGAGGTAAAATCTTACAACGTCATTGCACAAATCAATGGGAAGGAAACACCAGATAAAATTATTTTGGTCGGCGCTCATCTGGATTCATGGGATCTGGGAGATGGTGCACACGATGATGGAGCCGGGGTAGTTCAATCAATGGAAGTTATGCGTCTGATGAGCTTAAAAGATTTTCGACCAAAAAACACAATTCGTATAGTTTTATTTACGAATGAGGAAAATGGATTGAAGGGAGCCAAGACTTATAGTAAAAGTGTAAAAAGAAATAATGAAGAACATTTATTAGCGTTGGAGTCTGATGCCGGAGGCTTTACCCCAAGGGGATTTAACTTTGATACTGAAGATAAATATTTTAATAAAATCCTGTCATGGAAACCTTATTTTGCCCCCTACTATATACATTTATTTGAAGGGAATGGAAGTGGTGCAGATGTAAGTTTACTTAAGTGGAATGCTAAAGTTTTGGCAGGTTTGAAAACAGACTCCCAAAGGTATTTCATTCATCATCATTCTGAGATGGATACTTTTGACCAGGTCAACAAGAGAGAACTTGAGTTGGGAGCTGCTACGATGGCGACTTTGGTATACCTTACAGATCAAATTGGCCTTGAATAATTATTTTCGTTTCTCCCACTAATTTTCAATGAGTTTTATCACTTATTCGAGAGAATTTAGCACAAATCTAAAATTAGCTTATCCTGTCATAGTTGGTATGTTGGGTCATACGGTTGTCCAGTTGATTGACAATATAATGGTTGGCCAATTAGGAACAGCTGAATTGGCGGCTGTATCTTTGGGAAACAGTTTTGTTTTTGTGGCTATGTCCTTGGGTATAGGGTTTTCCACTGCTATTACTCCCATGATTGCGGAGTCCTTTGGGGCAAAAAATCATAACAATGTAAGGCACATATTTGTCCATGGATTAATTTTGTGCTTTGGATTAGGAATTTTTTTAGCTTCTTTGGTCCTATTGGCGCAACCGCTATTGTCGCAAATGGGTCAACCTCCGGAGGTTGTTGAATTGGCTGAGCCTTATCTTTTTTGGGTGGCCCAATCGCTGGTTCCTTTAGTTGGTTTTCAAGGACTTAGACAATTTGCTGAGGGATTATTTCAGACCCGAATGGCTATGTACGCAACTTTGATGGGTAATATGATTAATGTAATCTTGAATTACCTTTTGATTTTTGGACTCTATGGTTTTCCTGAATTTGGTGTTGAAGGTGCAGCAATAGGAACATTTTTCTCCCGATGGGCAATGGTATTCTTTATGGCAACTAACGTCAAGAAAAAAAAGAGTTTTAGAAGATACAATCGAAAAATTTATAGAGTGAATCTAAATAAAAAACTATTTAAAAGAATTATTTTTCTAGGTTTTCCCTCGGCTTTACAAATGTTTTTTGAGGTTACTTTTTTCATCTCGGCCATTTGGATATCAGGATTATTGGGAAAAAATCCTCAGGCGGCTAATCAGATTGCACTTAATTTAACATCTATGACTTATATGGTCGGTTTAGGTTTGGGGGTAACAGCCATGATTCGGGTGGGAAATGAAAAGGGTCGTAGAGATTTTATTACCCTAAGGAGGATTGCGATTTCTAATTTTTTACTAATCATATTGTTGAGTTCTTTCTTTGCTTTATTTTTTATAGCCACCCATGATTTTATTCCTTGGTTGTATCTCAACGGAAATTCACCTGAGATTTCTTCTGATGTTTTTGAAGTGGTTGATATTGCCTCGAATTTAATTTTGATCGCTGCTTTTTTTCAAATTGCAGACGGGCTTCAGGCTGTTGTTTTGGGAGCTTTGAGAGGTATTCAAGATATAATTATTCCTGCTCTACTTATCTTTTTTTCCTACGGGATCATTGGTTTCCCTATTTCCTTCTATTTGGGTTTAAAAACGGATTGGTATACGTCCGGTATATGGATAGGACTCCTAGCTGGATTATTACTTTCTGCAATATTGTTGGTTCTGAGATTTCAGTATATTTCACAAAAATTAGTTACTTCAATCGAGACTAAATTATGAATTTACCAAAGTTTTTAATTGCAGATAGCTCTGAAATAGAAAAGGCTATTTTCATTGCTCACACTGAGTATCCTCGTTTTTTTCTTAATGTATTAAATGACGAAGTCCACTGGATGGAGGAGTTTGAAAAAGAAGACAGGGAGGAATTGGAATCTCAGACCACTCATCTTATTGAGCAGGCATTAGATTTTTACGATAAAGAAATGGAAAATTTTGATTAGCCTGTGGAGGAACTCATTGCCTTAGATCGACAATTATTTCTTTTTCTCAATCAAATGGGATCCAAAACTTTTGATGGTTTTTGGATGTTGATGACGAATAAAGCAACTAATATATTCCTTTATTTTATTTTAGCTTTTTTATACCTCAGGCAAACAAATCTAAAGTTTTTTTTTATTTTGCTTACCTTCATGGCCCTTATGATATTAGTTACGGATCAGGGAACTAATCTTTTTAAAAATGGCTTTGAGCGTTTGCGTCCATGTCACGATCCTTATCTGAGAGAAATACTGAGGCTTGTTAAATCAAATTGTGGGGGACAGTATGGATATTTTTCGGGTCATGCTTCCAATTCTTTTGCCTTAGCAGTTTTCTTTTCGAGTATTTTTGGGGTCAAATACAAGAGTTTGCCCTTTTTGTTATTGTTCGTTGCTTTTTTGGTGGCCTACAGCAGGATCTATATTGGAGTACATTATCCTTTGGATGTGCTTTCGGGTATGTGCTTCGGTTCCTTGGTTGGAATCATATTTTACTTTATCTGGAGTAGGTTCAATAATAGGTCTTTAGTGTAATATCAATGCTCTTCTTTTTTTAGCAATTCAGGTGATTTGGCTTTGAATTTATTCAGTCGCGGCTTGGAAACATTCAATATATAAAGGTCATTTGGGTTACTCTTTTCATAGTCTTGATGGTAGTTCTCCGCATAGTAGAACTTCAATAGCGGTTTGACCTCTGTTACTATTTTTTGTTGGAAAACTTTTGCTTTCGTTAGATTAGAAATATGGTCTTCAATGATTTTCTTCTCAACTTGGTTTTGATAAAAGGCTATGGATCGGTAATGCGTTCCCCGGTCGGGTCCTTGTTGGTTGAGAAGGGTAGGGTCGTGGGAATCAAAAAAAACTTCTATAAGGGTGGCAAAATTGATTTCATCAGGGTCATAGATCACCTCTACAGTCTCAGCATGACCTGTTCTGCCCGAGATAACTTGGTAATAGGTTGGGTTTTTGGTTTTTCCTCCGGCATAACCAGAATAGACCTCCTCAACCCCCTTTAGGCTTTCGTAAACAGATTCTACACACCAGAAGCAACCGGAAGCAAAGTAGGCTTTGGCTTTTTTTTGAAAATTTTCATTTGGACTATAAACCGCTGTAGAACGATTATTTGGCTCAGGGGCCCCTATCTGGCAGGTGTTTATTAGCATCAAACTTATCAGTAGATACATGGCTTTCATATTTTTACAGTCAATTAATTCTTCCTACAGGCCTATTTTCAGTCCCTTCAATATTATAAAGTTTATCGCCCAGTTTAGTCCGCATTTTGTCTGCAAGGGTTTTTATTTTTTCGACTATCTCAGGATAGTGTTCAGCCACGTCATTGGATTCACTGATGTCCATTTTAAGATTATAAAGTTCAATTTTTTCAACCCGATTCATTTCATATTTGGTTTGGTAACCATCTTGACCTCCCTGTTTTCCGTTGAGTGATCGATAGGTATGGGGGAAATAGAGTTTCCAATCCTTGTATCGTACTCCATGTAATTCATTGGATTTATAGTAGAAGAAAAAAGCTTGGTGTTGCGTTTGGTTCGTTTTACCTGTCCAGATATCCCACGCACTTTTACCGTCAATTTTATTCTCAGGTAGATCTGTTCCAATGATCTCTGCAATGGTGGGTAATATATCGATGGCCATCATGGGTGTCTCTATGCTTCTCCCCCCTTTAATTCCTTTGGGATAATATACCACACATGGTTCTCTTTGTCCTCCCTCCCAAGCGGTACCTTTTCCTTCCCTCAAAGGCAATGCACTGCCAGCATGATTACCAAAACTCAACCACGGTCCATTATCGCTTGTAAAAATGAATAAGGTGTTTTCGTGGAGTTGATGTTCTTTTAGTTTTTTCATGATCTGTCCTACGGACCAATCAATTTCCATAATGACATCCCCGTACAGCCCCTGCTCACTTTTTCCCTTAAATTTATCAGAGACCGCTATAGGGGTATGAGGCATGGGATGTGGTACGTATAGAAAGAATGGATTTTCTTTATTTCGCTCGATAAAATCCAAGGCAGCATCGGTGAGTTCAGTAGTCAACTTTCCTTGGTCTTCCAGAGTTCTGATTTCTTTGACCACTTCAAAGTTTTTAAAAAATGGCAGTTGTGGGTATTTTTTTGCAAAAGGATGATCCGGAGGCACTTGGTTTCCTTCATAATCAACTGGCCACATATCATTGGAATAAGGTATCCCAATAAATTCATCAAAACCGTGATTCATAGGTAGAAATTCCGGGTGGTGTCCAAGATGCCATTTTCCAAAGATTGCGGTTTTATAACCTTGCGCTTTTAACATTTCTGCTAAGGTTGTTTCCTGTGCATTGATTCCTATTTTGTGATGTGGAAATAAGGCACCTGCTATCCCAATTCGATTGGGGTAACAACCCGTCAGCAGAGCTGCTCTCGATGCTGAACATACCGCTTGTGCGGCATAAAAATTGGTGAGTTTAATTCCTTCTTTAGCCATTTGATCCAAATGTGGAGTACTGATATTAGGCGATCCAAAGCTACCTAGGTCTTGATAACCCTGATCGTCTGTAAATACAATAACTACATTGGGCGGATTGCTAGTTTTGGATTCTAATTTGGTATTGCAAGAATTTAAGACCAAAAGAGAAATTAGAATGGATAGGATTCTCACGAGGTTGTTTTTTTAAAAATACAAATTTTACTGCACTGAACTAATTATAGCTTAGCCATAAAGTACATTAAGGATTGTCCAAAATATTTCCAACTGTATTTGTTTTCTACTTTTTGAAAGGAGTCCTGAAAGTTCAATTGCATCTCATCACGGAGTATTTTTTGGATATTCTCCGCTATTTTTTTAGGGTCGATTTTAGTAACCATTCCCGTATGATCTTCCAAAATAGGGGTTTTAAGGCCCGGAAGGTCGGATACCAAAAGAGGAGTTTTGTAATAGTAGGCTAAGGGGGTTACCCCACTTTGAGTAGCACTAACATAGGTTTGAGCAACGGCATCCGCAGCGCAAAAAACTAAGGTGGATTTTTGGGTGTTGGCATAGTTAAAATCACAAATAACTCGCTTGCTAAGCTTGTATTTTTGTATGAGCCGGGTATATTTTTCAGAGGGTTCGTATGCCTCGCCCACTATGGCCAGTATTACACCCGAATGATTTAGCGGTGGTTGGGAAAATGCCTCTATCAGTAAATCCAGCCCTTTATATTTTCTAATCAAACCAAAAAATAGAACAATTTTTTTGTCTTGAGGCCAAGACAATACTTTTCGGGCTTTTTCTTTCGAAATGGCCTTTGGTAATTTGTCAGCTATGGGATGAAATCCCTTCCATATGGGATAATAAGGTTTATCGTATGAAATTTGATCTCCAACTGCAGTTGAGAGGGAGACAAAACCATTCATTTGACTGGAAAAAATCCGTGTCAGTGTTTTGTCCCAGAATTTAATCTCGTGTGGGTTCCAATTGTCAACAAGACCAATTTTTTTAATCGTTTTATTGATTCTTTGGGCAATGCCATACCAACATGGAGCTAGGAAAGGGGTCCAATATCTAAAAATTACGTAATCGGGTTTAAGCCGGTTTATGGATCGGGCGACCTCAATCCAGTTGAAGGGGTTGAAACTGTGAATTTTTCTTTTTATATCAAGATTATCCGGTGCCTTCTCCTCACTGAATTGTGTTCTGCCAGGAAAAAGGAGTTTGGGGTATTGGGTTGAGAAGGTGTATACATGAGTTTCATGCCCTAATGCATTTAAATTTTGCGCTAGATAATTTTGAGTATCGGCAATACCACCACGGAAAGGGAAGGCAGGCCCCAATAACAATACTTTTTTCTTATCCTTCATTTAAAGGGGTGGTCTTCTTTTTTTGTCCCAGTATTTGTAGTCCTATGATACTTAATGAAAAGTATATGATTCCAAAATAGAACAAACTGGGAATATGGGATAAATAAAACTCACTTTGATGAGGTAGGCAAAAAAATAATAAACCCAAGAAGTTTCTACCCAATTCAAAATTATAGGACCATTCATAACCGTCCATCAGTGAGGTGAAGCCAAAAATGCTGATCATAATTAGTCCCCCGATGAAGAGGGCTTGAGAGGAAGAAAATGATTCATAATTGGATAACAAAAAGAGTAACAAAACGGTGATACAAAGCCACTGGAACAGTGCCCAAGCTTTTTTGAAAAAGCTCATTTCAGGATTGTATTTTTTGAAGGGGGATTTGGTGTTTATTTTTGTTCTGGGATATTTTAGAGCTACATCATCGGGTCGATAACCGGTGGGTCTCCACCACAGAGTGAGTTTATCTTTCCAGGAACTAGTGTGCCACGCATCCTTAATCATACCCCACATATGTTGATAATTTATGATCAGAGGGTTCCATGTATGAACCGGTTTCAGAACACCATAAACTGGTGGTTCCTCGTCTAATTCTTCCTGAAAAGTTCCAAACCAGCGGTCCCAAACACAAAAAATCGCAGCCAAGTTTTTATCAATATAAATGGGATTGATAGCGTGGTGGACACGGTGTTGTGATGGGGTAACTAAAATATATTCTAGGAACCCTAGTTTTCCAATGTGTTGGGTGTGATACCAAAATTGGCCAAACAAATGAAGTGGGGCTAAGACAGTAATAACTTGTTGGGGAACCCCTAAAAAAGCGGCCGGGATAAGAAATAATGAGCTGTAACCCAATAGGTCAGAAACACTTTGCCTAAGGGCGCAAGCCAAATTAAATTCTTCGCTGCTGTGGTGAATGACATGTTGATTCCAAAAGAAATTGACTTTATGATTCAGTCGATGGCTCCAGTAACTTGCAAAATCAATACATATAAACGCAATGAAGTATAATGATATGTTGTTTTCGAGGGATATAATGGATAATTTTTCAAGTAAAAAAGGGTAGGAGACTATGACCACTACCAAGCCTAAAATGTCTTTTAGTATGTTGGTCATACCAGAACTTAGGCTGGACAATGTATCCATAAATGTATGGGTTTGCTTACCGGTAAAATGACCGTATGCAATTTCGATAATGATCAAAATGAAAAATAAAGGAACCACCCACAAGAGAACCTTGGCATAAACTTCCATCACCCAATTATTGTGATCACTAATTTATAAAAATTAATTATTGATCACCCATTCTCCTTTGCTAATCAATGGCTCTGCTTGTTTGAATTTTACGGTTTTGGTTTCACCGGTGCTTACGTTTCTGATCACGACCTTTTCATTTCTTCCGATCTTGGGTCGGTCTCTGACTATAGTTTCAACCACATTTCTTTGTTGACCCCCTGCACCTGCACCTATATTGCTATTTCTCTGTGCCATTTCATCTGTATTGAGAACCTCATCTTTAGAAGTTCTGTAACCTTTGGGTGCAGCGGGCCCTCTTTTGGCCTCTTGTATCTGAGCATCACTTTGTTGTGGAAGTCCTCCTTTGAAAAGGAAAGACAGCACCTCTTTGTTCAAATGATTGATCATGGATTTAAAGAGTTCAAAGGCCTCGAACTTGTAGATTAAAAGCGGATCTTTTTGCTCGTGTACAGCCAACTGAACAGATTGTTTTAGTTCGTCCATCTTGCGCAGATGGGTTTTCCAAGCCTCGTCAATTAAGGCCAAGGTGATGTTCCTTTCAAAATCCTGAACCAAATATTTACCCTCGGTCTCGTAGGCTTTTTGGAGGTCCGTCACTACTTTTAATGTCTTAATCCCATCAGTAAAAGGTACTACGATTCTTTCGAATGTATTACCCGGTCGTTCGTAAACTTCTTTGATTACAGGATATGCCAGTTCAGCATTGGCATTAATTTTATTGCTGTAATGTTCGCTAAGTTGATCATAAAGTTGGTTAATGATCTCGTTTTCGGCAGTTTCCTTAAAGGTTTCCTCCGAAAGTAGAGAGGTTACGGAAAAATTCCTGATGATCTCAAATTCAAAGTTTTTGAAATCATTGGAGGCTTTATTTGTCAGCGTGATTTCCTCGCAGGTATCATAGAGAATATTGGCGATATCGAGTTTAATTCTGTCTCCACTCAAGGCATGTTTTCTTCTTTTGTAAATGACCTCTCTCTGAGCGTTCATCACGTCATCGTATTCCAGCAGTCTTTTTCGAATACCAAAGTTGTTTTCTTCTACTTTTTTTTGAGCCCTTTCGATGGATTTGGTCATCATGGAATGCTGAATGACTTCACCTTCTTCAAGGCCCATTCTGTCCATGACTTTGGCCACACGATCGGAACCGAAAAGCCGCATGAGGTTGTCCTCTAAAGAGACGTAAAATTGAGAGCTTCCTGGGTCTCCCTGTCTACCGGAACGGCCTCTAAGTTGTCGATCCACTCGTCTTGAGTCGTGACGTTCTGTTCCGATTATGGCCAATCCTCCGGCTTTTTTGACGGTATCGGAAAGCTTGATGTCTGTTCCACGTCCCGCCATATTAGTGGCGATGGTCACAATTCCCGGTTCTCCTGCTTCTGCCACAATATCAGCCTCTTTTTTGTGCAATTTGGCATTCAATACGTTGTGGTGTACTTTTCTTATATTGAGCATTTTACTCAACAACTCTGAGATTTCTACTGAGGTGGTACCAATCAGTACGGGTCTGCCTGCCTTGGAGAGGGCAGTTACTTCCTCGATAACCGCATTGTATTTTTCTCGTTTGGTTTTATAGATTAAGTCATTTCTATCTTTTCTAGCAATAGGCCTGTTGGTAGGAATTTCAATGACATCAAGTTTGTATATTTCCCAAAATTCTCCGGCTTCGGTGATAGCCGTTCCAGTCATTCCTGACAACTTTTCATACATCCTGAAATAGTTTTGAAGTGTGATGGTCGCAAAAGTTTGGGTAGCTGCTTCGATTTTTACATTTTCTTTGGCCTCTATCGCTTGGTGCAGACCATCGGAATATCTTCTGCCATCCATGATCCGGCCCGTTTGTTCGTCCACGATCATTACTTTGTTGTCCATACCCACATATTCAACGTCCTTTTCAAAAAGGGTATAGGCTTTGAAAAGTTGATTCATGGAATGTATACGCTCTCCTTTAATGCTGAAGTCTTGGAAAAGTTTTTCTTTGAGTGCGGCCTCTTCTTTTGGTTCGAGCTTTTGATTTTCGATTTTTGCAATTTCACCGCCGATATCAGGGAGTACAAAAAAGTTTTTGTCTTCATTTTCTGTCGAAAGTGTTTCAATACCTTTGTCGGTCAGTTCCACTTGATTGGTTTTCTCGTCGATGGTAAAATACAGTTCAGCGTCAACTTTAGGCATTTCTCTGTTGTTGTCCTGCATATAGAAGTTTTCTGTCTTTTGCAGGAGTTGTTTTACTCCTTCTTGACTTAAAAACTTAATCAGGCTTTTATTTTTAGGAAGTCCCCTAAAAACCCTTAAAAGAAGAAAACCTCCTTCTTTGGTATCACCTTCATTGATCATTTTTTTTGCTTCTGCCATCACTCCGTTAAGTAGGGATCTTTGCTGGGTCACCAATGAAGACACTTTAGGTTTGAGTATATCGAATTCATGTCGATCTCCCTCGGGGGTAGGCCCTGAAATTATCAATGGAGTTCTGGCATCATCGATCAAAACTGAATCAACCTCATCTACGATGGCATAGTGATGTTTGGGTTGAACTAAATCGGCGGTGGAGTGCGCCATATTATCTCTGAGGTAGTCAAAACCGAATTCATTGTTGGTTCCGTAGGTAATGTCTGCCAAATAAGCTTTTCTTCTTTCTGCGCTGTTGGGTTTATGATAATCGATACAATCTACACTCATGCCGTGAAACTCAAACAATGGGCCCATCCAAGCGCTATCTCGCTTGGCCAGATAATCGTTGACGGTGACTAAGTGAACCCCTTTTCCTGTTAGGGCATTCAAATAGATTGGTAGGGTCGCTACCAAAGTTTTCCCTTCTCCGGTCTGCATCTCTGAGATTTTGCCTTGGTGCAAAACTATCCCTCCTATTAACTGAACATCGTAATGGATCATGTCCCAAACAATGGCTTTGCCTGCAGCATCCCATGCGTTAGACCAAATGGCATGATCACCTTTCAAGTTAACGTAACTTTTGTCTTGTGAAAGTTGACGGTCAAACTCATTTGCCATTACACTGAGGCTGGTATTTTTAACAAACCTTCTAGCCGTTTCTTTTACCACAGCAAATGCCTCTGGTAAAAGTTCTTCAAGGCTTTGGGTAATGATTTTTTCACTTTCGGTGGTCAAATAATCAATCTGTTGGTAAAGATTTTCTTTTTGATCAATATCTTCAATATTTTTTATCTCAGATTTGATCTGTTGAATTTGATCAGTAACATGTTTTAAATCAGATTGAAGTTTGTTTTTAAAGGAGAGTGTCTTTTTTCTCAATTCGTCATTACTAAGGTCTTTAAAGGATTCATAGTGGGAATTGATTTGTTCAACTAGGGGGAGTATTTTGGCTAAATCTCTTTTGGTTTTATCTCCAACAAAAACTTTTAAAACAGAATTTAATAGGCTCATTTTTTTGTGTAAAATATCAACAAAATTAAGCAAAAAAAAAGCCTCATTTGAGACTTTTAGTTTTTTGATTTTTTCTGATTAATATTCATCTTCATTCCAAAGATAATCTTCCTCGGTCGGGAAGTCAGGCCAAATTTCTTCAATAGATTCATAAACATCGCCTTCATCTTCCATAGACTGCAAGTTTTCAACCACTTCAAGAGGTGCTCCTGTACGAATCGAATAATCGATCAATTCATCTTTTGATGCAGGCCAAGGGGCGTCACTTAGATATGAAGCAAGTTCTAATGTCCAATACATATGCAACTAATTTTTTGCAAAAATAAATTTTTAATGGAACTAATCAAGAAGGTGTACTATTTTTTTTGAGACACCCATTTAATTTCTTCAACACCATAATCTTTTGCTAATTTTCTAGACAGTATGAATAGGAAATCTGAGAGTCGATTTATATAGGCAATAATAATATTAGGTATATTTTCAAGTTCATTAAGCTCGGTGACCAACCTTTCAGCTCTTCTACAGGTACATCGGGCCAAGTGGGTATAGGAAACGATAACATGTCCTCCAGGAATAACAAAATTCTTAAGTTCAGGGACTTCATTGTTGATCAGGTCTATTTGACCTTCCAAATATTTGACGTTCTCGTTATCGATGGGTTCCAATATTTTAAATAACTTTGAAACCTTATCAGATGTGTCGTCGGCCAATTGTGAGGCAATGGTCATCAATTCTTGTTGAATTTTTACAAGGGTTTTATCAGTATTCTTATCAATTTTGAAATTTCTGATCATACCTACCCATACATTTAACTCGTCAACGGTGCCATAGGATTTAATTCTTACGTGATGCTTGTTTACGCGTTTGCCCGACAGTAAGCCCGTAGTTCCATCATCTCCTTTTTTGGTGTAAAGTTTATACCCACTCATACATTTAAATTATCATTCTTTCATCTGCAAGAAGTATAAAGAGGCTCCACTTCTTTGGTGTTAAATTATTTACTATTGCGAAAATAACAATAATTAAGCATTATAATGTTTTTAATTATTAAACAATAGTTTTTGTCATGTTTTGAAAAATCTATAGAATAATTTAATAGAAATTAATCTAATGAATGTTTTTTCAGTCTCCCGCTAACTGCAATAAGAAAAAATAAAACGGCAACAAAGCCTGACCATCTTGCAATGTAATCCCCATATAGAGTGTAAAAAGTTATCCGATTTGCGGGGGCAAATTTCTCTCTCAACACACCTTTGCTCTGATAGGGCAGTTTTTTGGTAATCTCACCTTTGGCATTAATGATTGCAGAAATACCTGTATTGGCACTTCTTACAATGGCTCTACGGTTTTCAATGGCCCTAAGTCGAGCGTAACTTAGTAATTGTTTATGACCTGGGGTATTTCCCCACCAAGCATCGTTGGTGATGATTCCCAAAAAATGTGCTCCTTTTCTAACATATTCGGTTACAAATTCTCCATATATGGACTCGTAGCAAATTATGGGTCCAACTTTTAGGTTAATTTTTTTGTGTTCAAAAACACTTCTGTATTGCTGGGTTGCCCGGCTGGATACCGTTCCTCCCAAGTCGAGCAGAAAATCTCCCAATATGGGTCTAAAAAAACTTTTATAAGGCATATTTTCAACACCCACTACTAATTTAGACTTATGATAAAATTCTGGATTTTCATGGTGTTCCATTTTAAGTGCAGAGTTGTAAAAATCCACCCAGACTCCATCTCTGATCAAATTTGCCGTAAGTGAGGGTGGCTTTTCGGTTCTATAAACATTATAGGACTGAATTCCTGTAATCAGCTGTATGTTGGGATTTTTTTCTAGTAAGGAATCAATTTTACGATGTAAAATGCTCGTTTTGAATTCTTCAAGAGCTGTTCCGAACCCAGTCCCAAAATAGGTTTCTGGGGTAAAGATATATCTTGTTTCATTTGTGATTTGATCAGAAGTCATTTGCACCAACAAGTCAAAGTAATAGTTATTTTCATTATCATACTTTTCGTTGTAAGGGTCAATATTGGGTTGCAGAAGCAAAACTTCAGTTGTAGGGGTCAGATCTTTCTCACTTTGGTAAAGTAGTAAGGAGATTGAAATGGGGATTGCAATACCAACCAACCAAGGACTCATTTTTTTAACCCAAAGGGTATTCTTCCAGCTGGGAGGATGATTTTTAAAAACTTCAAAAATGCCAATATTGATCAATAAAATCCATAGAGTACCTCCAAAAGTACCCGTAAACTCATACCATTGTATCCATTGTATATCTTCAGAAAATACATTCCCAAGATTTAACCAAGGCCAAGAAAAATCCCATTTTAAATGAAATTTCTCAAATGCAATCCAAAGGGTAACCAGAAAAATATAGGATGTTCGCAAAGGAAGTCGTTTTTTGGACCAATGAAAAAGCATTATCAGGATAGCGTAAAAAGAGGAATTGCACAAAATAGCAAAGGCCATTCCAAAGATAGATGATTTGACAATCCACCAAGTAGTTCCTAAATTCCATATAAAAAACCCTAAATAACTCAGGGCAAACAAATGTATTATTTTTCGTTTCGAGTTGCCCTTTGTGATCTGCTCCTCAACAAAAAAAAGAGGAATTAAACTAAAGAAGATTAGAAATGAAAACCCTTGAACCGGCCAAGATAAAGTAAGTAAGACTCCTGAAAAAATAGATAATAGTACTGGGTTTTTGTATAAAATCATAGAATTTCGGTCTGCTTATTTTTTTCTTATTCAATCAAGTCTTAATTTGCCAAAATATTGAATTAATAATTGGTTTAACAAAACTAATGATTAAAAAATCAGTTCCACATTTTTTCACTTCATTAAACCTATTGTCAGGTTGTTTTTCGATTTATTTTGCCTATATATTTCAATTTGAAACAGCATTTGTTTTTCTGTTTGTGGGTGTTTTTTTTGATGTATGGGATGGCCTTTTCGCCCGATTGCTGAAAGTAGAGAGTGATTTGGGTATTCAATTGGATTCTATGGCAGATATGATTACCTGTGGAGTAGCACCAGGGATTATATTGGCACAACTTTTTGTAATGGCTGGAAACAAACCTTTGGAGATTTTCATTGGTTGGCCCCTTAATACTATGGTAGAGTTTATTCCGTGGGTTTTTATTGGGTTTTTAATTCCATTGGGAGCCGCTTTTAGATTGGCTCGATTCAATATCTATGGTTCTAAAATAAATCACTTTATTGGCCTTCCTACCCCGGCCATGGCTATGTTTTTTGGTGCACTCCCTTTATTGGTAAAACATTCTGATTTTTCTTTTTTGAGGCCGATTGTAATCTCTAACCCGGGTTTGATTTTCTTGACCCTGATATTTGTTCTTCTAATGAACGCTAATTTTCATCTTTTTTCATTTAAGTCGCTGAAAACTGGATTGATAGATTTGATTTCAAGGTTGTTACTGGTTGTTGCAGCCCCTGTTTTGATTTACTTTTTTGGTTTGGGTGGAATTAGCTTGGTAGTAATTGTCTATTTATTTTTGAATTTAATTAAGAATAGTCTATACAAGATGGGGGATTAAACCCTGCATTAATCTTTTTTTTGAAATGCCGCTTTTTTAAGGTATATTTTCTATTTTATGTTTATAATCTTATTGATTGGTGATCTTCTCTCTAATAACCTTGATAGCTTATTAAAGCGTCAATTTCTTTTTCCTCAATTCAAAATTCTTACCTAAATAAACTTTTCTAACCATTTCATCTTTGGCCAACTCCTCGGGAGTTCCTGCTTTAAGAATGCTTCCTTCGAACATTAAAAAGGTTTTGTCTGTAATAGCTAGAGTTTCTTGAACATTATGGTCGGTAATGAGTATACCAATATTTTTTTTCTTTAAGTGGGCAACAATTTTTTGAATGTCCTCCACGGCAACAGGATCAACCCCTGCAAAAGGTTCATCAAGAAGCAAAAATTTGGGGTCTGTAGCTAGTGCTCTTGCAATTTCGGTTCTTCTTCTTTCCCCACCTGATAGTAAATCTCCTCTATTGTTTCGAATATGGGTCAATCCAAATTCTTCCAGCAATGCATCTGTTTTTTCTTTTTGTTCCTTTTTTGAGAGTTTAGTGAGTTGTAAAACACTTAAAATATTGTCTTCTACACTGAGCTTTCTGAAAACAGAAGCCTCTTGAGCCAGATAGCCAATTCCATTTTGCGCCCTCTTATACATGGGGAAGGAGGTAATGTCTGTATCATCCAAAAGTATACTCCCCCCTTGTGGTTTGATCAAACCTACGATCATGTAAAAAGAAGTGGTTTTACCCGCACCATTAGGACCCAATAAGCCTACAATTTCTCCTTGTTTAACCGAAATGGAAATCCCCTTTACTACTTTTCTACCTTTATAGGATTTCTCGATATTTTGCGCACTTAGTTTCATTTTGCTGATGAGGTTTGCTGCATTTCTTTTTCAATACGACTGTACGTAAATTTTGAAATAAATATACTTACCTCGTATAAAATTAGTAGAGGGATACTTACAATGATTTGACTTACAATATCGGGAGGTGTGATTATTGCCGACAAACTCAACACAATCACCAAAGCAAATTTTCGGTTTTTACTCAAAAATAGAGGGGTTACTATACCTACTTTTGTAAGGAAATAAATAATGATGGGTAATTCAAAAATTAGCCCACTGGCCAAAACAGATGCTCTTAGTAGCCCTATATAACTGCTTAAATCAAAATCATTGAATACTTCGCTGCTGACTGTATAATTCCCCAGAAAGTTAATGGATAGCGGAGTAACCATGTAGTAGCCAAAAAGTATTCCAATAAAAAAAAGCATAGAGGATATGAAAATAAAGCCCTTTGCATTTTTTCTTTCGTTTTCAAGTAATCCAGGACTTACAAATTTCCAAAATTCAAAAATCACATAGGGAAATGCTAAAATAAAACCTGCCAAAATAGAAGTCCACAAATGTGCAGAAAATTGACCTGCCACCGTCCTGCTTTGAATTCTAAAAGGCATTTCATTGATACAAAAGCTGTCCCCTTGACCGAAAGATTCAGAAAGATAACAGAACCATTTATAGGTTGGAAAATCAATTTTTTTAGGTCCAAAAATAATGGAGTCAAAAATAAAATCTTTTGCTATAAAAGCCGCAGAGGCCAATACTAAAATGGCCAAACTAGAACGTATTAGATGCCATCTGAGTTCCTCCAGGTGATCTAAAAAAGACATTTCATTAGGATTCTTATCCATTTAATCCCTCATTAAAAAAATCTAAAAGATGTACAATCCCAAGGTAAGTATGATTTCCTCCCATTACAACTAAGTGATTAATTTTTTTGATTTGCATTAATTTTAAAGCTTCGATTGCCAAGAGATTTTCATCCACACTTATAGGATTTTTCGTCATGATATCAGCTGCTTTCAGTCTAGCAATATTTTCATGTTTTTCAAAAACTCTTCGGATATCACCATCGGTTACCAATCCACATAAATCCCCATTTTTTTCAACTGCAGTGGCCCCTAATCTTTTTTCTGAGATTTCACAGATTACCTCTTTTAGAGAAGAATTCAGAGAGACTTTAGGGATTTTCGAATCGTTCAATAAATCAGCTACTCTAAGGTTCAACTTTTTACCCAAGGTTCCTGAGGGATGAATTTGGGCAAAGTCATCAGGTTTAAAATCGTTCAATTCCATCAAACTCATAGCCAGTGTATCTCCCATAACTAATTGTACTGTGGTGCTTGTGGTGGGTGCCAATTCGTATGGGCAAGCTTCCTGATCAACCGGTGTAAAAAGAAGATAATC
Organism: Flavobacteriaceae bacterium; assembly: GCA_049439205.1. GTDB lineage: Bacteria > Bacteroidota > Bacteroidia > Flavobacteriales > Flavobacteriaceae > UBA8316. The sequence continues at coordinate 12,787 of JBMTKF010000001.1, read as the reverse complement.
TGATTGCTTTCCCAGAAAAGAGTTTGGATTGGCGGTCATTCCTATTATGGTGTTGCCATTGTTTTTTAAAAAAGGTATAAGGTCTTTTATCTCCCTTGAATTTCCACTCTTAGAAATTCCTATAACCACATCTTTTTTTTGAACCATACCTAGATCTCCATGTGAAGCATCGCATGCATGCAAGTAGGAAGAGGGTGTTCCAGTTGAACTCAAAGTTGCAGCAATTTTCATGGCTATTATTCCACTTTTTCCCACACCTGTAAGAACTACTTTTCCTTTAGATTCATGAATTATTTCAATGACTTTTTTGAAATTATGATCAATAGACTCATTCAATAATTTCAAAGATTCTATTTCAATGCTAATGGTGTTATAAGCAATTTGAGTAACTGTTGAGGTTTCGCTCAATTTGTGATTTTTGATTAGTTTTTTTTTTTTAAAAGAACTATATTGTATTTACAAATTTAACTAATTTTTAAAACTAAAGATTACCCATTGGAGAAACAAGAAGATTTAAAAAAATCTCTAAAACAATTCTTCGGTTTTTCGAGTTTCAAAGGTCTTCAGGAGCCTGTTATTGAGAACTTGCTTAATGGCATGGACACTTTTGTTATTATGCCTACAGGTGGGGGTAAATCTCTGTGTTACCAGTTACCGGCAATACTTTGTCGAGGTACGGCACTTGTTGTCTCCCCTCTTATTGCACTGATGAAAAATCAAGTAGATACCATTAGGGGAATTTCTGCTGATAATGGAATTGCACATGTATTGAATTCTTCACAAAATAAAACCGAGACTCTTCGTGTCAAAAAAGATTTGATGAATGGTGTGACCAAACTTTTGTTTGTAGCTCCTGAATCCTTAGCAAAGAAAGAATTCATTGATTTTTTTAAAACGATTAAAATTTCGTTTTTAGCAGTAGATGAAGCTCATTGTATTTCGGAATGGGGTCATGATTTTAGACCTGAATACAGGAATTTAAGATCAATTTTGGATCAAATGGGACAGAAAATTCCAATTATTGCACTGACCGCAACTGCTACTCCTAAAGTTCAAGAGGACATTCTTAAAAATTTGAAAATTACCAATGCAAAAGTTTTCAAATCCTCTTTTAATCGGCCAAATCTATATTATGAAGTGAGATCAAAAACTGAAAAGGTTGAAACCGATATCATCAAATTCGTTAAGGGAAATATTGGCAAATCCGGAATTATCTATTGTCTATCCAGAAAGAGAGTAGAAGAATTAGCAGAAGTGCTTCAGGTCAATGGTGTGAATGCTTTGCCTTATCATGCTGGATTGGATTCTAAAACTCGAGTGAGAAACCAAGATATGTTTCTCAAGGAGGATTGTGATGTTATAGTTGCTACTATCGCATTTGGTATGGGTATAGACAAGCCCGATGTCAGGTTTGTAATTCATCACGACATTCCCAAAAGTATTGAAAGTTATTATCAAGAGACTGGGAGGGCAGGGAGAGATGGTGGAGAGGGGCATTGCTTGGCTTTTTATTCCTACAAAGACATAGAAAAATTGGAAAAATTTATGTCTGGAAAACCATTAGCTGAACAGGAAGTAGGGTTTGCACTTCTAAATGAAATGGTAGCCTACGCCGAAACATCTGTATCGAGAAGGAAGTTTATACTCCATTATTTTGGAGAAGAATTTGATTCTGAAAAAGGTGATGGGGCAGACATGGATGATAACATGCGTTATCCCAAACCTAAGATTGAAGCAGGAAAAGAGTTAAAGGTTTTGATTCAAATTGTTTTAGATACAAACGAAAAATACAAATCAAAAGAAATTGTAAAAACATTGGTTGGTACCAAGAATGCATTGATACTTTCACACAAAACACATGAAAAACCCTTTTTTGGTAAGGGAAAAGACAAGAGTCCTAAATTTTGGATGGCATTGCTCAGACAGTCACTGATTAATGGCTACTTTACTAAGGAGATAGAGGCCTATGGTATTATAAAGCTGACACAAAAAGCTAGGTTTTTTTTGGAAAATCCCATTTCTTTTTTGATTACTGCCGACCATGATTATGAATCAAAAGAACCCTATTTAGTATCCATTAAATCTCAGGATAATACCGACAAAGCTCTGATGAATTTGCTGCTTTCATTAAGGAAACATGTTGCCCGAGAAGAAGATGTCCCTCCTTTTGCTGTTTTTCAGGAGTATTCATTAGAAGATATGGCTGTAAAATATCCTATCAGTTTCCAAGAACTTAATCAAATTAATGGGGTTGGAGAGGGCAAAGCTAAACGTTATGGGGCCAAATTTATTAAACTCATTCAAAAATATGTAGAAGAAAACCAGATTACGCGTCCCGATGATCTGATCATTAAAAGTACAGGAGCAAATTCGGCTTTAAAACTATACTTGATTCAAAGCATTGATCGAAAATTTTCATTTGATGATATTGCATCAGCCAAAGGAATGGAGATGCCTAAATTGATCGAAGAAATGGAAACAATTATTTTTTCAGGGACAAAACTCGATATTGATTATTGGATCAATGATATTTTTGATGAAGATCAAATCGAAGAATTGACCAATTATTTTATGGAAGCAGATACCGATGATTTACATTTGGCCTTTGATGAGTTTGATGGTCTCTATGAGGAGGAGGAGTTGCGTCTTTTTCGATTGAAATTCATAAGTGAGGTTGGAAATTGATTGAAATCAAATAACTTCAAAGAACTATTGTTATCTTCGTCTAAATTTAAAACACAAATCATGGAGGAGGGAATTTTTGCTCTTTTTAAAACCGAAAAAGGAAATATTAAAATTCAATTAACCTATGACAAAACACCTGGGACAGTTGGAAACTTTGTTGGTCTGACTGAAGGTTCAATAGAAAACAAGGTGTTTCCACAAGGAGCGCCTTATTACGATGGTCTAAAGTTTCATCGCGTTATCGCAGATTTTATGATTCAAGGGGGTTGTCCTCAGGGTACTGGCGTGGGTGGACCAGGATACCAGTTTGACGACGAATTCCATCCGGACCTCAAACACGATCGCCCTGGTATCCTATCAATGGCCAATTCAGGTCCAGGAACCAACGGAAGTCAATTTTTCATCACCCATACCGCCACACCGTGGTTGGATGGTAAACATACTGTTTTCGGATATTTGTTAGAAGGTCAAGAGGTAGTAGATTCAATCGCTCAAGGTGATACCATTCAAAATATTGTCATTGAACGCGTTGGAGCTGATGCAAAGGCTTGGGGTGCTAGAGCGGCTTTTGATGTTTTTATAAAAAAAAAAGAAGCTAATCTAAAAGCCGTTAGAGAAGTCGCAAAAAAGGAATTTGAAAAATTGACTAATGACATGGATAAAACAGATAGTGGACTTTTCTATAAAATTACACGAGAGGGAACTGGTCATCATCCGCCAAAAGGGAGCAATGTATCCGTACACTACAGAGGAATGATGCTTGACGGAACGATTTTTGACTCTTCATACCAACGTAATGAGCCTTTCAGCTTCCCCCTAGGGCGAGGAAAGGTAATTAAAGGATGGGATGAAGGTATCGCACTGCTCAAAAAAGGGTCTGCTGCAAAACTGGTTATACCAAGTGAATTGGCCTATGGATCTCGAGGAGCAGGTGGAATTATTCCGCCCAACGCTAATTTAATTTTTGAGGTAGAGTTGGTAGATTTTTAGACGAAAAATCCTTCGGGTTCATTTCCCGATTTCCACTTTATATTACAACCCAAGCTGGGAATCTGTTCTCTTTCTTGTGCGATACCCTTTGACAATCTTTGGCAAGCATTCATCAAATCTTTTCCCGTAATTGGATTGTTGTTTTTAGGACGTGCATTGTCAAAACGTCCGCGGTAAACAAGCTTTAAATCATGATCAAACAGGTAAAAATCAGGGGTACATGCAGCTTGATAGGCCCTAGCAATTTCTTGGGTTTCATCGTACAGGTAGGGAAATCCAAACGATTTTTTTAGAGCCAATTTTCTCATGAGTTCAGGACGATCCTCTGGAAAGTTTTCTACATCATTGCTCGATATGGCTATCGTATTAATCCTCCATTCCTTAATATTCTTGCTCACCTCCACCATTTTGTCCAATAAATGCAATACATATGGACAATGATTACACATGAATATGATTAAAGTACCTGAGATTCCTTTGACTTGGTTTAAAGAAACTTTTTTTTGGTCAACACTATTGGTAAGAGTAAAATCAAATGCTTTCGTGTTTAACGGAAGCATGTATGATTCAGTTCTGGCCATAATTTTTTTTAAGACAGCAAATCTAGTTAATATATGAAGGCTATTAAATAAATCGGAGATTTAAATCTAAAATAACCCTGACTATATGTCTTCAAATTCAAGATCGGTAAAGTTGTTTTCCGAAACTTTTAATGAGTCCAATTTTTTTTCTTTGTCATAATCCTTTTGATGCCTTTCACTTATGACCTCTTCGCCTCTTTCCTTAATAACAAAATCTACCATTTCAGCTAAAATTGATGTGAAATCATTAAAATCTTCTTTATAAAGATAGATTTTGTGTTTTTTGTAGTGGAAAGTTCCATCATCATTTGTGAATTTTTTACTTTCTGTAATGGTTAAGTAATAATCACTGGCCTTAGTTTCACGAACGTCGAAAAAATAAGTTCTTCTCCCTGCACGAAGAACTTTAGAAAATATTTCTTCCTGGTCCTTTTCATTGTTATAATACATTGAACTTTTGTTTAAATTAATTTAGTTGTAACATCAAAATTGATAAAAAAAATAAAACAAAACAAATTAAATATTTTTTTCGCTTTGTTGTTTGTTGAAAAGATCAAAATAATGCCCCTTTAGATCGAGTAGTTTTTGATGGGGTCCATTTTCAATAATTTTACCATGATCTAAAACGATTATGCGATCGGCATCTCTAACTGATGAAATACGGTGGCTTACAATTACTGTAGTTTTATCTTGACAAAACTCATTTAAGTTTTTTAATATTTTTTCTTCTGTATCTGTATCTACTGCCGATAGACAATCATCAAAAAGCAGTATTTTGGGGTCTTTGATAAGTGCTCTGGCGATAGATACCCTTTGAATCTGTCCTCCAGATAGAGTAAGTCCTCTCTCACCCAGAAGGGTTTTATAACCATTCTTAAATCTTTTGATACTTCTATGGATATCTGCCTTTTTGGAAGCTTCAATCATCTCTTGATACGAAGCCTCTTGTCTACCCATTTTAATGTTATCCTCTATACTTTCAGAAAACAAAAATGCATTTTGAGTGACATTACCTATAAAACTTCTTAACTGGTCCAATTTAAAGATTTTAATATCATGACCATCCAATAGAATTTTTCCCGATTGTGGATCATAAAGACGATTGATCAGATGAAGTATAGAGGACTTTCCCGAACCTACCTTTCCAATGATGCCAAGTGATTTTCCTTTTTTTAAAACAAAACTGATGTTGTCTAAGGCTTTGATTTGTGTTTCAGGATAAACCAATGTTACATTTTCAAAACATATCTCTCCCTTAACAGAGAGATCAACCCCAGGGCCATTTTGAATTTCTATGGACTCATTCAAAAAAGCATTGATTCTTTTTTGTGATGCCTCGGCTTGCTGCACCACAGAGGTTACCCAGCCCACAACAGCCACAGGCCAAGTCAGCATATTTATGTAAATTATAAATTCAGCCAATACACCGATTTCTATGCTACCATTCATATATTGTTGACCACCAATAAAAATTACGATCAGGTTACTCATGCCAATTAAAAGGATCATTAATGGGAAAAACCAGGCCTGTACTTTGACCAAATTCATGTTTTTCCCCTTAGACTCCTCCGCCAGATTATCGAATTTCTCATGGGTATTGTACTCCAATCCATAGGATTTTACCACAGATATACCACTGAATATCTCTTGAGTATAAGAAGATAACTTTGATAACATTTCCTGGACTTCAGTACTTCTAGTATTTATTACTATGCTTAGCTTATATATGGTAAATGATAAAATGGGAAGTGGCAGGAGGGTATAAACCGATAGCTTGGGCGCAATATTTAACATAAGGGTAATCACACAAATGAACAAGGTTATCGTATTGATGCTGTACATGATCGCAGGACCTACATACATTCTTACCTTGCTTACATCTTCGCTGATCCTGCTCATTAAGTCTCCAGTTCGATTGTTCTTATAAAAGCGTTGGGTCAATCTTTGATATTTCGAGTATATTTCATTTTTGAGATCAAATTCAATGTAACGAGATACATTAATAATGGTTTGTCGCATAAGAAAGGTGAAAAATCCTGAAAGAAATGTTGCGCCAATGATAATAAGTATGTTATTTAGCAACAATGATTTGAGTACTGTTAAATCCCCTTGATGGTTAGAAAGATAATTTTCTACTGCAGTGAGAGACTCTCCAATCAGACGAGGGGTAAATAAAGAAAAAATTCTTGAGATGACTGTAATTAAAATTCCCAAAAGTAATTTCAAAAAGTATTTTTTCAGGTATTTATTGAGGTATTGAAGTTCTCTCATTCATAAATAGCTAGAGTTATTTTACATGGTGTCAAAGGTAATCAAATGCTTTTGTTATAAACTTCAAAAAGCTTTTTTAGTTTATTTTAATTAAAACTAAAGCCCTACTTTTACAGCAAAGATTTGTAATTAAATACATGCTAACCCGAAGACATCTGCGCATCAAAGTGATGCAGTCGTTATATTCCTTTTTACATAATCGGGAGAGCAACTTGGCAAAGGAGGTTGATTTTTTCAAAAAAAGTTACCTCAATACCTTTTCCTTATACCTTGCACTTATGGCTTTTCTCAAATCTATTTATGACTACGCCCTAGATCAAACATCTCTTCAAAAAGGCCTTAGAATTAATTCGAATCCCTTTGATTCCAAATCACTGGTAGAAAATAAAATTCTACATTTCATCGCTAATCATCCAGTATTGAATCAGTACATCAAAAAAAGAAAAATCAAATTTTGGGAGTTGGATTTTGAGTATGTAAAATCCAATTTTAAAGACTTGATGCAGAGCGAAAAATATCAAGAATACTCCAGGCAAGTATCCCCTTCAATAGAGGATGATCGTGCGATCATAGTCTTTTTCTTTAAGGAGATTCTTGCTCCTTCCGATGACTTTTATGATTATTTGGAAGACAAGGAACTCACTTGGATTGATGACCTGCCTGTAGTCAATACTTTCCTGCTAAAAATCCTTCAAAGAATTGATCCTCATGACAGTAAAAGTCTTTATTTTCCAGAAATGATTACCACTGAGGAGGACCCTCAATTCGCCATAGCACTTTTGGAAAAGGTCGTGGCCAATAACGATTCTTTACAGCAGGAAATGGTTGGAAGAACTCCCAATTGGGATAGTGACAGGATTGCTCTTTTGGATGCCATCATGATTAAGATGGCTATGGCTGAATTGCTTTTCTTTCCAACGATTCCTCCCAAAGTGACCATGAATGAATATATCGAAATATCCAAAGATTATTCCACTCCAAAAAGTAATATTTTCATCAATGGAATACTGGATCAAACAATTAGAGATTTTGATCAATCGGGTCGATTAAATAAGACTGGTAGGGGACTTAATTAATGTTTTTTCTTAAATTTGAAAATTATAATTTATACAAAATGAAAAAAACAACTTTAATTTTTGTTTTTACTTTTTTGACCAGTCTTGTTGGCTGTAATGAGAGTGCCTCTAAAAAAGTGGATAAAGAGAAATCAACACAAAATGCTTCCAAAAGTGCTCCAGCTAATGCAGCCATGTCATTTGACAAATCCATGCATGACTTTGGAACTATCAAAGAGGGCGAAACCGTCCAAACGACATTTACTTTTACTAATACTGGTCAAACTGACTTGATTATTGTAGATGCAAGAGGAAGCTGTGGTTGCACTGTTCCCAATTATCCAAAAAACACGCCCATAGCTCCTGGAGCATCCGGTGAGATTTTGGTCAGTTTTGACTCAAGTAACAAACCCAATATGCAACAAAAAACCGTAACAATCTCTGCCAATACTGCCAGTGGTCGAGAAACTTTAAGGATTAAAGCCATGGTTACCCCTGATCCGGTCAAGCAAAAACAACGCGATGACGCTGCTAAAGCACGTCAACAACAAAATAATTAAAATAACCTATGGAGGGATTTTCAGGGCAAATGCCCTTTTTGCTATTAATGCTTGTGGTGTTTTTTTTCTTTATCATCTTGCCCCAACAGCGCAGACAAAAAAAGGAAAAGAACTTCATGAAAAATCTGGTAAAAGGCGATCGAGTGATTACTAAAAGTGGTATTCATGCCAAAGTGATGGAAGTCAATGACAGGGACAATACTTGCGTGATAGAGACGATGGCCGGAAAGTTAAAAATTGAGCGGAGTGCCCTTTCACTTGAGATGAGTCAAAAACTTAACCCCGCCAAAAAATAATACAAACCCGCTTCGGCGGGATTTTTTTTCTGAAGCCAATGTATCGCTATTTGATCAAACCCATACTTTTTTTATGCGACCCTGAATGGATACATCATTTTGTTTTTGCATTTATTTGTTGGATACATAAAATTCCTGGTGTGCCATTTTTAGTCAGGGCAGTTTACCAAGTAGAACATCCCAAACTTGAAAAGGAATTCTTTGGGATTAGATTTAAAAACCCCGTGGGGTTGGCTGCAGGCTTTGACAAAGACGCTAAACTTTATCGGGAACTTTCCAATTTTGGGTTTGGATTTGTTGAGATCGGAACACTAACCCCCAAGCCCCAAACGGGCAACCCAAAAAAACGTCTTTTTCGTATCCCTCATGACGGAGCATTAATTAATCGAATGGGATTCAATAATCAAGGCGTTAAAGCAGCCATTCCTCGTCTCCAAAAAAATAAAAACATAATCATAGGAGGCAACATCGGTAAAAATAAAAACACTCCGAATAATAAGGCCACGGACGATTACATCTATTGTTTTCAGTCACTGTATCCCCATGTGGATTATTTTGTGGTAAATGTCAGTTCGCCCAATACACCAAACCTAAGGGAACTACAAGAGAAAAAGCCGCTTACCGAATTGTTAAACACTTTACAGAAAATCAATCAAGCAACTGAAAAACCGAAACCCATACTCTTAAAAATTTCCCCCGACCTGAACGATGACCAATTGATTGACATTATTGATATCGTCAAAACCACTCATACTGCGGGGGTGATTGCAACCAATACTACCCTAAGCCGTGATGGACTAAGTTCATCCAAACTGACTCAAACCGGTGGGCTAAGTGGAAAACCACTCACCCAACGTAGCACAGATGTGGTACGTTTTCTCTCTGAGAAAAGTAAAAAAGCTTTTCTCATTATTGGTGTTGGAGGTATTCATGATCCCAAAGATGCGATTGAAAAAATCAATGCTGGTGCTGATCTGATCCAGCTTTACACGGGGTTTGTTTACAATGGTCCTGCAGTTGTAAAGCGGATCAATAAAGCCTTGATTAACGAGTAATTTTTTTTTATACATCTGATTGTAAATCAAATTTTCAATAATGACCACCAACATCCAAAAGCCACCATATTATGCTGTAATCTTTACCTCTATTCTCTATCAATCTGATCCAGAGTATTTCAGGATAAACGATCAACTAAGAAAGCAAGCCGATAAATTGGAGGGTTTTCTTGGAGAAGACAGTGCAAGGAATGATTATGGAATATCGGTTAGTTATTGGAAGGACCTAGAGACTATACAGGCATGGCGACAAAATATAGAACATTGTTGGGCCAAAGAAAAAGGAAAAAAACTTTTTCAAAGAGTATAATATAAGGATTGCGAGGGTAGAAAGGGACTATCATTTTAAAAAATAAGTGACCAAAGCCTCTAGTCAAAATAGCTGAAACTCTTTTTAGGATTAATAGTTAGTAATGTTTCGTAGATCAGTCGAATGACGTTTTCTACATCCTCTTGATGAACCATCTCAACCGTAGTATGCATATATCTCAGGGGCAATGAGATCAGGGCCGAGGCAACACCACCATTACTGTATGCAAAGGCATCGGTATCCGTCCCAGTATATCTTGAAGAAGCCAATCTTTGGAAAGGAATTTTTTGAGCCACAGCAGTATCTATAATTTGTTCTCTTAGTTTGTTTTGTATTGCAGGAGCATAACTTATCACGGGCCCTTTTCCCATTTCGATATACCCCTGTTCCTTTTGGTTGATCATGGGAGTGGTGGTGTCGTGGCAAACGTCGGTCACGATAGCTACATCAGGTTTGAGTGTTTGCGTGATCATCTCGGCCCCATGAAGCCCCACCTCTTCCTGAACTGCGTTAGTGATGTATAACCCAAAAGGTAATTTGACGTTGTTTTGGTGCAATAAACGCCCTACTTCCGCAATCATAAAACCTCCGACACGGTTGTCAATGGCTCGGCAAACGAACTTATTTTTATTGACTACCTCAAAACTATCAGGATAAGTAATGACACATCCTACGTGTACCCCCATTTTTTCAACCTCTTTTTTGTCTTTGGCACCTATGTCCACAAAAATATTATCAAGCTTGGGGGTTTCCTCTTTTCCGCTTTTTCGGGTATGAATGGCGGGCCATCCAAAAACACCTTTAACCACCCCCTTTTTCGTGTGAATATTTACCCATTTAGAGGGCGCGATTTGGTGGTCGCTACCTCCATTGCGGATCACGTAAATCAAACCTTTATCAGTGATATAATTGACATACCATGAAATTTCATCCGAATGCCCCTCAATTACGACTCTGTATGGACTATCGGGATTGACTACACCCACTGCGGTACCGTAGGTGTCTGTAATGAAATGATCCACATATGGTCTGAGGTAATCCATCCATAATTTTTGCCCCTCCCATTCGTAGCCAGTGGGAGAAGGATTATTTAAGTAAGCTTCCAAAAATGCCATGGATTTATCTTTAAAGATTTTCATGCGTATAAATTTAAGTTAACATAGTGGTGTTTAACAATTTTTATTTTTTTGAGGTATTTGTCTTAGCATTGCGGATTCCTCGGTAAGGTTCGTCAAAACTTTTTATAAAAAAAATTGAAGTTAAAAATAAGCATAAGTCCCCAATTTAAACTGATTATCCCTGCTTTTATTCTTAAATTTGTCATTCATGAAATCACTTGTTTTAACTCCCGCTTTTTTCATAATGGTATGGAGTAGTGCTCAAATCCAAAGCACACCTCCGCATCCTGAAGAATATTTTGTTATCAAAGGGGATACCATCATCAATTCAAAAATTGAACTCAAGGAAGTGGTTTTGTTTCAACCCTTGCGATTTGACAACTACGACGAAGCAAAACGATACGTTATCTTGAGAGAGCGTACCTATCGCGTTTATCCCTATGCAAAAATGGCGGCAGATCGTTTGGAAATTCTTACCGCAAGATTAGATCAAATCAATTCTAAAAAGAAAAGAAGGAAATACCTAAAACGTTTGGAAGACTTCATTTATAACGAATTTGAGAAAGAGCTCAAAAAATTGTCACGTTCTCAAGGACGTATTCTTATCAAATTGGTTCATCGCCAAACTGGAGAGACCACCCACAATCTGGTCAAGGAGCTGCGAAACGGTTGGCGGGCATTTATATACCAATCTACTGCATCGTTGTTCAAACTCTCTTTAAAAGATACTTATGATCCAGATAAAGTTTATGAGGATTATTTGATCGAAGATATACTTCAAAGAGCTTTTTCTGAAGATCGATTGGAGCGACAAGACATGGCACTAGATTACGATCTGGACAGTTTGTATAAATTCTGGAAAGAAAATAAGCCAAAATTTAATTCCAAAAAAAAGCCCTTGACCCTCTAATTATTTCATAGTAATATATTGATTTATAATTTCTTTTTTTTTACTAAAAATATTTAAAAAAAAAGGTGAAAAAGGTATTGCGAAGAAGAAAAAGGGTTTTATATTTGCACCCGCAACAGAGAAAATATCTTTTGAGAATATTTCCGGTTTGTTAAGTTCATTGATAGACAGAATAAAGAATGACAGCGCGTATCAATTTTTGATACAAAGCGAATTAGAAACCATTTTGAGACAAGTCAATTAGTTGTTGGTTCGTTAATATTATTAAAAAACAACAACGAAGAGTTTGATCCTGGCTCAGGATGAACGCTAGCGGCAGGCTTAACACATGCAAGTCGAGGGGTAACAGGGATTGCTTGCAATCCGCTGACGACCGGCGCACGGGTGCGTAACGCGTATGCAACCTACCTTTTACTGGGGGATAGTCAAGAGAAATTTTGAATAATACCCCATATGATCTGTTTCACTCCTGTGATGCAGAAGAAAATTCCGATGGTAAAAGATGGGCATGCGTCCTATTAGTTTGTTGGTGAGGTAACGGCTCACCAAGACTACGATAGGTAGGGGTCCTGAGAGGGAGATCCCCCACACTGGTACTGAGACACGGACCAGACTCCTACGGGAGGCAGCAGTGAGGAATATTGGACAATGGAGGCAACTCTGATCCAGCCATGCCGCGTGCAGGAAGACGGCCCTATGGGTTGTAAACTGCTTTTATACAGGAAGAAACGTTAGTACGTGTACTAGCCTGACGGTACTGTAAGAATAAGGATCGGCTAACTCCGTGCCAGCAGCCGCGGTAATACGGAGGATCCAAGCGTTATCCGGAATCATTGGGTTTAAAGGGTCCGTAGGCGGTCTGATAAGTCAGAGGTGAAATCCTATCGCTCAACGATAGAACTGCCTTTGATACTGTTAGACTTGAGTTATTGTGAAGTAGTTAGAATGTGTAGTGT